>CAYTJQ010000007.1:0-87190 GCA_964438205.1 uncultured Alteromonadaceae bacterium
CACCAAATTAGCGACTCATGCCCGCGCGGCAAGATGGGTTTGCCGTACGCTTACAGCTGAAGCGCCAACGGACGGAATGGACATCGAGGCACTGAAGACGGCGCTCGGCAAATTTCTAAAGAACAACAAGGGTGCCAGCGAAGCCGCCACTCTTGTGGGAATGTGCAGTGAAGCTGAGCTTCCGCCGTTTCTCGTTACCACGATCGAGGCAATTAGGGCACATTGCACCCCACCGCCACCAGAGCCTGAAGCGGCGGAAGCAGATACTGACGCTGGAGATGGCGAAACCGCCGAACCCGCCACTGGACCCGGGGAATTTGGCTTGGACAACACTGGAGATCCCACAACACAGTAAATGGTGGAAGCGAAGGAATGGAGATTGAATGGACAGACGAGAACAGATCGCTCATGGCCAGCACGGGCCATGTGCTGTGCCTCGGCGGGCCCGGAAGTGGAAAGACCACGATTTCGCTCCTAAAGGCCGAAAATGAGATTTCCAAAGGTGTGCTCCATACAGGACAGCGAGTCCTTTTCTTAAGTTTCGCGAGAGCAACTATCTCCAGAGTTGAGGAGCATGCTGCCGCATTGTTGAAGTGTGAGAGTCGAAGCGAACTTGAGATCAGCACCTACCATGGATTCGCTTGGGCGATCCTGAGAAGCCACGGCTATTTTTTGACTTCAGCAGCTCCGATCAAATTGCTCCCACCCCCAGACTCGGCTGCGCTCTTGTCCTCAATCGAGGGGGACAGTGAGAAGGCGCAGGAGAAAAGAAGACTCTTTGAAGAAGAAGGACGCCTTGACTTTGATTTGTTTGCTTCCTGCGCATCTGAATTGCTGAATCGGAGCTCCAAGGTTCGAGAACTAGTTAGCCGCAAATATCCGCTCATTATCCTAGACGAGTTTCAGGACACTGATTCTAAGGAATGGGACCTAATACAGGCTCTTGGCCAAGATTGCCGCCTTGTCGCACTCGCTGACCCAGAGCAACGCATCTATGAATTTCGCGGTGCCAGCCCAACTCGAATCCCAGAGTTCATAGCTCAATTCCGTCCGTCTGAGTTCGATTTCAGCACCACGAATCATCGGAGCAGCGGAACCGACATTTGCAAATACGGAAATGATCTCCTAAAGGGTGCAAACAAGGGCAAGAACTACTCCGAAGTTTCAGTAAAAAGATATCCTCCGCGAAAAGCACCTGCTGTTCATCTCCATCTCAAGATTGAAGTCTTGCAAAGACGCAAGGCGATCCTTGATGCAGAAGTTTCAGATTGGTCTATTGGCGTCTTGGTTCCGACTCGGCAAATGATGCTCGATGTATCAGACTACCTAGCATCCACTCAGATCCTACAAGACAAGAAGAAGATTCCGGCGATCGAGAACGAGGCCGCGCTCGATGCTGCAGGGCCGGCGCTAGCGGCTGAAGCGATTGCGGGAGTTTTAGCAGGTGCCTCTACGCCGGTGGAGATCGCTCAAAGACTCATCAACAATCTTTCAAGCCACATGAGAGGCCGAAAGGGCGGAGCTAAGCCTAGTCAGCCGCAATTGGCTCTGGCGGAAAGTCTGGATTCCTACCTTGAGACCGGGAAAATCCGGGGATCTAGGCGCAAAGCTCTAGCTCATGAATGCCTGGAGATTGCAAATGCTCGTATTGATTTGGATCTTTGCGGTGATCCAGGAGCGGATTGGATGCTTGTTCGAAAACTCTTAGAAAACGCTAAGGCCCCAGAACTACGCGCGGTTGCAGAGGATGCGCGCTTTCTCAAGTTCTTAAATCGTGGGACCCAGCTTCGCTCTCAGTTAGCTGAGATTTGGCGAACCCAAGGAAGCTACCAAGGCGCGGGCGTGGCTGTTTCCGGCGCATTGGTTCAAGAGCATTTTGCTGCTTCGAAACGCGAGTATCGGGGTATTCATGTGATGACGATCCACAAATCCAAAGGGAAACAGTTTACAGAGGTCATAATCTACGAAGGCGCATTCCAAGGGCGCATTCTTCGCCAGAACGCTGATGAGCGGACAGAAGCTCAGGCTCGCTTGTCTCTTCGTGTAGGCGTCACTCGAGCCGAGCGGTTTTCAACAATACTAACTCCAGCACGCAATCCCTGCCCGTTCCTTTAGCCACCATGCCCAAACCAGGAGAACACAAAACCGTCCAAGCCCGGATCCTCGAATACGCCGAGGCCATCGGATGGACGATTGTGTCCCGCGAGGAAGCCGAGCAGCGGCGCGGCTTTGATTCCGACGTTCCACCCGCCGACCGCGCCAAGAACCGATCCCTCTTCTTCGACGATCTCCTCGACTCCAAGGTGCGGCAATTCAACCCGTGCTATGCCGAGGCGGAGGGCGCCCTGCTCGGACAGTTCCTCCATCTTCATGCCGACATCTACGGGAACCGGGAGTTCGTCGAGCACCTGCGAAATCAGGGCAAGTTCTTCGACCAGGAGGAGAACCGTGAGCGCGACCTGATCCTGATCGATTACGACGACCCGTCGCGCAACGTCTACGAGGTCACCGAGGAGTGGGCCTTCCATAACGGTCACTACGGCACGCGGGAGGATGTCGTTTTCCTCATCAACGGCATCCCCGTGCTGGTTATCGAGTGCAAGAACGCCAGCAAGAACGAGGCGATTGCTCTGGGTGTGGACCAGATCCGCCGTTACCACCGCGAGACGCCGGAGCTGTTGGTGCCGCAGCAGCTGTTTACCGCCACGGATGCCATCGGCTTTTCTTACGGCGTGACCTGGAACACGGTGCGGCGGAACATCTTCAACTGGAAGCATGAGGATGTCGGCAAGCTTGAGGCGAAGGTGAAGAGCTTCTGCGCCATCCCACAGGTGCTCGCGTTCCTCAAGGACTATATCGTCTTTGCCGAGAAGGACGAGGAACTCAACAAGTACGTCCTGCGCCAGCACCAGACCGGTGCCGTGGATGCGGTGGTGGAGCGCGCGCTGCAGCCCGACCGGGCGCGCGGGCTCATCTGGCACACCCAGGGCAGCGGCAAGACCTTCACCATGATCAAGGCGGCCGAACGGCTCTTTCGTGCGCCAGAGGCAGACAAGCCAACGGTGCTGCTGATGATCGACCGCAACGAGCTGGAAGACCAGATGCTGAAGAACCTTGCGGCGCTGGGTCTCGGCAACCTGGAGCACGCCAGCAGCATCAGGCGGCTCAACCAGCTCCTCCGCGACGACTACCGCGGCATCATCGTCACCATGATCCACAAGTTCCGCGACATGCCGGCAGACCTGAACACCCGCTCGAACATCTACGTGCTCATCGACGAAGCCCACCGCACCACCGGCGGCGACCTCGGCAACTTCCTCATGGCCGGCCTGCCGAACGCCACCTATATCGGTTTCACGGGCACGCCGGTGGACAAGACGGCCTACGGCAAGGGCACCTTCAAGACCTTCGGCTGCGAGGACGACCAGGGCTACCTTCACAAGTATTCCATTGCCGACAGCATCGAGGATGGCACCACGCTGCCGCTCTACTACCAGCTCGCGCCCAATGAGATGCTGGTGCCCCACGAGACGCTGGACCAGGAGTTCCTGTCGCTGGCCGAGAGCGAGGGCGTGGCCGACATCGAGGAGCTGAACAAGATTCTCGAGCGCGCGGTGAACCTGAAGAACTTTCTCAAGGGTGAGGAGCGTATCCGCCGGGTCGCCGAGTTCGTGGCCCGCCACTACCGCGAGAATGTCGAGCCGCTGGGCTACAAGGCGTTTCTGGTGGGTGTCGATCGCGAAGCTTGCGCCCACTACAAGCACGCGCTGGACCAGTTCCTGCCGCCCGAATACTCCGCGGTTGTCTACACCGGCAACAACAACGACTCCGCTCTGCTCAAGGAGTTCCACCTGGACCCGAAGCGGGAGCGGCAGCTCCGCAAGAGCTTCGGCAAGCTGGAGCAGCTACCCAGGATACTGATCGTCACCGAAAAGCTCCTTACCGGCTTCGACGCACCGGTGCTCTACGCCATGTATCTCGACAAGCCCATGCGGGACCACACGCTGCTGCAGGCCATCGCCCGGGTGAACCGACCCTACGAGAACGAAGCCGAGGAGATGGTAAAGCCGCACGGCTTTGTGCTCGACTTCGTGGGCATCTTCGACAAGCTGGAAAAGGCCCTCGCCTTCGACAGCGAAGAGGTCAACGCCATCGTCAAGGACCTGGCGCTGCTGAAGACGCTGTTCCAGGCCAAGATAGAGTCGGAAGCACCGCAATACCTGGCGCTGATCAGCCAGCACTTCAACGACCGGGACGTGGAGAACCTCATCGAGCATTTCCGGGACGCGGAGCGGCGCAAGGCCTTCTTCCGCGAGTTCAAGGAAATCGAGATGCTCTACGAGATCATCTCACCGGACGCCTTCCTGAGGCCCTTCATCGAGGACTACGGCACCCTCGCGTCAATCTTCAGCGTGGTGCGCAAGGCCTACACGAAAACGGTGTATGTCGACCGCGACTTCCAGCGGAAGACGGACAACCTCGTCCGGGAGCAAATCGGCACCTACGGCGTCGGTGAGCTGAGCGACCTCGTGCAGATCGACGGGAATACGATCGAGACCGTCAAGGCCGAGCAGGGCGGCGACGGCACCAAGGTCATCAACCTGGTGAAAAGCATTGAGAAAGCCGCCGAGGACGAGAGCGACGATCCCTACCTGATCGCCATGGCCGAGCGCGCTCAGGTCGTGCTGCAGGGCTTCGAGGACCGGCAGGCTTCGACGCAGGAAGCCCTCGAAGAGCTGCTACGCGAGGTAGAGAAGAACGAGCAGCGCAAGGTGGAGCAGACCCAGAAGGGCTTTGATGGCCTCACGTACTTCGTCTACCGGACGTTGCTCGATGAGGGCATCGACAACGCCGAGGATGTCAGCCGCCAGATCAAGGCAGCCTTCATCGCCTTCCCCAACTGGCGGACCAGCGAGGCCGCCCTGCGCGAGCTGCGCCAGAAGGTCACCTTCGCGCTGGTGGCGGAGGCTGACGATATCGACGCCGTGGTGGCAATCGTCGACCGGCTCTTCTCCCTGCTCGAACGCGCGGCGAGGGTCTGAGCCCATGCCAGCACCTGACCGCACAGCGGAAGCCAGAGCCGCTTTTCGGGCCCGTGTCGGCCAGTGGGCGTCGACCCTCGGCGTGACTGTCAGTGGCGTTTATCTTCGCAAGATGCGCACCAAGTGGGCATCCTGCTCGACCAACGGCATCCTCACCTTCAACCGCGAACTGCTGGCGCTCGATGAGCAGCTGTGGGACTACGTCATCGTGCACGAGCTGCTGCACTTTGATGTGCCGAACCATGGCAGGCTGTGGAAGAGCCTGATGCGGGCGCACGTCGGAGACTGGGAGGCCTGTGAGGAGCGGCTGCGGGCCTACGCGACGTCCGTGCCCTGATTGGAAGGAGTTCATTGGTGGCTATTTTTCGTATCGATGGGTCGAAGGTCGTACCGGTAGAGCGAACGTCGTTCTCACGGCAGGGATTGCGGGAGCGCCAGGATCTGCAGTCCTTGCTCAAGTCACAGATAGACATCATCGCTCCCGGCACGCTCGTAGTCGCAGAGGAATTCGGCGACTGGGAGGACAGCCGCCGCCGTATCGATCTTCTGGGCGTCGACAAGGATGCCAACCTCGTCGTCATCGAGCTGAAGCGCACCGAGGACGGCGGCCACATGGAACTTCAGGCACTGCGGTATGCCGCCATGATCTCAACGCTCACTTTCGACAGACTGGTAAACATCTTCCAGCACTACCTTGACGACAACGACATTGACCAGGATGCGTCGGGAGCTTTGCTGGAGTTCCTCGACTGGAGTGAAGCGGACGATGAGCAATTCGGGCAGGAGGTAAAGATAGTGCTTGCTTCCGCCGAGTTTTCCAGGGAGCTGACAACATCGGTGATGTGGCTGAACGACTTCGGGCTCGATATTCGCTGCGTACGTATGCATCCGTACGTCCATGGCGATCAGACCTTCCTCGACGTGCAGACGGTCATTCCCATTCCGGAGGTTGCTGACTACCAGGTCCGCATCCGCGAAAAGAAGCAGAAGGAGCGGGAGTCACGAAAAAGTTCGCGTGACTTCACGAAATACGATGTCGAGGTAGCCGGCGAGCGATTCCACGCGCAGAGCAAGCGCTGGATGATGTTTCGCCTGATTGCTGCAGCGATCGCCAATGGTATCTCGCCGCAGCAGCTCAGGGATGCAATCCCCTGGCGGAAGAACAGTCTGTTCGAAGAGCTTGACGGCGAACTCACGTCTGACCAGGCATACGAAGCCCTAATGCAAGGGGACACTGGCGGCAGGGTGCCGAGAGCCAAACGCTTTTTCTGTAACGAGGGCGAAGTCTTCGCGATCGATGGTCGCACCTACGTGCTGGTCAATCAGTGGGGCACCAGAACGCTAGAGGCAGCGAAACTGCTCGCCGATAAGTTTCCGAAGCTTCAAATCAGCTTCGAGGCTAGCGAATGAAGGGGCCGACTCGCCTACTCACGGGAAAGGGTCTCTGCGGTCACTGGAGAAGCATTCACCGTGGCGCGAGCCACCCCACAAAATCATGAACAAAACACGCGGGCCATCACAGCACATAAACCTGCTAGTCTGAGCCTCTGTCCAGCGGCGGAGCCGGTCCCGATGCCACGTCTCCTTCCAGCAGTCGCTACCGTTCTGATGACGGTAGCGCTCACGGCCTGCGGTGGCGAAGACAAGGCTGCCCATGCGGACCCCGCTCCGAAGATAGCGCTGCCCGCCTTTGCCCAACCGAAAGGGACCTGGCACGGGATGGCCAGCTGCGCCGGGCGCGACTTTCCACTGCGACTGGACTTCAATGGCGCGGACGATGCGCCATCAACCGCGACGCTGCTCTTTGAGGCGGCCTTGAACAGCCGCGGTCACGCGTCGCCTCGCGGCTACCCGCCGGAGACCGTGATGATCGGCGAGCGCTATCCCCAGGCCGGGACCCTGGCGCTGCGGGCCGGCGATGGCGGGCGCGGGGTCGCGACGGTGTCGCTGCTGTTGACGCCGCGGGCGGACGCCGCGATCGCCGCCCTCGGCGGCTGCGAGTTCGCGGTCCTTGCGCCGGCGGCATCGGCGCACCCGGTGCTCGGCCTGCACGAGGAGCTCGACACCCTGCGCGACCGGCCGGTACTGACCGAGACCGACATGACCGGTGCCTGCCCCGCGCAGCTCGAGTCGTGGATAGCAAAGGGCCTGGCGCTTCCCCTCGACGCCTGGGGCCGCGGTGACAGCAGCGCGCTGTGGAGCGATGAAACGGCGCGGGAGGTCTTCGGCAAACCCTGGGCGGAGATCGGCGCCGCGGAGCGGAACCGCTATTACCGCGCGCTCATGGGACGCTGCGGCGAGCGCGGCAACCGGCGCCGCGGCGGCATCATCACCCAGCTCGCCCGCCTGACCGACTACCGGGAGTTCCGCGACGCGCGCCTGCGCGCCATGACGGTCGAGGTCATGCAGCGCTGGCGGGACGGCCTGGACGACCTGCTCACCGCCGCTGCCGCTGGTGCCCCGGTAGCCCTGGAAGACGCTCGTGCCGTGCGCAGCATCCCGCACCGCTTTGCCTTCGCCGACGCGCTGGGCGCCGCGCACGATGCCCCGGCGCTCGACGGCGAAACGCAGCAACTGCTGCAGTCGGCCCTCGCGCGCCAGCACAATCTCGACGCCCTCGCCGACCTCGAAGGCGCCGCCGGCGATTTCCTTCGCCTCACCGCATACTACGAGCGCGCCCGGGTCGATCCACAGGTCGACGTCGCCGCGGCGACCCGCCGCTTCGCCGCCCTGCTGCCGGGTGCGTCCGAGGCGTTCGCGACGTCTGCTGCGACACCGGCGGCAGCCCAAAGCATGGCGGGCTGGCTGGCGGACTGGCCGCAGCGCGACGCCTGCAGCGCTGCGCTGGAGGCGGCGTGCCGGGCTACCAAGGGCCACTTCGAGCAGCGCCTCGAAACCCTCGCCGAAGCGTGGGCGGAGACGGAGAAAGCAAAACAGCGGACCCTGGCCGCGGGCGACGCATCCCTGCCGCTGCTGGCATCAGGGGTCGAGTGGTATGCCGAAGTCGATGCACGCTACGGGGCGGTGCTGGAGCGCGCGGCACTCGCGGAGCTGCGCGACGATGCCAGGGCATGGCTCGCGTCGCTGCAAACGGAGCTGGAGACACCGCTGCTGGCGGAGATCCACTCGGCCGACAGCACGCCCCAGCTGCGAGCCATCGAGGCGCGCTTCTTCGCACCCGGTGACCTGCAGCGCAGGGAACTGCGCCGCGTGCGCAAGGCGATTGACGAGCGCGTCGCCGCGGCCCGGCCCTTTGCCGACACCGGCGCCGACGATTACCTGAACGCACTGTACAACCGCGATGTCGCGGCTCTGCGCCAGCTCGACGCCGCCTACCTCGCCGGTGTCCGTACAGCCTTCGGCTTCATGGCGCAGCAGGTGGCAATGTTCGACGCGCTCGCCGCGGCGGGCACCGGCAAGCGGCCCTTCGCGGCTGTCGTCAACGAACTGCTTTCGCCGTCGGCACTGCGCGCGGCGGCCGTCACTTACCTCGTGAACTACGAGGATGACTACGGTAGCTGCCTCGACAGCACTGCCGTGGAGTTCACCTTCACCGCGCGCACTGACCTCGTCACTCGAGACGGCAGCGGCTTCGAGCTGAATCGCATCGAGGGCGTGACCTCGTCCACCCACTATCGCGTCAAGCGCTCGCTGGCCGGGCTGTTCCGCGACAGTTTTTCACGGCCGCCGGAAGCCGGCGGCGAGCGCATCTACCGCGTGCTCTTCGGGGACGACGGGGTAAACCGGGTCACCGGTGCGATCCGCCGGGTCATGCGGGATTTCGACTGTGATGCGGAGGAGGTCCAGCGGCTGGAGGCCGGCATGGTGGCCTACCAGGCAGAGCTGCATCGCCGCTGGGGCGTCCGCTGATGGCGGCATGACCGGACGATAGCGCAGCGAGCGCCGACCACAGGAAACGAGGGAAGACATCCATGGCACCGACGACACCGTTCAACCGCCAGGAGCTCGACGCCGCCCAACCCGGCACAGAATGAAGCGATCATTTCTTTTTGTAGCCGAAAGTGAAGCGATCGTTTATTATCTTTCGCAGCATGAAGGGATCGCTTCCTGAGGCGGATGATGCGGCAAACCGGAGAATACGAGCGAAGCACCGCGACGGGAGAGGAGGTCAACGCCTTCATCCCGTTCCCGCTGCCACCACGCGATCCCCCGCTGGCACTGGACGATAACCTCGCGCAGCTCCTCGCCCGCGCAAGCGAACAGCTGCGGCTGCTCGACCTGGCCGGCGATCTCGTGCCCTCCGTCGAGTGGTTCGTATATGCCTTCGTGCGCAAAGAGGCGGTGCTGTCTGCACAGATTGAAGGCACGCAGGCTACCCTGATGGACCTGCTCGAGGTCGAAGCCTCCGGCAAGGCGCCTGTGGATGCCGACGTCGAGGAGGTCTGCGGCTACCTGGATGCGCTGAACTTCGCCTGGGAGGAACGGGGCCGCGACACCGGCGCGCCGCTATCGATGCGCCTTCTGTCACAAGCTCACGAACGGCTGCTGGCAGGGGCGCGAGGTGCCGGGAAACAGCCCGGCGAAGTGCGGCGATCGCAGAACTGGATTGGTGGCACGCGACCCGGCACTGCGAGCTTCGTCCCGCCCCCGCCGCATCGGCTCGGCGACCTGCTCAGTGAATTCGAGCACGCCATCCACGACGACAGCGACCTACCGCCCCTGGTCCGCGTGGGACTCCTGCACGCGCAGTTCGAGACCCTGCACCCGTACCTCGACGGCAACGGTCGCCTGGGTCGTCTGCTGATCACGCTGCTCCTGCGCCACTGGCGCCTGCTCTCGCGCCCGCTCCTTTACCTGAGCCTGTTCCTGAAAGTTCACCGCCAGGAGTACTACCGCCGACTTGGCGCGGTCCGCTCGGATGGCGACTGGGAGGGCTGGCTCGGATTCTTCCTGGAGGGCGTCGCCGCCGTCGCCGAAGAGGCGATCGCCACAGCTCGCCGCCTGCACACCATCGTGGGCGAAGGGCGTAAGCGGCTGCTCGCACGAGAGGATGCGACCGTCCTGAGCCTCCGGCTCTTCGAGCTACTACCGCAGCACCCGCTGATCACGGTGAATCGCGCCGTGGATCTCCTCGACTGTTCGCGCCCTGCGGCGGCAAAGGCGCTACGGGTTCTCGAAGCGGCCGCTGTGCTGCAGCCGCTCGATGCGCGTAAGAAAAACCGAACGCTGGTGTTCAGGGAGTACCTCGATCACCTCCGGGAGGGGACTGACGTCGTGTAACAGACGTTGACCTGCGCCGGAGGTGCCGCAATCGGCATGCTCACTGAGCGATGCCGCCCAGAGGCCAGGCCCTGCCGTTAGCGCCAGCGCGGACCGACGATCCAGGCGATGAGGCTGTAGCGAACGCCCTTCGTCACCGGCGTGACCCGGTGCATGACCCAGCTCGGAAAGGTGACGATCGCGCCTCGCTCCCGCGAGGCGAACTGCTCCTTGTTCGTGTAGAAGAAGCCGATATCGCCGCCTTCGTAGTCATCGGGGTTGCTGAGCTGTACCGACAGGCTGATCTTTCGATTGGCGGTCTTCCTGCCGCCATCCATGTGCCAGGTGTAGTGGCCCTGGTCCTCCTCGTGGTAGCGCGTTACCTGCATGCGGCCCTCGAACTTCGTGATGTCGAAGCCGTAGTTGCTGGCGTTGACCTGCTGCACGGCATGCCAGACCTTGCGGTACGCCCAGTCGTACCTCGCGCGGTCGAGCCAGTGCACCTGGGAACGACGGATCGAAGGGTCCGTCTTCTGCCCGCCCACCGTTGCGGTGCGGATATCCTCCTCCGCCGCCCGCACCAGGGCGTCCATCTGCTCGTCGGAAAAGCAGCGCGCGACCGTGACCTGCCTGTCGAAACCGTCGATGGCCGGGACGTCCTTCGGCCGGGCCGTTCTGCGCTCTGATTTCTTCCTGCCCGCCATGCTCGTTTCTCTTCCTGGCTGTCCCGTGCGGCCGTGCGTCGCCGCACAAGGCGGTTCGCTGGCATAATCGACCTCATCGTAAACCGCTACCCGCCGATCACAAACAACGCGTTGGCAGAGCGCTGCTTCCACCGCTCCCACGCGCACCGCCCGCAACCGGAGAGCGACCCGACCCCGTGGCCCTGAAATCATCCATCTCCCGCCTGAAGCTGCAGCTGGCCGACCTCGACCGCCAGCGCTACCGGGATTTTCCGCTCACCCTGGCACGACACCCCTCGGAGACCGGCGCGCGCCTGATGCTCCGGGTTCTCGCCTTCGCCCTGCACGCGGACGAGCAGCTCGCCTTCGGCCGGGGGATCAGCACGGACGGGGACCCGGACCTCTGGCTGAAGAACCTGGACGGCACCATCGACAGCTGGATCGAGCTGGGCACACCGGACCCGGACCGGCTGAAGCGGGCCTGCGGCCGGGCGGCGCGGGTGGTGCTCTACGCCTACGGCGACCGGGCCGTGCCGGTCTGGTGGAAGCGCCATCGGGACGCGCTGGAACGCCTCGACAAACTGACAGTGATGCAGGTCGACGACGGGGCCATGCAGTCCCTCGCCGATGCGTTCCAGCCGGGCATGACCCTGCAATGCACCATCAGCGAGGGCGAAGCCATGCTGTCCTGGGACGAAGGCTCGCTCACCGTTGTTCCGAAGACACTCAAGGCGGCGGGGTAGCTGCCGGATGGAGGCACCAGCCTGAGCTGCGCCGCAGGGCGCGATGAGCGCCCGCCGGGCGGCCGTGTGCTAAGGTCAGGGGCAGGAATACTGCTGTCCAGGACCCGCCGGAAGAGGGGCCGCGTGAAAAGAACCCTTGTAGTCTCCCTGCTCGCCCTGCTCGCGGGTTGTGGCGGCGAGACGGAGCTGATCAGCTACGTCTGCGACGAACCGCTCGCGGGCTATCTTGCCCAGGCGCGCAAGCATATCGAGAATGACTACGAGGTGGAGCGCAGCCTCCAGCTCCTCTCCGCCTGCCCGGCCAAGGGCTACCACCGCCGCTACACATTCCAGTTTTCCCGGGAATCCATGGCCTCCAAGCAGGTGGTGGATGCGCAGGTGCGCGCCGCCTGGTGTGGCGACCCCGCCGCCCGGACTACCGAGGCGGACCTGAAGCTGTCCCCCGGCATGCTCGTCTTCCAGTTCACCTACCCCTGGTCGACGGCGACGGGAAAATACCCGCAGACGACCTTCCGGCTGAACCGCAGCACCCTCAAGGGCGGTTTCCTCGAGGATCTCGACTGGAGCTGCCGCCTCGAGCAGGCGCCCGCAGACGGCAGCTGATCGTCGACGCCGCGAGAGGCACGGCCCTCAGAAGCTGCTGCGCAGGGTTACGGAAAGCTGCAGGTCATCGACGCCGCGCCCGCCGGTGCGCAGCGGCGCGGCGAGGTCGATGTGGATCATGCCGCTGGTCGGCAGCCGCGTGGGCATAAGCCGAAGGCCGATACCGGCATTCGCCAGCCAGCCATTCTCCTCGTCGTCCGGGTCATCCGGGAACCACGCGCGGCCCGCGTCCAGGAAGAGCGCGGCACCCCAGCGGAACAGGCGCAGCGGTTCACCCGAGGCGTACCAGCGCTCCTCGACCCGCATCCGCACGCGGCGGTCACCCTGCTGGTAGCGTTGCGGGTAGCCGCGCAAGCCGAGATCACCGCCCAGCTGCAGCTGGCTATCGTCTGTGAGCCCCTCGGTCCAGGTCCCGTCGAGGGCCGCGTAGAAACGCCAGCTGTCGGTCTGAAGGTAGTGCAGCTCGGTACCGATGGTGACGAAAACGTTCTCCGCCTCGCCGTCCGAGGTGGTCACGGCGCCGTTCACCGACACCGCGCCCGAGAGGATAATCGACTCCCGCGGGCGGATGGCATCGCGCCAGCTGGCCTCGAAGATGAGCCGGCCGTCATCCGCGCCCAGCGCGTCCGGCGAGAAACCGATACGGCCCGCCAGGCGCCGGCCCAGGTGCACGTCCTGCGGGCGGCCGATGAGCGCCAGGTTCGCGATCGGCACGAAATCGTCCTCGATGGTCTCGATGCCGACGAAGGGGTAGGCGGCACTGCGGTCCTCGGGGAGCTCTGCGGGCTGCAGCGGGCCGGGCGCCCGCGCGAAGCTGTAGTCCCACCACGCGAGACCGGTGTTCCAGCGGCGTATGTTGCTGCTCGCACGGCCCGTGGACCCGGCGAGCTGCAGCTCACCGCTGTGGGTCTCCTGGCGGAACTCCACCACCCGGTCGCCGGCGTCGAAGAGCGGCTGGATCCGCTCGTCCACCGCCAGGCGCATGCCCATGCTCCTGCGTTCGTCGAGGGAGCGGAAGGGATGGCGCAGGTGCAGGTTCAGGCGGTGCCCGTCGTCGTTGTCCGCGGCGTCGAGATTCAGCCGCCAGGCGCTGCCGGCCACGGCGGGATCGAAGAAGTAGGCCCCATAGCCGCTGCGGTCGACGTCCTCAGTGAAGAGGAAGCCCAGGGTCTCGCCGCGACCCAGGAGGTTCTCGTCCTCGATGCCGAGCGACCAGCTCGATTCGCCGCCGCTGCGGTCGAAGGAGACCGTGGGCAGGATGGTCCACACGTCCCGCGTGACCACCGCGAGATCCACCACGTCACCGCAGCGGCGCACGGGCACCACGCGCGCGTCGTAGAGCCAGTCGACGGACCGGAGCAGGCGCTCGGCCTCGACCAGCTCCAGGGGCACGAAGCCCTCGCCCTCCAGCAGGAAGGGCAGCTGCTCGCGGATCGTCTGTTCCCGGGTGAGCAGGTGCAGCCCGTTGGCCAGCCGGAAGAGCGGGTTATCCTGAGCCGGATCAGACAGGTCGAAGACCTGCTCGCGCTGCGTGATGAGACGACCGACGACACCACCCTCCGCCAGCTCGCCGCCGATACCGGCGGGAATGGCCTCGAGCTGGCCTGCGGCAGCCTCGTCTGCCCAGGGCAACGCCTCGCAGGCGCCTGCCGCGCCGGCAGGCGCCCCGGCAACGAGGCAGAACAGCGCCAGGAACACCGATGCAGCCGCAACCCCCGGGCCGCCGCGCAAGCCCGATGTCAGTGCCCTGCCAAACACGGGGGCCACGAAAGCGCGACACGTCTCGCGCAGAGCCTGTAGACCGGGTGCCATCGAAATCTCACGTCGCCTCTTGCTTGAAACGGCAGTCGCCGGAGGACGGATCAGCCGTCACCGTAGAACCGGAAGGTGTTCTTGCCAGCTTTCTTGGCTGCATACATTGCATGGTCCGCGTGCTTCATCAAGGTCTGCTCGTCCTCGCTGTCGTCCGGGCAGACGGCGATGCCGACGCTGGCGGAGATCCGGACGTCGCGACCAGCGAGCGCATAGGGTGCCGCGATGGCCGCCAGGAGCTTCTCCGCGACGGCCGCCGCAAGCGCGGGCTCGCCCACGGCGGGCAGCAGCGCCACCATCTCGTCGCCGCCGAGCCTCGCGACCACGTCGCTCCCGCGCAGGCAGTCGCGCAGCCGGTCTGCGACCTGCCGCAGCAGTTCGTCACCGACATCATGCCCGAGCGAGTCGTTGACCTGCTTGAACCCATCGAGATCGAGAAAGAGCAGGGCCACGCGGTTCCCGTAGCGCCGGGACTGCTGCACCGCCTGAGACAGTAAATGGCCGAAGGCGGCGCGATTGGGAAGCCCCGTGAGCGTGTCGTTGAAGGCGAGCTGCTCCATCCTCCGTGTATGGGCGACGCGCTCCTCGAGCATCCGCGCACGCGCCCGCTGCAGCTGGGTGGCGAGGATACCGAGCAGGAGCAGCGGCACCATGATCGCCACGCTGGCCAGGGTGGCGCGCCACAGGTAGACCTCCCGCTGCGCCCGCGCCGGCGCCAATCGCTCGGCCTCGGACAGGCCGACGACGATCGCCACCGGGAACCGGAACAGTTCCCGAACGACGAGATAGCGGCGGACACCGTCCCACGGCGTGGCGCGCACCGGGACCGGTGCCGTATCGCCCGCCGCACGGGCCTGCGCGAGCAGGCCCGGGTCGATCCTTTCGCCGGCGCTGACCCGGTCGCCGCTGCGGCGCGCACGAAACACGCCATCGGTACCGACGAGACCGAGCACCCCGTCCTCGCCCATGGCGCGCGCGTCATAACCGCTGACGAGATAGTCGGCGTCGGCCGTGACCGCGACAATGCCCGCGAAGGTGTCGTCCTCGCCGGTGACCGGGAGGGCCAGGGTCACCTGCCACTGTCCCGTCCCCTCGACCGGGCGCGGTGCGCCCAGGACGAGGTCACCGGTCTCCCGGGCGCGGCGGAAGACATCGCGCCCGGCCAATGACCCTGTCGCATCCGGCGCCGTGCTGGCGACAACGCTGCCGGCCGCATCGGCGACCTGCGTCGTGAACAGCAGGCTCGGGGGCAGCAGGGAGCGCGCGCCCAGGGCGTCGAGCGCCTCGGCAGCGGGCATGCTCTTCAGCTGGAAGCGAACGAGGCGCAGGGTCTGTTCGATCTCCCGCAAGGCGCGCACGATCTGCGCCTCGTAGGTATCGGCCACATCGTGGACCAGTTCCCCCGTTGACTGTCGCGCGACTTCCAGCTCCCGATCGATGCTGTTCCCGGTGAACAACCACAGCAGCGCCAGCATCAGCACACCGATGGCGCTGAACAGCACGGGGGGGTCCGTGAGCCGGTGCAGCCGCCGGGGCCTGCCCGCCTCGGCAGCGGCGCTCACCTCGAGGCTACTCAACGACCACCACCCGCAGCCGGTCGTCGATCGCCGAGGCGGGCAGGTAGCCCAGGGCTCGCGGATCGGCGGCGACCGCATCGGCCATCTCCCGGCTGCTCGCCAGCGACTGGGGCGGACGTCCACGCCCGGTAAAGATCAGCCGGGACCAGTGCGCGCGCATCTGGGGAGGGGTGCGGCCCAGGTAGCGCTCGTAGAACGTTGCATAGGGCGGCAGGCGCTCGCTGAGATCCAGCGGAATCGCGGGCTCACCATCCGGAAACCGGTCGGAGCGGCCGAGGAACAGGTCCTCGAGGTGGGCGCGGGGCAGGGCCGAGAGGGGGTTTTCCCGGGAAACGACCACCACGACTTCAGCCCGGCCCGGCACGGCGCCGACGGTCGCGCTCAGTGCAAGCCAGGCCGTCAGGAGAATGTGTGCCGGGCCTCTCATCAGTAGACGAAGTCGAAGCTGAGGCTCACGACCGAGGCGGACCTGCCCGGCTGGAAGCCCGGCTGGCGATTGGTGAACACCCCCGAAGAGTCGGAGCGCAGGTCGATGTAATCGTATTGCAGGGTCAGGGCCATGCTGCTGGCAAAGTCCCAGCGTGCGCCGAGCGAGACGCTGCGCTGCTTGATGGGCAGGTTGAAGAGGTCCTCCAGCTCGGTGTTGAGGGCCCGTACCACGCCTTCGAGCCCAGGAGGGACCGCGCCGGTGGGCAGCTGCGGGGTGGCCTGCTCGTTGGCGGCCCAGGCCCGGGCAATGCTCACGAAGGGCGTCCAGCTGCCGGCACGATAGCCCGCCGTCGCGTAGGCACCACGCAGGTCGCCGAGCAGGGCCTCCGTGGAGGTGCCGGCCCACTCTGCCATCAGGAACCAGTGGCCGGGGTCGTAGCGGCCGCCGACAGAAAAGAGAGCCACCGGCTCCTCGTCCACGCGGTAGCGCTCGGCAATGCTCTGTCCGGGGGGGCCGACAAGCTCGACGCCATCGAAGAGGGGATCGAACGCCTCAATGCTGAGATCGTAACGACCGAGGCTGGCCACGAGGGACAGGTCGCCCCACTCGAGCGTGTTCGACAGCGTCAGGATGTCCTCGCCCGAAACCTCCCCGTCGGCCCAATCCGGCTCGGTGCGACCGTAGGTGCCGCGGAGCGTGTTCGTGTAGTCACCGAAGTGGCTGCGGTAGCTGAGCTCAATGCCATCGAAGTTCGTTACCGGTATGAGGCGATAGACTTCCTCCGGCGGACGTACCCACGGCGTGGCGAAGCCCACCTTCCGGTACTCGGACACCATGAAGCTCGGCTGCACCATGCGGCCGAGGCGCAGGGTGACATTGGGCGTAAACTCGTACTGGATGTTCGCCCACTCGAACCTGGGGCCGTAATCACCGTCCGCCTCCTGCTCGACAACGACCTGCACGACGGCAGAGAGGCGCGAATTCAGGCGGCCCGTGAGCTGCAGGCCGAGGCGGCTGTCAACCTTGTGGCTGACGGTCTGGCTGTAGCCCGCGCCCTCGTCCTGGAACAGGTTGCCGACAAAGTCGGCGTGGTCTTCGCTGCTGTAGACGGCGCCAAGGGTGCCGTAGGCGTTGAACAGCAGGCCTGGCTCGCTGGATTCCGCGGCGCCTGCCGGGCTGTCCGCCAGGCAACAGGCAAGGGCCGTTACGATCGGGAGAGCTCGAACCAAAGCACTTTCCTCGCTTCAGCACGGGCTGCGGGCGCCTGCGCTAGCTCGCCCGGCGAGCCGCACTGTCAGGGTGTTGATGGCAGCATGCCGCCCCGTGGGGCTTCGGCATCAGCGCTCGATCATTGTCCACGGACCACCGCACCGGCGTCAAAGCACGGCGGCGGCAACGCCACCGCCGGCGGAGGGGCAGGGAAAGGGGGAATCAGCGGGCTGCGATCAGGGCGGCGGCTGCTGCGGGATCTGCTCGAGGCAGTAGGCCATGGCGTAGGGCTGGCCGTCGCTCGGCACCTTGCCGCCGTCGGCAGCCACCTGCCCCTCATCCGCCGCATCGCAGAAGTAGTCCAGCGTGCAGTTCTGCGCGGTGAGCGGGTCGCCGTCACCGGAGGTCCCGTTGACGAGGGTATAGCTCACGGTCACCGGCTGGCCGCAGCTGTTGACGAAGCACGGTGGTGGCTGGGTGGGCCAGGTGCCCGTGTAGGTCGCGGTGCCGCTGCAGCTGCCTGCCGCCACGTCGGGAGGAATGACGTCGATGCCGGCGGTGATGTCCCGGGCCCAGAAGCTACCGGCCGCCACCAGCCCCGCACCCGCCAGGGGCAGGACCGCGCGCAGCACCGCCGGGCGCTGGCGCAGGATGCGCGCGCAGGCGACGGCGACGAGCACGGCGAGTGCCACCGTGCCCCAGGTGCCGAGTGCGGGCACGGCCGCTGCACCGCCGGACCAGGTGACGTCGAAGGTCGCGCTGCCGGGCGACGGTGCCTGTGCGTTCGCTGCCGGCAGCAGGCAGCACGATGCGAGCGCGGCGAAAGTCGCGCGGTTAATCACTGAACGTTTCATGCCTTCCCCTTTTCTTCTTTCCTGCGCCAATATAGCCCCTGCGCCAATATAGCCGCGCATCGCGAGCGCTGCCAGCCAGGGTTCAGCGCGGCGCAGGGGCCAGGGGCTGCCCGCTACTGATCCTGCACCTGCCGCGATCGGTGCCGGGGCACGCCACCGCTAGGCTCGAGGCCGTCCCCTCAGGGGCCGAGCGCGTCCCACTGCAGCCCTGCCGCCGCCTTGATGCGCTCGGCATCCTCGGGCAGCAGGTAGCCGGCCTCGACAGCGACATCGGTGGCCTCGGCCACGGCCGCGACATAACCGTCGCGATCGACATAGCGGGTAGCCATGGTCGCGGCATCGAACAACGCGGTGGTGCCCGAGAGCCGGCAGCCGACGAGGCCCGCGTTGATCTCGCCCGAGAGCCGCCCGGCGGGCGCGTCGACATAGGGCGTGCGCAGGCCGCCGACGACGTTGCCGACGTCGTCGTACTGGAAGTCCGACTGGTCATCGGTGACCGTCATGCGCGCCGCCTCCGGGGCCGCCTCGCCGCTGCGCACCCACTTTTCCAGGGCGTTGAGTGCGGCCATGTAGACCCAGGGGTAGGGGCCCGAGTTGATCGGCCGGTCACAGGCGAAGATGCCGAGGATCAGGTCGTTCTCGACCACCAGCGCCTTCTCCGCGCCCACCCCGACATCGTCCCGCCCTGCCACCAGCTGGTAGTTGTCGTTGTGGGCAGAGCCGGTAACTTCCCAGAGACGGAAAAAGTCGCTGTCCGGCTGCCGCTCGTCCACGGCGCCGAGGGCGATCACGTCCGTTTCCGCCTGGAAGTTGATCACCGGGGTGTCGAGGTCGTCCCGGAAGAGCACGCGCTCCGGGGCGGGGATGGCCACCTGCGGCTCCTGCGCCAGCGGCTGGCTGCTGTCGTAGCGGCTGTCGACGATGAAGCCGTCGTAGGCGTTGTACAGCGGCTGGATGGCGTTGATGTAGGTGAGCAGCCGCGAGGCGGACTGCGACTCGCCCGTGGCCAGCAGCACGTCGGCCCGAAGGCCGCCGAGGACGCCGCCGTCTTCTGCGCGGATGGCCGCCGTGACCTGGGTGAAGATGTCGTAGGAGAAGCTGTCGCCGGGGTGGTCCAGGCTCGCGTAGCGCTCCGGGTCGGCATCGCGCAGGTTGAGGGGCAGCACCGCATCCTCCTGCCCCTCGATACCGACGCGCTGCGCGGTGACGTTGACCCAGGCGTGGCCGCGGCGCAGCGCTTCCACGTGGCCGACGCCCCAGCCTGCCGGCACGTCGAAGCCGTTGGTGACATTCAGCCATTCGACCACGGCGGTCCCGCTGAAGTCCGCGGCGTCGGCCGGGCGGTAGACCAGCACGCGGGTGCGGTAATCCGCGGTCGCCGCGGGCTCGGCCTCCCAGTAGCCGTCGCTGCCCAGCTCGTTGAGATTCGTAAAGGCACTGGCCGTGCCGCTCAGGAAAAATTCCTCCTGCACGTAGCCCTGCCCTGCCAGGTCGAAGCTGGTACTGATCAGCACGGGTTCGCCGATCGCCGGCGGTGACTCCACGGCCGGCTCCGCGACCGGCAGGAATTCGGGCTCGGGGGGCGGCGGCGGTTCGATCGCTATTGTATTGCTGTCGTCGCAGGCCGTGATGGCCAGCAGGCAGAGGGCGAAGATGGTCGCACGGTGAGGGGCGCCGCCCCGGGTCAGCGGGGCGGTAGTGGCCAGGGGCATGGTGGGTTACCTCAGAGTTTGGCGAAGGCTTCGTCGAAATCCTTTGCCGCGGCATCGGTGAACTCGAAGTGCTGGCGGATATAGGCGAGCGTCGCCTTTTCCGTGTCGGTGACGCCGGGACCGTCATGCGCAGACTCGAACAGGTCCTCGACCTCGTCTTTCGACAGCTTGCCCTCACCGGCACCGGTGGTGTGGTGCCGCGCCAGGTCGAGGAGTTCTTTCTCGTACTTGTTGCCGTCGATCGTTTCGTAGGCCATCGGGTACTTGTCCTTATCCGTTCTCAATTCGTTCTCAGCTGTTCTGTTAAGGGGCCGGTAGGGGCCACCGTGACGGGGTCGACCGTGCAGGCGGTGCCCGCCAGCCCCGGTAAGCATGCCACCACCCCCCCGGGGCTGACAATTGTGCTGGCGTGGATGCCGGGAAAGAGACCCTGTCCCCGGCAAATCGGCCTAAAGCTGGTTGACGCTTGCCAGCGGGCCCTCGAACAGCGGATGCCCGTCCCCGTCGAAGTCGAGGACGTGGATGCCCTCCCACGGCGGCGCGTCGATATGGGTCGCTACCAGCGCCTTCTGCTGGCTCCACTTGACGACGTCGAAGCAGAGCTCGGCAACCTGGCCGGGCGTGTAGTGCCGTTCCAGCTCGGCCCTGAGGTCCGCGCCGGCATCGGCAGGGAACAGGATCAGCGTATCGACCAGGCGCAGCGCCGCCGTCTGCGCTTCACTGAAGCCGCCCTGCTCGTAGCGGGCGATGCGGCCCGCCATGTCCTCGTCGAAGCCCTCATCGAGCGCGCTGCGCTGGCGCAGGGAGCCGCAGAGGCGGCAGTGATGGACCTGGGCGCAACGCAGGCGAACGAGTTCGCTGGTGACCGCGTCGATGCCGTCGGCCAGCACGGCGGCAGCGGCGAAAGCGGCGATGGTATCGGCGATCAGCGCGTCGCGGTCCTCCGCGGGCTGCGACGCGGCGCCCGGTGCGGCCGCCGCGGGGGCCTCCCCGGAAGCGGGCAGCAGCACGGGGACGACCTGCTCGAGGCGCAGCCCCATATCGATGAGGTAGAGCCCGTTGACCAGGGCATTCACCGTTCCGGCGCCGATAGCCTCGTTCAGCGCGGCGATCTGCGCCTCGCTGATGCCGTTCACATCGACGGCGAACTGGTCAGCCAGGGCGATGACCTGCCGCTCCACGTCACTACAATCCCCGGGCGCCTCGCAGAGCTGGCGCTGCTGCGCGGCCTGCAGCCGTTCCCTGGCCAGTGCGAGCAGCCGCTCGTCGCTCAGGGGCAGGACGACGTCGAGGGCGCGCTGCCACGCTGCGCTGGTCGCGGGCTGAAGGGTCGTGAGTGCAGACGGGATCGTCACCATGGGTTTTCCTCCTTATTTTGTTTGCCCGCAGTTTGCGGGACGCTCCGTGCGCGGGGCAAGATGCAGCGCTGCCGGACCGACGGTAGTGCGCTACCAGCTCACCTCGATCTCGATACTGCCGCCGTCATCCGCCACCTCGACCTCGACCTCCAGCTCGACCCGGTCGGGCACGCGCACCTCGATGCGCTTGCCATTGCGCTCGAGGGTCAGGCCGTTATGGCGCTCCAGCGCATCGGCAAGGGCGCGCAGCCGGGCGGCGGCCGCCTCGCGCTGAAGCTGCTGCCTCTCCTCGATTTCCAGGATTTCCATTGCTGTGCTCCCAGTAGCTGTCCAGTCCCCGAGCATGGCACGGTACCGGGAGGCCTGCCAGTGGCCTCAGGAGGACGAAACTCTGATCCGGGTCACATTCGGCGGCAAGCCAGCATGGCGTGCCGGGACGAATTCGCTACACTCGAGGCCTTTCTCCGCGGCCTTGCTTAAAGGGGGCGTCATTTGCCTGCTCGATGGATGATAGCGGCGGGCCGCCGGGCTTGGCTCGCGCTGTTGGTGCTTTGCAGCCCGGTTTCCCTCGCCGCGCCCGTCGTCGTCGAGGTCCTGGGTGCCGACGGCGAACCGATGCCCTATGCGATCCTGTCGCTGCCGGGTAACGAGGACGGGCAGGCTGGCGCAGAGACCGCGCTCGTCGACCAGCGCGACAAGCGCTTCGACCCCTTCGTGACCATCGTTCGCCCCGGCGCCCTCGTTCGCTTCCCGAACAGCGACGACACCCGCCACCACGTCTACTCCTTCTCGGCCGCGAAGACCTTCGAGCTGAAGCTCTACGAGGCCAACGACGCGCCGCCCGTGCGCTTCGAGCGGCCAGGCCTGGTGACGCTCGGCTGCAACATCCACGACAACATGAAAGGCTACATCCTGGTGACCGGCGACCCGCTGGCGACCGTGACCGACGGCAACGGTGTGGCCATCGTCGATGGCGACCAGCTGCCCGCCGAGCGACCGGCCCTGGAGCTCTGGCACCCGCTCGCCGACGCTCCGCGCAGCGTAGCCCTCACGGCAGCCCAGCGGGCCGGCCAGGCGCCCGTGCGCGTGCAGCTGCCCTTTGCCTGGGAAGACCCGCAAACGGCGCGCAGCAGCGACACCCTGGAGCGGCTGCTGCGCGGTTTTGGCGGTGACGATGCGGACTAGTTTCCGCGCGCGCCTGCTGCTGCTTCTCCTCGCGCTGCTGGCCGCCACGCTGCTCGCGACCACCCTCGCCGCCCTGCGGGCCGCGAACACAAGTGCCGAATCGCTGCTCAGGAGCGAGCTGGCCACGGTGGAGCGGGTATTCCTGCAGCTGCTGCTCCGCGAGCGGGAGCAGCTCCGGGAGCGCGGCGCCGTCCTGGCGCAGGACTTCGGCTTCAAGGAAGCCATTGCCAGCGGCGATCGGCGGACCATGGCCAGCGCCCTGGCCAACCATGCCGACCGGGTGGATGCGGACCTCGCCGTGCTCCTGGGGCCGGACGGCTCGGTCGCCCTGAGCACCCACGAGCTGGCGCCGGTGCTCGCCGCACTCCGGGCGACGGTGGTCGGCGCAGAAGGCGCCCGCAGCGCGCGCCTCGTCCTCGACAGCCGGGTCTTCGATACGGTCCTGCTGCCCGTGGAGGCCCCCGACCTGATCGGCTGGGTCGGCGTCGGCCGCCTCGTCGACAACAACCTCCTCCTCGAGTTGCGCGGGCTCACGGGCGCAGACATCGTCCTGTTCGCCGACGGCAGCAGTACCCTGGCGACGCTCCCGCCCGCGCTGGCGCCCGATGGGGCCGGGGCTCCGGCGCTGGCGGCCTCGCTGCGCAAGGCGCGCTGGCTGACGCGTACGGTTCCCCTCGCGACCGACGCGGGCGGCACGGCAGAGGCACTGCTCACGGTCTCCCTGGATGCCGCCCTCGCCGACTTCCGGCGGCTCCGCCTGCAGTTGGTCGCCATCGGTGCCCTCGCCCTGCTGCTGGCGGGGCTCATCGCCCTGTTCGCCGCGCGCTCCGTGACCCGGCCGATCCGCAAGCTGGCGCGCTTCGCCGAGCGCATCTCCGAGGGCGACTACACGACCCGTACGGAGATCGCCTCCGGCACGGAGTTCGACCTGCTGGCGCAGACCCTCAACAGCATGCAGGACACGGTGGCCGAGCGCGAGGCGCGCATCGTGCACCAGGCGCAGCACGACCTGCTGACACAGCTGCCGAACCGCAACTACATCAGTGCGATGTTCGAGGGTGGGGACCGGCAGCGCGCACCGGGTGGCCGCTTCGGCATGGCGCTCATGGAGCTCGGCAATCTCGCCGACCTCACGGACCTCTACGGCGGCGACTTCAGCGACCACTGCCTGCGGGAAGCGGCGGACCGGCTGCGGCGCTCGCTGCGGCGGGGCGACCTGGCAGGCCGCGTGGGCGACAACCAGCTCCTGCTGTTCCTCGACGATCTCGATCCCGCCGGGCTGGAACCTGCCCTGGACAAGCTGCTCGCCGCCTTTGCCGACCCGCTCGAGGTCGCGGGCGTCCCCGTGGTGCTCGAGCCGCGCTTCGGTTGCGTCTTCTACCCCCAGCACGGGGCCAGCTTCGACGAGCTCCTGCGCCGCGCGCAGATCGCCCTGTCCCGGGCCCGCCGCGGCGCCGAGCGCTTCACCGTCTACCAGGTCGGCCAGGACGAGGCGCACCTGCGGCAGATCCGCGTCGCCAACCGGCTCCGGGACGCCGTCGAGGCCGGCGCCTTCGAGCTGCTTTACCAGCCCAAGTTCTCGCTCCGCGCGGCACGCATCACCGGCTGCGAGGCGCTCGTCCGCTGGCAGGACGATGAACTCGGACCGGTCTTCCCCGACGAGTTCATCCCCATCGCGGAGCAGACGGGCATGATCACCGGTATCAGCGAGGCCGTGCTCGCGGCGAGCCTCGAGGACCTGACGATGCTGCGTGAGCACGGCGGCGAGCTGGCCGTCAGCGTCAACCTGTCGGGTATCGATATCCTCCAGTCCCGGTTCATCGATGACGTCATCGACCGGGTCCGGGAGAGCGGCCTGCCGCCGCGTGCCGTGGTCCTCGAGATCACGGAGACCGCGATGGTCGAGGACCTGGAGCTTGCCCGCGGGCACCTGCTGCGCCTGGACGCGGCGGGTATCACCCTGTCCATCGACGACTTCGGCACGGGCTTTTCCTCCCTCGGCCAGCTGCGGGCGCTGCCCGCCCGGGAGCTCAAGATCGACCGCAGCCTGGTGCAGCCCCTCGGCGACCGCAGCGAAGACCGGCAGATCGTTGCCTCGACCATCGACATGGCCCACCATCTCGGCCTTTCCGTCGTCGCCGAAGGCGTGGAGAACATGGAAATCGTCAACCACCTGCACGCCATGGGCTGCGATGTGCTGCAGGGTTACTTCCTCGCCCGGCCCATGACGGCGACCGCGCTCGCCGCGTGGCTCGACGCGCCGCCGGCCCAGGTGGCGGCGCTGGAGCACCTCGCCAATGGCTGATCGCCGCCTGTGCTGCGCCGCCCTGCTGCTGGCGGCCGGCCCGGCGCTCGCCCAGGGCAGGCTGCTGGCTACCGGCGGCGCCTGGCAGCTGGAAGGGCAGGCCGGGGGCGGTATCGTGCCCTGGGCCGTCATCGCCGGCTATGGCGAGGCCGGAGAATGGGGCGGCGGCGCGGGCGTCACGCGGGTCAGCGTCGACGACTTCGATCTCACCGTGGCCGGCGCGAGCGTGGGCGTCGGCAATCGTTTCGAGCTGGGTTACGCCCGGCAGTCGCTGCGCGTGGCACCGCTCAACCTCACCATCGACCAGGACGTGTTCTCGGCGAAATGGCGCTTCGCCGGTGACCTGCTCTACCCGGGACTGCCGGCCCTCACGGCCGGCGTGCAGCTCAAGCACAACCGCGACTTTGCCGTCCCCGAGGCGCTCGGGGCCGCCGACGACACGGGCGTCGACGCCTGGGTCGCCGCCAGCCGGCTCTGGCTGGATGCCGTGGCCGGGCGCAACCTGTTCACCAACGTCACGCTGCGCGCCTCGGAGGCCAACCAGGCCGGGCTGCTCGGCTTCGGCGGCGGGGGCGGTGACCACGAGCTGCTGCTGGAGGCCTCCGCGGGGCTGTTCCTCGACCGGCACTGGGTGGTCGGGGCCGAGTACCGGCAGAAGCCGGACAACCTGGCCGCCGTGCGCGAGGACGCCTGGGCCGACCTCTTCGTCGGCTGGTTTCCGAACAAGCGCCTCTCCGTGGTGGCCGCCTGGGCGGACCTCGGCGATATCGCGGGCCTGCGCGACCAGCGCGGCTGGTACCTGTCCCTGCAGGTGAGCCGGTGAGCGGCCGCCGCCTGCCGGTCCTGCTGGCCGCCGCCCTGCTCGCCGCCTGTGCCGGCGGCGCGCCGCCGTCGGACCGCACTCTCTATGCGCGCCTCGGCGGGGAAGCGGGCATCGAGGCGATCGTCGACCGCTTCCTCTATCACCTCGCGGACAACGAACGCTCACTGCCGCTCTTCCGCAACACGGATATCGAGCGTTTCCGGGAAAAGTTCATCGAACACCTGTGCGAGCTGAGTGACGGCCCCTGCGAGTACAGCGGTGACAGCATGGCGGCCACCCACCGCGGCATGGACATCACCCGCGCGCAGTTCAACAGCATCGTCGAGACGCTGCAGCGCGCCCTCGCCGACACGCGCATACCCACGGGCGCCGGCAATGCGCTGCTGGCGCGCCTGGCAGCCCTCTACCCGGAGGTCGCGGGACAGTAGCGGGGCCGCGCCGGGTGTCAGCGACCGTGAGCCCGCGTAAACTGTGCGGCACAGTCCCGGACCCCGACATGCTGAAAGTCTTCCTCCTGCTCAGCGGCGTGATCGCCCTCGTGGTGGTGATTCACTACGAGTTTCTCTACCGCTTCACGATCATCATGCCGCGGCTGAAACCGGCCTCGAATCCCTGGTCGGCCAGGTCCTCATCACCTGGACCGCGTCCTTCCTCTACCTCGAGATGACGCGCTACTGGGACCGGGACTAGACACCACAACCAGGGAGGGCGCGACCATGGCACAGCTGACGCTGCGACCGGCAGAGCCGGCGGACTGCAGCCGCATCCTCGCCTTCATCCAGGGCCTCGCGGAGTACGAGCGCGAGCCCGACGCCGTAGAGGCCACCGAGGCACACCTCGAGCGCACCCTGTTCGCCGACGAGCCGAAGGTCTTCGGCATCATGGCCGAGCTCGACGGTGTGCCGGCAGGCTTCGCGGTCTATTTCTACAACTACTCGACCTGGCTCGGCCGGCACGGCCTCTACCTCGAGGACCTCTTCGTGGATCCGGCGCTTCGTGGCCGCGGGGTGGGGCTGGCCCTGCTCCGGCACCTGGCCGCTATCGCCGTGGCCGAGGGCTGCGGCCGCTTCGAGTGGATGGTGCTCGACTGGAACGAGCCGGCCATCGACTTCTACCGCGCCGCGGGGGCCGTCCCCATGGACGAGTGGACCGTCTACCGGCTGAGCGGCGAGGCGCTCAGGGCGTTCGCAGCCGGCGGCGAGGGGGCGCCCTGAGAGGCGCTCTTGCGTCGAACAGCCCCGCTATTGCGATGAAACTGCGATGAAAACGCCGCGCGGGAGGGACAGGACCCTATAATGGCTGCATGACCCTGGACGACCTCCTGCAGGACAAGCGCCGCCTTTTCTGGGTGCTTCAGCTCATCGGCTGGAGCGGCTGGGCGATGTCGTTCTACCTCGGGGTCCTGGTCTGGGGGGAGCCACCGGAGAACTACACCTGGTACCTGCCGGTGGTGTCGGGCATCGGCATGCTGATCACCCTCGCCCTGCGCTGGCTCTACCGGCTGACCTGGGAGGCCTCCCTGGGGCGCCGCGTCTTTGCCATCCTGGCCGGGTCCTGGTGCGCCGGTGCGTCCTGGATGGCCTGCCGGGCGACGATTTTCGCCAGCGCCTTCCCCAAGGAGCACGCCGCCCAGGACACCGGGAAGAGCGAATTCCTGTCCTACTTCAGCGGCTCGATCTCGGCCTTCTGGGTCATGCTGGTATGGAGCGCGCTCTACTTCGGCATCAAGTACTACCTCCTCGCCCAGGAGGAGAAGCAGCGCAGCCTCAAGGCCATGAGCATGGCCCAGGACGCGCAGCTCAAGATGCTGCGCTACCAGCTCAACCCGCATTTCCTCTTCAACACGCTGAACGCCATCTCCACGCTCATCCTCGATCGGGACACGAAGCTCGCCAACGACATGGTCATGCGCCTGTCGCGCTTCCTCCGCTACTCGCTGGACAACGACCCGATGCAGCGGGTCACCGTGGCCGAGGAAGTCGACGCCTTGAAGCTCTATCTCGACATCGAGCAGGTCCGCTTCGGCGACCGGCTGACCCTGCACTTCAACATCGACCGCAGGGCCGCCGACGCGCTGATCCCGAGCCTGCTGCTGCAGCCCGTTGTCGAGAACTCCATCAAGTACGCCATCGCCCAGTCCGTCGGCGGCGGCAGCATCGGTGTCTCCGCGAGCATCACAGGCGGCGAGCTGCAGCTGGAAGTGGCCGATGACGGCCCGGGGCTGGACCTGCGCAACGGCCGACTGCCGAAGGGCGGCGGTGTCGGCCTGGTCAACATCCGCGAGCGCCTGAAGCAGCTCTACGGCGACCGGCAGTCCTTCCGGCTGTCGACGACGGAGCCGCACGGGCTCACCATTACCATTACCCTGCCCGTCGAGCGCAGTATCCCGGGGGATCAGAAACCATGAACACGCTCACCGCCATCATTGTCGACGACGAGAGCCTGGCCCGCCGCGGCCTCGCCGTGCGCCTGCAGCAACTGCCCCAGGTGGACGTGGTGGCCGAGTGCGCCAACGGCGAGGAAGCCCTCGTCGCCATCGCGCAGCACGCGCCGGACCTCGTGTTCCTGGATATCCAGATGCCGGGCATGGATGGCTTCCAGGTCGTCAACGAGCTCCAGGGCGACGCCATGCCCCTGGTGGTCTTCGTCACCGCCTACGACGAGTACGCCGTGGAAGCCTTCCGCGTGCACGCCGTCGACTACGTGCTCAAGCCCATCGACGACGACCGCCTGCACGAGGCCGTCGAGCGCGCCGTGGCGCACCGGGACCAGCAGGCGAGCAGCGAGAGCAAGGAGAAGCTCGTGAAGCTGGTGATGAGCATGACCGGCGAGAGCGCGAGCGGCGTCGAGGGCATGCTCGAGGGCGATGGCCCGGAGAGCTGGCCCGAGAAAATCACCATCAAGGACGGCAACGACATCCGCTTCATCCGCGTCGTCGACATTCGCTGGGTCGATGCCGCCGGCGATTACATGTGCATCCACGCCGGCGGCGAGACGCATATCATGCGCATCACCATGAAGCAGCTCGAGGGCATGCTGAACCCCGCCGTGTTCCTGCGCGTGCACCGGTCGACCCTGGTCAACACCGGCTGCATCACCGGCGCGCAGACCCTCGACAACGGCGAATTTCTCCTCAACCTCGAGGGCGGTGCGCAGCTCAAGGTCAGCCGCAGCTACCGGGAGCGCATCCGGGAGTTCCTCTCCCGCTGACGTCGCAGCCCGCCACGCCGCCTACAGGTCCGGGGCATCCACGGATTTCGCGGCCTCCTGCGCGGCTTTCTCCGCCTCGACGGTCGCTTGCGTGAGGCGCACGGTCCGGTACCAGTTGTCGCCGAGCAGGCGCCGCTGGTCATAGACGGCGAAGCGCATGCTGTACACGCCGCCGTCATCGCGGGGCTTCAGGTCGACGGCCACGGTGAAGCCGCAGCCCGGCGCGACCCAGCGCGGCGCGAGCCCGTAGTAGGGGACCTCGCCGCTGTGGTCCTGGCGCGCGGCCGGGGTGACGACGTCGCAGGCGCCGCCCGCCGCGTCGGCGATGCGCTCGCCTTCCGCGGTAAAGGCCCACTGCAGGGCGAGCCGGTTGTCCGTGCGCACGGACGGCGGTCCGTACTTGCTGACCAGCGCATCAGTGACCTTGTCGATGTGGGGCCGCGCACCGCGCGGGAAGGTCAGCTCGCGGCCGATGAAGACCAGCTCGGCATCGGCCCCCTCGGGCCGCAGTGGCGGCTTGTCCGGGACCGCGGGCAGCGCATCCAGCTTCGCCTGCCGCTCTTGTGCCAGGCTGGCGCGCCGGGCGGCCAGCTCTTCCTGCCCGTTTCGCGAGCCTGTACGTCGGCTTGCGGCACGGTACTCCTCGCGAATGGCGCGCTCCTGCTGCGCTCTTTCGCGGACCAGGGTGTCGATTTCCTCGCGGCGGGCGAGCACGGCCGGGTCCTGCGCCACCGCCATTTCGGCCGGTGACTGCGCCTCGAACTGGAGTGACAGTGATTCGGCGGGGCGGCTACCGTTCTTCCCGGCTTTTTTCTCGACGACCTGGACCAGCGACAGCGACCCCTTGCCATTGGCGGTCGAGATCATGCGCCATTCGTGGGTCATTTCCGGCTCGCGGTCGATCCGGGCCAGCGCATCCTCATAGTTCATGCCCAGGAAGAAATCGACCACGTCGTAGTCCTTCCGGCGCTCCGCGGCGAGGCTCCACGCCTTGCGCGGCCAGGCCCGGGTGCGGCGTTCCAGCTTGCCGTCGTAGACCCGCTCCCCCGCTTTCATGCCCGGGGCGTCTTCCCAGTGCAGGCGCGCCTGCCCGTCACCGCCGAAGCGCAGCGAGGCCCGGCTGCCGCAGCGGCTTTGCCCGGTGAGGAAACGGGCGCTGTAGTCCCCCCCGTCCCCCTCGAGCTCGGCCACGCAGTCCCCGGTGCCCCCCGAGTAGCGCAGGAGCTTCGTCGCCCCCGCGAGGGTGATCCGCAGGCTGCCATGGGAACCGATGGTCTTCTTGCCGGCGGGCGAGAGCTGTCCCTGCCATTCGCCATCGGACGGCGACCCGGCTGGTCCGCCCCCGGTCGCGGTGACCGCGCCCGCCGTTCCTCCGGACGGTTTCGTAACCGGCGTCGCGCCGCCACCGACCGCTTCCGCGACCGCCGCCTCGCCGGTCTCCCGGGTTTCGTCCACCACCTCTTCTACGGCTTTCCTGGCCTGCTCTTTTAGCTTGTCGAGAAAGCCGGCGCGGGCCATGGCCGGCGCGGCAAGCGCCAGGGCGCCGCATAGGAGCAGGGTGGGCAACCGCGCCAGGCAGCTATCGTCGAATCTCTTCACTGGTCTGTTCCTCCCTTTTCGTCGTCTGTCGTCGTCACCCGCGTCTCGGGCACCAGCCGGGGGCCCGGGGCCCCTCGAACCGCTCACCCCGGGGATTGAGGCTGCCCGACCGGCGGGCGGAATGCGTCGCGCGAAATCGGCAGAAATGAGGAGAAGCCGAGACAAGGCGCAGATTTTCCCGCTAGGCTCTGCCCTGATCGCACCGGAAGAAGAACGAAGCCATGGGGCGCGCCGGCGACGACAGCACGGGGAAGAACGGACGGGAAACGAAGCGCCGGGGCGTGCGGGCGTCCCGGACCCGGCTGGAGCACGCCCTCGCCAACAGCGACCTCGAGAAAAAGACGCAGATCGCCCTCGCCAACCGGATCGCCGACCTGGAGGAACTGGAGCAGGCGCCGCGGGACCTGGTCAGCCGCATCTTCCGCGAACAGCGCGTGGATGCGCGCAGCATCGAGCGGGTCGCCGGGGCGCTGGGTGTCCCGGCAGAAACGCTCTACCAGGCGGTCGACGACGACCCGGCGTCAGCACCGGACGGGGATCCGCCACGGCCGCGCCCCCGCCGCCTCCTCGTGCCCGTCGTCCTGGGGCTGCTCGCGGTCGCCGCCGGGGTGCTCATCTTCCGGGAGCTGCCCGTCGTTTCCGAGGCCCGCTGCAGCCTGGGCGAATGGCTGCAGACATCCGCGACGCAGGAGGACCGGCTGGGCGTAGTGATCGCGGGCTTCCCGGGTGATCGGGACGACGTCGCGGGTGCCCTGCTCTCACGTTCCCTGCGCAGTGATCCGGCGCTGGCACCCTACCTCACCGTGTTCCGCAGCTGCCGGCGCTTCGACCCGGACGGCGTGGGTGCCATCGAGGAACGGGAACAGGCGATCCGCGCGCGCGCCCGCCGGATCCTCCAGCGCCGGGACGCCGAGGCATTGCTCTGGGGCAGTGTCCGCGACGGCAAGGCGCGGGTGCGCATCGTCAGCAACCGCTCGGGCCTGGCCAGCGCGACCGTCGGTGTCTCCGGCAAGCCGATACGGGTGGAAGAGGCGCGGGTGGAAGTCCCCGTGCCCCTGGACCGGCCCGAGGCGGCGCTGGCCGACCTGAAGGCGATGATGCTGGCCCTCATGGCGCCGGAAAGCCAACGGCGCCGGCAGCTGCAGGCCGAGGCGTCCCGCGCCTTCGCCGTATCGCTGGACTGGATCCGCGCCTCCGCGGTGTCGCTGCGCAATCTGCGCCGCCGCATCGACCCCTCGCTGGACCCGCGTCGCTTCGCCATGGTCGCCAACCAGCTCTGCTACGAGGAGCGCCTGCTCGGCGACGTGGACGACGACGTCGAGCGTTACCGGGCCGCGGAGCGCGCCTGCACCGATGCGGTGGAAGCGCGCCCGAAAGCCCTGTTTCCCCTCGACTGGGCCGTGGCCCGCATAAATCGGGCCTCGGCACGCATCCGCCTGCACCGCTTTGCCGGCGACCGGGCCGGCGCCCTCGAACTCCTCGGCGCCGCCCGCGAGGACCTGGAAGCCGGCGGCGACCTCCTTGACCGGCAGCTGACGCCCCAGCTCTGGGCCCTGTCCCGGCGCAATCTCGCCGTCCTGTTCGAACGCCTGGGCGAGCTCGGTGCCGAGGGCCGGCCCGGCGACTTCTTCGAGCGCTCCATCGAAGCGTCCGCAGCCGCCCTGGAGGTGCTCAACCCGGAGGTCCAGCCCGTCGACTGGGCGATCACCCAGCAGAATTACTGCCTCGCGCTCTACCAGCACGGTATCCGCCTCGGCAGTGCGGGCCGCGACAAGGTGCTCGAGGCGCGGCGCCGTTGCACGCTGGCGCTGGATAAGCTGCCCCGTAGCGGCGCGCCGCTGTCCTGGGCAATGGTCCAGAACAACCTCGCGGTCACTGAGGCGATCCTCGGCGACCTGGAGCACAGCGTCGACCGCCTCCGGGCGGCGCGGTCCGCCTTCAACGCCGCGCAGGCGGTCTACAGCCGGGACCGGCTTCCCGCGAAATGGGCCGAGGTCGAGATAAACCTGGCGGAACTCGCCTGCAACATCCACCGGCTGGGCGGTGACGAGCGGGAGCTGGACGTCGCCATGGAGCACGGCGAGCGCGCGCTCGAGGTCCTGATCGACAGGGGTATCGAGCACTACCGACGCTATACCCAGGCCCTGCTCGGCCGGATTGCCGCCTGCCGGGCCGCCGCCCCCCTGGACTGTCGCTGCAGCGCCTGAACAGGAGCCTCCCCGTAAGCCGCAGCGACCGGAGCAGGAGCCCGGCTTTCCCGTCCCACCGGCGCCCGCCCGCAGAAAGCTGGCACCTTCGCGGGCGCGCCCCTAGACTGGCGCCATGGATACGGCGATCGCCCCCGACAGCCTGCCCGACGCGGCCGCCAGCCGGGCGCGGCTGGATGCGCGCATCCTCGCTGCCCGCGCCTTCCCGCCGCCGCCGGAGCCGGCACCGAGCCCCGCGCGGGTGACCGCGACGAGCGTCCCAGAGGTGCCGGCCGCTGCGCTGACCGGGCCGCTGCTCCGCGAGGCCATCGCCGACAGCGGTGCGCTGCTGGTGCGCGGCCTGCTGCCCGGGGCCCACCATGCGCCGCTGCGCGCGGCCATCGACGCGGTGCTTTCCGCCGGCGGAAAGCAGGGCACCCCCTGGTTCGACCCACCGCCGGCGCTGCTCGAGGTCATGCCCGCGCGGGAGCTCGCCACCTCGAGGGCCTTCCACCGCAGCTCAGGGTCCGCCATGTGTGCCGAGGCGCCCGCCATCGCAGAGCACCTGCTCGCCCTCTACGAGAGCCTGGGACTGGATGTCCTCGCGTCACAGTGCCTGGATGACCGGCCCTGCCTGTCGGTGAAGAAATGGGTGCTGCGCCGCAGCCACCTGGAGGTGGAGGAAGCCGGCTGGCACCAGGACGGCGCCTTCATGGGCGCGGGAATCCAGAGCATCAACCTCTGGCTGCCCCTGACCGACTGCGGCGCCGACACGGGCGCGCCGGGCCTCGACATCGTACCCGCGCGCATCGACGACCTGCTGCGCGACGGCGAGGGCACCTTCGACTGGAGCGTCAGCCCGGCTTTCGTGAAACGGGAACTCCCGCCCTGGCAAAGCCCCCGCTTTGCCGCCGGTGACGCCCTGTTCTTCGACCACTTCTTCCTGCATCGCACGCAGTACCGGGCTCACTTCAGCCGCCCGCGCTACGCGGTCGAGACCTGGTTCTTCGCCGAGAGCCGGGCGCCGGCCAACCAGGTGCCGCTCAGCTGGCGCTGAGCAGCCGGATCGCCCCCGGCTCCGCCGCCACGCATTCCCCGATCACCGCCGCTTCAAGGCCCGCGGCCTCCAGCACACGCCGTGCATCGGGTACCCCCGCGGGCGGCAGGGCCAGGAGCAGGCCGCCGGCGGTCTGCGGGTCGAACAGGAGCTGCTGCCGCACCGGGTCCCCCGTGCCCAGCACCCGGGCACCCCAGGCGGCGAGATTGGCCGGGGCCGCCGTGCTGCGCAGCCCGGCGGCGATCGCGGCCTCGGCGCCGGGCAGCACGGGCAGCGCGGCGAGGTCCAGGGTCGCGCCCAGTTCGTCGCCGAGCATCTCGCAGAGGTGGCCGGCGAGGCCGAAGCCGGTGACGTCCGTGGCCGCACGAGCGCCGCCGGCAAGGGCGGCGTCCAGGGCAGCGGCCTGGCTCGCGCCCATGCGCGCCAGGGCGCGATCGATATCCCGCCCGTCGGCGGCGAGCTGCATGTGCGCCGCGAACAGCACGCCGACGCCGAGGGGGCGGGTGAGCAGAAGCACATCGCCCGCCCGGGCGCCGCGCTTGCGCAGCACTTCACCGGCTGCCGCCTCGCCGGTCACCGCAAACCCCAGCTGCCACTCCGGCCCCTGCAGGCTGTGACCGCCGAGGAGCACGCAGTCCGCCTCTGCAAGGGCCGTCAGCGCGCCGGCGAGGACCTGGCGGAGGTCCCGCGCCTGCACGCTGGCCGCCGCAAAGGGCAGGGTGATGGCGGCGAGGGCCGCCCGCGGCCGGGCGCCGCTCGCGTACAGGTCGTTGAGGGCGTGCTGGGCGGCAATCCTGCCCATGAGCCAGGGGTCGTCGACCAGGCCGCGCAGCGTATCCAGGCTCTGCAGCAGGGTGCCGTTCACGGCGGGCAGCGCCGCGGCGTCCTCCGCGGCGCCGCCGCCGGGCAGGCAGTGGGCCGGGAAATCCCCGCGCAGGGCCGCCAGCGCCTCGGCGAGCGGGTCGCCGCCGACCTTGGCGCCGCAGCCGCCGCAGGGCGCCTGGGCCGGGGTGGCGCCGCGGTCAGCGGCCTGCATCCGCGGCAGCTCGCTGAAGCGGCGCATGAAGGAGCGATCGATATGGTCCTTCCAGCGCCAGACCCAGGCCCCGGTGGCGCTGAAGGGGCCGCGGTCCGCCGTGGCGCGCTGTTCGCCCAGGGACAGGAGCGAGAGGAAACGCTGCTGCGGCCGGTGCTCGCGCAGGGTGCCGCCGGTGAGACTGGCGCGCAGGTTGTGGGCAAGGGCCGGCCCCTGGCGCACCGCGTACACGCCCGCCTTGGGCCGCGGATGCTCAACCTGGGTGGCGATGTCACCGGCGCCGAAGACCCGCTCGTCATCCACGCTGCGCAGCGTGTCGTCGACGGCGAGGAACCCGCGCTCGTCCACGGCGAGCCCGCTGGCCTTTATCCAGGGCGCGGCCGCCGCCGCCGTGCACCAGTAGAGGCTGTCGAAGGGTTCGCGGCGGCCATCCTCGAGGCTGAGTTCGCCCGCATGGACCTCCGCCACCCGCGCGCCTTCCTCGAGGGTGACGCCGAGGCGGCCGATCGCATCCCGCGCCGCGGCCCGGGCCGAGCGGTGATAGCCGGGGAGCAATTCGCCGCCGCAGTAGAGCAACAGGGACGCCCCGCTGCCGGCCAGGGCATGGGCCATGGCCAGCGCCAGCTCGAGCCCGCCCGCACCGCCGCCGACGACGGCGATGCGCTGGCCGCGGTGGGTCGCCAGCCCGGCCTGCCAGCGCTGCCAGAATTCCGCCACGGGCTTGACCGGTACCGCGTGCTCGCGGGCGCCGGGCACGACGTCCAGGGTAGGCTGGGAGCCGATATCCAGGCTGAGGAGGTCGTAGCCCAGGGGCGGCCGTTCGGCGAAGTGCAGTTCCTGCCGCGCCGGGTCGAGGGCCGTGACCGTGTCGCGCAGGAAGCGCACCCCGGCCCACTGGCAGAGGCGGGCGAGGTCGATATGCGTGTCCTCGAAGCGGTAGTGCCCGGCGACGAGCCCCGGGAGCATCCCGGAGTAGGGTGTGTGGCTGGCCGGGGAGACCAGGGTCAGGCGCGCCCCGGGGACCGGGTCCATGGCCAGCATGCGCAGCACCAGCGCATGGGCGTGGCCGCCGCCCACGAGGACGAGGTCACGGGTGATTTCCGTCGGCGTCAGCAAGCTCTGGTTCCTCTTCGCTGTTAGTCGCGCGTCTCTTCCTGCGTCGCGGCCCAGGCCGCGAGCTCCTCCCGCCGCCCGCGGGCGAGCACCGGGCCGTCGCGCTGCGCGGCCTGGTAGTCGTACATGGGATCGTAATACTCGTGGAGCAGGCGGGCGATCCAGGCCCGGTGCCCATCCACCCCCTCACCCCGCGCCTGGGCCGCAAAGGCGTCGTCCATCAGCGCACTGACAGCCTGGTAACGCTCCCCGCCGAGGCGCCTTCGGGCGCGGGCAAGGTCACCCTGGAGCCGGTCCCGGTGCCGTGCCGGTCCGTCATCGCCAGCGGCCGCGCGGAAGCGCTCGCCGAGGTCGATCACGTAGTCCTCGAGCACGACCTCCACACGGTCGGCAAGGGGGTGGTCCAGCTCGATGCGCGGGGCCGCAGCCATGCGCTCGCGCAGTTCAGGGGGGAGGTAGAGGCGGCCGATGTTGCGGCCCTCGTCCTCGATATAGACCGTCCGTCGCGCGCCCTGCGCATGGCGCAGCAGGGCGATGGCCAGCGCATTCTCGAAATCGATCTGTGTCGGCTGCGGCTCGAGCAGCCGGCCGAAGGTGGAGCCGCGGTGCCGCGCCAGCCCCTCGAGGTCCACGCTGCGCGGCAGCCGGGGCAGGAGACGGGTCTTGCCGCTGCCGGTGCGGCCGGAGACCAGCACGATATCCAGGCCGGCGATGCTTCCCGGAAGACTGTCGATAAGGAAGCGCCGCAGCGCCTTGTAACCCCCGGTGACCCGCGGGTAGGCAATGCCCGCCCAGGCCAGCCAGCGCTGCACGATCTGTGAGCGCAGCCCGCCGCGGAAACAATAAAGATAGCCGTCCGGGTGCGCCCGGGCAAATTCCGCCCACGCCGCGAGGCGCCGCTCGCGCACTTCCCCGGCCACCAGTTCGTGGCCGAGGGCGATGGCCGCCGCCTGGCCGCGCTGCTTGTAGCAGGTGCCGACGGCCGCCCGCTCGTCGTCGGTCATGAGCGGCAGGTTGCGGGCGCCGGGGAAGGCGCCGCGCTCGAACTCTGCCGGCGCCCGGGTGTCCAGCAGCGGCACGTCCGCCAGGAACAGGGCCCGGTAGTCGTCCGTGTCCGCGCGGGCGCCCAAGGACGGCTACTCCGCGAGCCCGCCAAAGGCGGCAAGCACCGCCTCGAACAGCTCCACGACCGCTTCGGCCATGAGGACGAAGTCCGCGTCCAGGCGGGCGAGGGCATCCTCCGGCGGCAGGTCCTCGTTCTCCTTGAGCAGCGCCTCGGCAAACTTCAACCGCCGCAGGCACAGGTCGTCGCCGAGCACGAAGGCCACGCGCTCGTCGTGGCGCAGGGCCAGCCGGGAGACCTGTCTTCCTGCGTGCAGGTGACTGTCCACTTCCTCGCTGAACAGGTCAAGACCGCGGCAGCGCACCACGCCGCCGTCCTCGCCGGGTTCGCGCAGCTCGCATTCCCCGGCCGCGTCGAAGCCCGCCGGCAGATCGCGGTCGAGCAACCACCGGGTCATGCAGGCCTGCGGCGAGTGCTGCACGTCGGGCAGCAGCACCGGGAAGGTGCCGATGCTGTCGCGCAGCAGGTTGAGGAGTTCCTCGGCCCGCGTCGCGCTCGCCGCATCGACGTAGATCCAGCCGCCGGCCGGATCGATGAAGGCGTACAGGAACGTGTTGCGGGTGAACGCCCGGGGCAGGCAATCCTGGACGATCTCGTCCTTCAGGCCCAGGCGTTCCTTACGGTACACCTTGCGCCCTTCTTTTTCCTCGATGGCCGCCACGCGCTCGGCCAGCGCTTCGCGAACGACCGTGCCCGGCAGCAGCCGCTCTTCCCGCCGCAGGCGCAGCAGGAGGCGGCCGCCGGCGGCATGCACGAGCGGCCCGTCCTCGACGCCGAGCGGCGACGACCAGCCCAGGGACAGCGGCTGGCTCGGGGCACAGGCACGAAAGGTCTTGCTGGCCAGCTGCTCCTCGAGCTGCTCGGCAGTGAGGCTGAAGGGCTGGGTCAGGCGGTAGGCGCGCAGGTTGCGAAACCACATGGGCGGTACATCTCCGGCAAAGCGCGGCATTGTACCCGAGGGCAGGCCGCGCTTGCCCCCCCGCCGGCAGCTTCCTACCATGCAGCATCAAGCCTGCACAACGGGAGCAACGCCGTGAAATACCTGCATACCATGGTCCGGGTCCGCGACCTCGACCAGAGCCTGGACTTCTACTGCAACAAGCTGGGCCTCGCGGAAGTGCATCGCATGGAGAGCGAGCAGGGGCGCTTCACGCTGGTTTACCTGGCGGCGCCCGGGGACGTGGAGGCGGCGAAGGCGGGGCAGAGCCCGCTGCTGGAGCTCACCTGGAACTGGGACCCGGAAGCCTACTCGGGCGGGCGCAACTTCGGCCACCTCGCCTACCGGGTAGAGGACATCTACGCGCTCTGCGAAGCGCTGCAGGCGGCGGGGGTGACCATCAACCGCCCGCCGCGGGACGGGCACATGGCGTTCGTGCGCTCGCCGGACGGCATCTCCATCGAGCTGCTGCAGGCCGGTGGCGCGCTGGAACCGAAAGAGCCCTGGGCCTCCATGGAAAACACCGGTACCTGGTAGCGCCGCAGCGCGGCGCGCACGATCGTGCGCCAGTCCCTTGCCGCCCGGCTCACCGTCCCGCTGACGCTGAGCGCGGGGCTGATCATCGCTCTCGGGCTGCTGGTCGACTACCGGCTGTCGCGGGCGGGGATCATCGAGCAGCTCGAGGACAGCGCGCGCAGCTCGCTCGCCAACGCGCGCTCACTCATCGATAGCATGGCCGAGGGGGTGGAAGCACCGGTGCGGGTGCTCGCGGACCTGGCGGCGCGGGACCCGGGCGATGCGGGCGGGCTCGAGCTCGCGCTCGAGGCACTGGTCGAGGGCAACCGCCACATTTTTGGGGCCGCCCTCGCCGTCAACCCCGAGCTGGTACAAGATCCCGCGGGCTATGCCCCCTTCGTGTTCCGCCGCGGCGAGCGCATCGCGCACACGACGCTCGCCGGCGGGCCCCAGCCCTACTGGAAACGGGACTGGTTCCGCGCGGCGGCCGAGGCCGGGGAGCCGCTCTGGGTCGAGCCCTACTATGACGCGGGCGGCGGGGAAGTGCTCATGACGACGTTCTCCGTGCCGGTCTTCGACGCGACCGGGCCCGGGCGCCGCTTCCTCGGCGTCATCACGGCGGACATCGCCCTGGCGGAGTTCCGCCGCCACCTCACGGGCGTGGACCTCGGCGAACACGGCTTCGGTTTCGTGCTCAGCGGCGACGGGACGATCCTCGGCGCGCCGCGGGCAGAGCTCGCCGTGCGGCCCGTCGCGACGGTGCTGGAACCCCTGGACGGTCGCCGCTGGGATGCCCTGCTGGGGGAGGCGGCAGACGGCGTGCCCGTCGCCGCGCCGGTGCGCTGCCCGGGTTTCGACGCACGCTGCACGGTGCAGCTGCGTCGCATCGAGCCCACGGGGTGGTTCATCGGTGCCGTCTATTCCGAGGCGGAAGTCCTGAAGCCCCTGCGCGACTACGAGACGCGGGTGATCACCGTGGGCGTGGCCATGCTGGTGCTCATCGTTCTCACGGCGACAGTGGTGACCCGCCGCCTGGTCGCGCCGATCCAGGCGCTGGCGCGGGCCAGCGGCGCCATCGCCCGGGGGCACCTGGGCGTGGAGCTGCCGCCGGTACGCAGTGACGACGAGATCGGGCAGCTCGTGCGCGCCTTCGACGCCATGCGCCGCGACCTCGGCGACTATATCGACGACCTCGCGGTGGCCACCGCGAGCCGCAGCCGCATCGAGGGCGAGCTCGCGGCGGCGCGGGATATCCAGCTCTCCATGCTGCCGCAGCGGGGCAGCGCCACGCTGCGCCGGGGACAGATCGCCCTCTGGGCCGCCGTGCGCCCGGCCCGCAGCGTGGGCGGCGACCTCTACTCGTTCCACCTACAGGGCGACAAGCTGCTCTTCGCCGTCGGCGATGTGTCCGACAAGGGCGTGCCCGCGGCGCTGTTCATGGCGCGAGCCATCAGCCTCATCCAGCAGTGGGAGGTCCAGCCGGGCGCCGTGCCGCCGGCCATCGCGCTGCACCAGTTGAACGCCGTGCTGCTCGCGGATAACGACAACTGCATGTTCCTGACGCTGTGCCTCGGGGTGCTGGATACCCGGACCCTGGACCTCGAGATCGCCCTCGCCGGCCACGCGCCGCCCCTCTGCATCGACGACCGCGGCGCAGAGTCCCTGGCGATCCCGGGCGGCCCGGCGCTGGGCCTCAATCCGGATGCGCGCTTCCAGGGCCAGGCGATGCGCCTCGCCCCGGGCGAGCGTCTCGCCCTGTACACCGACGGCCTCGACGAGGCCTTCAACCCCGCGGGCGCCATGCTCGGCAGCGAGGCCCTGGCACGGATCTTCGCCGAGCGTGCGCCCGAGCCGCCCCCGCGCGCCGGCGAAGGTGCCATTGCCGCCGTGGATGCCTTCGCGGACGGCACCCCGCAGGCCGATGACATGACGCTCATGCTCATCGATGCGCGCCCCCGGGGCGAACGCACGGGTACACGGCTCGCGGCGGGGCCGGGCCTGGCGGCGGCCGGCCTCGGCTGGCTGCAGGCGCAGCCGCTGCTGGCGGCGCTCGGGGAGGACTGCGCCCGGGATCTCACCGTCGCCCTGGAGGAGCTGCTCACCAATCTCGAGAAGTACGCCGAACTGGCCGCCGGGTCCGAGGTGAGCATCACCCTCGAGGTCCGGCGCGACGAGGCCGTGCTCACGCTCCGCGACCCGGGCCAGCCCTTCAATCCCCTCGAGGAGGCGCGCCGCGCGCGCCTCGGCGTACCGAGCGAGCGTGCCGAGATCGGCGGCCTTGGGCTACACTTGCTCTCGGGGCTGACCGATGAACAGCACTACAGCCGCGACCAGGCGGAGAACGTGCTGACCTTGGTTCGCTATCGCGAACTTTTCCACGGCGGGCAAAGGCAATGGAACTGACCACCTCGGCCACGATCGATGCCGACAAGGACATGGCCCGCGTAGTCATGGCCGGCGCCCTCAATACGGAAACGGCGCCCGGCTTCGAGGACTCCCTCGGAGGGATCATCGCCGAGGGCCCGCACCTCGTGGTGCTGGACATGGCGGACCTGGACTACATCTCCTCCGCCGGGCTGCGGGTGATCTTCAAGGCCGCCAAGCAGCTCAAGGCCGAAGGGCGCAGCCTCTGTGTGGCCAACCGGCAGGCCCAGATCGCCAAGGTTTTCGAGATCCTCCAGGCACTGCCTGACATGCGGGTCTTTGCCAACGACCGGGAACTGGACGAGTACCTCGACGCCATGCAGACGCGGGTCCGCGACGGCGCGGCCGACTAGGCGCCCCCGGAACCCCGGGCGGCGGCACGCGCCAGGAAGGCGAGAATCCAGCGGCCGATACGCTCGCGCTCCGGCGCCTCCGCCAGGGAGGCCATGCCCGCCTCGTAGACGTCCTTGCCGATGATGTCGCGGCGGAAGTTCATGATGGCCTCCGCGTAGCCGGGCACGAACTCGGGGTGCCCCTGGAATGTGACTATGTGCTCACCAATCTGGCAGACCGCATTTTCGCAGAAGTCGCTGCCGGCCAGCACCGCGGTGCCGGGCGCGGGCCGCTCGACCTGGTCCTGGTGGCTCACCAGCACGCGGAAGCTGCGGTCTCCGCCATCGAACCAGGCGGGCTCCGCCCGGAAGGCGTGCCGGTGCAGCCCCACGCCCCAGCCCTTCGCCGACTTGCGCACCTCCCCACCGAGCGCCTGCGCGACGGCCTGGTGGCCGAAGCAGATGCCCACCAGCGGCTTGCCGGCATCGTGGAGCTCGCGGATGAAGGCGAGGAGGCGGTGGATCCAGGGCAGGTCCTCGTAGACGCTGAACTTGCTGCCGGTGACCAGCCAGGCATCGGCGTCGTCCACGCCGGCCGGGAACTCCCCGGCCTCCACGTGCCAGGTCGCGAAGGAGAGCGACGGGTCGAGGCTGCCGAGCAGCGCCTCGAACATGTCCGGGTATTCGCCGTAGGTGGCCGCCCACTCGGGGCGGACCGTGTCGGTGCGCAGGATGCCCAGCTTCATGGTGCTGTCGTCTCCGGTAGCAGCTACGGGGCCCGGGCCTCGGGTCCCCGGAAGAGGGCATGGTAGGAAGGAGCCCCCGGGCTGTCCATAACACCCCGGCGGTGGCCCTTGCGCTACTATGGCACCTCGCCGACCAAGGAACCCGATCGCCGTGCCGACCATCGCCCTGCTGCTCTGCCTGCTCGCCGCGCCTGCCCTCGCCGGCGATTACCTCGGCAGCGAGCGCTGCGCGGACTGCCACGAGGACGAGTACCAGGCCTGGCAGGGCTCACACCATGACCTGGCCATGCAGGCGCCGGCACCGGCGACCGTGCTCGGCGACTTCGGCGATGCCCGCTTCGACTACAACGGCGTGGAAACCCGGTTCTTCCGCCGCGGCGATGCCTTCGTCGTGCGCACCGACGGCCCCGACGGCAAGCTCACGGACTACGAGGTCGCCTACGTCTTCGGCGTCTATCCCCTGCAGCAGTATCTCCTGCCGCTCGCGGACGGCCGCCTGCAGGCGCTGTCGATCGCCTGGGACGCGCGGCCGGCGGAAGAGGGCGGGCAGCGCTGGTACCACCTCTACCCGGAGGAGGCCATCGGTCACGACAACCCCCTGCACTGGACGGGCCCCTACCAGAACTGGAACACCCGCTGTGCCGAGTGCCACAGCACGGACGTGCACAAGAACTACTCGCCGGCGACCAGGCGCTTCGATACCACCTACGAGGCGATCGACGTCGGCTGCGAGGCCTGCCACGGTCCCGGGGCGAGGCACGTCACCCTGGCGGAGGGGGACAAGCTCGCGGAAGCGGCCGCCGGCGGCTTCCCGGTGGACCTCGCCCAGCGCGGCGCTTGGGCCTTCCCGGACGGCGCGGCCATCGCCCGCCGTGAAACACCGGTCACGGACAACCGGCAGATCGACAGCTGCGGCCGCTGCCATGCCCGGCGCGGCACGCTCGGGGACTACCACTTCGGTGCCGACCTGCTCGACACCCATCGCCTGTCCTTCCTGCAGCCGCCGCTCTACCACCCCGACGGCCAGATCCTCGACGAGGTCTACGTCTACGGCTCCTTCGTGCAGAGCAGGATGCACCGGGCCGGGGTGGTCTGCAGCAACTGCCACGAGCCGCACAGCAACGCCCTGCGGGCACCGGGCAACGATGTCTGCGCGCAGTGCCACAAGCCGGCGGTCTACGACAGCGCGGCGCACCACCGGCACGCGCCGGGCCCCGGCAGCCAGTGCGTCGACTGCCATATGCCGGCGACCACCTACATGGGCGTGGACGCGCGGCGGGACCACAGCATGCGGATTCCGCGCCCAGACCTGTCGCTGGTCCTCGGCACCCCCAATGCCTGCACGGACTGCCACAGCGACCGCGACGACGCCTGGGCGCTTGCCGCCCTGCGCGACTGGGGCGTGGCGCCGGGCGACACTGCCGGCCACCCGGCGCGGGTGCTGCAACGCCTGCGCGAGGGCGACCAGCGTGCCGCCGACGGGGTCCGCGCCCAGGTGGCCGACCCGGAGCTCGCCCCGCTCTGGCGCGCCACGGCGATGGAGACGCTCGGCGACAGCGGCGACCGGCGGCTCGCCGAGACCGCGGCACCCCTGCTTGCCGGCGACGATCCGCTGCTGCGCCTCGCGGCGGTGCGCAGCGCACAGGCCCTGCCGGTGGGTCAGCGCTATGCCCTGCTCCGGCCCCTGGTCACCGACCCGGTCACCGCGGTGCGCATGGAGGTGGCGGCCGGCCTCGCCGCCGTGCCGATCGACCGGCTGCGCGACGAAGACCGCCAGGCCCTGGAAGCACTCTTCGCGGAATACCTGGCCATCCAGGCCGGGCATGCCGACATGCCGTCCGTGCAGCTGCAGCTCGGCCTGTTCCACAGCGCCCGCGGGGATGGCGCGGCCGCCGAGGCCGCCTACCGGGAGGCGCTGCGCCTGAACCCGCAGCTGATACCGGGCCACCTCAACCTGGCCGACCTGCTGCGGGCAAGCGGCCGCGACGAGGAAGCCGGCGCGCAGCTGGAGCGCGCCCGGGCCATCGCGCCGGAAAGCGGGGAGGTGCTCTACGCCCTGGGCCTGTCGGCGATCCGGGCCGGCGACAGCGAGCAGGCGCTCGCCCTGCTCACCGACGCCGCGGAGCGTGAGCGTGACGGCACGCGGCACCGCTACGTCCACGCCGTGGCCCTGCACGACCTCGGCGATCCCCGCGCCGCCGTGCGCGCGCTGCGCAGCCTCAATCGCGAGGTGCCCGGCAATCCGGACGTGCTGCTGGCGCTCGCCAATTACAGCGCCGAGCTGGGCATGGTGGAGGCGGCCGCCGGCTACGCCCGGGAACTGGCCGCCGTGGACCCGGGGAACGCGAACTGGCGGCGCCTAGCGGAGCGCTTCGGCGCCATGGCCGAAAGCCCCTAGCGGGAAAGCCGCCAGCGTCATGGACGCCCGCGGCGCGGGCGTCAGTCCTGGCGGAACACCAGCTGCACCGACACCGGCACGGCAGTGCTGATCGAAGCGAGGCCAGCCAGCTCCTGGAGCTTCGCGATTCCGGCGCCAAGGTCGAAGTCCGCGGCGTCGACTACCAGCGGCTCGAGCGTCGAGACCGCGAGGCTGCCATCGGCGGCGTGGACAACGGTGAGGGGCACTGCGTAGCGCTTGCTGCTGCCGTGCAGGGAAACCGTGAGCTCGACGTCCTGTGTCCGGTGGCCAGCGGCCTCCAGCACTGCGGGGTCGACTGCGGCGCTGACGACAAGGTTGGGGTAGTCGCCGGTTTCGAACAGGAACTCGCGCATCCGCGTATTGCGGATCTGGATCGCGGTCTCGACGCTGTCCAGCGGCACCTCGACACGGGCTTCGCCGTCGCCGCTGACCGCGCCGGAGAGCTCCCGGAAATAGTGCACCTCCGCCTTGTCGACATTCTTCGTGGAAATGAAGCTGAGCCGGGATGCGTCGGCGTCCAGCGTCCAGTCTGCCTGGGCAGCGGCACCGGCCGCGATGAGCAGCGCGGCTGCCGTCGCGCGGGTGATGTGCGTCAGCATGGCAACCTCCTTGCTGTGGCTGGGCGTTTGTTTAGCTAAACCCTGTTCATGGTACGACAAATCGACCCCGGTCGATGACCCGCGCCGCCAGGCCGCACGGGGAAAGCTCAGGCCAGCACTTCCGCCAGGTCGCCCTTGGACTCGAGCCAGTGCTTTCGATCCGCCGCGCGCTTCTTGGCGAGCAGCATGTCGAGGAGATTGTTGGTCTCGTCGCCGGCCTCCACCACCAGGCGCACCAGGCGGCGGGTGTCCGGGTCCATGGTGGTCTCCCGGAGCTGCAGCGGATTCATCTCGCCGAGACCCTTGAAGCGCTGCACGCCCACCTTTCCGCGCTTGCCCTCGGCGGCGATGCGGTCGAGGATGCCCTGCTTCTCGCCCTCGTCGAGCGCGTAGTGGACCTCCTTGCCGACATCGATACGGTACAGGGGCGGCATGGCCACGAACACATGGCCGGCGGAGACCAGCGGGCGGAAGTGACGCACGAAGAGCGCGCAGATGAGCGTCGCGATGTGCAGCCCGTCGGAGTCCGCATCGGCAAGGATGCAGACCTTGCCGTAGCGCAGCCCGGTGAGGTCGTCGCTACCCGGGTCGATGCCGAGGGCCACGGAGATATTGTGCACTTCCTGGGAGGCGAGGATTTCCTGCGAATCCACCTCCCAGGTGTTGAGAATCTTGCCGCGCAGCGGCAGGATGGCCTGGAACTCCCGGTCCCGGGCCTGCTTGGCGGAGCCGCCCGCGGAATCGCCCTCCACCAGGAACAGCTCACTGCGCGCGGTGTCCTCGCTGGCACAGTCGGCGAGCTTGCCCGGCAGCGCCGGGCCGGCGCTGACCTTCTTGCGCGCGACTTTCTTCGCCGAGCGCAACCGCCGCTGCGCGCTGTTGATGCACAGCTCCGCCAGCCGCTCGGCATCGCCCGTGTGCTGGTTCAGCCAGAGGCTGAACGCGTCCTTGGCGCAGCCGGACACGAACGCCGCCGCCTCCCGGGACGACAGCCGCTCCTTGGTCTGGCCGGAGAACTGCGGGTCCTCGAGCTTGCTCGAGAGCACGTAGCAGCAGCGCTCCCAGATATCGTCGGGGGTGAGCTTGACGCCACGTGGCAACAGGTTGCGCAGCTCGCAGAATTCGCGCATCGCCTCCAGCAGCCCGCTGCGCAGCCCGTTCACGTGGGTGCCGCCCAGGGGCGTGGGGATGAGGTTCACGTAGGACTCGGCGACCACCTCGCCGCCCTCCGGCAACCACTGTACGGCCCAGTCCACCGCCTCGCCGGCACCGGAGAAGCTGCCGGTGAAGGGCTCCTCGGGGATCGACGGCCAGTCGATGGTCGCGTCGGCGAGGTAGTCCGTGAGGCCGTCCTCGTAGTACCACTCCTCGCTCTCGTTTTTCTTCTCGTCGGTGAAGCGCACGCGGAGGCCCGGGCACAGCACCGCCTTGGCGCGCAGCACGTGCACCAGGCGCGGCACGGAGAAATTCATCGAGTCGAAGTACTTCGGGTCCGGCAGGAAGCGCAGGCTGGTCCCCGTATTGCGCTTGCCGCAGTTGTCGATGACCTCGAGGTCGCGGGTCTTCTCGCCGCCGGCGAAAGCCATGCGGTGCACCTGACCGTCGCGGCGGATGGTGATCTCCAACTCCTTCGACAGCGCGTTGACCACGGAGACGCCGACACCGTGGAGGCCGCCGCTGTACTGGTAGTTCTTCGAGGAGAACTTACCGCCGGCATGCAGCGTAGAGAGGATCACTTCCACCCCCGGACGGCCCTCGCCCGGGTGGGTGTCCACGGGCATGCCGCGGCCGTCGTCGGCAACGGTCACCGAGCCGTCGGCGTGGAGCACCACGTCGATGCGGCTGGCGTGGCCGGCGAGCGCCTCGTCAACGCTGTTGTCGATGACCTCCTGGGCGAGATGATTGGGACGGCTGGTGTCCGTGTACATGCCGGGGCGCTTGCGCACCGGCTCCAACCCCGTGAGGACCTCGATGTCTTCGGCGGTGTAGTTGCTCATGGCTCCTCGGCTGGCTGCGGGGCGCGCGTCGGGGGACGCCGCGACGGCGCGATTGTACTACGAGGGCAGGGGCCGCCGCTGCGGCGGACTTAAGCGGCGGCCTACTGGTAACCGCGGGACTCGAGATCGACCGGCAGGTCGACGGGGACACGGGTCACGGCGCTGTCGATCCCGCCGTCCGGGTGCAGTGCCAGCCAGCGGAAGCCCGGCGCGGCGTCATCCACGGCGAAATCGGCCTGGCCGGGCTTGAACTGCACGCAGGTAGAGGGTGTGCAGAAGAGCTTGAGACCGTTGCGGTCCCGCTCCAGCGCCTGGTGTACGTGACCCCAGAGGAGACCGCGGGCGCCGGGGAAGCGCTCGAGCACGGCAAAGAGCCGTTCCGCGTCAGCCACGCGCTGTTCGTCGAGCCAGGCGCAGCCGACCGGGACCGGCTGGTGATGCAGGCAGACCAGCGTGTGCATCCGCGCCGTGGCGGCTGCCGAAAGGCCAGCCTCGAGACGGGCGAGCTCCTCGTCTCCGAGCCGGCCGCCGACCTGCCCGGGGACCTGGGAATCCAGCATGAGCACCTGCCAGGCGCCGAGGCGCAGCTCCCGCGGCAGTCGCGACTCGCCGGCGACCGCGGCCATGGCGGTGCGGTCGTCGTGATTGCCGGGCAGCCAGAAGTGACGGGGCGTGACGGCATCGAGATAGCCGAGCAGCCGCTCGTAGGCCTCCGGTGCACCGGCGTCGGCCAGGTCGCCGGTCGCCAGCAGCGCATCCGGCCCCGGGTGCGCGCGGCGCAGGGCCTCGAGCACCGCGAGCAGGGAACGGTCCGTGTCCATGCCGATGAGGGTCCCGCCGGCGGCCGCCGACAGATGAGTGTCGGTCACCTGGACCAGCTGTACCGTGCCGCCGGGATCGGAAATGGAGAGCTCTGGGACCGAGGCGGCCGACATGCCCGGGCCCCTCAGGCCTCTGAGCTGCGCTCGGCGACGCCGCGTGGCAGGGGCGCCAGCCCGTGCTCGAGACAGTGTTCCAGCCAGTCGGCAAGGAAGCGGTTCTGCTGGATCTTCTCGTCCTGCTGGTGCATCGCCGGGTTCGGGTAGCTGTAGCGGCCGCGCACGCTGCCGCTGGTCTGGAAGGAAATGACCTCGAGCATGCCCGCATCGTGGTAGGCCCGCACGTCGATGCACAGCGGCGCCAGCCAGCGCTCCACATGGGCCAGGGAATGCAGGCGGACGTGGGTGGTGTAACGGCTGCGCTCGAGGACCTCGAGCAGTACCCGTTCGTCGCCGAGCTGGAACTCGCGGCGGTTCGCCACCTCGTAGTCCGGGAACAGCCGCACCAGCCGCGCGTAGTTCGCCTCGCACAACGCGTGCAGGGCCGTGAGGTCCACCTTGTAGCGTGGCTTCCCGTGACGGGGCTTGCTATGACGGGGCATGGGCAGCGGCCGGTCCCTCCGGGTGCGTCTCATTAAACACGACGGGGCGAGTCCTTCCTGAGACCAGCGGCCCCACCGCCCGTAGCATCCAAGGAGTGTAACACCTAAGATGGCGACTGCTGCCGGGGGCTTCTTTTTTTGTTAACTGTTGCACACGTCCCTGCGCCGTCGCCGAGCCCCCTGTTAGACTCGTGCGGCAGCAAGCCCGACTGACAAGACACAGGATCCTTCCCATGAAACTACCTGGCGCGGCCCCTTTGGCCCTGGCTTTGGCCCTGCTCAGCGGGACCGCCGGCGCCGAGTCGCTCACCGACATCTACGAGCTGGCCCTGGAGAACGATGCCCAGCTCCAAGCCGAGGAGGCCCAATACCGCGCCTCCCTCGAGGACGAGAAGGTGGCCCTGTCGGCGCTGCTGCCCCAGGTGAGCGCGGGCTACAGCTACCAGGACTCGGACGTCGAGACCACGAGCCCCGGCATCATCGGCTTCGACAACGGCGGTGTGCCGATCATCGGCGACACCTTCGACAACACCAAGACCGATGTCGATACCTACCAGGTATCCCTCTCCCAGGCGATCTTCGACCTCCCCGCCTGGTTCAGCTTCCAGTCCGGCAAGGAGCTGACGAAACAGGCGGAAGCCACCTTCGCCGCCAACCAGCAGAACCTCATCGTCCGCGTTGTCGAAGCCTACCTCGCCGTCCTGCGGGCCGAGGACAACCTCGCGGCGTCCAGGGCCCAGGAGCGCGCCTTCGAGCGCCAGCTGGAGCAGACCCGGCAGCGCTTCGAGGTCGGCCTGATCGCCATCACCGACGTCTACGAGGCGCAGGCCGCCTATGACCTGGGCCAGGTGACGCGTATCCGCGACGAGAACGCCCTGGACGTGGCGCGGGAGCGGCTGAGCGTGCTCACCGGCAAGCGCCACGACAACCTCGAAGTGCTCGCCGAGGCTTTCGAGCCCAAGAAGCCGGACCCGATCGAGCGCGACGCGTGGGTCGAGTTCGCCCTCGAGAACAACTTCAATCTGAAGGCGGCCCAGTACGCGGAGGAAGCGGCGCGACAGAATGCCAAGGCGCGCAAGCTGGCCCACGCCCCGACGGTCAGCGGCACGGCGCAGTACTCCGAGTCGGAGACCACCGGCTCGCGCTTCCAGGACCCGGCCGGCATCTTCAACTTCCCGCCGGACCAGGAGCGCGATGTCACCGCCTTCGGCATCGAGGTCAACCTGCCGCTCTATTCCGGCGGCGCCGTCAGCGCCAACCGCCGCCGCGCCGCCCAGGAGTTCATCGCCGCGCGGGAAAACCGGATCAACCTGTCGCGCAACACGGTGACCGAGGCCCGCTCCCTGCACCTGACGGTGCTGAGCGACGTCGCCCAGGTCGCGGCGCGCAAGCAGAGCATCGTCTCCTCGAAAAGCGCCCTGGACGCCACCCAGGCCGGCTACGAGGTGGGCACCCGCAACGTCGTCGATGTGCTCAATGCCCAGAACACGCTGTTCGCCGCCCAGCGGGACTACGCCAACAGCCGCTATGACTACATCCTGAACATGCTGCGGCTGAAGGAGCAGGCGGGCCTGCTGAGCCCCGAGGACGTCTACCGGCTGGACAGCGCGCTGGTCGAGCCGCCGCCGCCCACGGCCTCGGAAGACAGCGAAGAAGAATAGGCCCCCCATGGGCCTCGCGCTGCCCCTCGCGATCGACCGTGTACCCGGGTTCCTGGCACCGGAAGAGGGCGAGGTCCTCTACCGGCACGGTCACCGGGCGGCGGGGCTCGGTCCCCTGGTCGAGATCGGCAGCTACTGCGGCCGTTCCAGCGTCTACCTGGGCTGTGCCTGCCGCGACGCCGGCGGCGTCCTCTACGCCGTGGACCACCACCGCGGCTCCGAGGAGCACCAGCCCGGGGAAGCCTTTCACGACCCCGCCCTCCTCGACCCGGCCACGGGCGCGGTGGACACCTTCCGCCGCTTCCGCCAGACCCTTGCCCAGGCGGGCCTCGAACCCTTCGTGCTGCCCGTGGTGGCGGAGGGGGCGCTCTTCGCCAGGCACTTCCCGGGGCCCGCGGGCCTGGTGTTCATCGATGGCGGGCACAGCCTCGATGTCGCGCTGGCGGACTACCGCGCCTGGGCCGGCAAGGTCGCCCGGGGCGGCGTCCTCGCCATCCACGACGTCTACCCGGACCCGGCGGGCGGCGGCCAGGCCCCGGCGGCGGTGCGCCGGCTGGCGCTGGACTCGGGGCTGTTCGATGAAATCGATGCCGCGGGGAGCCTGCGGGTACTCAGGCGCCTCTGAATACCGCCGGCAGGGGCCGGCGCCCCGGCGACGCGTCCGCGCTGTGGGCGCCGCGCCTACAGCCGCGGCGGGCGCGCGCGTTCCGGGGCCTCGGCACCGCCCAGCAGCTCTACCGAGGTGAACAGGCGCGAGGCGCCGGTGTGGCCGGTGAGGGCGTCGGCGGCGAGGAGCACGGCGCCGGCGGTCCAGGTGGGCTTCTCGGCGGGCCAGAGCAGGTCCTCCGCGAACTGGTAGCCGGTCCAGTAGGCGCCGTCACCGTCGCGCCACTGGTGCAGCCAGCTGTAGAGCTCAACGGCCCGGGCGTGGTCACCGGCGGCGAGCAGGGCCATGACCAGCTCGCAGGACTCGGCCACGGTCACCCAGGGCTCTTCCACCACGCAGCGGCAGCCGAGCCCCGGCTCGACGAAGGCATCCCAGCGCGCGGCGAGCCGCGCCCGCGCCGCGGCACCCTGCACCGCCCCCGCGAGGACCGGGTAGAACCAGTCCATGGAGAAGCGGGCCTTGCTTTCCCAGGTGCGGTCGAAGCGCTCCGGCCGCCGGCGCAGGGCCTCGCCGAGGCCCGCCCGGGCGCGGAGCCAGGCCGGGCGGGGCCGGCCGAGGGTCGCCGCGATATTGCTCGCGCACTCGAGGCTCTTGTAGATGGAGCTGCAGCCGGTCACGAGCGCGTCGCCCTTGGGCCGCCCGTCACCGTCCACGGCCCAGTCGACCTCGCCGTGCTCCGATTGCAGCGACAGCACGAAGCCCATCGCCCGCTCCACCATCGGCCAGTAGCGCAGCAGGAAATCGTCATCAGCGGTCACGAGGTAGTGGTGCCAGACGCCGGTCGCGGCGTAGGCGACGAAGTTGCTCTCCCGCCGTTCGAGGTTGTCCGGCAGTTCGCCGCGGTAGGCGGCCCACCAGCTGCCGTCCTCGAGCTGCCGGGCCGCGAGCCAGGCGTAGGCGCGCTCGGCGGCCTCGATCTCGCCGCCGATGGCAAGGCCCATGGCGGCTTCCACGTGGTCCCAGGGGTCCGTGTAATTCCCCGGGAACCAGGGGATCTCGCCGCTCTCGCACTGGCTGTCGAGGATGAACTGGACCGTCGGCCGCAGCAGGTCCCGCGGAAAAAGGCCCGGGCTCAGGTAGGGGCCGCTCACGGGGTCACCTCGCGGCGGAAGTAAAGCACCACGCTCTTGCCCAGGAACGGGTCGAGGAGCTTCTCGAGGCGGCGGGTCGGCCAGGGTGCCTTGAGCATGTCCCAGACGAGCAGCCGGTGCCAGGTGCGCACCAGCCAGCTGCGCTCGCGGCGCTCCCAGAACAGGCACTGCAGCCACCAGTAGGGTACGTGCAGCGCGTGCGCGCCATGGCGGTGGTAGCAGCGGTAGCCCGCGCCGGCGACTTCCCGCTCCAGCGCCTCGCGCCGGAAGATGCGCAGGTGGCCGCCGGGCACCTGGTGGTAGCCGCGACTCAGGCGCCAGCAGAGGCGCTCCGGCCAGGCCCGCGGCACGCTCACGCAGAGCAGCCCGTCGGGCCGCAGCACCCGGGTCGCCTCGGCCAGGGCAGCGCGGTAGTCGGGGATGTGCTCGAGCACCTCGCTCATGATGACCGCATCGAACACACCGTCGGCGAAGGGTAGCGTGAGGGCGTCAGCGGCCACCACCGCCACCGGGGCGGGAGGCGGCAGCTCCGCGAGTCGCGCGCGGGCCGTGGCCAGGTCGCCGGGGGACAGGTCGACACCCACGGTCTCGAAGCCGGCGAAGGCGGCGCCGTGCACGTGACGTCCCTCGCCGCAGCCCAGGTCGAGCACCCGGGCACCGGCGGGCAGCGCCAGGAAGCTGAAATCAACGGTCTGCACGGGCCAGCACGCGGCGGTAGTACGCGACCATGGCGCCGGCGCAGACCGACCAGCTGAAGTTGTCCACGATGCGGCGCCGGCCCGCGATGCCGAGGGCCTCGCGGCGCGCCGGATCGCGGAGCAGGCCACGCAGCGCGGCGGCCAGCGCCGCGGCATCGCCCCGCGGCACGGTGACGCCGGCGTCGCCGACGATCTCGGGGAGGGCACCGCCGTCGGTCGCCACCACCGGGACACCACAGGCCATGGCCTCACCGGCGGGCAGGCCGAAGCCCTCGTAGAGCGAGGGCACCACGGCGACCGTCGCCCCCGCGTAGCGCTGCACCAGGGTCTCGGTGCTGATACCGCTCTCGAAGTGTACCCGGCCGGCGAGACCGAGCCGGTCGAGCAACTGCTCGGTCTTGCCGCCGGGCTGGGGCCGGCCGATAACCAGCAGTTCGAGGTCGGGGTCGTCACGCAGGAGCTCGGCGTAGGCCAGGAGGAGGTAGCGCAGGCCTTTCAGCGGCGCATCGGCGGAGGCGGTCGCCATCAGCCGCCGCGGGTGCCGCGGGGTGTCGGGCAGCGGCCGGAACACGGCGGTGTCGATACCGTTGTAGACCAGGTCGACCTGCGCCGGGTCGATGCCGAAGTCCGCGCCGATATCGCGCCGGGAGCACTCGGAGACGGTCACGACATGATCGAGACCGCGGGCGACGCGCTTCTGCATGCGCAGGAAGCTGTGCCAGCGCCGGATGAGCAGCCGTTCCACGGGGCTGCGCGCCGCATCGAGCGCCAGGCGCAGGTCGTGGGTGATCGGGTGGTGGATGGTGCTGACCAGGGGGATACCGAGGCGCTGCAGCGCCAGCATGCCGTAGGACAGGCTCTGGTTGTCGTGCACGAGATCGTAGCGGCCCCGGTGCCGGCGCAGGTATTTCACCGCCCGGCGGCCAAAGGTGTAGGGCTCGGCGAAACCGCCGGTGAGCTTGCTGGTCCACTCGACCGTGTCGGTCCAGGACGCCAGGTGGCGCGGCCGCAGGGCGCCGAGCCCGTTCTCGAACAGGTCCAGGCTCGGCAGCTTGATGAGCGGGACCCGCGGGTCGAGGTGGGGGTAGGGCGGCCCGGAGATCACGTCGACCCGGTGGCCGGCGTCGACCAGCGCCTTGCTCAGGTACTTGAGGTAGATCCCCTGGCCACCGCCGTAGGGCTGGCTGCGGTAACCCAGAAGGGCAATGCGCAGCGGCCGGTCGAGGGCGGCCGCGACCACCGGCGAGGGCGGCACGGGCTCCGCGGCCGGGATGCCCTCGCGGAGCAGGGCCAGGTTGTTGTCGAACTGTGCGATGTCGGCGTCCCCCGATCGGTGCCGGCCCCGCGTGCACACCTCGCCCGGCGCCCCGCGGGGCACGCGGTAGAGGGGGGAATCGGGCGGGCGGGTACTCCTGCCGGAAAGTTGCCAATGTTAACAATGGCGCCGGGGAAATTCACCCGCTACGTCGCCCTTCCGGCAAGCAGGGCGGGGTGGGCAGGGCTTGCCGGTGCGGGGCGACAGGGGCGGGGCGCCGTCGCTATACTGGCCGGCCCCAGGGACGGAACGGCAGGCCATGGCGACAGGAGCGACCAGCTACCGGGGCATCATCCTCGCCGGCGGCAGCGGCACCCGCCTGCACCCGCTCACGAGCACGGTGAGCAAGCAGCTCATGCCCGTGTACGACAAGCCCATGATCTACTACCCGCTGGCCACGCTCATGGCCGCGGGCATCCGGGACATCCTGGTCATCACCACCCCGCGGGACCAGCGCGCCTTCGCCGACCTCCTCGGCGACGGCAGCCAGTGGGGCATCAACCTCCAGTACACGGTGCAGCCGAGCCCAGACGGCCTCGCCCAGGCCTTCATTCTCGGCCGCGAGTTCATCGGCAGCGCCCCGGCGGCCCTGGTCCTCGGCGACAACATCTTCTACGGCCACGGCTTCACCGACTCCCTGCGCAGCGCCGCCGCCCGCGAGCACGGGGCCTCGGTCTTCGCCTACTACGTGCAGGATCCGGAGCGCTACGGCGTGGTCGCCTTCGACGAGGCCGGCGTCGCCATCGACATCGAGGAGAAGCCGGCGCAGCCGCGCTCGAGCTACGCCGTCACCGGCCTCTACTTCTACGACAACGACGTGGTCGACATCGCCGCCGGCATCCGGCCCTCGGCCCGGGGCGAACTCGAGATCACCGACGTCAACCGCGCCTACCTCGCCCGCGGCGACCTGCGGGTGGAAGTGATGGGCCGGGGCACGGCCTGGCTGGACACGGGCACGCACAACTCGCTGCTCGACGCCGCCAACTTCATCCGCGTGGTCGAGGAGCGGCAGGGCCTGAAGATCGCCTGCCCGGAGGAGATCGCCTTCCGCATGGGCTATATCGACGCGGCCCAGCTCGAGGCCCTGGCGGCGCCGCTGGAAAAGAGCGGCTACGGCCTCTACCTGCAGCGCCTGCTCCAGGGCGACATGGCGGTGTTCGATGGACTTTGAAGGTACGGCCATCCCCGGCGTCTACCTGCTCAAGCCCCGGGTCTTCGGCGACAGCCGGGGGTTCTTTCTCGAGAGCTGGAACGCCGCCACTTTCCGCGACGCGGGCTTCGATCTCACCTTCGTGCAGGACAACCACAGCCGCTCGACCCGGGGCACGCTGCGCGGCCTGCACTACCAGACGCAGCACACCCAGGGAAAACTCGTGCGGGTGACCAGTGGCCGCGTCTTCGATGTCGCCGTGGACCTGCGCCGGGACAGCCCGACCCTCGGCCAGTGGGTCGGCGCCGAGCTCGGCGACCACAACCACCACATGCTCTGGGTGCCGCCGGGCTTCGCCCACGGCTTCTACGTGCTCTCCGACAGCGCCGACTTCCTCTACAAGTGCACCGACCGCTACCACCCGGAGTCCGAGGTCACCCTGGCCTGGGACGATCCCACCGTCGGCATCGACTGGCCGCTCTTCGCCGACGAACCTCCGCGCCTTTCCGACAAGGACCGTCACGGCCTCGCCTTCGCCAAGGTGCCGTTGCTGGGCTGAGCCGGCGCTGCTGCGTTAACCTCTTTTTTGTCAGGCTCAGGTCGTCGCGGCTGCCCGTCCGTCAGCGCCCGGGCTGCCAGCCCCGGGCGCGGGCCGTGAGCCCGAACTGCGCCGCGTAGTAGAGCAGCATGATCGCGTGGCGCGCGCCGGGTACCGGCTCGAGGAAGCGGTTCACCGCAATCAGCGCATCGGAGAGCACGAAGGCCACCGCGCCGGCCACGGCCCAGGGGCCGGCACCGCAGAAGGCAGCCACCAGGGCCATGGCCGTGATGACCGCCAGGTAAGCGAGCACCGCCGGGGCGAGCGCAGCGGTTGCGGGCAGCAGCAACGTGCCGAGGCCGGCGGCGAAAGCGAGCAGCCCGAGCGCGAGCAACACCGCGCCGGCCGAGAGCCGCGGCGGGGCCGCGAACGCGGCGATATAGCAGAGGTGCGCCAGCAGGAAGGCGCCCAGTCCCGGCGCAAAGGCGCCGAGCTCCAGCGACAGGTCGCCGGTGGCCGAGAACACGAGCGCGGCCAGCACCGGCCTCCAGGCCGCGCCGCGCTGCAGCAGCACGAGCGCCGCCAGGCAAGCGATGGGGGTCACCTTGAGCACGAGGGGTGTCGGCCCCGGGCCGGCGCCGGGCGCGACGACGAAGACCACCGCGGTGAAGACAAACAACGCCTCCAGGGCGCGGCGCGCGGTCATGGCATCAGTCCGGCAACAGCGGCCGCCACCAGTCTTCCCGGTCGAGGTACCAGTCGATGGTGCGCGCAAGACCGCTCTCGAAACTCTCCTGCGGCGTATAGCCGAGCTCCCGCTCCGCGCGACGGGCGTCGATCGCGTAGCGCCAGTCGTGACCGGCGCGATCCGTGACGAAAGTCACCAGCTCCCGGGCGCTGGCGCCGCGGGCCGGCGGCGCGTCGGGGAAGCGGCGGGCCAGCCCGGGGGCCGCCGCGAAGCGGGCATCGAGCTGGTCGCAGAGCAGGTGGACGATGTCGAGGTTGGCCCGCTCGTTGTTGCCGCCGATGTTGTAGCTCTCGCCCACGGCGCCCCGCTCGAGCACACCCTCGATGCCCCGGCAGTGGTCTTCCACGTAGAGCCAGTCGCGGATGTTGCTGCCGTCGCCGTACACGGGCAGCGGCCGGCCGCGGAGGATGTTGGTCAGGCAGAGGGGAATGAGCTTCTCCGGGAAGTGGTAGGGCCCGTAATTGTTCGAGCAGTTGCTCGTGGTCACCTCAAGCCCGTAGGTGTGGTGGGCCGCGCGCACGAGGTGGTCCGCGGCAGCCTTGCTCGCGGCGTAGGGCGAGTTCGGCGCGTAGGGCGTGTCCTCGCGGAAGGCCGGGTCCCCGGGGCCGAGGGTGCCGTAGACCTCGTCCGTGGACACGTGGTGAAAGCGGTGCGGCCGACCGCTCCCGGCGAGCCACTCCGCGCGCGCCGCCTCCAGCAGGCTGTGCGTGCCGAGCACGTTCGAGCGCACGAAGGCATCCGGGCCGCTGATGGAGCGGTCCACGTGGCTCTCGGCGGCGAAGTGGACGATCGTGTCCACGGCGTGCTCGCGCAGGCAGCGGGCGACGGCATCGCGGTCGCAGATGTCCGCCTCGACGAAATGGAAGCGCTCGTCGTTCTCCCGGCTGGCGAGGCTGGCGCGGTTGCCCGCGTAGGTGAGTGCGTCGTAGACCACCACCCGGTCCGCCGGGTGGGCGTCGAGCCAGTAGTGGACGAAGTTGGCGCCGATGAAACCGGCGCCGCCGGTCACCAGTAGCGTGCGGCTCATTCCCCCTGCTCCCTGAGATCGTGCAGCATCAGGCGCAGCTGGCGGCGCCAGTGCACCCCGTCGATGGCGAGGTCCTGCCAGGTCGCGCCCTTGTCGAGGACACTGTAGGCCGGCCGCTGCGCCGGGGTCGGGTAGGCGGCCGTCGGCACCGGCAGGATGCGCGGCAGCCGCGGCAGCAGGCCCAGGGCCAGGGCCTCCTCGCCGATGGCGACGGCGAAGTCGTACCAGCTCGCCACGCCGGCGTCGCTGAAATGGTAGGTGCCGGCGAGCGCCGGGCGCTCGGCAAAGGACCACAGCGCCCGGGCGAGGCCCCGGGCCCAGGTGGGCGTGCCCACCTGGTCGGCGACCACCGTGAGTTCCTCGCGCTCGGCCATGAGCCGGAGCATGGTTTTCACGAAGTTGCCGCCGTGCCGCGAGTAGACCCAGCCCGTGCGCAGTACCAGCGCGCTCGGCAGTGCCGCACGGACAGCCTCCTCGCCGGCGAGCTTGCTGCGGCCGTAGGCGCCGAGCGGCGCCGCTGCCGCTTCCGGGGCGTAGGGGCTGGAGGCGCCCCCGTCGAAGACGAAGTCCGTAGAGACGTGCAGCAGGCGCACCCCGCGCTCGGCACAGGCGGCGGCGAGCAGGCCCGGCGCCCTCCCGTTGATGGCGTCGGCCGCCCCGGGCTCGGCCTCGGCGCGATCGACGGCGGTATAGGCGGCGGCGTTGATGACCAGCCGCGGCCGCAGCGCGTCGAGGCTGCGGCCGATGGCGGCCGCATCGGTGATATCGAGGCCCTGCCGATCGAAGGCAGCGCATTCCAGGTGTTGCGGAGAAGTAAAGACAAGCTCACGGCCGAGCTGGCCGCCGGCGCCGGTGACCAGCGCGCCCCCGCTCACGGCGGGCAGCGGGCCCGGAGCCAGTCGTAGAGGTCCGCGAGGACGGTCTCGCGCTCGGGCTCGTTGAAGATCTCGTGGTACAGCCCCGGGTACCGGCGCAGGGTCTTGTCCTCGGAGCCGGCGCCGGCGACGAAGTCTTCCGACCCGGCCGGCGCGGTCATCGCATCGGCGTCGCCGTGCAGGACCAGGAGCGGGAGCCGGAGCTCGCCGCGACGGGCCGCCACCTCGCCCATGGCCGTGAACAGCTCGACCACGAACCGCGCGCTGAACTTGCCGCTGTGGACCAGCGGGTCGGCGCGGTAGGCCGCCACCACCTCGGGGTCGCGGCTGATCCCGCCGGCATCGAGCTGCAGCACCCCCAGCCGCGGCAACAGCGCCGCGAGCAGCCGGTTGATCCAGATCGCCACCGCCGACGGCGGCTCGGCCACGGCGAGGGCCGCGCCGGACAGGGCGACGCCGGTGAAGCGGTGCTGGCGGTCGAGCAGGTAGCGGGCGGCGATCAGGCCGCCCATGCTGTGGCCCACGAGGAAGCAGGGCAGATCCGGGTAGTCTTCGGCGATGCGGTCGCGCAGCGCGTCCAGGGGCGGGAAGAAGTCGGCGAAGCGGTCGATGTGGGCCCGGTGCCCCGGCGACTGGCCGTGGCCGCGGTGGTCCGGGGCGATGACGGCGATGCCGCGGGCGTTCAGCCAGTCGGCAACGGCGGCATAGCGGCCGCTGTGCTCGCCGGCGCCGTGCGCGAGGAGCACCACGGCGACCGGGTTGGCCACCGGCCAGTGCCGGTAGAAGGTGCCGTCGGCGAGGCGCCCCTCGCCGGGGGCGCCTGGCGCCTGGCTGCTCATGCCACCGGGGTCAGCCACGCGCTGTTCTCCGGCCGCTTGCCGCGCACCGCGTCGAAGTACATGGCCTGGAGCTTCTCGGTCACCGGGCCGCGGCGGCCCTCGCCGATGACGCGGCCGTCGAGGGACTGGATCGGCACGACCTCCGCCGCGGTGCCTGTAAAGAAGGCCTCGTCGGCGATGTAGACCTCGTCGCGGGTGATGCGGCGCTCCTCGATCGCGTAGCCGAGTTCCGCCGCCAGGGCGAAGACCGTGGCCCGGGTGATGCCGTCGAGGCAGGAGGTCAGGTCCGGGGTGTAGATACGGTCGCCGCGGACGAGGAAGATATTCTCGCCGCTGCCCTCCGCCACATAGCCCTCGTTGTCGAGCAGCAGGGCCTCCTCGGCGCCGCTATCGACGGCTTCGCGCAGGGCGAGCATCGAATTGATGTAGTTGCCGCAGGCCTTGGCCTTGCACATGGTGATGTTGACATGGTGCCGCGTGTAGGACGACGTGCGTACCCTGATGCCCCGCTCGCGGGCCTCCGGGTCCATGTAGGAGGGCCACTCCCAGGAGGCGATCATCACGTGCGTCTCGAGGTTATCGGCGCGCAGACCCATGGCCTCGGAACCGTAGAAGCACAGCGGGCGCAGGTAGGCTTCCTCGAGGCCGTTCTCGCGCACCACGGCCCGCTGCGCCTCGTTGATCGTGGCGCGGTCGAAGGGCATCTTCATGCCGAGGATCTTCGCCGAGTTGAACAGGCGGTTGGTGTGCTCCGCGAGGCGGAAGATGCAGGTGCCGCGATCGGGGGTGCGATAGGCGCGCACGCCCTCGAAGACGCCCAGCCCGTAGTGCAGCGTGTGGGTGAGCACGTGCACCTTCGCGTCACGCCAGGGGACCATCTCCCCGTCCATCCAGATCAACCCGTCGCGATCAGCGAATGTCATGCCCTGCTCCTGCCCCGTGTTCTGCCCGACGTCGTGTCGAGGATTGTCGTCAAAGGTTCCTGTCCAGCTCCACCGGCGCCACGCCCGCGAACAGCACGCCCCACTGCGCCAGCACGGCATCCCGGTGCTGGCGCACCTCGTCGTCCAGGGGCACGACCCCGTCGGCCTGCTGCAGCGCCAGGCGGTGCGAGGCGGAGCGGAAGGCGATATAGGCCGCGATCAGGTCCGCGGCTGTCGCTTCGGGGAAACGCCCCGCCCGGCCGAGGGTCTCGAGGATACGGATGTTATCGGACCAGCGGGTGAGTTCCGGCTCTTCGTGCGACCAGGCGAGCACCGCGTATTGCACCATAAATTCAATATCGACGATACCGCCCGGGCTCTGCTTGAGATGGAAGGACCCCTCGGCGAGCTCCCGCGGCAGCAGGTGTTCGCGCATGCGGTCACGCATTTCCACCACCTCCCCGGCAAGCGCTCCCGGGTCGCGCGGCCGGGCGAGGATGTCCCGGCGCAACGCCTCCACGGCATCCGCCACCCCGGGGTCGCCGGCCACGGGCCGCGCGCGCACCAGCGCCTGGTGCTCCCAGGTCCAGGCATTCTCCCGCTGGTAACCCTCGAAGGCGGCCAGGCTGCTGACCAGGAGACCCGAGGCCCCGGAGGGCCGCAGCCGCAGGTCGACCTCGTAGAGCTGGCCGAGCGCCGTGCGCGTCTCGAGGATATGGATGATCTTCTGCCCGAGCCGCGTATAGAAGACGCTGTTGTCGATGCTGCGTTCGCCGCCGGTCACCCCGCGCGCTTGCGCATCCCAGAGGAACACGAGGTCCAGGTCCGAGGCGTAGCCGAGCTCGATACCGCCGAGCTTGCCGTAGGCGCAGATGGCAAAGCCGGTGCCCTCGCCCGCGCGCGCGGGCTCGCCGTAGCGCACCACCAGGGAGGCCCAGGCCACCTTGAGCACCTGCTCGAGAACCACCTCGGCGATGAAGGTCAGCTTGTCACTCACCTTCATGAGCGGGAGGCGGCCGAGGCGCTCGCTCGCGGCCACGCGGAGCACGTGCGCGGCCTTGAAGTAGCGCAGCGCGTCCATCTGCGCCTCGAGATCGTCGAGGGGCAGCCGGTCCACCTGCTGCGCGAGCTCCTCGCGCAGGCGCTCCCGGTCCGGCGCCCGGTAGAGGCTGGAGCGGTCCAGCAGCTCGTCGAGGAGCACCGGGTGCGCCGCCAGCAGCCCGGCGATCCAGGGGCTGGCCTCGCACAGGGCCACCAGCTCGGCGAGCGCCGGCGGATTCTCCGTGAGCAGCACGAGGTAGGCACTGCGCCGCAGCACCGCCCGCACCAGCGGCAGGATGCGGGCGAGGGCCAGGTCCGGCGCCTCCACCTCGGCACAGGCCTCGAGCAGCAGCGGCATGAACAGCTCGAGGCGCTCGCGCCCCTCGGACTGCAGGCCGCGCAGGCGGCTGCCGTCCTGCAGTTCGGCGAGGATCCCGAGGGTCGCCTCCGGGTCGCGGTAGCCGAGGCCGGCCAGGGCCATCGCGTCCACGGCGCCGAAGGCGACGCCGTCCAGGGGCGCCGCCGGGGCATCGGCCGGCGGCGCGATGAGTGCGTCGAAATGGTGGGCGACGCGGGCCCGCTCCCGCTCCAGGCGCCGGCGGTAGGCCTCCCAGCCGTCGCAGCCCATGACCAGGGCCAGCGCCGCGCGCGCTTCCGGGTCGGTCGGCAGCTCCTGGGTCTGGCGGTCGTTGTAGCCCTGGATGGCGTGCTCGCTGTCGCGCAGGAACCGATAGGCCGCGCGCAGTTCCTCCACCACCGGCGGGGGCAGGATACCTAGCGCCGCGCAGCTTTCCAGCACCGGCAGGAGTTCGCGCTGCTGCAGGGCGCGGTCGCGACCGCCGCGGATGAGCTGCAGGCACTGGGCGATGAACTCCACCTCGCGGATACCGCCGCGGCCGAGCTTCACGTTGTCCTCGAGGCCCCGGCGCGCGACCTCCGTCGCGATCATGCTCTTCATGGCGCGCAGGCTCTCGATCACGCCGAAGTCCACGTAGCGGCGGAAGACGAAGGGCCGCAGCGTGCGCATGAGCTCGTCGCAGCACGCGGGATCGCCGGTGATCGGGCGCGCCTTGATCAGCGCGTAGCGCTCCCAGTCCCGCCCCTGGTCCTGGTAGTAGGCCTCCAGCGCGGCGAAGTTGTGCGCCAGCGGGCCGCTCTCGCCGTAGGGGCGCAGGCGCATGTCCACCCGGAAGACGAAGCCGTCGGCGGTGACCGGGTCCAGGGCGGCGATGAGCGCGCGGCCGAGGCGGGTGAAGAACTCCTCGTTGCTGATGGCCTTGCGCTCGCCGTCCGTCTGCCCGGCCTCCGGGTAGGCGAAGACGAGATCGATGTCGGAGGACAGGTTGAGCTCCCGGGCGCCGAGCTTGCCCATCGCGATGACGATGAGCGCCTGGGGCCGGCCGGAGCGCCGCCCGATCGGGCGGCCGAAGCGCGCTTCCAGCGTTGCCTGGCAGGCGGCCAGCGCATGGCGGATGCAGGCTTCGGCGAGGAGCGAGGTATCGCGGACGGTCTCGGCAGTATCCGCGAGGCGGTTGAAGTCGCGCCAGAGGATGCGCAGCATCGCGCGCTGGCGGAAGCGGCGCAGGACCACCGGCAGGTCCGCCGCCGGGTCCGCCAGCGCCTCGCCGAGGGCCCGGTCCCAGGCGTCATCCGGCAACCGTTGCCACAGCTCGCCGCTGCCGGCGAGCGAGGCGAGCAGCGCCGGGCGCCGCGCCAGCTGCGCCGCCGCCCAGGGACTCGCAGCCAGCACGCGGGTGAGCTCGCGCAGGCGGCCCGGGTCGTCGCCGAGCGCAGCCCGCGCGGCGCCGTCGCCGTCGGCCTCGCAGAGCGCCTGCCAGGCACGGCGTGCCGGCTCCACCAGCTCCGGCGGCAGGGAATCGAGGGGTAACTCCACTGCCCCTAGCGCTCGACCGCCGGGGCCACGCGCATGACCTCCTCGATGGTGGTTTCCCCCCGGGCAACGCGGGCGGCGCCGGACATGCGCAGGGACTGCATGCCCTCGCCCATGGCCGCGTGGCGGATCTTGCCGCTGTCCAGCCGCGCGGTCACCAGGTGCTGCAGCGGCGGGGTCATGACCAGCACCTCGTAGATGCCGCGCCGCCCCCGGTAACCGGTGTCGCGGCACTGCTTGCAGCCGACGGGGCGGGCGATGGTCTCGGGCAGGGGCATCTCCCGGGGCGCCGTGAGCTCACGCCAGGCCTCCGGGTCGGGCTTCGCCGGCGCCTTGCAGTCCGGGCAGAGGATGCGCACGAGGCGCTGGGACATGATGCCGCGGACCGTGGCGCGGACGAGATAGGCGGGCACGCCGAGTTCCAGCAGCCGCGACAGCGAGGACGGCGAGTCGTTGGTGTGCAGCGTCGACAGCACCAGGTGACCGGTGAGCGCCGCCTGCACGGCCATCTCGGCGGTCTCGATATCGCGGATCTCGCCGACCATGATGATGTCCGGGTCCTGGCGAAGCAGCGTGCGCACGCCGGTGGAGAAGTCGAGGTCGATGGTGTGGTTGACCTGCATCTGGTTGAAGGCCGGCTCCACCATCTCGATCGGGTCCTCGATCGTGCAGACGTTCACCTCGTCCGTCGCGAGCTGGCGCAGCGTGGAATAGAGCGTGGTCGTCTTGCCCGAGCCGGTGGGCCCGGTGACCAGCACGATGCCGTTGCCGCTGTCGGTCATCGCGTGCCAGCGGGCGAGATCCTCGTCGGCGAGGCCCAGTTCCTCGAAGCTCTTCTGCAGCACCTCCGGATCGAAGATCCGCATGACCAGCTTCTCGCCGAAGGCCGTGGGCAGCGTGGACAGGCGCAGCTCGATCTCACCGCCACCGGGTGTGCGGGTCTTCAGGCGTCCGTCCTGGGGCCGGCGCTTCTCGGCCACGTCCATGCGCCCGAGGATCTTGATGCGGCTGGTCATGGCGGCGCAGACGGCCGCCGGCAGCTGGTAGACCGTGTGCAGCACGCCGTCGATGCGAAAGCGCACGTAGCCCAGCTCGCGCCGGGGCTCCACGTGGATGTCGCTCGCGCGCTGCTCGAAGGCGTACTGCAGCAGCCAGTCGACGATGCTGACCACGTGCTGGTCGTTGGCGTCGAGCTCCTTCATGGAGCCGAGCTCGAGCATCTGCTCGAGGTTGGTCACGTTGCCGCCGGGGCGCGCCGCGGCCACGGCGCCGGCCCCGGCGCCGCGCACGGAGCGGGCCATGGTGTAGAACTCTTCCGTGTAGCGCTGGATCGCGCGCGGGTCCGCGAGCACGCAGCGCACCGGGCGCCGGGCCACGTGCTCGAGGTTGTCCTGCCAGTCCCGGCGCCAGGGGTCGGCACTGGCCACCACGACCTCGTCCGGGTGCACCTCCACGGCGAGGATCCGGTGCCGCTCGGCGAAGGCCCGGGACATGACCTCGGCGACCTCGCCGACATTGATCTTGAGCGGATCGATCTCGTAGACCTGCTGCCCCGTGCGCTCGCCCAGCCACGCCAGCAGCGCGGGCATGTCCAGCGCCGACCCGGGATGCGCCGCATCGGGCAGTTTCTGTTCGGCGAGGAAGACCAGGGGGTGAACGGAGCCGACGTTCACACCGGCCAGGCGCCGGCTGTCGGCCACGGAGAGCCGGCCGTCGCCATGCAGGTCGGCCACGACCTGCTCGAGACGCAGGCGCGGGTCGCCCGGGGGGTGTGCTTCCTGGCGGCTCATAAGCGGTCTCTTGCGCGCATCGCGGCCCACGGCGGGATGCTATCACAGTGCTATCCCGGGCCGGGATTCCCCCGCCTGGCTGTCATGCAACCGCGCAAGACAAGCGCCGCGGACTTGCCTATACTCGGCCCGCATTTGAACGGAGCAAGCCCATGGCCGTCGGCAGCCCGCTCGGCAAACTCTTCGGCACCTCGCCGATCAAGCCCCTGCAGCACCATATGCAGCTCGCCGGCCGCTCGGCGGAACTGCTCTGCCACCTGGTCGAAGCTGCCCTCGACGGCAACCAGTCGCGCATGGACGCTCTCTCCCTGGAGCTCGAGGCGGCCACCCGGGAGGCGCAGGCGGTGGCCACGGAGCTGCGCCGGCACCTGCCCCGGGGTCTCTTTCTCGCCATGCCGCGCCCGGACCTCCTGCACCTGCTCAGCGCCCAGCAGCAACTGGTGGACGGCGCCCGGCGCACCGCCCGCAGCCTGCTGTTCCGCCCCCTCGCGATACCCGGGGCCGCACGCAAGTCCATGGACAGCCTCCTGAAGCGCAGCGAGGGTCTGGCCGCGCTGGTTCTGGAAGTGATCGAGAGCACGGACGAACTGCTGGAGACCGGCTTCGGCGGCGCCGAGGCCCGGCGCGTGGAGCGACAGTTGGACAGCCTCCGCCGCCGCGTGCAACAGAGCGACAAGCAGGCCGACAAGCTGCGCGAGATCCTCCTGCGCAGCGAGGGAGAGAGCGGCCCCCTCGACAGCGCCTTCAATTACCAGCTGGTCGATGCACTGGACGCCCTTGCTGCGGTCTACGGCGAGATCGGCGAACGGCTGCGGCTGCTCCTCGCCCACTAGCACACCGACCCCGGGACCTGATCGTGGACATCATTGCCCAGTACGGGACAGAGCTTCTCATTCTCGCGTGCATCGCCGGTTTTTTCATGGCCTGGGGCATCGGCGCCAACGACGTCGCCAACGCGATGGGCACCTCGGTGGGGTCGCGCGCCCTCACGATCCGCCAGGCGATCCTCATCGCCATCGTGTTCGAGTTCTTCGGTGCCTACCTCGCCGGCGGCGAGGTCACCGCGACGATCCGCAAGGGCATCATCGACCCGACGCTGCTGACCGACACGCCGGAACTCCTCGTCTACGGCATGATGTCGGCGCTGTTTGCCGCGGGCACCTGGCTGCTGGTGGCGAGCGTGCGCGGCTGGCCGGTTTCTACCACCCACTCCATCGTCGGCGCCATCGTCGGCTTCGCCGCGGTCGGCATTTCGGTCGATGCGGTCTCCTGGGGCAAGGTCGGCACCATCGTCGCGAGCTGGGTCGTCTCGCCGGTGCTCGCCGGGAGCATCGCCTTCGGCCTGTTCATGAGCGTCAAGGCGCTCATCCTCGATACCGACAACCCCTTCGAGCGCGCCAAGCGCTATATCCCCGCCTACATGTGGGCCGTGGGCTTCATGATCTCCATGGTCACGCTGCTCAAGGGCCTGAAGCACCTAGGCCTCGACCTGGACTTCGGCCTGGGCTCGAGGTTTGCCAACGCGATTCCGCTCTCCGCCGTCATCGGCCTCGCGGTGGCGGGCCTCGGCGCCCTGCTGCTGCGGCGCATCCGCTACGTCGAGAACCCCGACGACCGCTTCGCCAGCGTGGAACGCGTGTTCGCCGTGCTGATGATCTTCACCGCCTGCTCCATGGCCTTCGCGCACGGCTCCAACGACGTCGCCAACGCCGTGGGCCCGCTCGCCGCCGTGGCCACCACCATCGAGAGCGGCGGCATGATCGGCAGCCAGGCACCGATGGCGGGCTGGATCCTGCTGGTCGGCGCCATCGGCATCGTCGTCGGTCTCGCCACCTATGGCTGGAAGGTGATCATGACCGTCGGCCGGCGCATCACGGAGCTGACCCCGTCCCGCGGCTTTGCGGCCGAGCTCGCCGCCGCATCCACCGTGGTCATCGCCTCCGCCACCGGGCTGCCGGTGTCGACCACGCATACGCTGGTCGGTGCCGTGCTCGGCGTCGGTCTCGCCCGCGGCATCGCCGCTATCGACCTGCGCGTCATCGGCTCCATCTTCCTGTCCTGGATCATCACGCTGCCGGCCGGCGCGGTGCTGTCCATCATCTACTTCTTCACCCTGCGCAGCATCTTCGGCTGAGCCAGCCTCTTCGGCTGGCGCGGCATCGCTCACTGTCGGCGAGCGCTCGCGGGACTTTTTGGGTACGCTCACGGCACGAGTGACGGCAGGACGGCAGGACGGCAGGCAGTGAGCGGCGGCGGCGAGCAAAGCACAGGCAGGCACGGCGGGGACAGGAAGGGCGACTTCGCCTGGTTCCGGAATACGGCCCCCTATATCAACGCCCACCGGGGGCGGCGCTTCGTGCTGATGCTCGGCGGCGAGATCGCCGGGAGCGGCGCGCTCGGGCCGCTGATCCATGACATCGCCCTCCTCGCCAGCCTCGGCGTGCACCTGGTGCTCGTGCACGGCACCCGGCCGCAGATCGACGCGCGCCTCGCCGCCGCCGGACAGCACTGCGCCTTCCACCGCGATCTGCGCATCACCGACGCCGCGGCCATGGCCCACGTGCGCGACGCCGCCGGCGCGCAGCGCGTGGAGATCGAGGCCCTGCTCTCCATGGGGCTGCCCAACTCGCCGATGCAGGGCGCCAACCTGCGCATCGTCAGCGGCAATTTCGTCACCGCGCGCCCCATCGGGGTCCTCGACGGCGTCGACCACCAGCTGACGGGGCGGGTCCGGGGCATAGACCGGGACGGCATCCTGGCCCAGCTCGACGCCGGCTCCATCGTGCTGCTCTCCCCGCTCGGCTACTCGCCCACCGGCGAAGTGTTCAACCTGGCGCTCGAGGACGTGGCGGTGCAGGCCGCGGTGGCTATCGGCGCACAGAAGCTGGTGCTGTTCGGCAGTGCGGACGGGGTGCGCGACCGCGAGGGACGGCTGATCCGCCAGTGCGCCGTGGAGGAAATCGCCGCGCTGGCGCCACCGGCGCCGGAGCAGGCCCGGCTCCTCGACACCGCCGGCCGCGCCTGCCGCCAGGGTGTGCCGCGCTGCCACGTGATCAGCTACGAAGCCGACGCCGCGCTCCTCGAGGAGCTGTTCACCCACGACGGCTGCGGCACCCTGGTCACCCGGCGCCCTTACGAGCAGTCGCGGCAGGCACAGATCGACGATGTCGGCGGCATCATCGAGCTGATCGAGCCGCTGGAGGCGGAGGGCATCCTGCTCAAGCGCTCCCGGGAACTGCTGGAGACGGAAATCGACCGTTTCCGGCTGCTGGAGCGCGACGGGCGCATCATCGCCTGCGCCGCCCTCTACCCTTTCCCGGCGGAACACTGCGGCGAGCTCGCCTGCATCGTCTCGCACCCGGACTACCGCGGCGCCCAGCGCGGCCAGCGCCTGCTCGAGGAACTGGAGACCGAGGCCCGGGCGCAGGGCCTCACCCGGGTCTTCGTGCTCACCACGCAAACCGCGCACTGGTTCATCGAGCAGGGCTTCGTCGAGGGCAGCCGGGACGAGCTCCCCGCGGCGCGGCGGGAGCTCTACAACCTGCAGCGCAACTCCAAGGTCTTCTTCAAGGACCTGCAGGCACCATGAGCTGCTCGAGGTCGCGTTCCAGCGCGGCCAGCTCCCGTTCGAAGCGCGCCTGCTGCCGCTCGCTGCGCAGCGCGAGGACGTCGGTAATCGCGCCCAGCACGACGGCACTGTTGTGGTTGGTGCCCGCGATATAGCTTTCCGGCACCCACTGCTCCCAGTCCCGCACCGAGGCGCGCAGCCGGTCCTGCCAGCCGGCCTCCTTCACCAGGATGGCCTCGAGGCGATCGATCCAGGCGGCGCGCACCGCCAGCCACTCGCCATCGATGCGCTCGAGTTCGGACACCGCCGCCGCCAGCCGCTGCTCCTGGCGATCGTCCAGGCGGCCGAGGTAATCGCCGAGGCTGTCTTCCAGGCGCTCGAGGGCGTCCTCGCGGTATTCCTCGTCCGTGCGCGGAAGATACTCGGCCTCGTACTCGCGCTGACGCTCCCGGAGCTCGGCGATGAAGGCATCGACCTGGGCCCCCGACAGGGTGTCCGCCAGGCCGAGGAGCGCCTCCAGGGCCCGGTCGCGCAGCCGGTACCAGGCGAGCTCGATGTCCGCCGCGAGCGCCGTGACATCGGGTAGCGCCGGATCCGTGGCGGTCAGCCGCCGGGCCTCGTCGACCAGGGCGGCGTAGCGGGGCAGCTCCTCGCGCCGGTGCCAGGCCAGCACCGGGTCGAGCAGTGCTTCGAGGCGGTCCTCCTGGTCGCGGTCGAGGGGCACGTAACCCTCGATGTACCAGGGAATGAGAAAGTCGAGCCGGTTGTAGAAGAAGACGCGGGCGCTGCAGGCGGACAGCAGCGCGGCCGCGAGCAGCAGCAGGGCGACGCGACGGAGCCTCAGGGGTAGTCGAGGCCGTCCGTCGCGAAAAGCATCTCGGGATTGCGGAAGCACTTGAATTCCAGGTAGTTGCCCGCGGGGTCGCGGACGAAACAGGTGCGCTGCTCGCCGCGGCGCCCGGCGAAGCGGGTCTGCGGCGCGATGGCGAACGCCACGCCGTGCGCCTCGAGGCGCGCGAGGAGCGCATCCCAGGCATCCCAGGCCAGCACCAGGCCGAAATGCGCCGCCGGCACGGACTCCCCGTCCACGGGGTTGGTGGCAACGGCGGGCAGGGCCTCGCGGTCGACGAGATGCACCACGAGCTGGTGGCCGCCGAAGTCGTAGTCGATCCAGCGCGGGGAGGCGCGGCCGCGGCGGCAACCGAGAACGTCACCGTAGAAGCCGGCCGCCGCGTCGAGGTCATCGACGGGGAGCGCGAGGTGGAAAAGGCCGCTGTCCAGAGCGCTGTCCATCGCGCTCACCAGGGCAGCCGGTCGAGATCGACATTGCCGCCGGAGATCACGATGCCGCAGCGGCGCCCGGCGAAGCGTTCCCCGTGCTCGAGCGCGCCGGCGAAGGGCACGGCCCCCGAGGGTTCGACGACGGCCTTCATGCGCGTCCACTGCAGGCGCATCGCCTCGACGATGGCCTCCTCCGACACGGTCACGATCGTATCCACGAAGCGCTGGATGAGCGCGAAGTTGCGCACGCCGAGGCTGGTTCGCAGGCCGTCGGCGATGGTCTGCGGGTTGGTCTGCGGCTGCAGCTCGCCGAGGCCGAAGGAGCGGAACGCGTCGTCGGCACCGGCGGGCTCCACACCGATCACCTCGAGGGAGGGCTTGAGCGCCTTCGCGGCCACGGCAATGCCCGCGAGCAGGCCGCCGCCGCCCACCGGGGCGGCGATCACGTCGAGCTCCGGCACGGTGCGGAGCAGTTCCAGGGCCACCGTGCCCTGGCCGGCGATCACGCGCGCGTCGTCGTAAGGGTGCACCACGTGCGCGCCGTGGGCGTCGATGATTTCTGCCAGGGTCTCTTCGCGGGCGGCGAGCGCCGGGGCGCAGTCGACGATAGTGGCGCCGTAGCCGGCCACCGCCGCGCGTTTCACGGCGGGCGCGTTCTCCGGCATGACGATCCAGGCCGGGATGCCCCGCCGTGCCGCCGCCATGGCCAGGGCCGCGCCGTGATTGCCGGAGGAATGGGTCGCCACGCCGCGGGCCGCCACCGCTTCGGGCAGGCCGAGCACCGCGTTGCTGGCACCGCGGGCCTTGAAGGCGCCGGCGCGTTGCAGGTGTTCGCCCTTGAAGAACAGCGTCGAGCGGGTGTGCGCATCGAGCAGGCGGCTGGTAAGCACCGGCGTGTCGTGCACGGCATCGGCGATGCGCGCGTGCGCGGCCTCGATGTCGGCAAGGGTGACGGGGTCGGGTTGCTGGTCGGCGGTCATCGGTCGTGCGTGTCGCGGCTGGCCGGCCATTGTTGCTTGATTGGCGGTCGGTAACAACGCCCCGGAGCCGGCCGGGCGTGCCCGGCGACCGCTGGAAACGCCGTGCTAAGCTGCGCCCTTTTGCCCGGGAGCGTCATGGAGACCCTCGAAGCCCTCTCCCTCACCTTCGTCAACGCCGTCTGGAGCACGCCGCTGGTGCTCCTGCTTCTCGGCGGCGGCCTGTTCTTCGCCCTCTACTCCCGGGGGCTGCCCTACCGGCACCTGGGCCACGCGGTGGGCATCATGCTCGGCCGCTACGACCAGCCCGACGAGCAGGGCGAACTCAGCCACGGGCAGGCGCTGGCGGCGGCGCTCTCCGGCACCATGGGCCTCGGCAACATCTCCGGGGTGGCCCTGGCCATCTCCGCCGGCGGCCCGGGCGCGGTGTTCTGGATGTGGGTCTCGGCGACCGTGGGCATCGCCACCAAGTTCTTCACCTGCAGCCTGGGCGTCATGTACCGCGGCCGCGACGACCTTGGGCGGCTGCAGGGCGGGCCCATGTACATCATCCGCGAGGCCCTCCCCCGGCGCTATTACCCGCTGGCGATCCTCTTTTCCATCGCCGGTCTCATCGGTACGCTGCCGATTTTCCAGGCCAACCAGCTGACGGCCCTGGTCCGGCAGAACTTCCTCCCGGTGGACGCGGCGCCGGGCTATTTCAACCTCATCGTGGGCTGCACCATCGCCGCGCTCGTGGCCGCGGTGATCTTCGGCGGCCTGCGCCGGGTGGCCGCAGTGGCGGTGGCTTTGCTGCCGACCATGGTGCTGATCTACCTCGCCATGACGCTGTTCGTGCTCGTCCTGCATGCCGGGGAGGTGCCGGGGCTCCTGGCCGGCATCGTGCGCGAGGCCTTCCAGCCCGGCGCCGTCGGCGGCGGCCTCCTCGGCGTGATCCTCATCGGCATCAGCCGCGGCGCCTTCTCCAACGAGGCCGGTGTCGGCACGGAGGTGATGGCCCACGGCGCGGCAAAGACCAACGAGCCGGTGCGCGAGGGCCTGGTCGCCATGCTCGGGCCGGTGGCGGACACGCTCATCGTCTGCACCTGCACCGCGCTGGTGGTGCTGCTGGCGGGGGACTGGCAGGGTTCGGAGGGGCTCTCCGGCATCACGCTCACCGCCGGGGCCTTCCGCAACGAGCTGGGCATCCCCGGCGCGGTGCTCCTGGGCGTGGTCACGCTGATCCTCAGCACCACCACGATGTTCACCTGCTGGTACTACGGCGCGAAATGCTTCGGCTTTCTGTTCGGTGCCCGCATCCAGCACCACTTCCGCTGGTTCTACGTGGCCGCGGTGGTCTTCGGCGCCGCGGTAAGCATCGACGTGGTGTTCAACATCATCTCGGGCTGCTACGGCCTCATGGCCATCCCCACGATGATCGTGTCCCTGCGCCTGGCGCCGCGGGTGCGGGCGGCGGCGACGGAATACTTTCACCGCCACCCCTACGGAGCGGCTGGCGCGCCATCCCCGCGTCGCTAGGGTCCTGTCCGGGACAGGACCCTCGCTTGAGGCAGATCAAGGAGTCGGTCATGGACGCCGGCCCGCGGGCGCCGCTTGCCTATACTTGGTAGAAAGGGTCCGTGCCGATGCGCCTGAGCGCACCGGTGGGAGATAATGATGCCGTCGCCCGCTTACAGCGCCGTGGTCGTGGATTGCCGCGGTCTCGACGCGCTCATCACCGCCCTGCAGACCCGTGGTTACAGCACCGTGGGACCCCGGGTGCGCGACGATGCCGTGGTCTATGGCGAGATCGAAGGCACCGCCGACCTGCCTGCGGGCTGCAGCGACGTGCAGGCCCCCGGCACCTACCGCCTGCAACGCGACGGGGAACCCGGCTTCTTCCGGCACACCCCCGGCGCGGACAGCTGGAAGCGCTTCTTTTTCCCGCCACGCCGGCAGAACTGGGCCCTGCGCCTCGACAACGGGGTCTTCCGGCCGGTCGCCGAAGACGAGGCCGTGCCCTGCTACGCCATCATCGGAGCGCGGGCCTGCGAGCTGGCAGCCATGGCCGTGCAGGACCAGGTCTTCGGCGAGCAGCAGTACCGCGACGACAGCTACCTGGCGCGCCGCGCAGCGGCCTTCGTGGTCGCAGTGAACTGCGGCCAGGCCGCCGCCACCTGCTTCTGCGACGCCATGGGGACCGGGCCCCGCTGCGAGAGCGGCTTCGATCTCGCGCTCACGGAGCTGCTTGACGACGGCGATCCCGTGTTTCTCCTCGAGCCGGGCTCTGACGCGGGCGCCGCCTTGCTGGCGACCCTGCCCACGCGCCCGGCCACGGGCGTGGAACACCGCGACGCCGCGGCCGCCAGCGAGCGGGCCCGGGCCGGGCAGCAGCGCCGGCCGGCGGCCGCGGAGCTGCCGGCCCTGCTCGCGCGCAACCCGGAACACCCGCGCTGGTCGGAGATCGCCGAGCGCTGCCTGGCCTGCGGCAACTGCACGCTCGCCTGCCCGACCTGCTTCTGCAGCGATTTCGAGGACAGCGCCGACCTCGCCGGCGGGGTCGCCGAGCGCCGGCAGCAGTGGAGCTCCTGCTTCAATGCCAGCTTTTCCTACACCCACGGCGGCAGCGTGCGCGGGTCCACGGCGGCGCGCTACCGGCAGTGGCTGACCCACAAGCTGTCCGGCTGGGTGGAGCAGTTCGGCCGCTCGGGCTGCGTCGGCTGCGGCCGCTGCATCACCTGGTGCCCCGTGGGCATCGATATCACCGAGGAAGTCGCGGTGCTCGCGGCGCGCGACGGCGAGCGGGCCACCGCGGCGGCGGACAGCGCATGAAGTCCATCGAGACACTGCTTCAGGAGCACCCGTTCTTCGCGGAGATGGAGGCTGCCGACATCGCCACGCTGGCCGGCTGCGCCCGGAATGAACAGTTCGAGGCCGGGCAGACCGTGTTTCGCGAGGGCGGCGAGGCAAACCGCTTCTACCTGATCCGGCACGGCCGGGTGGCGCTGCTCACCCACGGCGGCAACCGCGGCTGGCTGACCGTGGAGACCCTGCACGAGGGCGATGTACTGGGCTGGTCCTGGCTCATTCCCCCCTACCGCTGGCAGTTCGACGCCCGGGCGACCAGCCGGACGCGGGTCACCGCCTTCGACGGCACCTGCCTGCGCGCCACCTGCGAAGCCGACAACCGGCTGGGCTTCGACCTGGTCAAGCGCTTCGCCGGGGAGCTGGCCAGGCGCACGGCAGCAGCCCGGCTGCAGCTGCTCGACATCTACGGAGGCGGCCGTGAACGGGCCTGAGTCCATGCTGCCCCGGCCCTTCCGCGTTGCCGCCGCGAGGCGCGAGCTCGCCGATGTGGTCACCCTCGAGCTGGTCCCGGCGGACGGCGGTCCGCCGCTACGCTGCGAGCCGGGACGTTTCAACATGCTCTACGCCTTTGCCGTGGGCGAGGCGCCCATCTCCATGAGCGGCACCGGTACCGCTTCCGCCGGCGTGCTGCACACGATCCGCGACGTGGGCGCGGTCACCCGCGCACTCTGCGGCCACGCCGCCGGCGACACGGTCGGCGTGCGCGGCCCCTTCGGTGAACCCTGGCCGCTGGACCGGGCCCGCGGCGGCGACGTGCTCATCGTCGCCGGCGGCATCGGCCTCGCCCCGGTGCGCCCGCTGCTGCAGGCGGTGCTCGCCGAGCGCGGTGCTTTCGGCCGGGTCAGCCTCCTCTACGGCGCCCGCGAACCGGCCTCCCTGCTGTTCAGCGAGGATCTCGACAGCTGGGGGCGGCGCGATGACCTGCAGTGCCTGGTCACCGTCGACCGCGCGGACGGCGACTGGCGGGGCAACGTCGGCGTGGTGCCCCGCCTGCTGTCGCAGGCCGGCTTCGACCCGGCGCGGGCCACCGCCTTCGTCTGCGGGCCCGAGGTGATGATGCGGCTGACGCTGCAGCAGCTGGTGGCCGGCGGCCTGCGGGCCGACCATGCCTACCTGTCGCTGGAGCGCAACATGGTCTGCGGCATCGGCCTCTGCGGGCACTGCCAGCTCGGCCCGGCCTTCGTGTGCCGGGACGGCCCCGTCTTCGCCTGGCAGGACATGGCGGCCGCGCTCGCCGTGCCGGAGCTCTGATGGGCGGGCCGCGGGGCAAGCTCGGCGTGTGGAAATTCGCCTCCTGCGACGGCTGCCAGCTCACGCTGCTGGACTGCGAGGAGGCCCTGCTCACCCTCGCCGGCGAGCTGGAGATCGCCTACTTCAAGGAGGCCAGCCGCCGCGATGACCCGGGGCCCTTCGACCTCGGCCTGGTCGAGGGCTCGATCACCACGGCCCACGACGCCGAGCGCATCCGCGACGTGCGCAGCCGCTGCCGCACGCTGGTGGTAATCGGCGCCTGCGCCACCGCGGGCGGCATCCAGGCGCTGCGCAACTTCCGCGACAGCGACGAGCTGTGTGCCCAGGTCTACGCTTCACCGGCCTACATCGACTCGCTCGCGACCTCCACGGCGATCGCCGAGCACGTCCCCGTGGACTTCGAGCTCCGCGGCTGCCCCATCGACCGGCAGCAGCTGCTGGAGGTCATCGGCGCCTTCTTGAGCGGCCGCAAGCCGGCCATCGGCCGCGATGCGGTGTGCATCGAGTGCAAGCGCCGGGGCCACGTCTGCGTCACCGTGGCCCGCGGCGAACCCTGCCTGGGGCCGATCACCCAGGAGGGCTGCGGCGCCCTGTGCCCGGGCTGCGGCCGGGGCTGCTACGGCTGCTTCGGCCCGAAAGACGGCGCCAACACCGGTGCCCTGGTCGACCACCTGCGCGCCGGCGGTCTCGGCCGCGGCGACGCGCTGCGCCTCCTGCGCACCTTCAACGCCAACGCCCCGGCTTTCCGCGAAGAGAGCGAGCGCCATGAGTGACGACGGCAGAAAAGATCCGGGCGCTAGCGGCCCGCGCAAGCGCACCATCGCGGTCGACTACCTCGCCCGCGTCGAGGGGGAGGGCGCCCTCGACGTGCGCCTGGCCGACGGACGGGTCGAGGAACTGAAGCTGCGCATCTTCGAACCGCCGCGCTATTTCGAGGGGCTGCTGCGCGGGCGCCGCTTCGATGAAGCACCGGATATCACTGCGCGCATCTGCGGCATCTGCCCCGTCGCCTACCAGATGAGTGCCTGCCACGCCATGGAGCGCGCCTGCGGGGTCACCGTCGACGGCGCCCTCGCCGACCTGCGCAGGCTGCTCTACTGCGGCGAATGGATCCAGAGCCACACGCTCCACGTGTACATGCTCCACGCCCCCGATTTCCTCCGCGCGGACGACGCGGTGCAGATCGCCAGGCGCTATCCGGACGTAGTCCGCCGCGGCCTGGCACTGCGCGGCGTCGGCAACGACCTCATCGCCTGCCTCGGCGGACGCTCCGTCGCCCCGGTCAACGTGCGCGTCGGCGGCTTCTACCGGTTGCCGGAGCGAACGGAGCTCGCCGCACTGGTCGAGCCGCTGCAGCGGGCCCGCGACGCCGCCGTGGAAACGGTGCGCTGGGTGTCGGCCTTCGACTTCCCGGACCTGGAGCGCGACTACGAGTTCGTCGCCCTGGCCGGCGCCGGGCGCTACCCCATGAACGAGGGCCGGCTGCACTCGAGCCGTGGCCTGGCCATCGACCAGGACGACTTCGAGGCGCACTTCGAGGAGCGGCAGGTGCCCTACTCTACCGCCCTGCACGCCTGCCGGGTGGACGGCGGCAGCTATTTCACCGGGCCCATGGCGCGCTACGCCCTGAACCGGGAGCACCTGTCGCCGCTGGCCCGGGAGCTGGCCGGGGAGGCGGGGCTCGGCAGCGTCTGCCGCAATCCCTACCGGAGCATCGTGGTGCGCGCGGTGGAAATCGTCGAAGCCTGCGACGAGGCCCTGCGCCTCATCGAAGGCTACCAGCCGCCCGCTGCCGCGGCGGTCCCGGTCCAGCCCCGCGCCGGTGCCGGCAGCGCGATCACCGAGGCGCCGCGCGGCATCCTCTACCACCACTACCGCATCGACGGCGACGGCCTCATCGAGGAGGCGCGCATCGTACCGCCGACGTCACAGAACCAGGCCATGATCGAGGAGGACCTGCTGGCCGTGATCGAGGCCAACGCGTCGCTGTCCGACGAGGACCTCGGCTGGCGCTGTGAGCAGACCATTCGCAACTATGATCCCTGCATCTCCTGCGCCACCCATTTCCTCGCCCTGCGCGTGGAGCGGGCATGAGCGGCACGCCCCGGGTGCTGGTGATCGGCGTGGGCACGCCGGAGCGCGGCGCCGATGCCGCCGGGCGCCTGGTGGCCGAGCGCCTGCAGGCCGCGCCCCCGGCGGGCGTCGCCGTGCTCGGGCTGCACGGCGATGCGCTGACGCTCATGGAGACCTGGGCCGGCGCAGAGGCGGTAGTGCTCGTCGACGCCGTAGTCACCGGGGCCCCGCCCGGCAGCGTCCACCGCTTCGACGCCAGCGAGCGGCCGCTGCCGGCGCGGCTGACCGCCACCTCCAGCCACGATCTCGGCCTCGCCGAGGCGCTGGAGCTTTCGCGGGCCCTGGCCTCGCTGCCGCCGCGGGTCATCGTCATCGGCATCGAGGGCGACGACTTCAGCGCGGGTTCGCCGCTGTCGCCGGCGCTGCGGGCGGCGATCGGGACCGCGACTGCCCGCGCCGCGGACGAGGCGCGGGCCCTCGCAGCAATCGAGGACACCAGCGATGCATGACCGGGCCCTGATGGATGACCTGCTGCGCAAGATCGAGGACGTGGTGCGGCGCGAAGGGGCGCTTCGCGTCAGCCGCCTCAGCGTCAGCCTGGGCGCGCTGTCGCACATGACCCCGGAACACTTCGCCGGGCACTTCGAGGACGCGAGCCGGGGCACGGTCGCCGAGGGCGCCGCCGTGGACTGCCACTGCGAGACCGATACGGGCGCGGCCGGCGCCCAGGGCATCCGTCTCTGCGACCTCGAGCTGGAGTACCCGCCGTGAGCGCCGTCGCCGCAGCGGTCCTGGCGCAGGAGCGCATCATCGTCAGCGGCGCCGTCCAGGGCGTCGGCTTCCGTCCCTTCGTTTACCGGGTCGCCAGCCGTCTCGGCCTGCGCGGCTGGGTGCGCAACACAGCGGCCGGTGTGGAGATCGTCGCCGCCGGCACGGCCGCAGCGCTGGATGCGCTGGTGCTGGCGCTCGGCGAGGAGGCCCCGGCCGCGGCGGCCGTCGCGGCGCTCCAGCGCGAGCCGGCCCCGGGGGTCGAGCTGGCGCCGGGTTTTCACCTGGCGGCGAGCGAGCCAACCGGCGAACTCGCGGCGCAGGTGCCGCTGGATGTCGCCCTCTGCGAGCCGTGCACCCGGGAGATCCGCGACCCGGGCAACCGGCGCTACCGCTATCCCTTCACCCACTGTACGCAGTGCGGGCCGCGCTTCTCGGTGATCACCGCGCTACCCTACGACCGGGCGGCGACCACCATGGCGGCGTTCCCGCCCTGCGCGCGCTGCCGGGTCGAGTACGACGACCCCGGGGACCGGCGCTTCCACGCCCAGGCCATCGCCTGCCCCGACTGCGGGCCGCAGCTCGCGTTCACCGACGGCGAGGGCAGGACGCTGGCCCGGCGCGACGACGCCCTCGCCGCCGCCTGCGCGGCCCTCCGCCGCGGCGAGATCGTCGCGCTCAAGGGCCTCGGCGGCTACCAGCTGCTGGCGGATGCGGGCAACAGCGAGGCGGTCGCCCGCCTGCGGGCGCGCAAGGGCCGGCCGCGCAAGCCCTTCGCGGTCATGCTGCCCTCGCTGGCCGCCGCGCGGCGGCTCTGCGTCCTGGCTCCGCGGGCGGAGGCGGCGTTGTGCTCGCCGCAGGCGCCGATCGTGCTCCTGCCGCGCCGCGCACGGGCGGGCGACGCGGCACTTCCGGTCAGTGACGCGGTCGCCCCGGACAACCCCTGCCTGGGCGTCATGCTGCCCTACACGCCCCTGCACCGGCTGTTGCTCGACGACTTCCCTGCGGCGCTGGTGGCCACCAGCGGCAACGTCAGCGGCGAGCCCCTCTGCATCGACGACGACGAGGCCCGCGACCGCCTAGGCGCCATTGCCGACGGTTTCCTCGCCCACAACCGGCCCATCGCGCGACCGCTGGACGACTCCGTCGTGCAGCTGGCCGCCGGGGGGCTGCAGCTGCTGCGCTGCGCCCGCGGCTACGCGCCGCAGGCCCTGGCGCTTCCCCGTGAGGCCGCTGGCTGCCTGCTCGCCGTCGGGGCGCAGCATCGCAACAGCATCGCCCTGGCCCGGGGTCGCCAGGCGGTTCTCGGGCCGCACATCGGCGACCTCGACAGCGTCGCTGCCGTCGACGCGCACCGGCACGCGATCGACGACCTCGCGGGGCTGCTCGGCGTGACGTCGGAGCTGGTGGCGCACGACGGGCACCCGGACTACGCGGCGACCCGGCACGCCCGGGACCTGGGCCTGCCGGCGATCGCCGTACCGCACCATCTCGCCCACGCCTTCGCCGCCCTCGCCGAGCACGGGCTGGACCCGGCCGGGCCGGTGCTCGCCGTAGCCTGGGATGGCACCGGTCTCGGCGAGGACGGGTCCCTGCGCGGCGGCGAGCTGTACCGGATTGCCGCCGGGCGCGGCGAGCGGATCGGCACGCTGCGCACCTTCCCGCTCCCCGGCGGCGAGGGTGCCATCCGCCACCCCTATCGCAGCGCCCTGGCGGTCCTCTACAGCCTCGGCGGCCACCCGGCTTTGGCCGGTGACGATCTCCCGCCATTCAGCGCCTGTGCCGATAGTGAGCGCATACTCCTGACCCGGCTGCTGGCGACGGGGCTGCGCTCCCCGCCCACCAGCAGCGCCGGGCGCCTGTTCGACGCCGTGGCCTCGCTGCTCGGGCTCTGCCAGGCGGCGACCTATGATGGCGAGGCAGCACAGCAGCTCCAGTTCGCCGCCCAGGCTGCCGCAGAGCGCGGCGAGGAGGCGCCGGCTGCACCGGTGCGCATTGCGCACGGCCAACCGACCTGCATCGACTGGGGGCCGACCGTCACGACGCTGTGCGCGGCCTACCGGCAGGGCGCCAGCGCCGGGGCCTGCGCCCTGGCCTTTCACCGGGCGATGGCCGAGGGGCTGGCGGACTGCCTGGGCACTGCACGGGACAGCGGCAGCGCTGCGGTGGTGCTCACCGGCGGCTGCTTCCAGAACCCGCTGCTGGCCTCGCTGGCGATGCAGGCGCTGACCGCGCGTGGCTTCAACCCGCGCCTTGCCCGCGCGGTCCCGCCCAACGACGGCGGCATCGCCCTCGGGCAGCTCTGGGCGGCGGTGCTCGCCGGCGCGGCGGTCGAGCCGGCGGGGAGCGCGCCATGTGCCTAGCGGTGCCCGGCCGCGTCGAGGCCATCCTCGCCGAAGAGCCCCTGGCCCGCCTGGGCCGGGTGGACTTCGGCGGCGTGTCGCGCGAGGTCAACCTCTCCTTTACACCCGAGGCGGCAGTGGGCAGCTACGTGCTCACCCACGTCGGCTTCGCCATCGCCTGCATCGACGAGGACGAGGCGGCGCAGGTGCTGGCGGCGCTGGCCGCGGCCGCCGGGGGTGAGGCCCCATGAAACATATCGACGAGTACCGCGACGGGGCGCTGGCGCGGTCGCTGGCACAGCGCCTCGGGGCGCTGGTCAGCCGGCCCTGGACCCTCATGGAGGTCTGCGGGGGACAGACCCACGCCATCGCCCGCTTCGGCCTCGACCAGCTGCTGCCGCCGGGCCTGGAACTCGTCCACGGGCCGGGCTGCCCGGTCTGCGTCACGCCGCTGGCGCTCATCGACGCGGCGATCGCCATCGCCCGGCGGGACGACGTGATTCTCTGCGCCTACGGCGACATGCTGCGCGTACCGGGGACGGAGTCGGACCTGCAGCGGGAGCGCTCCGCAGGCCGGGACGTGCGCATCGTCTACTCGCCCATGGATGCGCTGGCCCTCGCCGAGGCGCAGCCGGACCGCCGCGTGGTGCATTTCGCCGTGGGCTTCGAGACCACCGCGCCGGCCCACGCCATGGCCGCCTGGCAGGCGCGTCAGCGCGGCGTCGGCAATTTCTCCCTGCTGGTGGCGCAGGTACTGGTGCCGCCGGCCATGGCGGCGATCCTCGACGCGCCGGACAACCGCGTCGACGGCTTCCTCGCCGCCGGCCATGTCTGCGCCATCACCGGCTGGCAGGGCTACCGGAACCTCGCAGCACGCTACCGCGTGCCGATCGTGGTCACCGGCTTCGAGCCCGTGGACATCCTCCGCGGCATCGTCAGCTGCGTCGAGCAGCTCGAAAGCGGGCAGGCGCGGGTCGAAAACGCCTACCGGCGCGCCGTCCGCGAAGACGGCCAACCGACCGCCCGCGCATTGATCGAGAGCGTGTTCGAGGTCGTGCCCCGGCGCTGGCGCGGCATGGGCACGCTGCCCGCCAGCGGCCTCGCCCTGCGCGAGGCCTACGCGGCCCACGACGCGGCGAAGATCTTCGGCCCGCCCCCGGAGCCGCCCGCGACGGCGGAGGGCGACTGCATCGCCGGCGAGGTCCTACGCGGTGTGCGTACGCCCCGGGACTGCCCGGCCTTCGGCCGCGGCTGTACCCCGGCACACCCGCTCGGTGCCCCCATGGTCTCCGGGGAGGGGGCCTGCGCCGCCTACTACCGCTACCGCCGCACCCCGACGACGGCGGTGATACCGTGAACGCCGACCCCCCCGCCGGCGGCCCGGCCTGCCCGCTGCCCCTCGCCGGGGACGACGTGGTGCAGCTTGCCCACGGCGGCGGCGGGCAGCTGATGCACGAGCTCCTGCAGAACGTTTTCCTGCCCGCTTTCGGCGACCCGCTCGGTGCCGGCGGCCACGACAGCGCCGTGTTCAGCGCGGGCGCGGAGCGGCTGGCGATCACCACCGACGGCTACGTCGTGCAGCCGCTGGAGTTTCCCGGCGGCGACATCGGCTCGCTCGCCGTGCACGGCACGGTCAACGACCTGCTCATGGCCGGCGCCAGGCCGCGCTACCTGAGCGCGTCCTTCATCCTCGAGGCCGGCCTGCCGCTGGCGACGCTGCGCCGCGTCGTGATCTCCATGCGCGACGCGGCCGCCGCCAGCGGCGTCGCCATCGTGACCGGCGATACCAAGGTGGTCGAGGGGGGGCGCGGCGACGGCATCTACCTCGCGACCACCGGCATCGGCACGCTGTTCCCGGGTACGGCGATCGGCCCCGGTGCCATCCGCCCCGGCGACCGGGTGCTGCTGAGCGGGGATATCGCCCGCCATGGCATGGCGGTGATGGCGGCCCGGGAGGGCCTTGCCGTGACACCGGCGATCGAGTCCGACAGCGCGCCGCTCAACGACGCCGTGCTGCCGCTGCTCGAGGCCGGGGTGACCGTGCACTGCCTGCGCGACCTGACCCGCGGCGGCCTCGCCTCGGCGCTGCTGGAGCTGGCCGCCGGCGCCGGCGTCACCATCGCCATCGAGGAGACCCGCGTGCCCGTGCGCGAGGACGTGCGCGCCCTCTGCGAGCTGCTCGGCCTCGACCCGCTGCACGTGGCCAACGAAGGCCGCTTCATCGCCATCGTTCCGGCGCAGGAGGCAGACCGGGCCCTGGCCCTGCTCCGGGCCAGCGCGCTCGCCGTCGGTGCCCGGGACATCGGCGAAGTGCAGGCGGGTGCCGGCGGGGTGCGGGCGCGGACCGCGGTGGGGACGGAGCGGCCCATCACCATGCTGACCGGCGAACAGTTGCCGCGCATCTGCTGAGACGGCGGAAGGAACGGGAAACAACGGGGGAGCTGTGACATGAGCAAGCAGGGGAAGGACCGGCGCCCGGTGCGCTGGCTGTCGGAACTCGGCATGGACGACGTGCCCCTGGTCGGTGGCAAGAACGCCTCCCTCGGGGAAATGGTCTCGCGGCTGGGGGAGCAGGGCATCGCGGTGCCCGACGGCTTTGCCACCACCGCCGATGCCTTCCGCGACTTCGTCGCCGCCAATGACCTGGGAGAGCGCATCGGCGCGCAGCTGGCGCGCTTCCGGGAGGACCACGGCACCCTGCACGAGGCGGGCAGCGCGATCCGCGCGCTGCTCGCCGCAGCGCCGTTGCCCGCCGCCCTCGAGGGCGCGCTGCGCGAGGCCTACGGCGAACTGGCGGAGCGCTGCGGGGAGACCGAACCGGCAGTGGCCGTGCGCTCCAGCGCCACCGCCGAGGACCTGCCGGATGCGAGCTTTGCGGGTCAGCAGGAGACCTTCCTCAATGTGCGCGGTGGCGATGCGCTGGTGGCGGCCTGTCGCCGCTGCTTCGCGTCGCTGTTCACCGACCGCGCCATCAGCTACCGGGAGGAAAAGGGCTTCGACCATCTCGCCGTGGCCCTGTCCGTCGGCGTGCAGCGCATGGTGCGCTCCGACTGCGGGGCCTCCGGCGTCATGTTCACCATCGATACGGAAACGGGCTTCCCCGACGCCATCGTCATCAACGCGGCCTGGGGGCTCGGTGAGACCGTCGTCGGCGGCGAGGTCGACCCGGACGAGTACACGGTGTTCAAGCCGCTCCTCGCCGACACGGCGCTGCGGCCGATCCTCTCCCGGCGCATCGGCGACAAGGCCATCAAGGCGGTCTACGGCGACGGGGCCGAGCCGGTGCGCCGGGTGGCGACGGACGAACGCGAGCGCGGCAGCCGCGTCCTCTGTGACGATGACATCCTCGCCCTGGCGCGCAAGGCGGTGGCGATCGAGGCGCACTACGGCAGGCCCATGGACATCGAGTGGGCCCGGGACGGCCTGACCGGCGAGCTGTACATCGTGCAGGCCCGGCCGGAGACCGTGCAGGCCGCGCGCAAGGCCGGTGTGCTGACCACGCATCGGCTCACCGAGCGCTCGCGGGAGCTGGCCCGCGGCCTCGCGGTCGGCGACAGCATCGCCAGCGGGCGCGTGCGCCTGCTCCGCGACCCCGCCGAGGGCGCTGACTTCCGCCGCGGCGACGTGCTGGTCGCCGCGGTCACGGACCCGGACTGGGGTCCGATCATGGAACGCGCCGCCGCCGTGATCACGGACCACGGCGGGCGCACGGCCCACGCGGCCATCGTCAGCCGGGAGATCGGCATCCCCGCCGTCGTCGGTACGGGCAATGCGACCGCGGTGCTGAAGGACGGTGACGAGGTGACCGTGTGCTGCGCCGAGGGTGCCGAGGGCGTCGTCTACGAAGGCCTCCTCGCGCACGAATCGGAAGCCGTGGACCTGTCGGACCTGCCGCAGACGCGAACCCGGATCATGCTCAATATCGCCAGCCCGGCCGGCGCGTTCCGCTGGCACGCGCTGCCCTGCCACGGCGTGGGCCTCGCGCGCATGGAGTTCATCGTCGCCAGCATCATCAAGGTCCACCCGATGGCCCTGGTGCGTTTCGACGAGCTGGACGACGCAGCGACGAAGGCGGAGATCGAGGCCCTCACCCGCGGCTTCGAGGACAAGACGGAATACTTCGTCGACGGCCTGGCCGCCGGCATCGCGCAGATCGCCGCCGCCCAGTACCCGGACCCGGTGATCATCCGCATGAGCGACTTCAAGAGCAACGAGTACGCCAGCCTGATCGGCGGCGCGGGCTTCGAGCCCGCTGAGGAGAACCCGATGATCGGGGTGCGCGGCGCCTCGCGCTACTACCGCGATCTCTACCGGGAGGGCTTCCAGCTCGAGTGCCAGGCCATCCGCCGGGTGCGCGAGACCATCGGCCTCGACAACGTCGTCGTCATGATCCCCTTCTGCCGCACCACGGCCGAGGCCGACAAGGTGCTGGCCGTGATGGCCGAGGCGGGCCTCGAGCGCGGGAAACGGGGGCTGAAGGTCTACGTGATGGCGGAGATCCCCGCCAACGTCATCCTGGCCGAGGCCTTCGCCGAGCGCTTCGACGGCTTCAGTATCGGCAGCAACGACCTGACCCAGCTCACCCTGGGCATCGATCGCGATTCTTCGGATCTCGCCGACCTCTTCGACGAGAGCAATCCGGCGATCACCGCCATGATCCGCGCGCTGATCGAGCGGGCCCACGCGGCGGGGCGTCCCGTGGGTCTCTGTGGCCAGGCGCCGAGCGACAACCCGGAGTTCGCGGCTTTCCTGGTGGAGGCCGGTATCGATTCCATCTCCCTGAACCCGGACAGCGTGGTCCGGGTGACGCAGATCGTCGCCGAGGCGGAGGCGGCGGGGGGCGCCCCGGCAGTGAGCCCGGGCGGTGATGCCGTGGGGGCCGTCCCGGCCCCCGGCTAGACCGGCTCAGGCGGCGGCGACCGCCGCCGTGGTCGCGGCGCGGTTGAGCGCGCCGAGAATGCCGTTCATCGATGCCTGCACGATGTCGTGGCTGCGGCCCACGCCGCAGACCCGCTCGCCGTCGATATTGAGCTGGATGTAGCACACCGCCTCGGCGTCGGCGCTCTGCGACAGGGCGTGCTCGTTGTACTCGACCAGCACGATCGGCTTGCCGGTGAAGCGCTCCATCGCGTCGACGAAGGCCGCGACCACGCCGTTGCCGGTGCCGGTGATCTGGTGGGCCTGCCTGCCCTCGTTGAGCACGATAGTGAGCTGGTCCACGTGGTCGGCGCGGCTCAGCTGGTAGTCACCGAGCGTCCAGCGCCCGTCCGGGGCGAGGTAGGTGCGCTGGAAGAGGTCGTGGATCGCCGCCGACTGCACCTCCGATTCCTGCTCCTCGGCGTAGGCCTGCACCGTGGCGCTGAAGTCGATCTGCAGCCAGCGCGGCAGCTCGTAGCCGTGGTCCCGCTCGAGCACGTAGGCCACGCCGCCCTTGCCGGACTGGCTGTTGATGCGGATGACCTCCTGGTAGGAGCGGCCGATGTCCGCCGGGTCGATGGGCAGGTAGGCCACCTCCCAGGGCTCGGCGTCGTCGCGCCGGGCCAGGCACTTCTTGATCGCGTCCTGGTGGCTGCCGGAGAACGCCGTGAACACCAGTTCCCCCGCGTAGGGATGGCGCGGGTGTACCGGCAGCTGCGTGCAGGCCTTCACCGTCTCGATGATCTCGTCCATGTGGCCGAGCTGCAGCTGCGGGTCGACGCCCTGGCTGTACAGGTTCATGGCCATGGTGACGATGTCCATGTTGCCCGTACGCTCGCCGTTGCCCATGAGCGTGCCCTCGACCCGGTCGGCGCCGGCGAGGATGCCGAGCTCCGCCGCGGCCACGGCACAGCCGCGGTCGTTGTGCGTGTGCAGGGAGACAATGAGGCAGTCACGGCGCTTCACGTGGCGGCAGAACCACTCGATCTGGTCCGCGTAGATGTTCGGCGTGCTCATCTCCACCGTCGCCGGCAGGTTGACGATCGCCGGGCGCTCGGGGGTCGGCTGCCAGACGTCCATGACCGCGTCGCAGACCTCGACCGCGTAGTCGATCTCCGTGCCGGTGAAGCTCTCCGGGGAGTACTCGAACACCCAGTCGGTCTCCGGGTACTTCGCCGCCTCGTCGCGCACCAGCTCGGCGCCGCGCACGGCGATGCCCGTGATGCCCGTCCGGTCGAGGCCGAAGACCTTCTCCCGCTGCACCGTGGAGGTGGAGTTGTAGACGTGAACGATAGCCCGGCGCACGCCCTTGAGGGCGGCGAAGGTCTTCTCGATCAGGTCCGGCCGGGCCTGGGTCAGGACCTGGATGGTGACATCTTCCGGGATACGGCCGTTGTCGATGAGGTCGCGCACGAAGTCGTAGTCGTGCTTCGAGGCGGAAGGAAAGCCGACCTCGATCTCCTTGAAACCGATCTTCACGAGCTGGTCCCAGAGCTGCGACTTCTGCGCCGTCGTCATGGGCTCGATGAGGGCCTGGTTGCCATCGCGCAGGTCGACGCTGCACCAGCGCGGCGCGGCGGTCAGGCGCCGGTCCGGCCACTGCCGGTCGGGCAGGGCGACGAACTCGAAGGCGCGGTACTTGCGATAGTCAAAGTTGTCGAGACGGCTCATGGGTCGTCGGCTCCCCCGGGGCAGGGCCCGGATCATGTCATTACTGCCAGGAATTCAGGCGGCCCTGGTGCCGGCGAGGTCCGTTCCCCAAGCCCTCGTGAGGCTCGGATTTACGCGCCGCGGGGATAACTGCGTGCGCGCTGCCTGCCGCCAGCACCGCTGGCCGAAGGCACAGTATAAAGGCACGAGCGTAGCGATTTACTGCAAATTCACCCTCGGATGCCCGCGATTTGGAGATTATTCACTAAAATCAGGTTATTTTGTAGATACAGAAGCTAACCTGGCGAAAAATCGGAGTGACCATGGCCCGCCTCGACCGCACCGACCGCCGCATCCTCGACCTCATCCAGCGCAACGGTCGCATCAGCAACCTCGAACTCGCCGACGCCGTCGGCCTGTCACCGACCCCCTGCGCCCGGCGCGTCAAGCGCCTGGAGGAAAGCGGCCTGATCCGGGAGACGGTCACCCTGCTGGACCAGGATGCGCTCGGCCTCAAGCTCACCGCCTACATCGGCATCTCCATGGACCGGCACACCCCGGACCGGTTCGCGGCCTTCGAGGCGGAGGTGACCAGCTACCCCGAGGTGCTCGAATGCTCGGTGGTGACCGGGCAGGCGGCCGATTACCTGCTCAAAGCCGTGCTGCCGGACATGCAGCACTACGAACAGTTCCTCCTCGGCCGGCTCACCCGGATTCCCGGTGTGACCGGCGTGCACTCGAGTTTCGAACTGCGCCGGGTGGTGCAGCGGACGGTGCTGCCGCTGGACTACGTGGACGGGGCTTAGCCACGGCGGACGGCGACACAGCTAACGGCACAGCGAGGAATAAGGCCGCATTCACGGGTTTTCGTGTACCCTAGCGCGCCATGCCCGCATCCCCCGCTCACGACTCGCCGCGGCTCCTGGCGCTGCTCGCGGCCCTGGCCGCCCTCGGCCCGCTTTCCGTCGACATGTACCTGCCGGCGATGCCGG
>CAYTJQ010000008.1:0-82197 GCA_964438205.1 uncultured Alteromonadaceae bacterium
TGCAAGCTAGTGTTGCACCGATCAGTTGAAACCGCCCCATGGCCCGCGACGGTCCGGCACCCCTTCTCTCGGCCCATCGGCAGGCCCTGCCAGCTTCGTTCGTGGCAGTTTCGATCCTCTTGCTTCGGCGAGCCCTACCACGATTGAGCGTGGCGGTTCCGGTCCTATCGAGAACAGCCTGCGTTCGGGAAATAGCACGGCAGGAGGCGCCAGGGCTGGGAAAACCCCTTCGGGATCGTCGCGGGCCATGGATGGCCCGCGCCGAGCGCACATGGATGTGCTTGTAGCGTATCCCGAAGGGGTTTTCCCAGCCCTGGCGCCGGCATCGGAGGGTACAGCCCAAGCAACGCCAGAAACGCGACCGGAATCCAATTCATGAGCAACACCACTGTCACCACAAAAATCAACGAGCGAGGCATCGCCAACGTCACCCTCGACCGCCAGGACAAGCACAACGCCTTTGACGATGGGGTGATCGGCGAGCTGCGGGAGGCATTCCGGGGCCTGCGCGAGAACGACCGCGTGCGGGTCGTGGTGCTGCGCGGGGCGGGGAAGCACTTTTCGGCCGGGGGTGACCTTGCGTGGATGCGGCGCATGGCCGAGTACGACTACGGGCACAACATGAAAGATGCCGAGCAGCTGGCCGGCATGTTGCAGGACCTGTACCGGCTGCCCATGCCCACCGTGGCCGTGGTGCACGGGGCGGCGTTCGGCGGGGCCGTGGGGCTGGTGAGCTGCTGCGACATGGCGCTCGCGGGAGAGCGGGCGCGCTTTGCGCTGTCCGAGGTCCGTATCGGCCTCATCCCCGCGACCATCGGGCCGTACGTCGTCCGGGCCATCGGCGAGCGCGCGGCCAGCCGCTACATGCTGACCGGGGAGACCTTTGACGCGGCGACGGCGCTGCGGCTGGGGCTGGTGGGGGAGACCTGCGCAGACGACGAGCTCGAAGCCCGGGCGGCGGCGCTGGTCGAGGAACTGCTCGTGGGCGGGCCGGCGGCACAGCGGGCGGCGAAGGACCTGGTGCGCAGCGTGGCCGGGGCGGCGCTGTCGCCGGCGCTGATCGAGGATACCTGCGCGCGCATTGCGCACATCCGCGTCTCCGCAGAGGGGCAGGAGGGGCTGTCGGCCTTCCTGGAGAAACGCGCGCCGGCCTGGCGCGGGGCAACCGGGAACCACGAGGAAAGCTGAGATGTTCCGCAAGGTACTCATCGCCAACCGCGGCGAGATCGCCTGTCGGGTGATCCGCACCTGCCGGCACCTGGGCATCGGCACCGTCGCCGTCTATTCCGATGCGGATGCAAACGCCCTGCACGTGGAGCTGGCGGACGAGGCCGTACACCTGGGGCCTGCGCCGGCGCGGGAATCGTACCTGCGCGGCGATGCGGTGCTCGACGCGGCGCGGCGCACCGGAGCCGAGGCGATTCACCCGGGCTACGGCTTCCTGTCGGAGAACGCAGCCTTCGCCGAGGCCTGCGAGGCCGCCGGCGTGGTATTCATCGGGCCGCCGGCGAGCGCCATCGCGGCCATGGGCAGCAAGTCCGCGGCGAAGCAGATCATGGAGGCGGCCGGCGTGCCCCTCATCCCCGGCTACCACGGCGACGACCAGGACGCGGCAACGCTGCGCGGGGCAGCTGATGCCATGGGCTACCCGGTGCTGCTCAAGGCCACCGCCGGCGGCGGCGGCAAGGGCATGCGCGTGGTGGAAAACGCCGCGGCCTTCGACGACGCGCTGGCCGCGGCCAAGCGGGAAGCGTCGGCGAGCTTCGGCGACGAACGCATGCTGGTGGAGAAATACCTCGGCCGGCCCCGGCACGTGGAAGTGCAGGTGTTCTGCGACAGCCACGGCGGCGCGGTGTACCTCGCCGAGCGCGACTGCTCGGTACAGCGCCGGCACCAGAAAGTGCTGGAGGAGGCGCCGGCGCCGGGTGTCGATGCCGCCCTGCGCGCGCGCATGGGCGAGGCGGCCGTGGACGCGGCGAAAGCCATCGACTACCGCGGCGCGGGCACCGTCGAGTTCCTCCTCGACGCGGACGGGCGGTTCTACTTCATGGAGATGAACACGCGGCTGCAGGTGGAGCACCCGGTTACCGAGCTGATCACGGGCCAGGACCTGGTCGAATGGCAGCTGCGCGTGGCCGTCGGCGAGCCGCTGCCGCTGACGCAGGACGGGATCACCATCCGCGGCCACGCCATCGAGGCCCGGGTCTACGCCGAAGATGCGGAGCAGGGCTTCCTGCCCGCCACCGGACGCCTCACCTACCACGCGCCGCCGGCCGAAGACCGGCACGTGCGGGTGGACAGCGGCGTACGCAGCGGCGACGAGATCTCCATGCACTACGACCCGATGATCGCCAAGCTGGTGGTCTGGGACGAAAACCGGGAACGGGCCCTGGACCGCCTCGCCGGCGCCCTGCGCGCCTATCGCACCGCCGGCACGGTCACCAATCTCGGGTTTCTCTTCAATCTCGCGACCACAGGAGCCTTCCGCGAGGCGCAGCTCGACACGGGCTTCATCGAGCGCCACCGGGAGGCGATCTTCCGCGACGCGCCCGGCACCGTAACGCGGGACATCGCGGCCTGCGCCGCCGGCCTGGTCTGCCTGCAGGCCGTGGCCACCACGGCGCCCGCCGGCGACCCCCACAGCCCCTGGGCCACGGTGGGCGGCTGGCGCACGAACGCCCTGCACCGCCAGCCGATGACCCTGCACTGCCACGGGGCGGACCACGCCGTGACCGTGGAGCACCTCGGCGGCGGCGAGTATCGCATCCACGTTGGCGACCCGGATCGCCGCGGGCATGCATCGCCCCCGGGGGCCCCGGAAACGCTGGCTGTCGGCGCAATCCCGGCGGGAGCAGCAACCCGGGAACGGGATTCTTCGCCGCGACCTGCCGCCGTTGGCTCCCTCGAACTCGACCTCACCCTCGACGGCCACCGCCAGCGCGCGCTGCTGGTCGAGGCCTCTCCGGGCTGGACCCTGTTCTTCCCGGACCGGGCCTGCCCCTTCCACGTCATCGCGCCGGATACCGGCGAGGGCGGCGGTGCCGGCGCCCTCGCCGGCCTGACCGCCCCGATGAACGGCCGCGTGATCGCCCTCCTCGTCGAGCCCGGCACCGCAGTAAGCGCGGGCACACCGCTCATGATCCTGGAGGCCATGAAGATGGAGCACACGGTGAAGGCACCGGTGGACGGCACCCTGGACAGCTTCTGCTTCGCTGCCGGCGACCTCGTGGACGGCGGCGCCGCACTGGTGGACTTCACCCCGGCCGGGGGGACGGCATGAGTGACGACCGCGCCACGCTGGTCGAGGTCGGCCCGCGGGACGGCCTGCAGAACGAGCGCGGCGAGCTGCCGCTGGCGGTAAAGCAGCAGCTCGTGGAGGACCTCGCGGCCGCGGGGCTCACCGTGATCGAGGCGGGCAGCTTCGTGAACCCGAAGTGGATACCGCAAATGGCCGACAGCGAGGCGCTGTTCGCCGCCATCACGCGCCGGCCCGGCGTCCGCTACACGGCGCTCACACCGAACCTGCGCGGCTTCGAGCGGGCCGTGGCCGCCGGGGCGGACGAGGTCGCGGTGTTCGCCGCCGCCTCGGAGGGTTTCTCGCAGAAGAACATCAACTGCGGCATTGCCGAGAGTATCGAGCGCTTCCGCCCGGTCATGGCCGCGGCCGCCGAAGCCGGCATCCCCGTGCGCGGGTACGTTTCCTGCGTGCTCGGCTGCCCCTATGAAGGTGCCATCGCCCCGGCGGCAGTAGCCCGGGTTGCCGGCGACCTGCTCGCGCTGGGCTGCTACGAGGTGTCCCTCGGCGACACCATCGGCGTCGGCACCGCCGGCGGCATGCGCGCGCTGCTGGATGAACTGCTCGCTGCTTTCGACGCAGCCCGGCTCGCCGTGCACTGCCACGATACCTATGGGCAGGCGCTGGCAAACATCCTCGCCGCCGTGGACCTGGGCATTCGCCGTATCGATGCCTCCGTGGCCGGCCTGGGCGGCTGTCCCTACGCGCCCGGCGCCTCCGGCAATGTGGCCACCGAGGACGTGGTCTATCTCCTCGAGGGTCTTGGCCTCGACACGGGCGTGGACCTCGACCGGCTCGCCGCCGCCGGCAACCGCATCAGCGAGTTCCTCGGGCGCCCGAGCGCTTCGAAAGTCGCCCGGGCCCGAAGCAGCCGCTGAGCGGGACAGCGACACGCGCCGCCGCCAGGCACCCCTCCCGGCAAACCGGCCCGGACCCGGGCCTCCCCCGGGCGGACTCCTCCGCCGCCATGGCCTGTGCTACCTTCCCGACCATGCCCGTGACAACGCCACCACCGCTGCGCATCGCCACCGCCACCGTCGTGACCGCGGCGGGGCTCGCGCAGGTGGCCATGCTCTGGGTGTTCGACCTCGGGGCACCGGTGCTGCTCACGGCGCTGGCCGGGGGCTGCTACCTCCTGCTCGGCCTCGGGCTTTTCGGCGTATCCCGCTTTGCCCTGGCGCTGACGGCTGCTGTCTGCGGCACCCGCGCCTGGCTCGCCTTTGCGCCGGTCCCGGTACTCAGCTGGGAGCAGCTGCGCACGGCGGTCGACCTGCTGGTCACGGTCGCCGCCCTCGGTCTGCTGTGGCAAGCCCGCCACACGCCGACGCCTTAGTGTCCCGTCCGCCACCGGCATGATCGACCCGCTCATTATTCTCACAGCCCTGGCCACCGGCATGCTCGCCCGGGCCATCGGACTGCCGGCGCTGGTGGGCTACCTCGCCGCCGGCTTCGTACTGAACGAGCTGGACGTCTACGGCGGCACCGTCCTGGCGACGCTCGCGGACCTGGGCGTGACCCTGCTGCTGTTCACCATCGGCCTCAAGCTGCAACTCCGGGACCTCCTGAAAACCCACATCTGGGGCACGACGCTGTTGCACATGGCGGCCACGCAGGGGTTCTTTCTCGGCGTCCTCTGGGGGGTGGACCAGCTGTTCCCGCAGCTGGGGCTGGACCTCGGCGCGAAGCTGGTAATCGCTTTCGCTTTCACCTTCTCGAGCACCGTTTTCGTCATCCAGATCATGCAGGAGCGCGGCGAGATGGCCTCCCGCCACGCCAACCTCGCCATTGGCATCCTCATCATCCAGGACCTGGCCGCCGTGCTGTTCCTCGCTTTCACCACCGGCAAGGTGCCGCAGCCGGCGGCCCTGCTCCTGCTGCTGGCCATTCCCCTGCGGCCGCTACTGCTGCGGCTGCTGGCCCTGGCGGGACATGGAGAACTGTTCACCCTCTTCGGCCTCGCCCTCGCCTTCGGCACCGCCAGCGTCTGCGAGGCCGTGGGTATCAAGGGCGACCTCGGCGCCCTGCTCATCGGCGCCCTGCTCGCCGGGGACCAGAAGGCCAAGGAACTGTCCTACAACCTGATGCTGTTCAAGGACCTGTTCCTGGTGGGCTTTTTCCTGTCCATTGGCCTCGGCGGCTGGCCTGCACCCGAGGTCATGGTGCTGGCGGCTGTCCTGGGCGCCCTGGCCCTGCTGAAACCCCTGCTCTACTTCCCCTTGCTCACCTGGCTGCACACACCGCCGCGCACCGCCCTGCTCGCGGCCAACGCGCTGGCCAATCACTCGGAGTTCGGCCTCATCGTGGTCGCCGTGGCCGCCACCGCCGGCTGGGTGGATCCGGCCTGGAGTGCGGCCCTGTCCATTGCCATCGCCGTGAGCTTCACCCTCGCCGCGCCTCTCAACAACCTCTCGCACAGCCTCTACCGGCGGCACCGGAAGCAGTTGGCGCGCTTCGAGTCCATCCGCGTGCGGGCCAAGCATGGCGACACCCGGGACGTGAAAGTGCTCGTGCTCGGCATGGGCAACATCGGCACCGGTGCCTACGAGACCCTCGCCCAGCGCTACGGCTGGCAGGTGCTCGGCGTAGACGACAACGATCGCAAGCTGGCCGTGCACCGCGCCATGCACCGGCGCGTCGAGGCCGCGGATGCGTCGGACCCGGACTTCTGGGCGCGCCTGGACCTAGACAAGGTAGAGCTGATTCTCCTCGCCCTCACCAACCACCAGGAGAACATGCTGGTGGTGCGCCTGCTTGACGGCCTCGGTTACCGGGGCGATGTGGCTGCCGTGGTGCGCTTCGCGGAAGAGGCGAAGGAGCTGGAAAGCAAGGGGATTTCCACCTTCAACCTGTTCGCCGAGGCGGGCGCCGGCTTCGGCACGCACGCCCTGCGGGTGCTGGAGCGCCCGGCCCGGTCGGAGGCTAGGAGGTAGCCGGCCCGGTCGGCGTTTCCGACCTGGCGGTGACCTTCAGCGGCACGCGGCGCCAGAGCCAGGGCAGCGCCAGCGCGTTGGCCGCGAGATAGGCCGCCGCGGCGGCGAGGAAGGGCAGCGACCCGCTGCCGGTCCACGCGAGTGCGGGCGCAGCCGCAAACAGTCGCAGCGCATCCCAGGCCACCGCCCGCTGCGGCGCCATGGCCTGCAGCCAGAACGCCGTGGTGACGGTGGTGCCGATCATCACCGCCCAGAGCGCGACACCCTGCGCATAGGCAAGGGGCGTCCACTGCATGTAGGCCAGCAGCGCCACCACGGCAACGAGCTGGCAGAGGGCGTAGGCGCGCACACCGGCGGCCACCGCCGGGTCGTAGCGCTCGAAGCGGGCGAGATCGGGCTTGGGCCGCGGGTCTGCCGCTTCCACGTCTGCCGGGCGCCAGCCCGTCCGCGCCACCCAGACCTTGAGCTTGTCGCGCCAGCGCTCTGCCCGCCAGCAGTCGCGGGCCATGTCGACGTAGATGTGGGTAAGCGCCTTCACCGGGTTGAAGCTGTGGATCGGGCCGCGGATGCCGTAGATGCAGGGCTCGTTGTCGAGCTCCTCCTGGAAGGTGCCGAAGAGCCGGTCCCAGAGGATGAACACGCCGCCGTAGTTGCGGTCGACGTAGCGGTCGTTCTGGGCGTGGTGCACCCGGTGGTTGGAGGGCGTCACGAAAAGCCACTCGTACCCGCCCAGCTTGCCCACGTGCTGCGTGTGCACCCAGAACTGGTAGATGAGGTTCAGGGAGCCGACGGTGACCACCACCTCCGCCGGCACCCCGGCGAAGAACAGCGGCAGGTAGAAGATCCAGCCGAGGAGGAAGCCGGTGCTGGTCTGGCGAAGGGCCGTGGACAGGTTGTAGTCCTCGCTCTGGTGATGGGCGACGTGCGCGGCCCAGAGGATCGTGCGCTCGTGGCCCAGCCGGTGCAGCCAGTAGTAGCAGAAGTCGTAGAGCACGAAGGCGAAGACCCAGGTGCCCCAGTGTCCGGCGTCGAGCTGGGCGATAGCGAAATAGTCGCTTACCCAGTGGTAGACGAGGCCACCCACGCCGAGGGTGACGAAGCGCCGGGCCTGGCTGAGCGTGCCCAGGAACAGGCTGCCGACGGCGTCGTTGACGCGGTAGGTGTTGCGCCCGGTACGCAGGCCCCAGGCCAGCTCGACGAGCATGGCGGCGATGAACAGGGGCACGGCGTAGACGACCAGGTCCATGGCTCAGGCGTCCAGGTCGGGGATCATCTCGTCCTTGAGGCGGGAGATCGCGTCCTTGAGGCGCAGCTTTTCCTTCTTCAGGCGCTGCAGCAGGATCTGGTTCTGGTAGGGAAAGCCCTGCATTTCGGTAATCTTGTTATCCAGCGCCCGGTGCCGGGCCTGGAGCTGCATGAGGCGCATGGCCGGCGTGAGCGTTTCATTCGCCGCCGCCTCGCCGTTCGGTCCGCCCTTACCGGGCGGCCATTTCATCATGCTGCACCATGTTGCTGTATCCGGCCACTTGGGACGACCACTATACCTCGGCGTTCGGGGGACAGAAACAGGCGAAGGCATACCGCGGAAGGGGCGCCACGCCCCGAGTCACCCCGGCGGTCGACGGCCCGCCCCCTCAAAGCCGGGCCAGCAGTTCCCGCCAGAGCGGCAGCGCCGGATCCGCCACCGCCAGGAAGTGGGGGCTCAGGAGCGTATCCCGCGCGTTGTAGCGAAGCGGCTGCCCATCCAGCCCCAGCACGGCTCCGCCGGCGGCCTCCAGCAACGCCTGGCCGGCGGCCACGTCCCATTCACTGCAAGGAGAGAAGCGGGGGTAGACATCCCCCTGCCCCGCCGCCAGCTGCACGAACTTGAGCGCACTGCCGCTGTTCAGGCGCTGCACGGGCCCCGCTTCGGCCTCGAGAAAGGCGATGGCGCGCTCGAGGCGGGCGTTGCGGTGGCGCCGGCTGGCCAGCACCACCACCCCCTCGCGCGCCGGCGCTGTGGCGCTGACCGGGTAGCGGGCCCAGCCGTCCCCGTCGGGCACACAGCGCCAGGCGCCCTCCCCCGGCACGCCAAGCCAGGCGGTGCGCTCGAGCGGCAGGTAGAGAATGCCGAGCACCGGCCGCTGTCGGTCCACCAGGGCAATATTGATGGTGAACTCGCCGGTGCGGCCGAGGAATTCCTTCGTGCCGTCGAGGGGGTCGACGACCCAGAGCCGCTCCCAGCTGCGCCGATCGGCAATGGCCGCGGGCTTCGATTCCTCCGAGAGAATGGGCACCGCCGGGGTGAGCCGTTCAAGCCCTTCGACGAGGATGCGATGGGAGGCGATATCCGCCCGCGTGAGCGGCGAGTCGTCGGCTTTCGCGCGGAATTCGTCCGCCCGGCTGGAAGCGTACTCGCTGCAGATGGCATCGCCCGCTGCGACGCAGAGGTCGAGCAGGGCGTCAGTGGCCGTGGGATGCGGGCCGGCTGTCATGGGCTAACCTTCACCCGGCCAGCATACCACCGGCGCGGCGACGGGCCCTGCAGTGCCGGCCCGAAACCCGCATAATGCTGCCCTACCCTGAACGCAGCGAAGGGCCGCAGGCTACCGTGATTGACTGGGACAGCATCGACACCGTACTGCTGGATATGGACGGCACGCTCCTCGACCTGCACTACGACAACCACTTCTGGCTCGAGTACCTGCCGCAGCGCTATGCTGACCTAAAGGGCATCTCCTCCGACGAGGCCCTTGAGCGCATGCGCGGCCACTTCGACGAACTGCACGGCACGCTGGCCTGGTATTGCCTCGACCACTGGTCGCAGCTCCTGGACCTGGACATTCCCGCACTCAAGCGGGAAATCCGCCACATGATCCGCATCCGCCCGCACGCGCTGGAGTTCCTGCGCCGGCTGCACGAGAGCCCGAAGCAGGTGGTACTCGTGACCAACGCGCACCCCGTCACCCTGGATATCAAGATGGCGGAAATCGACATCCGTCCCTGGTTCGACGACGTGGTGGTATCGCACCAGTTCGCGGCCGCGAAGGAGGAGCAGCGCTTCTGGGAGCGGCTGCAGGCGCAGCACCCCTTCGACCCGTCCCGCACCCTGTTCATCGACGATACGGAAAGCGTGCTCGAGGCCGCGCGGGAGTATGGTATCGCCCACCTGCTGACACTCCTGCAGCCCGACAGCCAGCGGCAGAAACGGCTGGCTACGCGCTTTCCCGGCATCCACCACTTCGACGAGATCATGCCCGGGGTCGTGGCATGAGTGGCGGCAGGAGCGATCCGGGCCTCCCGCGCCTGCGCGTGGACAAGTGGCTCTGGGCCGCGCGCTTCTTCAAGTCCCGCAGTCTCGCCAAGGCGGCGATCGAGGGCGGCAAGGTGCAGATGGACGGGCAGCGGGTGAAGGTCTCGAGGGAAATCGGCCCCGGCGATGTGCTGCGGATCCGCCAGGGCCGGGACGAGCGCGAGGTCACCGTGCTCGCGCTCTCGGATCAGCGCCGCGGGGCGCCCGAGGCACGGCAGCTCTACGAGGAAAGCCCCGAGAGCATCGCCCGCCGCGAGGCCGAGGCCGCCGCCCGCCGCGCCGCTGGCGGCATCACGCCGAATCCCAACCGCCGCCCGAGCAAGCGGGAGCGGCGGTTGATCCACCGGTTCAAGGATGTCTCCGGCAGCTGAACACCCGGCGAGGTGGGGCGGGCCACCTAGACCGCAACAATCCGGTTCCGCCCCTCGGCCTTGGCCTGGTAGAGCGCCGCGTCTGCTGCATCGATGAGATTGATCGGGTCGATATCGCCGTCCGGCGCCACGGTGAGGATACCCTGGCTGACGGTCACCCGGTCGCCGTTGCCGGAGCTGCGATGCGGGATGTTCTCCTCGTACACCAGCTCCGCCAGGCGCTCGGCCGTACGCCGGGCGATCGCTGCGTCGGCCCCCGGCAGGATGAGGATGAACTCCTCGCCGCCGTAGCGGCCCGCCACCTCCCCTGCCCGGCTCGTGGCCTTGGCGAGAATATCGCCCAGGCGCCGCAGCACGTCGTCACCGGCCGGGTGGCCGTAGGTATCGTTGTAGAGCTTGAAGTAGTCCACATCGATGAGGATCAGCGAGAGCTCGCCGCCGTTGCGGCGGGCCCGGTTGATCTCCTGGCGCAGCACGTGGTTCACCAGGCGGCGGTTGCCGAGACCGGTGAGTTCGTCGATGTTCGCGAGATCCGTCAGCTGGCGCCGGGCCTCCTTCAGCTGGCGGTTGCGGTCGCGCAGGGAGCCGGTGAGTTCACCCAGCTCCCGGGCCATGGCCTCCCGCTCCCAGCTCAGGGAGATCATGGAGCGGAAGGAGCCGTGAATCCAGTTGCTCACCACCAGCAGCAGCGCGCAGACAGCCAGCAGTACCAATCCCACGAGCAGGTTGTGGGGCTGCTCCCAGACATGCACCAGGCTCCACCAGCCGATGGGGAACAGCGAGGTGAAGAGAAAAACCAGGAAATACTCACGGACCACGACCATCACGGCGAGCGAGATGGTGGTGATCAGCACGATGATCAGCAGGAGTACGTACTGGATGGTGAGCGGCACCCGCGGCGCGACGCCGATGTAGGTGACCGACCAGATCGCCCCGGTCACCAGCGCACCGAAGATCAGCCGCCAGAAGAGGCGCCGCGGATCCCGCTGGTAGGCCCGCTCGGCCAGCGCATTGCTCATGTGCAGGGAGCGCAGGAGCAGCAGGATCAATACCATCGACGCCCACAGCAGCAGCTGCGTGAGCTCGAAGTAGGGCCAGAGCAGCGCCACCACGGCCAGCGCCGCGATGAAGTTGGAGCTCATGCTGGCCACGCGGCCGTTCTGCATGAGCATCTCCAGCTGTGCGGCGAAGAGCTCATCGTCTCCGATGTGGGGCTGGTAGATCATCCCCACAGTCTACCCCCACCCGGTCGAGGCGCCAGCGCAGCTTTGCAGGGCTGCGACGGGGATCACAGGGCGGCCGTTGCCCGAACCCGGTGATTGGGCGACACTCCGGGACGGAGGGGGCACAGAGGAGCGGGCGACAGCCGATGTTCGAATGGCGGAGCACACGCATGTTCTTCGGCATCCTGCTGTGCCTGCCAATGCTGCATCTCGCCTGGTTGGTATCCGGTGAGTTCCGAGCCTACCTGGACCCGTCACCGAAGGCCTGGGCAGAGGAAATGCAGGCCATCGTCCGAGCCGACGAGACGCTCACGCTCCCGGAGAACCCGGTGCTCGTGGTCGGCGGGCGGCGCGTCGCACTCTGGGACGACCTGCCGGACATGCTCGCCCCGTACCCCACGTTGTTGCGGGGCCTCGGCGACGCGACCATCGAGGACATCACCCACTACTATGACCGGCTGATCGGCTACTACCGTCCGGACATCCTCGTGCTGCTGCCGAGCTATGCGGACCTGCACCTGCGGGACGACAAGCGGCCCGACGACCTCGTTGCCGCCGTCCGCAACCTCGTCGAACTCAACGCGCAGCACCTGGCGACAGCCATGGTGTACGTGATCGCCCCGCTGAAGATGCCGCTGCACCCCGGCGACGACGCGCGCATCGAGGCCATGAGCGAGGCCCTGGCTGCCTGGACGGCGAGAGAGCGCGGTGTTGCCCTCATCGACGCCAACGGGCTCCTCGCCGGGCCGGACGGGCGCCCGAACCCCGCGCTCTACCGCGGCGACGGGATCAACCTGAACGAGGCGGGATACCTGCGGCTGGCCATGGTTCTGCGGGAGGCGCTCAGGAACGCCTAGCGGGCCTGAACCGGATCATTGCCACGCTTCCCTGATCCGAATCAATAGGGGAACGCATAACGGGTCACAGGGGCTGGCATTATGCGCTACTATTCACCCATGTTTGCAGAGATCCCGACAGTCCGCCCCGCCACGCCGCTTCTCGATGCCGTGGACGCCGGGCGCTCCATCCGCGACCTGGGCGAGGAAGAGCTGAACCAGCTCGCGCACGACCTGCGTGCCTACCTGCTCTACAGCGTGGGCCAGTCCGGCGGGCACTTCGGTGCCGGCCTCGGGGTGGTCGAGCTGACGATCGCGCTCCATCACATTTTCAACACGCCGGAGGATCGCATCGTCTGGGACGTGGGCCACCAGGCCTATCCCCACAAGATTCTCACCGGGCGCATGCAGCGGATGCACACCATGCGCCAGGCCGATGGCCTCTCCGGCTTCCCCAAGCGCAGCGAGAGCGAGTACGACACCTTCGGCGTCGGCCACTCCTCCACCAGCATCTCCGCTGCCATGGGCATGGCCCTGGCTGCCGAGAAGCAGGGCATCGACCGCCGCGTAGTGGCGGTTATCGGTGACGGCGCCATCACCGGCGGCATGGCCTTCGAGGCCCTGGCCCATGCCGGCGACGTGCGCCCCAACATGCTGGTCGTGCTCAACGACAACCAGATGTCGATTGGCTACAACACCGGGGGGCTGGCGACCTATTTCGCCAAGATCTGGGCCAGCAAGACCTACATCACCATGCGCGAGGGCAGCAAGAAGGTCCTCAAGAAGATGCGCCCGGCCTGGGACCTCGCCAAGCGCACGGAAGAACACATGAAAGGCATGGTTGCCCCGGGCACGCTCTTCGAGGAACTCGGCTGGCACTACATCGGCCCCATCGACGGCCACGACCTGCCCCAGCTCGTGCAGACGCTCGAGAACATGCGCGACCTCAAGGGCCCGCAGTTCCTGCACATCTGTACCCGCAAGGGCCGCGGCTACGAGCCGGCGGAGCAGGACCCGGTGGGCTTCCACGCCATCAACAAGATCGAGGCGCCCAAGGCCGACGACAAGCCGGCGCCCATGCCGGTGCCCGCCCCTTCTCAACAAAAGCCGAAACCGAAGCTGCCGAAGTACCAGGACGTGTTCGGGCGCTGGCTCTGCGACATGGCCGAGAAGGACGACAAGCTCGTCGGTATCACCCCCGCCATGTGCGAGGGTTCGGGCATGGTGGAGTTCGCCAGGCGCTTCCCGGACCGTTTCTACGACGTCGCCATCGCCGAGCAGCATGCCGTGACGCTGGCCGCCGGCATGGCCTGCGACGGCATGAAGCCGGTGGTCGCTATCTATTCCACGTTTCTGCAGCGGGCCTACGACCAGTTCATCCACGACGTGGCCATCCAGAACCTCGACGTGACCTACGCGATCGACCGCGCAGGCCTCGTCGGCCAGGACGGCCCCACGCACCAGGGCGCTTTCGACCTTTCCTACATGCGCTGTATCCCGAACCTGGTGGTCGGCGCGCCGTCGGACGAGAACGAGTGCCGGCAAATGCTCTACACGGCTTACCAGCACCCGGGGCCCGCAGCCGTGCGCTATCCGCGCGGTACCGGGCCGGGGGCACTTATCGAAGACGCCATGACGGCCATGCCGATCGGCAAGGGCGTCGTGGTGCGCACAGGCGCCGACATCGCCATCCTAAACTTCGGCACGCTGCTGCCGGAGGCGCTCGAAGCCGGGAAACAGCTTGGCGCCACCGTTGTCGACATGCGCTGGGTGAAGCCGCTTGACGAGGCGCTGCTTCGCGAACTGAGCACCGGGCACACGGTATTCCTCACGGTCGAGGAGAACGCGATTGCGGGGGGGGCCGGGTCCGCGGTGAGTGAGTTCCTCGACAGCGAAGGTATCCTCACGGCCGTGCACCGCGCCGGTATCCGGGATCAATTCGTGGAGCACGGTTCGCAGGGACAGCAGCGTGAAAGACACGGTCTGACGGCGGAACAGCTGGTAAGGCTGGTAAGGCCGATCACGGAACAGAACGAAGCGGAGTCGGTCGCCTCCATCCGGGTTCAGGCCTGAGCCGGGAAAACGGGCACGACGGCCCGGCAAACACGCCGGCATCAGCTTCTACAATTTCCCGCCTTTGAAGCAACCAGGCTTTCCCGCGCCGGGCAGCGGACACCCGGAATTTCAATTGACCATCCAGGGCTTTGCGGCCCGATTAAATAACACGGACTGATTTCAACCCATTGCCTAGCGGCATTTAACTGGGCTGACGGACCGTGATAATTTTCCCGCGAGAAAAAGTATAACGATCTCACGCAGTCTGCCACTTCAACAGTTTTTCGGGACGCTCTCCTATTTATTCTCCCCGTGAAGCAGCTTATTCAAGCGCCGGAATCGATACATACTAATTGACAGAACAAAGTGTATAATTCTTCGCATATACCGAATCAGAGGAATATACCAATGTCCACCTTCCGCGACCTGCTCTCTTCCAAGACCACGCTCAAGGCCGACGCGCGCAAGCTCGCCATCGATGAGCTCGAGAAACTCATCAAGGCCCTGAATGAGGTCCTGGCCGCCGAGAAAGCCAAGGCGGCGAAGAAAGAGGAAGCCGCGCGGGAGGCGAACATCCGCAAGATCAACAAGCTGCTTGCGGAGACGGGCCTCGACCCGGAGGACCTCAAGAATCGGAAGGCGAGCAAGCACAAGGCCGACCCGAAGGCCCGCGGCAAAGCCGGCAAGCGCGCGAAGGTCAAGCCCAAGTACCGGCTGGTCGTCGACGGCAAGGAGCACCTCTGGTCGGGCCGCGGTCGTGCGCCGAAGGCATTCCAGGCGCACTTCGATGCCGGAAACAGCAAGGAAAGCTGCCTCATCGAACCCGCCGGCAAGCGCTGAAAGGCCTCGCCGCGGCGGCACCGGTCCGGCCGCCGCGCATCTCCTCCCCGACCGGGCCTTGCGCCAGCCCTGGCATAGGTCCTGAGACAAAACCCACCGGTACCTGAGGGAAGCGGGCCCCACCGCCTGTACTTGCCCGATGGCGTCGATAGACTGCCCCTTGTAGACAACAGGAGCGGAAGAGCCGCCCGGGAGGCCCGTGGCAAAGGATGGCTTGCCCACCAATGGCGTGATCTGCGGCGAGTTTCCAGCAGACCGAATCCCCCGAAAACACCACCTGTCACTGTGGCGCCGCGTCTGCGCCGGCGAGTGTGAGGTCGTACCCCTCACCGGGGACTGGCTGTTCCGGGACGACATAGAATCCTGTGCCCTGTACGATCTCCTGATTACTCGCCAGGCCATGAGTGCGACGCGCTACGAACGCACGGGCAGACACGTGGAGCGCAGCGGCGATGCCTGGGTCGTACTCTGGTACCTCCGTAGCGGCAGCTTCACAGCGGTCTTTGACGACCGCACCCATGTCCGCCTGGAGCCCGGATCCCTCTGCGTGCTGGACTGGAGCGTACCGCACGTCTCCGTCGCCTCCGACCATGAGCTGGTCACGGTCGCGTTCCCGCGGAGCCAGGTGCCTGCGGCGGAACTCATGGGCTCGCGAACGCCGGCGGTCACCTGGGCGCCCGGCAGCGCGCAGGGGGAGATCCTGGGCGGCGCGCTCGAGAACCTCCTGTCGCAGCTGTCCCAGCTCGACCGCGACGCGGCCGCCGCCCTGGCTGCCGGTTTCACCGGCCTCGTCGCCGGCCTGCTGCTCGCCGAGGGCGAACTGCTGCACAACCGCTACGCGGAAACCTCGCGCGCTGACACCATGAAGCAGTTCGTCAATGAGCACCTCCGCGACCCCAGCCTCGGCGTACAGACGCTCTGTGAGCGGTTCCATTGTTCCCGGGCGACGGTGTACCGGTTTTTCGAGGCCGAAGGTGGCGTCGCCTCCTACATCCAGCGCCAGCGGCTTCACGCCTGCATGCGCGAACTCACCCGCATCCAGAGCCCGCCCAAGGGCGTGCTCGAGCAGGTGGCCTCGGCCTGGGGTTTCACCAGCCCGCACCGGTTCAGCCGCCTGTTCCGGGCCCAGTTCGGTCTCTCGCCGCAGGAAGCCCTGCGTGCGCAGGCGCCGCCGGACAGGAAGCAGCCCGCATTGCGCAGCGAGCAGAACTACTGGCAGTACGCGGAACTGCTGAACGGATGGATCGCCAGTCGCAGACGGCAGTGAAGCTGCCGGGTTCGCCGGGTGCGTTCACGGGGACGTTGCCCGCACACGTCTCAGCCAAGCTGCTGCTTTATCCCGTTTTCGTCAAAGAACTGCCATAAAACGTCATCTGCCCCTGACCTGTTCGGGCCACGGCCGCGTAACATAAAGAAAGCATAGGGCAGCGGTAGCAATAATGACCGTAAGGCTTGCAGCAGGCACGGCGGGCGTGGGGGAGGCGGTTGCGGGGAAGCTCGGGTGACGCTGCCTGCAGCAGGCAACCAGCGTCCGCTGCAGCGTCTTTGCGTGCAGGCGGACAAACTGCCGCGGGCGCAGCACCTGGCCGCCGTCCGCCTCGCCCTCGCGGGACACTGCGAGGTCGCCCCGCTGACCACGCCCTGGTCCCTGCAGCGCCCCATGGAGAGCTGGCGCGTCGACGGCCTGCTGCTCAGCCGCTGGAGCATGTCCGCCGCGCGACATGAGCGCAGCCAGGTGCTGGCAGACAACGGCGGCAACGACTGGCTCCTGCTGCGCATGCTGCAGCAGGGCCACCAGGCACTGTGCATCGACGACCGGCACCACGTTACCGCCACCACCGACACCCTCCTGCTCACGGACTGGTCCCTGCCCTGGGCCTGCAACAGCAGCGACTGCGACCTGATCACCGTCGGCATTCCGCGCAGCCGCCTCGCGGCCAGCAAGCTGCTGAACCGCAAGGTCCCCGCTCTCAGCTGGGCGTGCAGTTCCGCCGAGGGCAGCCAGCTGGCCGCCCTGGTGGAACTGCTCTGGCAGCAGCTGCCGAGGCTCGACGCCGCCAGCGCCCACGGCGTTGCCCTCGGGTTTATCGGTTTCCTCGATGGGCTGCTCGGTAATCATCCGCTGCTCCTGCGCAACCAGTACGCCAATACCTCCCGCCTGGCCGCCATGAAGTCACTGCTCAACCAGCGCCTGCGCGACCCGGAGCTCGACGTCGGCACGCTCTGCGAACACTTCGATTGCTCCCGTGCCACGGTCTACCGCCTGTTCGAGCGAGACGGCGGCGTGGCGGCCTTCATCCTGCAACAGCGACTGCAGCGCTGCCTGCGCGAGCTCACGAGCGGCACCTGGCCCGGGGAGGCATCGCTCGAAGCACTGGCCCGACGCTGGCACCTCGGCGGGCTGTCGCGGCTGGAGCGGCTTTTCGCGGCACACTATGGTCTGTCGCCGCAGGCGGTCGTCGCCGCCCGCCGCGCCGTCGAGGCCGGCCCCGGCGGCAGCACGAGCCTACAGTTTCAGCACGCCGACGCGATCAACCGCGCAATCTCCGAGGGCAGCGAATCCTATCCCGGAGGGCCGCAGCAGGACCTCCCGGTGCCTGCCGTAGCGGGGCGCTGAGCAAAGGTCCCCGGCGCCGACCGAGACCCGCATCACGCGCTAAGGTCGCGCGTCGGCCGACGGGGGTCCCGCCCGTCGCCGCCCCGTGCCCGAAAGCAGACGACGCCAGGGCTTGAAGCCGCTCGTGTACTGCAGGAGGCGCAGGCCCCGCGGCATCCTCGCGAGCCAGCGATAGCAGCGCGGAGTGAAGCTGCCTCCCGCCAGGGGTTCCGTGGATCCGACGGGCGCTTCGGTTCTCCCGGACATGCCGACCATTGCCCGGTCGAGAGCAAGCCTCGCCACAGCCAGGTAGTCGAAGCGGTCCAGGATGCGCCCCCGGCCGCGCTGCCCCAGGGCGACCCGCAGCTTCGGATCGTCCAGCAGTTGCCGCACCAGCGGTGCGAGATCGGAGACCCGGTGCGCCACCCTGCCGCCTATGCCGTCGCCGACAACCTCCCCCTGGGCGTTGTCCGCCCAGGGCGTCGCCAGGGTCACCACCGGTGTCTCACAGAGCAGCGACTCGGCCAGCACCATGCCAAAGCTCTCGCCCCAGCGCGAGATATGCAGGAAGACATCCATGGCGGAGTAGCAGGTGGACAGGGCCTCGTCACCGCGCAGTTCGTCGATGACCACCACATCACCTCGGTAAGGCGAGACTGCGAGGCGGGCAAGTATCTCCGCCGGCGGGTTGACCATGAGCAGGCGGAGCAGCGGCTCGTCGCGTCGCAGCGTCTCGAACACCTCCAGCAGCCAGGGCGACCACTTGCTGTTGAAGGCCTGGCCGACGCGGCCGATGACACGGTGTTTGCCTTCCAGGCCCCAACGCTCGCGGAAGGCAAGGCGCTCCTGTTCCGATACCCGGTGGAAGCCCTCGCAGCGCACCGGGTAAGGCACGACGACCGACGGGTGGGCTCCCCGGCATCGCTGCTGGTAGAGGAACTGGCACCAGCCGGCGAGTTGAAAGCTCGCCCGCAGTTCCCCGGCCCAGGGGCTGGGTAGGGAGAACACGTTCGTCTCGACGACCGGCGCCTGCGGGGCCAGGGCGCGCAGCGCCCGGAAGGCGTCCTCGCTGACGCGGTGCGAGTGCAGGTGCAGGAGCTCCGGGCCCCAGGCTGACAGCCGGGCACGATCGTCGGCACTGCCCAGGTCGTAGACGGGCACACCGCGATCGACGAGCTCCGAAGCCCTGGCACCACCCTCGATCGTGTGCACGACGCGCGAGTCGTGGCCCAGCGTCCGGTAGGCTTCGGCAAAGTTCTGCGCCGCACGCTGCGTACCGCCCTTGGCCAGGGTGCAGACTGCGGTCAGCAGCTTCACGACGGACACCCGCCGATACCGGTCAACGCGCGCATCTTGAGCCGCAGCAGCGGCCAGTAGCGAGGCCGTAGATCCGGCAGCAGGACCATGGCGAGGTCAGCAGCCAGCGTCGCCGCCGCGGCACCCAGGATCCCATGGCGTGGTATCAGCAACAGGTTCAGGCCGACATTGATGACCAGTCCCAGCAGCTGCCGACGCAGGATCTCCCCCTGTTCATGGTGCTTCAGCAGGTAGCGGGATGCGGCAACGTTGAGAAAGCTCAGCGGGATAGTGAACACGAGCAGCATCAGCGCACCGCCCGCAGGCGCATAGGCCGCGCCGAACAGGAGCGTAACCAGGGGACCGGAGGTTGCCGCGACGAATACGGCAAGCGCCAGCAGGCCGTAGAACGGGTAGCGCATGATCTCCACGTAGCGCGCCTCGAAAGCGGGCCCCTCGAGGCTCAGGAGCCGCGGCAGCGCGCTGCGCAGCAGTGCTCCGCCGAGGAACAGGCAGGGCTCGGCGATGCGCACCGCGGCGCTGTACTGGCCGACCGCGGCGTCACCGGCAAGGGCCTCGAGCATCAGTTGATCGAGGCGCAGGGAGAGCACCACGGCGACAGCGGTAACGAGCAGGGGCCAGCCATCGCGCAGGTGCTGCACCATGCGCTCGCTGCTCGCGCGGAGGTGAGACAGGGGCAGGCCGCGCCGCTGCATGGCGACGCCCAGCGACAGTGCGAGCACCGCCGCCTCTGCCGCCGCAGCCCAGGCGAAGGCCACCAGCGGCGCCTCGACCAGGATCAGCACCACCCGAACGGCGGCCAGCAGCAGCATGGTCAGCACTCGCGCCATCACCGCATAACGGGCGCGCACCGTCGCATCGAACAGGTAGCTCGAGACCTCGCTGGCCTGGAACAGGAGCGCGATGCCGGCGACCAGGATCACGGACCGCGCCAGCGCGTCCTCGGGGCGCAGCAACGGCACCAGGACGGCGAGCAGCCCGTAGGCCAGTGTCCCTCCCGCCAGTTGCAGCGCCGCTGTGGAGCCGAGGACAGTCGCCTGCTGTTCGCTGCCGCGAACCAGCTCGCGGATGGACACCTCGCGAAGGCCGAGGCCGGCCACCGCCCCCAGGATGAGCACCAGGGCCTGGGCAAAACTGAGAATCCCGAAGGCCGCCGGGCCGAGGTAGCGGGCCATCCAGGCCCCGACGAGGAGACCGAGTACCAGCCGGGTCCCCCGCTGCGCGGTGAGCCAGCCGGCGTTACGAAGGATCCGCTCCCGGTGAGGTCCCCCGGCGGCCCGGGACCATAGCCAGCTAAAGGTGCGGCGCATGCGCAACTGTCCTGCCGTCGCCGTCGATCATCGCCAGCAGGCCTTCCTTCAAGCCCAGATCCCCTCGCGGACGCTTCGGCACAGTGTAGCCCAGGTGACTAACGCCGGGCCGGGCGCGACCACCCCAGGCGTACCGAGCAGTCGATCGCTGTGCGATAGGCCTTGAGCTGGTAGTGCATCAGGAAAGCGAGCAGCTTCTCCCGCCGGTCCAGGGAGGGGTCCTCGCGGAGCTGCCTGGCCGCGTAGAGCGAGGGCAGGAACCCGAGCAGCAGCCGGCTCTGGCGCTCACCGGGCGAGAACCCCTGTGCACCGGCGATACGGCGGTGTTTCGCGAAGAGCGCGGCCCGGCTGGCGCGGGCCGGATGACGTACCCGGCATTGCGGTACATAGCGCAGCGGCACACCGGCTCGCGTTGCGGCGAGGTTCCAGGCAAAGTCTCCGCCCGACAACAATCGCGCATCGAACGGGCCCACGCGCTGGAACACTGACCGGTGAACGACGAGATTCGCGGTGACTGCGGTACCGCGCCGCACGTAGCGTTCCTGCTGGAAGGAAAAAGCCTTCTCGAAGCACTCGGCCGCGTTCAGGCGAGCGGAGGAGAAGCTCAGCTCGACCGCGCCCGCAATGCGAAGCACGTCCCCGGACATCGCGGCGATCGCCGTCTCCAGCCAGTCTGCCGCAGGTAGGCAGTCCGCATCCGTGAACGCGAGCAGCTCCCCCCGGGCCTCGCCGAGGGCACGGTTGCGCGCGGCGTAGGAGCCCGCTTTCGCCTCGGAGAGCAGCCGCGCATTGTCGGGCAGGCGCAGTGACGCCGGTGCGGGATCCGAAGGATCGTTGTTGACGACCAGGATCTCCACCGCCTGCGCCGGCAGCGTCTGCGCCGCTAGCGCCTCGAGGCAGCCTGCGAGCGCCGGCCAGTGGCGGTAGGTGGGTACGATGACGGAAACCTGCGTCATCGACCTGGTGTGCTGTCGGGCCAGGCTGCGCCGAGCGGCGTCGCCAGCACCCGGGCCAGCTCGTAGCTGCGCGCGAGCCCGGTGGCCTGGTCTTCAGCGCCGGCAATGGCAGGTTCGGGGTCGAGTTCAAGCAGCGCGAGCTGGCGGACAAGGTGCTCCGCCGCCGCCTGGTCGAGGCCCGTGCTCCGCTCGACGTAGGCAAGCTCGAAGCCGACCGGGTTGTAGGGATAGGCGAAGGCCGTGGTTTCCAAGGCCCGGTGAAAGGCGGGACGGCGGGCGGCGGCCATGAGCCTGCGGTAGCGCGCCGAGCCCCAGAACGCGTGCCCCGGGAGCGCGTCACGGAGCATCGACAACGCGACGAGGTTGAAGGCGTGGTAGCCGACCGACCGGCGTCGCTGCCGCGGCCTGCGGCGCCACTTGCGCCAGTGCACCCGGGCAGCGCGCAGCCTCGCGCGCGGGCCGTCACCCGGCCGCGGCACGGGACGGAAGGCGAAGCTGTCGTGGTAGATCACGCCATCGCGGTAGAGTTGCACCCGGCGAACGACGTCGTCGACAAAGCGTTTTGCCCGGGCGCGCCCGAGAGCATCCAGCCTGCAGCCCAGCGCGGCGAACCAGAGCTGCTGGTTGAAGGTCGGGTTGATCGCACCGTGGCTGCCGTCCACGTTCAGGTCGTGCCAGGCAGCGCGGGCATCGTTCCAGTAATGGGCGCCGTGCACCGCCGCCGCCACAACCCGGCAATCCTGCCGGCCGAGTACGGAGGACGCGTAGAGCAGGGGCTCCAGCACGAAAGCCTGGCCGACGAGCCCGTTGCCGAGACTCTTGTGCGGGTCGTGCCGGCAGTGGAAGGCGGCGCCCATGGGCCGGGCCGCGCTGGACAGCAGGTAGTCGGCCGCTCCGTGGGCCGCGTCGCTGAACGCGCCTTCGCCCCGGCCGGCCAGGTAGGCGAAGGTGTAGAGCCAGCCGGCGGTAACGCGTACCGGGGTTTCCGGCTCGGCATGGGGTCCATTGTGCCCCGGCGGGAAGCTGCCGTCGCGCCGTTGCCAGGCCAGCGCACGGCCTGCCAGGTGCAGCAGTTTGTCAGCTGCCGGCGCGAGCTCTGCGCCATCGAGCACGAGCGGTCAGGCCGGGGCGGGCGGGGCGGACGGCCGCCGCCGGTGGACGGCTTCCAGCAGCGCGGTGATAGCGGCGGCGCCCGGTCGCTCCACGATCCCCGCCTCGGTGACCAGGGCGGTCACCAGGTTGGCCGGCGTGATATCGAAGGCGGGATGCCGTACCGCAACACCCGCCGGCGCCCACTGCTCGACACCGAAACCCGTGACCTCCTCCGGCGCCCGCTCCTCGATGGGGATGGCGCTGCCATCCGGCACGGTGACGTCGATCGTCGCCAGCGGGGCTGCCACGAAAAAGGGAATCCCGTGATGGCGCGCGAGCACCGCGATCATGTAGGTGCCGATCTTGTTGGCCACGTCGCCGTTGGCGGCGATCCGGTCGGCGCCGACGATGACCGCGTCAATCTCCCCCTGCGCCATGAGGTGGCCGCTCATGTTGTCGGTGATGAGAGTCACCGGGATGCCCTCGGCCTGCATTTCCCAGGCGGTGAGCCTCGCACCCTGGAGGAACGGCCGGGTCTCGTCGGCGATCACCGAGATGCACTTGCCGGCCGCGACGGCGCTGCGCACGACGCCCAGGGCCGTCCCGTGACCCGCCGTGGCGAGGGCGCCGGCGTTGCAATGGGTGAGCACCCGGGCGCCGTCAGGCAACAGTGCGGCGCCGTGCTTGCCGAGGGCCTGGTTCGCGGCCACATCCTCGACGTGCACGGCCTTCGCAGCGGCGAGGAGTCGCTCTGCCACCGCAGCCGGCGCCGCCGCGCCGGCCTCGGTCCAGACCCGGCGCATACGGTCCAGGGCCCAGAACAGGTTGACCGCCGTGGGTCGGCTTGCGGCGAGCGCGGCAAAGGCCGCCTCGAGGCCGCTGCCGAACTCCTCGGCCGAAGACGCCAGCCGCTGCGCCTCCAGCGCGATGCCATAGGCGGCGGTGACACCGATTGCCGGCGCACCGCGCACGACCATGGCGCGGATCGCCTCTGCGGTATCCGCTGCGCGGGTACAGCGCACCCATTCGACGGCCGCGGGCAGCCGGCGTTGGTCCAGGAGTTCCAGGGCGTCGCCGGCGAGGCGCAGGGTGTCGACGACCGTGGCTGTTTGCGTCAAGGGCTCAGTCCTCCGCGGCCGGTGCGCGGCCGTAGGCAGCGAAGCGCGCGATCACCGCCGCCATCTCATCATGGGTCAGTAACACGGGCTCGCCCATCCCGGCGGCAGCGAGATACTGCCCGCAGAGGGCCTCGATCTCCTCGGCGATCGTGACCGCCTCCTCGAGGTCCGCGCCCATGGCGATGAGCCCGTGGTTGGCGAGCAGACAGGCTTTGCGGTCCGCCAGTGCCTCGAGCGCGGCGACCGAAAGGGCCTCGGTGCCGAACAGCGCATAGGGCGCACAGCGCACGTCGCGGCCGCCGGCGATGGCGACCATGTAATGAAAGGCGGGCAGGTCCCGCCGCAGACAGGCAAGTGCGGTCGCGTGCGGGGAATGGGTATGCACGATGGCCGCCACCTCCGCGCGCGCGGCGTAGATGTCGCGATGGAAGCGCCACTCGCTCGACGGAACCCCGGGAGACAGCGTCTCTCCCGCGGCATCCAGGGAAACCAGCGTCGCCGGCGCCAGGCGGGCAGCGCTCGCGCCGCTCGGCGTGATCCAGAAACCACTACCGTGGCGCAGCGACAGGTTTCCCGTGCACCCGCGGTTGAGCCCGCGTTCGGCAAGGTAGCGATAGGCGTCGCAGAGCGCCTGCCTGTCATCCATGGTCGTTCCCTCCCGCGGCGGCGATTATGCCACAGGTCCCCGGGATCGGAGCGACCCGTCCGGGTGTGGTCCCCCGTCGCCACCCCGGCCGGGGCGCTCTGCGGCACAAGCCGGTTTCTCCGCGGCCTCTGGGGGCGAACGGCTGATATACTCGACGGGTCAGGAGAAGGACGCTCAGCCCATGCCCAGCCGCAAGAAAACCGACGCCGACACCAGCCCCGCCACGCTCGAGGCCACCATCGCCGAAATCGAGACCATCCTCGCGCGCATGGAGGGCGAGGAGCAGCCGCTGGAGCAGTCGCTGAAGGATTTCGAGGCCGGGATCACGCTGACGCGCCGGGCCCAGGCGCTGCTCCGCGACGCAGAACAGCAGGTGCAGAAGCTCACGGAAAACGCCGACGGCGAGCCCGCGTCCATCCCGCTGGACGACGACGCGGACGCCTGAGCCGTGACCCTGGGAGCAGACCGGGAGCGCTTCGAGGCCGGCGCACGCCCCCTGGTGGAGACGCAGCTTTCCACGGTGGCCCCTGCCCTGCGCGAAGCGGTAGCCTACGCCCTCAGCGTCGGCGGCAAGCGCATCCGGCCGATTCTCGTCTACCGCGCCGCCCGGGCCCTCGGCCGCGGTGACGCGCCGGCGCTGGATCACGCCGCAGCGGCCATCGAGCTGGTGCACACCTATTCCCTGATCCACGACGACCTGCCGGCCATGGACAACGACGACCTGCGCCGGGGCCAGCCCACGCTGCACCGGGCCTACGACGAGGCCACGGCGATCCTGGTGGGCGACGGCATGCAGGTGCAGGCCTTCAGCCTGCTCGCGAACGCGCCGGGCCTCGATGCGGGCCGGCGCCTGGCCATGGTCGATGTGCTCGCCGCTGCCTCGGGGTTTCCGGGCATGGTCGGGGGGCAGTACCTCGATGTCAGTGCCACCGGCGACGCGCTCTCCCTCGACGCGCTGAAGGCGATGCACAACCTGAAGACCGGCGCTCTCATCCGCGCCGCGCTGGCCCTCGGCGGCCATGGCGCCGGCGCCGGCGAGGAGGAGCTCGCCGCCCTCGACCGCTACGGCGAACACATCGGCCTCGCCTTCCAGGTGGTGGACGACATCCTCGACGTGGAAAGCGACAGCGCCACCCTGGGCAAGACCCAGGGCAAGGACGCCGCCGCCAACAAAAGTACCTACGTCAGCCTTCTCGGCATCGACGGTGCCCGCCGCGAGGCGGTCCGCCTGCTCGATGCCGCCCTCGCCGCCCTGCGCCCCTTCGACGCCAGCGGCGACGACCTTCGCGACCTCGCCCGCTTCATCGTCGAACGCGACCGCTAGGCACAGCGAGCAAGGGTTCTTCGCCTGTTCCCGGGGCCGGGAGGCGCGCGGGGCGCTCACTCCCCGAACATGTGGCCGAGCTTGGCGCCCTTGGTTCGGAGGTACTTCTCGTTGTGGGGGTTGCTGTGCGTTTGCAGCGGCAGGCGGTGCAGGACCTCGATGCCCAGTTCCTCGAGGGCCGTGACCTTGCGCGGGTTGTTGGTCATGAGGTTGACGCTGGTGATACCGAGGTGGGCGAACATGGGGCCGAGGAGGGAGTAGTCTCGCATGTCCGGGCCGAAGCCGAGTTGCTCGTTGGCCTCCACGGTATCGGCGCCCTCATCCTGGAGTTTGTAGGCACGGATCTTGTTCAGGAGGCCGATGCCGCGGCCCTCCTGGCGGAGGTAGAAGAGCGCACCGCGGCCCGCCTCGGCGATGGCCTTCAGCGCCGCCTCGAGCTGGTTGCCGCAGTCGCAGCGCAGGCTGAACAGCGCGTCGCCGGTCAGGCACTCGGAATGCACGCGTGCCAGCACCGGCTCGCCGTCGCCGACGTCGCCCATGGTGAGCACCAGGTGTTCCTTGTTGGCCGCGGCATCCTCGAAACCGTGCATCGTGAAGACGCCCCAATCCGTGGGAAGCCGGGACGACTCGACGTACCGTACCGTCACGCTCTGGTCCGAACTGAAAGGGGCGCCAGTCTAGCAGGGCGGCGGGGGCGTGGCGAGCGAACGCTCACCACCGGCTGGTCAGTGACAGGACACCGTTCTGTTCCGACAGCTGTACGTGTCGCAGGTAGCTCATGCCGAGGAGGACGGTACGCGGAAAGTCGCCATCGACCACCGTCGCCCGCACGTTGTCGACACGGATCCCGCCGACATCGACGCTGTCCAGGGTGACGATGTAACCCGCTACCGTGCTGCCGGCGGTCTCTACCCGGGTGGGCTCGCCGTCGCTCGCGTCGATCCCGAGGGCAGCGGCGTGCTGGCGGCTCAGGGCGACGACGTTGGCCCCCGTGTCGATAAGTACCTCCATACGGCGACCATTGATGGCGGCGCCGGTCCGGTACTGCATGCGCTCGTCCCGGGCCACGGTCACCGAGCGCTTCTCCGGCGCGGTATAGGCCCCGGCGATGCGGTCGGATACGCCGGCCCGGCGGCGCTCACCCCTGATTTCCAGCACGGCCTCCTTGCCGCTGGCACTGACGAGGCGCACTCCGCCCTCGCTGTCGCCCTCGCGCAGCGTATGCCGACGGCCGTCGATCGTGAGCACCGCCATGCCGGGCATGAGCGCCTCGACCTGGACGCTGTCCTGGGCGGCGGCCGGCAGGGTCGGGAGCAGCGCCGCCAGGAAGACGAGGGGTCTCATGCCAGGGCCTCCGCGCCATTCAGCGCCGCGATCGCCAGGTGCAGCGTGACGCAGGTCATCGCCCCGGCGACGAGATCGTCGACCATGATGCCCAGGCCGCCGCCGACGTTGTTGTCGAGGGCGCTCACAGGCCAGGGCTTGGTGATGTCGAGGAAGCGAAAGACGATGAAGGCGATGGCGAGCCAGAGCGGCGAAGCCGGTACGGCCCACAGGGCGACCCAGAGCCCCGCGAATTCGTCCCAGACGATGCCCGGATGGTCATGGACCCCGAGTTGACGGCTGGCCACGCCACAGAGCCAGATACCGCCGAGGGAGGCGGCCAGCACGATGGCACTGTAGGCCCAGAGCGGCAGGGGGCTGAGAAGAAACCAGTAGCATGCGGCCGCAAACACGGTGCCGACAGTGCCCGGGGCCCAGGGCGATAGGCCGCTGCCGAAGCCGAAGGCAGCCAGCTGCACGGGGCTCCGCAGCAGCCGCGGTCGCTCCTGCCTGCCTCGATCCATGCGCGCACTCCCCGTTGCCACGACTGCCAGTGTAGACCGAATCAGAAGTGCCGGTAACCGCTGGCATCCGCGGGCTCGCCATCGACGCTGAGGCCTGCGCCCTCGCGCACCTCACCGATACGGGTACAGCCCTCGGGGGGTACCGCGCCCGCCGGCAGCGTGAAGGCGAGCTCATAGTCGTCGCCCCCGGCGAGGGCCCAGGCGCGGCCGCGCTCGCCGGCGGCGGCCACGGCGGGGGACAGCGGCAGGGACCCGCTGTCGAGGGCGATGGCGACCCCGCTCGCGGCGGCGACATGGCCGAGATCCGCCAGCAGGCCGTCGGACACATCGATGGCGGCAGTGGCAACGCCGCGCAGGCGCTCACCCAGCGCGAGGCGCGCCGAGGGCCGGTGGAACCGCTCGAGCAGCGCGGCGGCGGCCTCCGGCCCCGGGTGCCAGCGCTCCTCGAGGATCGCCAGCGCCGCGGCCGCATCGCCCACCGTGCCGGAGATACAGACCTGGTCCCCGGGGCGCGCCCCGTCGCGGCGCAGGGCGGCATCCGCGGGACAGGCGCCGAACACCTGCACGGTGATGACCGTGGCGGGGCCGCGGGTGGTGTCGCCGCCGGCCAGCGGCAGGCGGTAGTCCGCACAGGCCTGGGCCAGGCCCTCGCTGAAGGCCTGCAGCCATAGCTCCTCGGCCGCCGGCAGGGTCAGCGCCAGGGTGCAGGCCAGGGGGCTAGCGCCCATGGCGGCGAGATCGGAAGCCGCGACGGCCAGCGCCCGGTAACCCACGTCCTCCGGGAAGGTGTCCTTCGGGTAGTGCACGCCCTCGACGAGCGTATCGACGGAGGTGACCAGCGCCTCGCCGGGAGGCAGATCGAGGAGCGCCGCATCGTCGCCGATACCCAGGCGCAGCGCCGCGCCCCCCCCGAGGCCCCAGAAATAGCGGCGGATCAGCTCGAACTCGTTCGGGGGCATGGCTCGGGACCGGGCTCAGGCGCCGGCGCCGACCTCGACCTTGCGCAGCTCGCGCGCGAGCTTGTCGAGCACGCCGTTGATGTACTTGTGCCCGTCCGTGGCGCCGAACTTCTTCGCCAGGGCGACGGCCTCGTTGATCACGACCTTGTAGGGCACGTCGATGCGCTCGCGCAGCTCCCAGGCGCCCATGCGCAGCAGCGTGTGCTCGATGGGATCGAGGTCACCCAGGGCGCGGTCGAGGAGCGGTGCGAAGGCGCTATCGAGGCCGTCTGCGTCGGCGGCCACGCCGTGCAGGAGGGCGTGGAAGTAGTCGCCGTCGACCTTGTCGAAGTCGTAGTCGCTGCGGAACTCCGCCTCGATGACCTTGAGCGCGGCGCCGGCCATGTACCACTGGTACAGCGCCTGCATGGCATAGTGTCGGGCCCGGCGCCGGCGCGCGGCGAGGAGGTTGGGGGCGTTCCCGGCCACGCTCAGAGTTGCTTCAGGAGGCTGACCATCTCCAGCGCCGAGGATGCGGCTTCCGCGCCCTTGTTGCCGGCCTTGGTGCCGCTGCGCTCGATCGCCTGCTCGATGCTGTCGACGGTGAGCACACCGAAGGCAACCGGCAGGCCGTGCTGCAGGCTGACCTGGGCGATACCCTTGGTGCACTCGCCGGCCACGTGCTCGAAGTGCGGCGTGCCGCCGCGGATCACCGCGCCGAGGGCGATGATGGCGTCGTAGTTGCCGCTGGCCGCGACCCTGGCGCAGACCAGGGGAATCTCGAAGGCCCCGGGCGCGCGGATGACGGTCATCTGCTCGTCGCTGACGCCGTGGCGGCGCAGGGTGTCCACGGCGCCGTCCAGGAGGTGCTCCACCACAAAGCTGTTCCAGCGGCCGACCACCAGCGCATAGCGGCCGTCGCTGCCGGTGAAATCGCCCTCGAGGGTCCTGATCGCATCCATGGTCATCTCCTTGCTGCCCCGCTAGCGCGGCTCGCCCGCCTGGCCTGCCGCGGGGCGTATCGTTTCCAGCACCTCCAGCCCGAAGCCGGAGATCGCATTGTACTTCATGGGCGCACCGAGGAGGTGGATCCGCCCGACGCCGAGATCGCGGAGGATCTGCGACCCGAGCCCGATGGTGTTGTAGGTATCCGTCGCTGCCGGCGGCGACGGCCGGTCCTCCCCCAGGGCAAGGTCGATGCTATGCAACAACGCTTCCTCGCTCTCCGGCCGCGCCAGCAGCACGAGCACGCCCTTGCCCGCGGCGCCGATGTGCGCCAGCGCGTCCTGCAGCGCCCAGGAGTTGCCCTCGCGCAGGTGGCTGCCGAGCAGGTCGCGGAGCGTCGAGCGCGTGTGCACCCGCACCAGCGTCGGACTGTCCGGCTGGATCTGGCCCCGGGACAGCGCAAGGTGCAGTTCGCCGTCGGTGCTGTCGCGGTAGACCGTCAGCCGGAAGTTCCCGTGAGCGGTCGCCACCTCGCCCTCCCGCACCCGCTCGATGGTGCGCTCGTGCAGCAGCCGGTAGTGGATGAGGTCGGCGATGGTGCCGAGCTTCAGGCCGTGCTCCCGGGCAAAGGCCGCGAGCTCCGCGGCACTGGCCAGGCCGCCGTCGGCCCCGAGTACGTCGGTGAGTACCGCTGCCGGGGTCAAGCCCGCGAGGCGCGCGTAGTCCACGGCCGCCTCCGTGTGGCCGGCGCGGGTGAGTACACCACCGGGCGTCGCGGCGAGGGGAAAGATGTGGCCGGGCTGCACGATGTCCGCGGGCTGCGCGTGCGGTGCCACCGCCACGCGCACCGTGTGCGCCCGGTCCGCCGCCGAGATGCCCGTGTCGATGCCGCGCGCCGCCTCGATGGAGAGGGTGAAGTTGGCGTGCTCGCCGCCGCCTTCGACCATGGGCGGCAGGTCGAGTTGTTCGCAGCGTTCCCGGGTCAGGGCGAGGCACACCAGGCCCCGGGCGCGGCGGGCCATGAAGGTGATGTGGTCCGCCTCGCAATGCTCCGCGGCGACCATCACGCCGCCGGCGTTGTGGGTCGCGTCATCATCGTCGAGGAGCACCACCATGCGGCCGAGGCGGATCTCGGAAAGCAGTTCATCGACGGGGTCGATCACGAGGTCGTTCACGGTGTACTCCAGTCAGCCGCGCAGGTAGCCGTGCTCGGCGAGGGTCGCGAGCGTGACCCCGGCCTCGCCCGGTTCCGCCGCGCGGTCGCCGAGCACCAGGCGCTCGAGGTAGCGGGCGATGAGGTCCACCTCCAGATTGACCTTCGTACCCAGGCGGTAGGCGCCGAAGATGGTCTCGGCCATGGTCTGCGGGATGATGTTGAGGTCGAACTCGGCGCCGCTCACGGCGTTTACCGTGAGACTGGTGCCATCGACGCAGATACTGCCCTTGTGGGCGATGTAGCGGGCGAGCGGGGCGGGCGCGCGGAAGACGAAACGCCAGGAGCGCGCGTCCTCGGCCAGGCTGACCACCTCGCCGACGCCGTCGACGTGGCCGCTGACGATGTGCCCGCCAAGGCGGCTTGCCGGCGTGAGCGCCTTCTCGAGGTTTACCCGGGCGCCGACGGAGAGGTCGCCGAGGGTGGTGGCGCCGAGCGTCTCCACGGACACGTCGGCCCAGTAGCCGTCGCCGGGCAGCCCGGTCACCGTGAGGCAGACGCCGTTGGCGGCGATACTGTCACCGATCGCCACGTCGTCCAGCGGCAGCCTGCCCGTGCGGATGCGCAGGCGCAGGTCGCCGCCGCGGGGCTCCCTGGCCGCGATCTCGCCGACCGCCTGGATGATGCCGGTAAACATGTCGCGTTCAATGGTCCTGCGTGACGGTGAAGGTCAGGCGCCAGTCGTCGCCGACGCGGCGCTGGTCCGTGAGTGCGAGCGGCACCTTGTCCGCCATGCGCTCCAGGGGCAGGTCGACCAGGGGCCGCCCTGCGCTGCCCAGGAGGCAGGGGGCCTGGTAGACGATGAGCTCGTCCAGCAGCCCCGCCGCGAGCAGCGCCCCGGCGAGCCGGGGCCCGGATTCTACCAGAATCTCGTTCACCTCTCGCGCGGCGAGCAGGCGGAGCATGGCATGGAGGTCGAGGCCGCCGTCCGCCGCGGTGGGGAGCGCAGCGATCAACACGGCCCCTGGGGGAACGGCGCTTTCTGTGGGAGCGGCGCCCCCGCCGCGACTGGCCCCGAGGTCACTCCCTCCGATGTCGGCGCGAGGGCGCGCCTCCCACAGGGGGGTGGCGCCCTCGCGGTGGAGGAGCAGCGTCTCGCCGCCGCCCTGCAGCACCTTCGCCCCGGGCGGCGTGCGCAGCTCCGAATCCAGCACCACCCTGAGCGGCTGGCGCCCGCTCAGCGCGGCCTCGCCCACGGTGCCCGCGAATTCTGCCTCACGCACGGTGAGCGAGCAGTCGTCGGCGAGCACCGTACCGACGCCGGTGACGATGGCGCCGCTCGCGGCGCGCAGGCGCTGGACGTCGGCGCGGGCCGCCGGACCCGTGATCCACTGGCTCTCGCCGGAGGCCATGGCGGTGCGCCCGTCGAGGGAGCTGGCGAGCTTCGCCCGCACCCGGCCCCAGCCGCGGGTGTGACGCAGCCAGAAGCCGCGCACCAGCTGCCGCGCCTCGCTCTCGAGGAGCCCCGTCTCCACGGCAATACCGGCCTCGCGCAGCCGCGCCGCGCCGCCGGCGGCCGCGAGGTGCGGGTCGGCAAGGGCGATCACGACCCGCGCCACGCCGGCGGCAATCAGCGCCTCGCTGCAGGGCCCGGTGCGGCCGTGGTGGTTGCAGGGTTCCAGGGTCACGTAGGCGGTCGCGCCCCGAGCATCGCCCGCGGCCCGCAGCGCTTCGATCTCGGCGTGGGGACCGCCCGCGGGCTGCGAGAAGCCCTCGCCGATCACCGCGCCGTCTCTGACCAGCACGCAGCCGACATGGGGGTTGGGCGCAGCGTGAAAGCGGCCGCGGGCGGCGAGCTGCAGGGCCCGGGCCATGTACGCCCTGTCGCTGCGGTCGCTCACGGGGTGGCGGGACGCCTCAGGCGCCCTTGGCCGGCTGCCGCGGCTCTGCCTCCAGGCTCTCGATGGCATCGCGGAACTCGGCGATATCCTGGAAGCTTCGGTAGACGGAGGCGAAGCGCACATAGGCCACCTGGTCGAGCTGCTTGAGCTCGTCCATCACCAGCTCGCCCACCTTGCGCGAGTCCACCTCGCGCTCGCCGGTGGCGCGCAGCGAGGCCTTGATGCTCGTGAGCACGGCCTCGATGGCCTCCACGGACACGGGCCGCTTCTCCAGCGCCCGCTGCAGGCCCGCACGGAGCTTGTCGTCGTCGAAGGGTTCGCGGTTACCGTTCTGCTTGATGATGCGCGGCATCACCAGCTCGGCGGACTCGTAGGTCGTGAAGCGCTCGTGGCAGGACAGGCACTCGCGGCGACGGCGGACCTGGCCCCCCTCGGCCACCAGCCGCGAGTCGATGACCTTGGTATCGTCCGCGCCGCAGAAGGGGCAGTGCACGGCCTGCGCTCCCCGGCCGCCCTAGGCGGCCGCAGCTCCCGCGGAGGCGCGCTCGCCGTAGACCGGGAAGCGGCCGCAGATGGCGAGCACCTTCTGCTTGACCTCGGCGATGGTCGCGGCGGGGTCGCCGCCCTCGAGCGCCTCGAGCACATCGCACATCCAGTGCGTGAGCTCCGCGGTCTCGGCCTCGCCGAAGCCGCGGGTGGTGATCGCCGGTGTGCCGACGCGCAGGCCCGATGTCACAAAGGGCGAGCGCGGGTCGTTCGGCACCGCGTTCTTGTTCACGGTGATGTTCGCAGCGCCCAGGGCCTCGTCGGCATCCTTGCCGGTGTAGGGCCTGCCGATGAGATCCACCAGCATGAGGTGGTTGTCGGTACCGCCGGAGACGATGTTGATACCGCGCTCGATGAAGGTCGCCGCCATGGCCCGGGCATTGGCCACCACCTGCTCCTGGTAGGCGACGAAGTCGGGAGACTGCGCCTCGCGGAAGGCCACCGCCTTCGCGGCGATGACGTGCATGAGCGGGCCACCCTGGCCGCCCGGGAACACGGCGGCGTTGAACTTCTTCTCCAGTTCCTCGTTCGCCCGCGCCAGGATGATGCCGCCACGGGGGCCGCGCAGGGTCTTGTGGGTGGTGGAGGTCACCACGTCCGCGTGGGGCACGGGGTTGGGGTACACGCCCGCAGCGACGAGGCCGGCGATGTGCGCCATGTCGACGAGCAGGTAGGCACCGACGGCATCGGCGATGGCGCGGAAGCGCGTCCAGTCCATGACCCGGCTGTACGCAGAGAAACCGGCGATGATCATCCGCGGCCCGTGCTCTTGCGCCAGCGCCTCGACCTGGGCGTAATCGACTTCACCCGTGTCATTGTCGAGACCGTACTGCACGGCGTTGTAGGTCTTGCCGGAGAAGTTGGGCTTGGCGCCGTGGGTGAGGTGGCCGCCGTCCGCCAGGCTCATGCCGAGGATGGTATCCCCCGGCTTGCACAGCGCCTGGAACACGGCCGCGTTCGCCTGCGAGCCGGAGTGCGGCTGCACGTTCGCGTAGGCGGCCCCGAACAGCGCCTTTGCCCGCTCCGCGGCCAGTTCCTCCACCACGTCAACGTATTCGCAGCCGCCGTAGTAGCGCTTGCCCGGGTAGCCCTCGGCGTACTTGTTGGTCAGCACGGAGCCCTGCGCCTGCAGCACCCGGGGGCTTGCGTAGTTCTCGGAGGCGATGAGCTCGATATGCTCTTCCTGCCGCCGCTCTTCGGCCTGGATCGCGGCGAACACGTCGTCGTCGAAACCCTCGATGCTCATACGCTGGTCAAACATGCAAAAAAATCCTTGCCTTGCGGGCACTTGTCACTGCTTGGGGGCCCGCAATTCTAGCCGAAATAGGGGCTGCAGGTAAGTGACTGCTTTCCTGCTGAATGCTTTCCTGTTGAATGCTTTCCTGTCTTTCCTCAGGGCTGCCCGGTGTCGGTAGCCCGCGCCCGGGTCCTGACGCCGGAGCCGCGATCAGGGCCGGGAACCAGCCGCAGACTGCCACCCCCCCGGCGATTTGCTACACTCCGCGCCCCAGCTTTCAACGCACTGCGAGCCCACCCATGGCGCAATACGTTTACACCATGAACCGGGTCGGCAAGGTCGTGCCGCCCAGGAAGGAAATCCTCAAGGACATCTCCCTGTCCTTCTTCCCCGGCGCCAAGATCGGCGTCCTCGGTCTCAACGGTGCCGGCAAATCCACGCTGCTGAGGATCATGGCCGGCATCGATACGGAGATCCTCGGCGAGGCGCGACCGCAGCCCGGCATCAAGATCGGCTACCTGCCGCAGGAACCGCAGCTGAACCCGGAGAAGGACGTGCGCGGCAACGTCGAGGAAGGGCTGCAGGACGCCATCGACGCCCTGGCCGACCTGGAAAAGGTGTACGCCGCCTACGCCGAGCCCGACGCGGACTTCGACGCGCTGGCGAAGAAACAGGCGCGCCTGGAAGACATCATCCAGGCCACCGACGCGCACAATCTCGATACGAAGCTCGAGATCGCCGCCGATGCCCTGCGCCTGCCGCCCTGGGACGCGGACGTGGAGACCCTCTCCGGCGGCGAGCGGCGCCGGGTGGCGCTGTGCCGGCTGCTCCTTTCCGGGCCCGACATGCTGCTGCTCGACGAGCCCACCAACCACCTCGACGCCGAGAGCGTCGCCTGGCTCGAGCGCTTCCTGCACGACTTCCCGGGCACCGTGGTGGCCATCACCCACGACCGCTACTTCCTCGACAACGCCGCCGGCTGGATCCTCGAGCTGGACCGCGGCCGCGGCATTCCCTACGAGGGCAACTACTCCGCGTGGCTGGAGACCAAGGAAAAGCGCCTGGAGCAGGAACAGCGCCAGGAGCAGTCACACCAGAAGGCCATCAAGGCCGAGCTCGAGTGGGTGCGCTCGAACCCGAAGGGCCGCCAGGCCAAGAACAAGGCCCGCCTGCAGCGCTTCGAGGAACTGCAGAGCCAGGAGTTCCAGAGCCGCAACGAGACCAACGAGATCTACATCCCGCCGGGCCCGCGCCTGGGCGACAAGGTCATCGAGGTGAAGAACCTGAAGAAGGCCTTCGGCGACCGGCTGCTGTTCGACGACGTGACCTTCTCCGTGCCCAAGGGCAGCATCGTCGGCATCATCGGCGCCAACGGCATGGGCAAGTCGACGCTGTTCCGTATCCTCACCGGGGCCGAACAGCCGGACGGCGGCAGCGTCGAGCTGGGCGAGACCGTGGAACTCGCCTACGTGGACCAGTCCCGCGATGACCTCGACGGCAGCAAGACGGTCTGGGAAGAAGTCTCAGACGGCCAGGACGTCATCCGCATCGGCAGCTACGAGGTGAACTCGCGCTCCTACGTGGGCCGCTTCAACTTCAAGGGCTCGGACCAGCAGAAGTTCGTGAAGGACCTCTCCGGCGGTGAGCGCAACCGCCTGCACCTGGCCAAGCTGCTCAAGCAGGGCGCCAACGTGCTGCTGCTCGACGAGCCCACCAACGACCTCGACGTGGAGACGCTGCGGGCGCTTGAGGAGGCGCTGCTGGCCTTCCCCGGCGCGGCGCTGGTGATCTCGCACGACCGCTGGTTCCTCGACCGCGTCGCCACGCACATCCTCGCCTACGAGGACGACGGCAGCGTGATCTTCCACGAGGGCAACTTCACCGAGTACGAAGAGGACCGCAAGGCGCGCCTCGGCGCGGCCGCGGAGCAACCGCACCGGGTCAAGTACCGTAAGCTGAAGTAAGCCCGTGAAGCGGGTCATCTTCGACACGGATATCGGCATCGACGATGCCATGGCGCTGCTGTTCCTGCACGGGGCGCCGGAGGCGGAGCTGGCGGCGATCACCACCGTGGCCGGCAACGCCAGCCTCGACGACGTGACCCGCAATGCGCTGGTGGTGGCGGAACGTTTCGGCATCGACGCGCCGGTCTTCCGCGGCGCCGCTGGGCCGCTGGGCGAGGCCCTCGGCGAGGGCTACCCGGACTTCGTCCACGGCCGCAACGGTCTCGGCGACACCCCCCTGCCCGAGCCCGACCGCCGGGCACAGGACCTGCCCGCCGCCGAGGCCATCGTCGACCTCGCCCGCCGGCAACCCGGGCAGCTGTCCGTCGTCGCCGTTGGTCGGCTCACCAACCTGGCCGATGCGCTGGCGCTGGAACCCGCGCTGCCTGAACTGCTGAAAGAGCTGGTGGTGATGGGCGGCGTGTTCGGCTTTCACGGTCACCGCGGCAACGTCTCGCCGGTGACCGAGGCCAACTTCGGCGGCGACCCGCTGGCCGCCGATCGCGTGCTAGGCGCCGGCATCCCCACCACTGTCGTGGGCCTGGACGTAACCCAGGAAACGATCATGGACGAGGCCTTCATCGACGCACTGGCGGCGCGCGCCGGTGATGCCGGCACGTTCATTCACGCGATCACCCGCCATTACTTCGACTTCTACGAGAGCCTTGGCGGCGGCCGCCAGTGCCCGATCCACGATTCCTCCGCGGTCGCCTGCCTGCTCTATCCCGGGCTCTACACGACGGCCACCGGGCCCGTGCGCGTGGTCACCGAAGGCGTCGCCCTCGGCCAGGGGATTCTCGGCGAGCACCCGGAGCGCTACCTGTCGGACGCCTGGCGCGACCGGCCGGCCTGCCGCGTCGCCCACAGCGTCGACGCCGCAGGCGTGCGCGAGCGCTATCTCGCCGCCCTGTCGAAGCTCGCGCGCTGAGGCAGCCTGCCGCGGCAGATCAGCGGGCCAGTTGCTCCAGTCGCTCGCGCAGGTAGCTGCCGGCGGTGTAGCGCGCGGACAGGCGCAGTTCGAGGTCCGGCGCGAGGAAGTAGGGCATGGCGATACGCGAGACATTCGCCGCCGGGTCCACCGGGTTCACCACCCGGTGCGCGGTCGAGGGCAGCGCCCCGCCGGTCGCCTCCTGCAGCATGTCACCGGCATTGATGATCACGTCCCCGGGCTTACCGGGCACCGCCTCCCAGCCAGCCGCCCGGGTGCGGATCTCGAGCCCCGGCTCCCGGGACACCGGCAGCACCGTGAGCAGGTTGATGTCCTCGTGCGCCGCGGCGCGCACGGCGCCGGGCGCCTCGCCGCCGGCCAGCGGCGGGTAGTGCAGGATGCGCAGCAGGCTGTGCTCCCGCGACAGGCTCTCCGCCAAACGCCCGTGCAGGGCCGGGGGCAGCACGTCGCGGCAGTGCGCATCGATCCAGCCGAGCAGCCGGGCGCCAAGCGCGAGGGCCTCGTCGAGGTGGGCAAAGGCGTCCCCGGCCAGCGCCGGCGGCAGCTTCGCGCCCGGGGCGATGTGGTAGAACTCCTTGAGATCCCTGACCTCGTGGCCCACCGCGGTCTCGGACACTTCGGGCGGTATCCAGCCCGTGGTGTTACCGGAAACCGGGTTTTCCCGCGCCAGCCAGGCGTCCTTGTCCTCACCGAGAAAGAAAGCGCGCCAGCCCGCATCCATGCGCGCGAGCCGCGCCGCGTCCAGCGGCGGGTGGCGCAGCACGGCAAAGCCGCTCTCGCGCAGGGCCTGGACGAAGGCGCGGTCGGGCTCGGGCGCGGTGAAATCGACGATGGCGACGGTCACGGGCTTTCCCTCGTTGTCATTGCGGGGGCAGGCGTCACGACGGCAGGCGTTGCCAGGCGTCGGGCAAGCAGGACCAGCCCGGCGAGGAGAAGGTAGCAGAAAGAGCTGAAGCGGAGCACCGTCAGCTCATCACCCGCAGAGACCACCGCGCTGGTGAGCACCGGGCTCACCGCCGTGCCCAGGGTCGCGCCGAAGAGCAGCGCGGCGATGAGCCGGGGCGTCGGCACGGGCACGGCCTCGCTGGCGAAGGCGATGGTGACCTTGAGCAGGCCGAAGTTCGCCAGACCCCAGGCGAAAGCGAGCCAGGGGAGCCAGGCCGGCACCGTCACGGTCCATAGCGGCAGGCTGCCGAGGAGTGTGCCGGAGATGCTCGCCAGCACCGTGCGCCGGGCGCCCAGGTGTAACACCCACCAGGCCACCAGCAGCTGACCGCAGAACATACCGGTCCAGTAGCGGGAAACGACAGAGCCTGCGGCCTCGCGGGGCATGGACAGCGTGGCTTCGAGATGGCTCGGCAGCCACCAGAGCATGCTGTTCTGGCCCAGCGTATAGAGGAAGAGCGCGGCGATGCACAACCACACGGGGGCGGGCCAGCGCGGCGCGGGTGCCGGCGGTCCGCCCCCGCCGGCAACCGGCGCGACGCGCCCGGCCTCGCTCGCCGGAAAGCGCGCCGTCGCCGCGAAGAGCACGATCGCCACCGCCACGCCGGCCACGAGCAGGTAGCTGCTCGCCCAGTGCAACCCCGCCGCAACGAAGAGCACCGCCACGGCCGACGTCGCTGCCCCGGCGGCGCTGAAAAAGCCATCGGTCACCACCAGCATGGAGGCCCGGCGCTCGCCCTCGAAGAGCAGCGCGATGCCGCTGGCCGCGCCGGCGAGACCGATGCCGCAGCCGGCCCCGACCACGCCGAGGGCGAGGCGCAGCAGCCAGGGACTCTCCGTGAACCGCAGCAACAGGAGGCTGCCGGCGATGGCGACGTAGATCAGCAGCATCGCGGCGCGCAGGCTGAGCAGGTCGAACACCACCAGGGCGAGGCCGGAGCCGACCAGGATGCCCACCGTGAGCCAGCTGAACAGCGCACCGGCGGCCGGCACGGGGATACCGAGCTGTTCCGCGAGCGGCGGCAGCACCACGCCGATGGGGGCCAGCATCCCCGACATGACGCAGTAGGCGAGGAAACAGGCGAGGGTGACGCTCACCCGGTTGCGCGTGCTGGACTGGGTCACGGGGTGTATCGCATTGCCGCAGGGGAGGCGCTATATTGCCCGGAAACCCGGGCAGGAACGAACCCGCCATGAGTGATTACCCGAACGATCGACGCGAAAACCTCCGCGCAGGGCTCGACCTCCCGGTCGAGGTGCACCAGGGCGGCAGCGTCTGGCAACAGCGCCTCGTCGACCTCTCCCTTGCCGGCGTCGCCACGGACCAGCCGGACACCTGGGACGCCCAGTACAACGAGCCCTTCACGCTCGTGATCCACCTCGGGGAGGCCCAGGTGCTCGAGCTCCATGCCTACCTGCAGCACGTGGAGAGCGGCCGCCTCGGCTTCTCCGTTCAGCACGTGGACCAGGCCAATATCGAGCCGCTGCGCGCGCTGCTTGCCACTCGCGTGGCGGACGAAGCGGCACTGGATGCGGAGATCGAGCGGCTGCGCCAGGACGAGGCGTAAGGGCCGTCCGCGGCGACCGGCGCGCTAGATCGCACCGTAGGCCAGCATCGCGTCCGCCACCTTGCGGAAGCCGGCAACGTTGGCGCCGCGCACGTAGTTCACCTGCTCACCGTTCTGGCCATTGTTCTCGCCATAGTGGACGCACTGGTCGTGGATGCCGTTCATGATGTCGCGCAGGCGGTGCTCCAGCTCCTCCGCACCCCAGGCCATGCGGATGCTGTTCTGGCTCATTTCCATCCCCGAGACCGCCACGCCGCCGGCGTTGGCGGCCTTGCCCGGCCCGAAGACGACGCCGGCGTCGTGCAGTACCTTGATCGCTTCCACCGTGGTCGGCATGTTGGCGCCCTCGGCCACGGCCTGGCAGCCGTTCACCGCCAACGTGCGCGCATCCTGCTGGTCCAGCTCGTTCTGCACCGCGCAGGGAAAGGCGAGGTCGCAGGCCACGCCCCAGGGCCGGGTCCCCTCGTGGTACTGGCAGCCGAACTGCTCCGCATACTCGCTGATGCGCCCGCGGCGCCGGGTTTTCAGGTCGATGAGCCAGTGCAGCTTGTCCTCGTCGAGGCCGTCGGCATCGTGGATGAAGCCGGAGGAGTCAGACAGCGTGACCACCTTCGCCCCTAGCTGGATGAGCTTCTGCGCGCAGTAAAGCGCGACGTTGCCGGAACCGGAAAGCACGCAGGTCTTGCCCTCCACGCTCTCGCCGCGGTGCGCGAGCATCGCCTGCATGAAAAAAGCCGCCCCCCAGCCGGTGGCCTCGGTGCGGATGAGGCTGCCGCCGAACTCGATGCCCTTGCCGGTGAGCGCCCCGGTAAACTCGCCGGTCAGCCGCTTGTACTGGCCGAAGAGGTAACTGATCTCCCGCGCGCCCACGCCGATATCGCCGGCGGGTACGTCCGTGTTCGGGCCGATGTGGTGGTACAGCTCACTCATGAAGGCCTGGCAGAAGCGCATGATCTCGCGGTCGGACTTGTCCCTGGGGTTGAAGTCGGAGCCGCCCTTGCCGGCGCCGATGGGCAGGGTCGTCAGGCTGTTCTTGAAGGTCTGCTCGAAGCCCAGGAACTTGAGGATCGACAGGTTCACCGTCGGGTGGAAGCGCAGCCCGCCCTTGTAGGGGCCGATGGCGTTATTGAACTGCACGCGGAAACCCCGGTTCACCCGGATATTGCCCTCATCGTCCTCCCACACGACCCGGAACATCACCGTGCGGTCCGGCTCGGTCATGCGCTCGAGGATGCCCGCCTCGCGGTAGCGCACGTTGTCGAGGATGAAGGGAATCACCGACTCGGCCACCTCGTGCACGGCCTGGTGGAACTCCGGCTCGCCGGGGTTGCGCTTGATCAGGCCCTGCATGAAGCGGTCGAGGGAGAGATCCTGGTACATGGGCGGGCTCCTTTGGGGAAAGCCGGATTATGGCAGCGCGCGCAGCGGCGCGCGATCACCCGAAAGCGGCCAGCGCCTCCTGCAGCCTGCGCACCGGCAGCACCTCCATGCCGGGGATGGCGGACTTGGGCGCATTGGCCCTGGGTACGATGGCGCGGCGGAAGCCGTGCTTGGCGGCCTCGGCGAGCCGTTCCTGGCCGCTGGGCACCGGGCGGATCTCCCCGGAAAGGCCCACCTCGCCAAAGATCACCAGGTCCCGGGGCAGGGGATGATCGCGGAAGCTGGAGACGATGGCCAGCAGCAGGGCGAGGTCCGCACTGGTCTCCAGCACCTTGACGCCGCCGACCACGTTGGCGAAAACGTCCTGGTCGCCCACGTGCAGGCCGCCGTGCCGGTGCAGCACGGCGAGCAGCATGGCCAGCCGGTTCTGCTCCAGGCCCACCGCCACCCGGCGCGGGTTGCCGAGCGCACTGTCGTCCACCAGCGCCTGGATCTCCACCAGCAGGGGCCGGGTGCCCTCCCAGACCACCATGACGGCGCTGCCCGAGGACACCTCCTCGCTGCGGTCGAGGAAGATCGCCGAGGGATTCTTCACCTCGCGCAGGCCGCCGTCGGTCATGGCGAAGATGCCGAGCTCATTGACCGCACCGAAGCGGTTCTTCTGCCCGCGCAGGGTACGGAAGCGCGAGTCGTCGGAGCCCTCGAGGAGGATCGAGCAGTCGATCATGTGTTCGAGGACCTTGGGCCCCGCGAGGCTGCCGTCCTTGGTGACGTGGCCGACCAGCAGCAGCACGGTGCCGGACTGCTTGGCGTGACGGGTGAGCGCGGCGGCGCACTCGCGTACCTGGGAGACGCTCCCCGGGGCCGAGGCGATGTCGTCGGAGTGCACTACCTGGATGGAGTCGACCACCACGACGTCGGGCCGGTCGTCCTCGAGGGCGGCGAGGATGCGCTCGACGTTGGTCTCGGCCATGAGCCGCAGCTGGTCCATGGGCAGGCCCAGCCGGCGGGCGCGCAGGGCGACCTGCTGCAGGCTCTCCTCGCCGGTGATGTAGAGGCAGGGGCGGCCGCGGGCGAGGTGGCAGAGGGTCTGCAGGAGCAGCGTGCTCTTGCCCGCCCCCGGGCTGCCGCCGACGAGGATCGCCGAGCCGGGCACCAGCCCGCCGCCGAGCACCCGGTCGAATTCGCCGGCGCCGGAGCCGATGCGGGCGACGTCTTCGGTGGCGATCTCCGCCAGCAGCTTCGCCTCCGGCCGGGCGCCGGCGAAGCCCGCACGGTTGCCCGCGCTGACTGCGGCACCGCGCTTGCCGGCGGGGCCGAGGCGCACCTCGGTGACCGTATTCCAGGCGCCGCAGTCGCTGCACTGCCCCTGCCACTTGCTGTAGTCCGAGCCGCACTCGGTGCAAACGAACGCCGTTCTCTGCTTCGCCATGGGCCTCCTGTGAAGTGGGCCTCCTGTGAAAGCGGCCTCCCGTGAAAAACGCAGCGCGGGGCTGTATCGTCTCTCGCCAGGCGGCTATCCTAGCCGGCCGCACCCACGACCCGGAAGCGTTGATGTCGGAATCGTCCCTCATCCCCGAGCAGCAGCTCCTGTTCTCTCCCGGCCTGGCGGCGACCATCGGCCTGGAGGAGGCGATCCTGCTGCAGTACCTGCACGGGCTCCTCCGGCACCTGCCGGCGGAACGCCACGGACAGCGGGACTGGGTAACCGTCTCTCGCGGCCAGCTGCTCGGCGCCCTGCCCTTCTGGAACGACGCGGATCTCGGCCGAATCTGCCAGCACCTGGCAGACCTCGGCGTGTTACAGCTGCGCTACGGCCCGGGAAGCGATACGCTCGCCTTTGCCATGGACCACGGGCCCTCCGCCACCGCCGGTGACCCGGGAAGTAGTCACTTCGCCCGGGAGGCCCTTGCCGACCACAGGGGGGCACCACCCGGCGACCTGTCGCGGCGGAACTCCCAGGCGATGCGGGTCGCCCCTGCGGCGGGAGACCCCGGCGAGGGCATCGGCCACCGCCCGCGGGCCGGCCTCCTCCCGGCCGGCTGGCAGCCGAGCGAGGACCTGCTGCAGCTCCTCGCGCTGAACCACAACATACCCCGCGCCTTCGCCCTGGAACAACTCGAGGATTTCGTCTATTACTGGCGCGAGCGCGGTGAGTGCAGTCACGCCTGGGAGAACAAGTTCCGCCAGCACGTGCTCTCCTGCTGGCGCCGCCGGCAGCAGGACGCCGCCGAGGCCTTCCGCAGCCCCCCGGCGCCCCTGGACGGCAACTGGCGCCCGAACGCGGACGCGCTCGAGATCCTCCTGCGCGCCGGCGTCGCCAGGGATTTCATCGACGACTCGATCCCCGAATTCGTGCTCTACTGGCGCGAGCGCGGCAGCACGCCGGAGACGCTCAACACCCGCTTCGTACAGCACATCCGGCGGCAGTGGGCACGCTACCAGTCGAGCCGCGAACACGGCACGGAGCCCGCGCGCATCGCGCCGGACTGGCAGCCGAGCGCGGACGTCTTCGACATCCTGGCGCTGTCGCACATCGATGCCGATTTCGCCCGGGCGCTGGTACCGGAATTCGTGCTCTACTGGCGCGACAGCAACCAGTTGCACAGCTCCTGGAACTCGAAGTTCCTGCAGCATGTAAAATATCACTGGGCGCGGCACAATCAATTCACGGCACGGGACGGCAGCCATGACGGGCAGCAGGGAACTGGTGGAGCGCGCCGAACGCGCGATCGCAGCCTCGAGCAGGACCTCCACGACACCTCCTGGGCAGACTGAACCTCGCCGGGAGCGCACCGGCCGCGCGCCCCCCGAGCGCATCGAGGCGATCAACCAGGTCTTCGCCCTCTTCCGCCTCAACTACCACAACCAGTACTACGCCGCCTTCCCCGATGCCGAGCAGCTCCGGCAGATCAAGAAGCTCTGGCTCGACTCCCTCGCCGACTACGGCGTGAGCCAGCTGCTCGCCGGCGCCAAGCGGGCCATCGAGGGCAGTGAATACCTGCCGACGCTGAACCGCATGCACCGCTGCTGCCGCGAGGCGGCGGCGGACCTCGGCCTGCCGCCGGCCCGGGCCGCCTACGAGGAAGCCTGCGCGGCACCCTCGCCCAAGGCCGCCCAGCCCTGGTCCCACGCGGCGGTGTACCTCGCGGGCCGCGACAGCGGCTGGTTCACGCTTTCCAGCAAGCCGGAAGCCGTGACCTGGCCCCTGTTCCGGGACCACTACGAACGCTACTGCGCGCGCGTGCTTGCCGGGGAGACGCTGGAGCTGCCGCCGGCGCCGGCGCTGGCACACGACCGGGGCACGCCGCTGTCCGACGAGGAGCAGTTGCAGCAGCTGCGGCAGCTGCGGCGGCAGCTTGACCTTTAGGCTCGGCGCGGCTTGCGGCGGGTCGCCGCTCCTACCGGCGGAGCGCTATGCAGGCGTCACGACTCGTGCCAACGGCCCGCGTGAGCCGGCTCACCCCTGCTGGCGGGCGAGGTTCTCGAAGCGGGTGTATTCGCCGATGAAGGCCAGGCGGACGATGCCGATGGGACCGTTGCGCTGCTTGCCGATGATGAGCTCGGCCACGCCCTTGTCCGGGGAGTCCTCGTTGTAGACCTCGTCGCGGTAGATGAATAGGATCACGTCCGCGTCCTGCTCGATGGCGCCGGATTCGCGCAGGTCCGAGTTCACCGGGCGCTTGTTGGGGCGCTGCTCCAGGGACCGGTTGAGCTGCGACAAGGCCACCACGGGGCAGCCGAACTCCTTGGCGATGGCCTTGAGGTTCCGCGAGATCTCGGAGATTTCCGCCGTGCGTCCCTCCTTGCTGCCCGCCACCTGCATGAGCTGCAGGTAGTCGATCATGACCATCGCCAGATCCCCGTGTTCGCGAACCACCCGGCGCGCGCGGCTGCGCACCTCCGTGGGGGTCAGCGCCGGGGTGTCATCGATGTACAGGGGAACGTCCTTGAGCTTGCCGACAGCGCCCGAGAGCTTCGGCCAGTCCTCCTGGTCCAGCTTGCCGTTGCGTACCTTGCTCTGGTCGATGCGGCCGATGGAAGACAGCATGCGCATGATCAGCTGCTCCGCCGGCATCTCCATGCTGAACACCAGCACGGGCTTTTCCTGGTGCAGCGCCGCGTGCTCCACCAGGTTCATGGCGAAGCTCGTCTTGCCCATGGAAGGGCGGCCGGCGACGATCACGAGATCCGAGCGCTGCAGCCCCGAGGTGAAGCGGTCGAGGTCGGCGTAGCCGGTGGACAGGCCGGTGATATCGCCGCCGCTCTGAAACAGCTCCTCGATGCGCGACAGCGCCCCCTGCAGCAGCGGGTTGACGGTCTGCGGCCCGCCGGCCTTGGGCCCCTGCTCGGCGATCTGCATGATGCGCCGCTCCGCGGCGTCGATGAGTTCCTCGGCGCTGCGCCCTTCCGGGTTGAAGCCGCTGTCGGCGATCTCCTGGGCGGCCTGGATGAGCCGGCGCACGTTGGCGCGCTCGCTCACCACCTGCGCATAGGCGCGGATGTTGGAGGCGCTCGGCGTGCCCTCGGCGAGCTCCGTGAGGTAGGCGAGGCCGCCGGCGGCCTCGAGCTCGCCGCTGGCCTGCAGCTTGTCGGCGACCGTGATCACGTCCACGGGCTCACTGGCCTCGGCCAGGCGCGCCACGTGGCGGAAGATCAGCCGGTGATCCGGGCGGTAGAAGTCCTCGGCGGCCACCACCTCGGCCACACCGTCCCAGCCGTCGGCGGACAGCAGCAGGCCGCCGAGCACGGACTGCTCCGCCTCGATGGAGTGGGGCTGCATCTTGATGCGGGCGACGTCGCCGTCGTAGTCGGGCGGCGGCGCGAGGGGAAAGTCGTCGGCGATGTCAGGGTCGGCCATGGTGCGGTCAGAGCGGCTCGCGGCCGCTCAGGTTAGCCGATTCGGGGGGGCGGCTGAAGAGGCTGGCAGCCTTGCGGTCGCGATAGCCACCGCTGTCGACGCGAGGCACACCCACCACGGAGCTAGGCCCCCCGGGGGAGGGCCGTGGGAGCAGCGCCTCGCCGCGACCGGGTCAGTTCGTGGTTCCTTACTCGGGAACGACTGCCAGCGTCACGTCGATCATCACCTCGGGGTGAACCTGCACGGCGACCACGTACTCGCCGGTCTCGCGCAGGGCGCCCTCGGGCAGGCGGACCTCGGACTTGTCGATCTCACAGCCGGCGGCGGTGACCGCGTCGGCAATGTCGCGGGTGCCGATGGAGCCGAACAGCTTGCCCTCGTCGCCGGCGTTGGCGGTGATCGTCACCACACCCACCTCGGCGAGCTTCTCACCGCGCGCCTGGGCGGCAGCCAGGGCTTCCGCCGCGGCCTTCTCCAGCTCGGCGCGACGCGCCTCGAACTCGGCGATGTTCTCTTTCGTGGCCGGCACGGCCTTGCCCTGGGGAATCAGGAAGTTACGGCCGTAGCCGGGCTTCACTTCGACGGTGTCGCCGAGGCCGCCCAGGTTGCCAATGTTCTCCAGCAGAATGACTTGCATCGTTGCTATCCTCTCGCTTCGGGAGCGGGCTCCCGTCCGGCGCCCGTGGCGCCCCGTGTCGAATGTTCGTTCAGTTCTCGCCGTCCTTCCCGGCGCGCTGCCAGCGCGCGCGGAAGTCCACCCAGGCATCCAGTACCGCGAAGCCCACGAGCAGCAGCTTGGCGGCGTCGAAAAGCAGCCACAGCGCGTAGAACGCCGTCAGCCACCCCCGGCTCGCGCCGCGCTGCGCGGCCCGGGCGTGTACCAGCGCAAAGCCCACGACAGTCACCGGCACCAGCAGGCACGCGGCCCAGCTCCGGTACTCGAGACCCAGCGCCGTGAGCCCCGCAGCCCCCAGGGCCAGCGCGGCGGTCACGCCGACCGGGAGGCGCAGGGCGCGAAACTCGCTGCCGAAGCCCCCCGGATTGTACAGGGCGGCCTGCCAGTAGCGGGCCAGCGCCAGGCAGAGCACCGCCAGGATCGCGTTCGCGGCGCCCATCATGCCCGCGAGCTGCAGCTGCGTCGGCACCTGCACGGCCACTTCCGCCCCCGGGCCGGCGGACTGCTGTACCTGCTCCAGCAGCTGCCCGAAAACGGCAGCGAGCTGATCCAGCAGGCGGCGGCCCAGGACCAGTGTGGCCACGCCCGTCACCACGCCGACGGCGGCGCTCGCGAGCACCGCGAGGGCCAGGCTCACCGACAGGCGCAGCACCAGGGCGAGCACAAAGGTGCCAAGGAGCAGCGCCAGCGGCGTGCTGTCGCCGGCCATCTGCGTCAGCACGAGCGCCGGCAGGGACGCCCAGAGGACGATCCAGGCCCCGGGGCCGACCCCGCGGCGCAGGGTCACCAGCGCCGCAATGGCGGCGCCGATCCAGCAGAACAGGACGCTGCCGGAGCTTGCGACGGCCAGCAGCAGGGCCCGGTAGGGGCCGCGCATGGCGAAATCGGCAAGCGCTTTCATAGGGGTACCCGCCCGCGGGCGGGACCGCAACCTAGCGGTGGGCGTCCGAGTACGGCAGCAGGGCCAGGAAACGCGCGCGCTTGACGGCGGTGGACAGCTGGCGCTGGTACCGGGCCTTGGTGCCCGTGATCCGGCTCGGGACGATCTTGCCCGTCTCGGAGATGTAGGCCTTGAGCGTGTCGAGGTCCTTGTAATCGATTTCCTTCACGCCCTCGGCGGTGAAGCGGCAGAACTTGCGGCGGCGGAAAAAGCGTGCCATGGCTATTACTCCTGGATTCGGTTAACGACGGCCTCAGGCCTCGGCTTGCTCGGCGGCCTGCTCGGCACCCTTGTCGCCGCTGTCCTCGGTGGACCTGTCGGGACGGTCACCGCGGGGGCCCTTGTCGTCGCCCTTGCGGTCGTCAAAGCGGCTCTTGCGCTCGCGGCTCTCTTTCTCGGCCTTCATGATGGGGGACTCGCTGGTCACGGCCTCGTCGCGGCGGATGACCAGGTTGCGGATCACGGCGTCGTTGAAGCGGAAGGTCGTGGTCAGCTCTTCTATGGCATCGTTGCTGGCCTCGACGTTCATGAGCACGTAGTGGGCCTTGTGGACCTTGTTAATCGGGAAGGCGAGCTGCCGGCGGCCCCAGTCTTCCAGGCGGTGCACCTGACCACCGTCCCTGGTAACCAGGGTGGTGTATTTCTCGACCATTGCCGGGACTTGCTCGGACTGGTCCGGATGGACCAGGAATACGATCTCGTAATGTCGCATCGAAAGCTCCTTACGGGTTAGTGCCACCCGTCAGCGCGGTGTGGCAAGGAGAATGGGCGGCGGTCTGCGGCCCGCAAATTTTGGAGCGCGGAGTTTAGCCGCGCGGGGGCCGCCTTGCAAGCACCTGTCGAGGGCCCCCAGGATGGCAACCTGGGGACGAAGGCTCACGAACCCCGGCGCGCTGGCGAACGACCTCGAAGAGGCAGATACCGGTGGCCACGGAGACATTGAGGCTGGACACGGCCCCGGCCATCGGCAGGTGGACGAGGAAATCACAGTGCTCGCGGGTCAGCCGGCGCAAGCCGGACCCCTCGCTGCCGAGCACCAAGGCAGCGGGGCCGGTAAGGTCCTGCCCATAGAGGCTGCTCCCGGCCTCGCCCGCGGCACCGTAGAGCCAGATACCGCGCTCCTTCAGGCCCTTGAGCACCCGGGCGAGATTGGTGGCCGCGTGCAGGGGCACGGTCTCGGCAGCACCGCAGGCGACCTTGCGCACCACCGGGGTCACCGAAGCGGACTTGTCCTTCGGCACGATGACCGCATCCACTCCTGCCGCATCGGCGCTGCGCAGGCAGGCGCCGAGGTTGTGCGGGTCCGTCACGCCGTCGAGCACGAGCACCAGTGGGGGATGATCCAGCGCCTCCAGGTGCGCCCAGAGCTCCGCCTCCCGAGCAAGGGTATTGTCCCGCCCGGCCGGGTCGCCGGCGAGCTCGGCCACTACGCCCTGGTGCCGGCCCTGAACGAGACGGTCCAGGGCCGACCGGGGAACGCGGTGAACTGCGACGCCCGCCGCTTCCGCGGTCGCCAGCAGCGCGACGACGCGCCGGTCCTCGCGACCGCGCTGCACCTGCAGGAGGCCGATGCTGTCGGGGTCGCGGGCAAGCAGCGCTTCGACGGCATGGATGCCGTAGACGGGCTCGCTCATCCGCTAGCGTCTTCGCCTGCGGCGCTGGCCGATGCTTTTTTTGCCAGCGGTTGACTGGCCCGCGACTGCCTTGCCGGGGGCTGCCTTGCCGGCGGCTGCCTGGCCCGTGGTTGCCTTGCCGGCGGGTTTCTTGTCGGCAGTTTTCTTGCCGGGCTTGTCGGCGGGCTTGCCGCCGGCGCCCTTGCCAGCGCTCTTACCCCCCTTCGGCCGGCGCGCGGCGCCCTGGTCAGGGCGATCGCCGCGCGTTGCGGGCGGCTTGTCCTGGCTGTCGTCGCGGGCACTGCGTCGGCTGCGGGCGCTCTTGCCCTTCTCCGGCAGTTCCACGGGCTCGAGGTCGATCTTCTTGTCGTCGAGGTCCACCCGGGCGACCTGCACCGAGAGCTTGTCGCCGAGCTGGAAGCTGCGACCGCTGCGCTCACCGACGAGGCGCTGGTGAGCGGGGTCGAAGCGGTAGTAGTCCCCCGGCAGGGCCGTGACGTGCACGAGGCCTTCTATATACAGATCCGACAGTTCCACGAAGAGACCGAAGCTGGTCACTGCCGCGACCACGCCGGCGAACTCCTCGCCGACGCGGTCCTGCAGGTACTCGCACTTGAGCCACGCGTTGACGTCGCGGGTGGCATCGTCGGCCCGGCGCTCGGTCATGGAGCACTGCTCGCCCAGGACCACCATGGCGCGCTCGTCGTAGGGGTAGCTTTCTTCCCGGGGCAACTGCGCGGCGCCATCGGCACGGCGCACCAGGCGGCTGCGCTGCTTCGAGCGGATCACCGAGCGGATGCCACGGTGGACGATGAGGTCCGGGTAGCGGCGGATCGGCGAGGTGAAGTGAGCGTAGCCGGCGTAGTTGAGGCCGAAGTGCCCCTTGTTCTCGGGCTGGTAGACGGCCTGGCGCAGAGACCGCAGGAGCATGGTCTGGATCACGTGGGCGTCGGGTCGGTCCTGGATTTCCTCCATGAGCGCCTGGTAATCCCGCGGGCTCGGGTCCGCCCCGCCGCGCAGGCCGAGGCCGAGCTCGCCGAGGAAGGCACGCAGGTTCTCGAGCTTCTCTTCGCCGGGACCCTCGTGCACGCGGAACAGCGTCGGCAGCGGGTGCTTCTCGAAGAAGCGGGCCGTGGCCACGTTGGCCGCGAGCATGCACTCCTCGATGAGCTTGTGGGCATCATTGCGCACCACCGGCACGATCTCGCTGATCTTGCGCTGCTCGTCGAAGATGATCCGCGTCTCCACGGTCTCGAAGTCGATGGCGCCGCGCTCCTCTCGGGCGACGCGCAGCACCTTGTACAGGTCGTGCAGGCGTTTCAGGTCCGGGATGCGCGCCTTCGGCACCGCGGGTTCCCGCTCGCCGGCGAGCACCCGGCCCACCTGGGTGTAGGTGAGCCGCGCGTGGCTGTGGATCACCGCCTCGTAGAACTGGAACTTGCCGAGGGCGCCGTCGCGGGAGAGGTCCATCTCCACGACCATCGCCAACCGGTCCACCTCGGGTTTCAGGGAGCAGAGCCCGTTGGACAGCACCTCCGGCAGCATGGGTACGACCCGCTCGGGGAAATAGACGGAGTTACCCCGCCGGGCCGCCTCGCCGTCCAGCGCCGAGCCCGGGTGCACGTAGTAGGAGACGTCGGCGATGGCGACCCAGAGCTTCCAGCCGCCGAGGCGCTTCTTGCGGCAGTACACGGCGTCATCGAAGTCCTTCGCATCCTCGCCGTCGATGGTGACGAAGGGCAGGTCGCGCAGGTCGACACGGGCGCGCTTGTCGGCCTCCTCGACTTCCTCGCGCAGGTGTCCGGCCTCATCGACCACGGCTTCGGGCCATTCGAAGGGGATGCCGTGGGCGCGGATGGCGATGTCGATCTCGAGACCCGGGTCGAGGTGATCACCGAGCACCTCGACCACCCGCCCCTTGGCGCCGAGGCGGCCCGTGGGGTAATCAGTGATTTCGGCGGTGACGATCTGCCCGTGCTGTGCCCCGCCCTTGGCTTTAGGCGGGATCAGCACCTCCTGGGTGATGCGGGCATTGTCGGGAATGACCACGCCGATGCCGCTCTCTTCCTGGTAGCGGCCGACAACGCGATCGACCCCGCGCTCGAGCACCTCCACCACCTTGCCCTCGGCGCGGCCCCGGCGGTCGAGGCCGGTGACGGTGACCAGCACCGTGTCGCCGTCGAAAAGCGAGCGCATCTGCCGGGCGCTGAGGAAGACGTCGTCGCCACCGCTGACCGGCATGGCGAAACCGTAGCCGTCGCGATGGCCCTGCACCCGGCAGCGCAGGAGGTTCATGGCATCGACGACGCCATAGGCGCCGCGCCGGTCCACCAGCAGCTGACCGTCGCGCTGCATGGCGCGGAGGCGGTTGCGCAGCGCGTCCAGGTCCCGGTCGTCGCTCAGGGCGAGGAGCTCGGCCACCTGGCCGTGGTCCAGGGGCCGGTCGGCGGTGCGCAGCTGCTCGAGGATGAACTCCCGGGAGGGAATCGGGTTGTCGTAGGTGGCCGCCTCGCGGGCGGCGTGGGGATCGGCTTTCCTGCCTTTTCGTGCCATAAAGTGGCCTTTGTTTGAGTGCGTTCGCGGGCCCTCGGGCCCACAAGAACCCCCATTATACGTGATCGTTGACAAACACCGGACCTGCGACTAGAGTGCTGCACCCTCACCCATGCCCAGGTGGTGAAATTGGTAGACACGCTAGCTTCAGGTGCTAGTGGCCGCAAGGCCGTGGAGGTTCAAGTCCTCTCCTGGGCACCATTTTAGCTCTTCTCGCCTTCACCCTCACGGGCCTGCTGCCGCTCCAGGTAGACCGTTCGCGCCAGCATCAGCAGCAGGCCGATGCTGCCCGTGGTTATGACCACCAGCACCCAGACCTCGGACTTCATGCCCGCGGCTCGCGCCCGGTTCTGCAGCAGGAAGAACGCCGCCGTCAGGCAGAGGAGCAGGTCGAACCACGCCTGCAGGCCCCACGGTGATCGCGTCAGCAGGGGCCAGAACCCGAAGAGCCCTTCCGTGGCAATCGCATAGGCCGTCAGTGCCGCAAAGGGAACAACGACCGCCGTTGGTACGAGCCAGGCGGGCCAGGCCACGCGCTCCTTGGTCTGGGTCACCAGCAGCATGGCCAGCGCGGCTACCGCGAACCCGCCGAGCGCAACCCCTTCCGCAACCGTCATCTAGCTGCCCTCCCGTTGCGCCGCGGGGTCAGCGGACTGACACGGGCGCGTCCGCCCAGGGCGTGACCGTCTCACCGAAGGGCTTCCGGTAGCCCTCCGGCAGCTCTTCCGTCATGTCCAGCACTGCCGCCAGCCGGCCCATGCCGACGTAGAGCGCGCAGTGGACCATGAGCTCGACGATCTCCGCCTCGCTGAAATGCTCGCGCAGCGCGTCGAAGCGCTCGTCGGTGATCGACAGGTGGTCCGTGGCGAAGCGGTCCGCGAAGGCGATGGCCGCCTTCTCCGTCGGCGACAGGTCCGGCGCTTCTTCGGGGGTTTCCAGCGAGCAGACCAGGCCCTCGTCCACCGCGTCGGCGGCGGCCCGGTAGCGGATGGCCATGCAGCTGCGGCACTGGTTGTGGAAGGCCACGCGCAGGCGCACCAGCTCGATGAGGCGCTCCGGCAGGGTGCGGTTCAGCGTCACCCCGGCGCCGAAGCCGACGGCTGCCTTCGCCATCGCCGGCGACAGGGCGAGCATGCGCGTAATGCCCTGCTCGATCACCGACGCGCTGTCGGCCTGGGTCATGGCCCGCAGTTCCGGGTCCCACTGCCCGGGGGGCAGCTTGTTGAGGCGGCTCATGGTGCTCTCCTTGTTATCAACTTCGTTGCGGTTATGAATGGATCGCCGACGGCGTCATTGCCACTACCCATGCTGGCGTACGCCGCCGAGCGACACAAGTCAAGCGACGGGGACGTTGCCCCCGGTCTCGCGCTGGCTTTATAGTCCGCGGGTCACCACGGAGCGACCCCCCGAGGAAACCACCCCGCCGATGACCTATTGCCTCGCGATCGCCCTGGATAAGGGCCTGGTATTCTGCTCCGATTCGCGTACCAATGCGGGACCGGACCGCGTCAGCACCTACAGCAAGATGCACCGCTTCTCCGCCCCCGGGGACCGCTCCCTCGTTATCCTCACCGCCGGCAACCTGGCCACCAGCCAGGCGGTGATCGCGCAGATCCAGCGCGACCTGGAGGAGAACGCCGAGTTCAACATTTTCAACGCCCGCTACGTCAGTGATGTCGCCGACTACCTGGGCACACTGAGCCTGGCGGAGCAGGAAAAGTACGCCAAGAAGGGCGGCCCCATTGCCGGCAGCTTCAACGCCTCGGCGAGTTTCATTATCGGCGGGCAGATCAAGGGCCACGAACAGGAGCTGTACATGGTCTACCCCGAGGGCAACCACATCACGGCCTCGGACCTGTACCCCTACCTGCAGATCGGCGAGACCAAGTACGGAAAGCCCATCCTGGACCGCATCATCCGCCCGGACACACCGGTGGAGACAGCCATGCGCTGTGCCCTGGTCTCCATCGACTCGACGATGCGCTCGAACGCCACCGTGGGCCCGCCGCTGGAGTGCCTGTTCTACCGCCGGGGCAGCCTCGAACCGCAGGAACGCTACTTCAAGCTGGAGGAGAACCATCCCTACCTGGCGCAGCTGCGCCAGAGCTGGGACGACAACATCCGCAGCGCCTTCGAGGAACTGCCGTCGCTCTCGGCTATGTTCGAAGACGACGGATGACGCTGTCCACGAAGGCGAGCTTCGCGGCCACCACGTCGTTGATCACGAAGGGATAGGCGTCGCCGAGACCGACGCTGCGGTTGAGCTCGTTCAGCGTCGTGGACAGGCCCCGCCAGGCGTCGATGCGCTGCTCGATGGTCATGGCATCCGGTGACCGGCCGAGCAGCCCCTGGGCCGCCGCGGTCTCCAGCGCGTCGTAAATGTGCAGGTAGTGCCCCCAGCACTCGGCCCAGTCCTCCGAGGGATGGGCGCTGGCGTAGGCGCTGATGTAGCGCTCGTGCCAGTCGGTCACCGGCCCGTTGCTGTAGTGCGCTGCGAGCGCCGCTGCGTAATCCACCTGCTCGTCTCCGAACAGCGCGGCGAACTCGGCGCGCGTGGCTGCGTCCGGGTCGAGGAGACTCCAGTAGTAGTGCCCGCTCTCGTGGCGCAGGTGACCGAGCACCGTGCGGTACCCCTCGTTCATCTGGCTGCGCACCGCCGTGCGCGCCACGTCGTCCGCCTCCAGCGTATTGATGGTGATCACGCCGCCCAGGTAGCCGGTGGAGGCAAAGGTCTCGGCGAAGACCTCGCGGGACCGGCCGTCCTCGATGAAATCGAAGAGCAGGCCGAGACGCTCGTCGACCCAGCCGCTGACCAGGGGCAGGCCAAGCTGCATGAGGGTGAAGAACAGCCGCTTCTTGCCCTCCTCGAGCACGCGCCAGCGCCGGTCGTTGCCCGGTAGGGACTGGTTGGGCACGGTGCGGTTGAACCGGCAGGCAAAGCACAGGGGATGCGCCTGCTCGGCGGGGCGCAGCCAGTTGCAGACGCCGAAGTCCTCGCCGTTGGCGCAGAAGCGAAAGGCGCGGCCGTTGCGATCCGTGTACACGCCGTCACCGGCTGCCGCCAGGGGCCGCAGCTCGCGCACCGCCGGATCGAAGCCGAGGCGGGCACCGCAGGAGAGGCAGTGGTCGTTGTCGAAGAAGACCTGGCTGCCACAGTCACAGCGGAAGCGCTTCACGAGCCGTCGACCCGGAACCAGGTATCACTGATGGCACCGTGGAGGTCACTGAGCACACCCTGGAGGTCGTCGATAAAGGCATGCAGGTCGTCCCGCTCCCACGGCTCGCGGTCGAAGCGGCGCAGCTTGCGGCGCGCCCGTTCGATGACGCGCAGGGCGTCCTCGTTGCGCGTGAGCTGCGGCAGTTCCTCGCGGATGCCGCGCAGGCAGAAACGCACGGAGCGCGGGAAAGCCTGCTCCATGAAGATGAACTCGACGACGCTGCCCGGTTCCACCACCGGGCCGACCTGCCGCCGGTACGCGCCGAGGGCCGAAAGGGACTTGAGCAGCGTGCCCCAGAGCAGGTGGTCCAGGGCCTGCTGCGTGCCCTCGCGACCGAGAATATCGGCGGCGCCGACATCGATGATGCGGGTGGCCATGTCGGCGCGCTCCAGCAGCTGGCCCACCTTGATGAAGCGGTAGGCATGGTCGCGGCACAGGGTGTTGCGCCAGACTCCGTTGATCACCTGGGTACGGCTCACCACTTCCTGCAGGAAGGCCTGCCGGTGACGCCGGCCGACGGACTTCTCCGCCTGCTCCCGGGTGTACAGGTGCAGCTCGTTGACGAGTTCCCAGACTTCCTCCGGCAGCACGTCGCGGGTGGTGCGCACGTTCTCCCGCGCCGAGCGCACGGCAAAGGGGATGCTGCAGGCCGCGTCGTCCTGGGCGACCAGCAGGCGCAGCACGTTCGTCTCGTTGGCCACGCGGAAGTGCTCGTCGGCCAGGGGCTCGGCATCGAGAATGCGCACCAGGATGTCCCAGCCGGGCTGCGAGCCGCGCGGGATATCCATGACCATGTGGTGGTAGGCATCGACCAGCCGCGCCGTGCACTCGGCGCGCTCGAGGTAGCGCCCCATCCAGTAGACCCGCTCGGCCACCCGCGAGAGCATGGTCATGCGCGTCCCTCCACGATCCAGGTGTCCTTGCTGCCGCCGCCCTGGGAGGAATTGACCACCAGCGAACCCTTCACCATGGCAACCCGAGTCAGTCCTCCCGGCGTGACCCAGGCATCGCGACCCTGGAGGATGAAGGGGCGCAGGTCGAGGTGCCGCGGCTCGATGCCGGCATCGACGCAGGTGGGCGCCGTGGACAGCTTCAGCGTCGGCTGCGCGATGTAGTTGCGCGGGTTCTTCTCGATGAGCTTCGCGAACTTCTTCCGCGTCGCCGCGTCGACGTGCGGCCCGACCATGATGCCGTAGCCGCCGGACTCGTTGGCGGGCTTCACCACCAGCTTGTCGAGGTGTTTCAGCACGTAGTCCCGGTCGGCCTCGCGGTGGCAGAGGTAGGTCGGCACGGAGCGTAGCTTCGGTTTTTCGCCGAGGTAGTAGCGGATCATCTCCGGCACGTAGGCGTAGACGACCTTGTCGTCGGCCACGCCGGAGCCCGGTGCGTTGGCGATGGCCACCTTGCCGCCGCGCCAGGCGCGCATGAGGCCGGGCACGCCGAGGACGGAATCCTCGCGGAAGGCCTCCGGGTCCATGAAGTCCTCATCGATGCGGCGATAGATCACGTCGACGCGGATGGGCCCGTCCACGGTGCGCATGTAGACGCAATCGTCATCGCCGACGAGGAGGTCGGCACCTTCCACCAGCTCCGCGCCCATACCCTGGGCAAGGAAGGCGTGCTCGAAGTAGGCGGAGTTGTAGATGCCGGGCGTCAGCACCACGACGCAGGGACGCTTGCGCTCCCGCGGGGAGAGGGAGGCGAGCATCTGGTAGAGCTGCGAGGGATAGTCGTCCACGGGCAGGATGCTGTAGTTCTCGAACAGCTCCGGCAGCACGCGCTTGGTGATTTCCCGGTTCTCCACCATGTAGGAGACGCCCGAGGGCACGCGCAGGTTGTCCTCGAGGACGTAGAGGCGGCCGTCGGCGTCGCGGATCAGGTCCGAGCCGCAGACGTGCGCCCAGACCCCGAAGCGCGGCGAGGCGCCGGCACACTGGGGCTTGTAGTTGCTGGACTCGAGCACGATAGCCGCCGGGATGATGCCGTCGGCGAGAATCTTCTGCTTGTTGTAGATGTCGTCGATGAAGCAGTTCAGGGCGCGGCTGCGCTGTACCAGTCCCTCGCGCACCGTGCTCCACTCCCGGGCGGTGATGATCCGGGGGATGATGTCAAAGGGCCAGGCGCGGTCGATGTTGCCGCCCTCGGTGTACACCGTGAAGGAGATACCCATCTCGCGGATGGCCGCGGCAGCCGCGGCGCGGCGCGCGGCCAGCTCCTCGACGGGCAGGCGGCACAGCAGGTTGACGGCGCCCCGGGCGGCTGTGCGCGGGTGGCCCTTCGCCGTGATCAGCTCGTCGTAGTAGGGCGCCGAGCGATACCTCTTCCAGCTGTCGTCCATGGGTTCTCCCTGGCACAGGCCCGGTGCAGGCCGGGCGTGAAAAAGTGGCGTGCAAGCTGGCAGGCAACCGCTGCGGCCGGCCCGCCGGGCCGGCCTCGTCCCGGGCAATCCGCCCTATCTAACCAAAAAGCCCGGTAGTCGCGCTACACTGCCCGCAGCCCAGGAACAACCGCTGCGGGGAGCGATCACAGCATGCGCCAGACCCACTACCGAGCCTGCCACCTCTGCGAGGCCATCTGCGGACTGCTCATCGAGACCGAGAACGAGCGCGTCGTCTCCATCAAGGGCGACCCCGAGGACCCCCTGAGCCGCGGGCACCTCTGCCCCAAGGCCATTGCCCTGCACGACATCCACGAGGACCCGGACCGGCTGCGCCGGCCAGTAAAAAAGGTGCGCGACAGCGACGCGGTGCGCTGGGAGGAGATCAGCTGGCAGGAGGCCCTCGACAGCACCGCCGAGCGCCTGCTGGCGATCTACCGGGAGCACGGTGTCGACGCCATCGGCATCTACATGGGCAATCCCACGGTCCACAACTACGGGATGATGACGCACCAGAACAACCTGTTCCGCTTCTTGCGCACGAAGAACCGCTTCTCCGCCACTTCCGTGGACCAGCTGCCGCACCACCTGGCCTCCCTGTGGCTGTTCGGCCACAAGTCGCTGTTCCCGATCCCGGACATCGACCGCACGGATTATTTCCTCATGCTCGGCGCCAACCCCGTGGCCTCCAACGGCAGCATCTGGACGGTGCCGGACGTGCGCCGGCGCATCAAGGACCTTACCGCCCGCGGCGGCCACCTGGTGGTCATTGACCCGCGGCGGACGGAGACCGCGGCCCTGGCCAGCGAGCACCACTTCATCCGTCCCGGCAGCGATGCCCTCTTCCTGGCCGCACTCCTCAACACGCTCTTCGACGAAGGCATCGCCGACGCACGCCAGCTCTCGCCCTTCGTCGACGGCCTGGACACCGTGGCAACGGCGCTGGCCCCGTTCACGGCGGAGGCCGTGGCCGGTGCCACGGGCATCGCCGCGGCCGGGATACGGCGCATCGCCCGCGACTTCGCCGCCGCAGACGCAGCCATCTGCTACGGCCGCATGGGCGTGTCGACGCAGGCCTTCGGGGCCCTCTGCCAGTGGCTGATCCAGGTGATGAACATCGCCACCGGCAACCTCGACCGGCCCGGCGGCTCCCTGTTCACGCTGCCGGCCATGGACCAGGTCAGCAACATCGGCCCCGGCGGCTTCAACCGGCATCGGAGCCGCGTGCGCGGCCTGCCCGAGTTCGATCGGGAGCTGCCGGCGGCGGTGATGGCCGAGGAGATCACTACTCCCGGTGAGGGCCGGGTGCGCGCCCTGTTCACCGGCGCCGGCAACCCGGTGCTGTCGACACCGAACGGCCGCGCCCTGGACGAGGCCCTCGAGCAGCTCGAGTTCATGGTCAGCCTGGACCCGTACCTCAACGAGACCACGCGGCACGCCGACATCATCCTGCCGCCGACCTCGCCGCTGGAGCACGATCACTACGACATCGGCTTCCACATCAACGCCATACGCAACACCGCGCGCTACAGCGAGCCGGTGTTCGACAAGCCCGAGGGCAGCCTGCACGACTGGGAGATCTTTACGGCGCTGGGGGAGCGCTTGGCCGCAGCCCTCGGCGAGGAGCCGCGCAGGCCCATGGCGCCGCACGAGATGGTCGACCTGGGCCTGCAGTTCGGTCCCTACGGCAGGGACAGCGAGCACAAGCTCGACCTTGCGACCCTGAAGGCCAACCCCTCCGGCGTGGACCTAGGCCCGCTCGAGCCCCAGCTGCCGGAACGCCTGTTCACGGCAAACAAGCGCATCGACTGCGCCGTCCCCCTGCTCCTGGCGGACCTCGAACGCCTCCGCCGCGAGCTCGAGAGCGGAGCCGACAGCGGCCTGCGCCTCATCGGCCGGCGCCACGTTCGCGACAACAACAGCTGGATGCACAACTACCACCGGCTGGTGAAGGGCCGCGACCGCTGTACGCTACTGGTACACCCGGCGGACCTCGATCGGCACGGGCTGAAGGACGGCGACAGCGCCCGCCTCGCCTCGCGCACGGGAGAGCTCGCGGTAACCGTGGAGGCCTCGGACAGCGTCATGCCCGGGGTGGTGAGCCTGCCGCACGGCTACGGGCACGACCGCGACGGCGTGCGCCTCGGCACGGCCCGTGCGAAGGCGGGAGTATCGTGCAATGATATTACCGACGACCGCTGGCTCGACGCCCTCTCGGGCAATGCCGCCGTGAACGGGGTGCCGGTCACCCTCGCCGCGGCGTCCTGAGCGGCGGTCGCTGCACCCACCGCGTCCCGAGGGAAACGCCATGGAAGTGACGAGTATCGTGGTCTGGCTGGTGATCCTGGCCCTGGTGATCTATGTCATCGCCATCTACAACACCCTGGTCAAGCTGAAGAACCGCTACCAGAACGGCTTCGCCCAGATCGAGGTGCAGCTCAAGCGGCGCTACGACCTGATCCCGAACCTGGTCGAAACGGCCAAGGGCTACATGGCCCACGAGCGCGAGACACTGGACGCGGTCACCACCGCCCGCAACGAGGCGGCCGCGCTGCTCAAGGCCATCGGCGAGGGCGGCGGCAGCGCCCCCGCGCTTGCCGACCTCGCCGGCGCCGAGAACGCCCTGCAGGGCGCCCTGGGCAAGCTCAACGTGACCATGGAGGCCTACCCGGACCTGAAGGCCAGCGAGAACATGCAGCAGCTCTCCGAAGAGCTGACCAGTACCGAGAACCGCGTGGCCTTCGCCCGCCAGGGCTACAACGACGCCGTCATGGCCTACAACACCTACCGGCAGAGCTTCCCGCCGGTGGTGCTGGCGGCCACCTTCGGCCACCCGACCGACGCGGAGCTCCTGGAGTTCGACGACAGCCCGCGGATCCAGGCGGCACCGCGCGTCTCCTTCTGATGGTCCCGGCGGGCAGCTAGCGGCCGGAGGCGCGGGTGGACTTCTTCGCCCAGCAGGACCTGGCCCGGCGCAACGCGCGCCTGTTGGTGATCCTCTTCACCCTGGCCGTCATCGGCCTGGTGCTGCTCACCAACCTGCTGGTCGCCGGCTTCCTGTTCTTCTCCGAGGACTACAACGTCTACGCCGGCAGCCGGGGCGGCTGGGCCGGCTTCCTGCAGCAGCTTTCCTGGGAGCGCTTCGGGACCATCAGCCTGCTGGTGATCGGCAGCGTGCTTCTCGTCTCCCTGGTGAAGTGGCTGCAGCTCGCCGCCGGCGGCAAGGCGATCGCCGAGACCCTCGGCGCGGAGAAGGTGCTGCCGCAAACACGCGACGCCGACGAGCGCCGCGCCCTCAACATCGTGCAGGAAATCGCCCTCGCCGCCGGCATGCCGGTGCCGGACCTCTACCTGCTCAGGGACGAGCGCGGCATCAACGCCTTCGCCGCCGGCGTGACCCAGGCCGACGCGGTGATCGCGGTGACCACCGGCGCCCTGCACCACCTGAAGCGCCACGAACTGCAGGGCGTCATCGGCCACGAGTTCAGCCACATCCTCAACGGCGACATGCGCCTCAACGTGCGCTTGGCCGCCCTCCTGAAGGGCATCACCTTCATCGGTGATGTCGGCTACCTCCTGCTCCGCGCGGGGACGCATCGCGGACGGGTGCGCACAGGCACCCGCGGGAGCGGCAACAACAACAGCGGCGCCGCCCTGCCCGTGCTCGGCCTCGGTCTGCTGGTGATCGGCTGGATCGGCGGCACCTGCGCCGGCTTCATCAAGGCCGCCATCAGCCGGCAGAAGGAGTTCCTGGCGGACGCCGGTGCCGTGCAGTTCACCCGCGACCCGGACGGTATCGCCGATGCCCTCAAGGTCATCGGCGGCTATGTGCCGGGCACGCTCGTACACCGGGCCCGGGCCGCGGAGCTGTCACACATGTTCTTCGGTGCCGTCACCCATCGCCTGTGGCAGGGTTTCGCCACGCACCCGCCGCTGGACGCGCGCATCCGGCGCATCCAGCCGCGCTGGGACGGCGATTACATCTCGCGCAAGGTACGCCACTACCCGAACACCCGCATCGAGAGCGGTGACGTGGAGTTCCGCCCCGGCCGCGAGGCACTGGTGGCGGCCGTGGCCGCGCTGGAGGCCGCCCGGGGAATGGCCCCCCGGCCGCCGGCGCCGCTGACGGGCACGGCGCCGGCCGGCGGCAGCGTCGAGCCCGAGGCGCCGCCGGCACCCCGCATTCCCCCGGGGCTGCTGGCCCATGTCGACGACCCGCTGGGCGCCTCCTCCCTGGTCCTCGGGCTCCTCGTCAGCGACGAACCGGCGCACCGCGAGCGCCAGCTCGCGCTCATCGCCGAGCGCGAGGTGCCCGGCCAGGCCACGCTGGTCAACACGGTGGCGCCCGGCCTCGCCGCGCTCCCGGCCGGCCTGCGCCTGCCGCTGGTCAACCGCTGCCTGCCGGCGCTGCGGGCCATGAGCGCGCCGCAGTACCGCACCTTCAAGGAGACGCTGCTCGCGGTGATCCGCGCGGACCAGCGCACGGACCTCCTGGAGTGGTGCCTGTACCAGCTGGTGCGCCACTATCTCGACCCCGAGTTCGTGCAGGTTACGCCGAGCCGGCCGCGCTACCCTCGCCTCGGCAAGGTGGCGGCCCCGCTCGCGGAGGTACTCTCGGTGCTCGCCCACGAGGGCAGCGGCGAGGCGGAAGCCGCCTTCGCCCGGGCGCGCGACGCGCTGGCCCTGCCGAAGCTCACGCTCAAGCCCCGGGAAGCCCTCTCGGTGCGCGCCTTCAGCGAAGCCGTGCACACGCTCGCCGACTGCTACCCGCTGCTGAAACCGCGGATCCTGAAGGCCATAGGCGAGGCCGCGAGCGAGAACGGCGACATCTGTCCGGTCGAATACGAGATCCTCGCCAGCATCGCCGCGGTGATCGACTGTCCGCTGCCGGCGGACCTGGAAGCCCCGCCGCTGTAACCGCAACCGGCACTGCGCCTGCGCGAGGCGCTTCCCATCGGCAGGATTCCTTCCTTACCGGTCCCGACCTTTCAAAACGGCGGGGCTTTGCTATGGTTTTGAGGGTGCCGGCTTGACGGCGCCGACGGGTCGGGAGCAGGGATCGCTCCGCCGCGGCGCCGCCGGTGCAGACAACCCATCGCCTAAACCGCACATGGAGGTACGGTCATGCGAAGCACCCCCGCGCCGTCGCGCGCCCACGTCGAATTCCCCCACAGCCATAAGCTCGCCCCGATGCCGCCGCTGCCCGTGCGGCCGGACCCGGCGCTGGACAAGCCCAGGCACTTCCCCCTGTCGCGGACTACGGAACAGGTCCTGCGCATGCTCCTGGAGGGCGACCTGTCGCGCATGCGCGCCGACGGCGTCGCGGAGAGCCTCGGCATCAGCGGTACCACGTTGCGCCGGCGCCTGCGGGCGGACCACACCAGCTACCAGTTCCTGCTCGACCGCGCCCGGCAGTACCGCTGCGAACGGCTCCTCGCCGAGCGCCGCCTGCCCGGCAAGTGCCTGGCCGACGCCCTGGGCTACAACGAGGTCAACAGCTTCTATCGCGCCTTCCGCCGCTGGACCGGGCAGGGGTTTGCGGCGTACCGGCAGGAAAGCGGGCGCTGATGCCCACGGGACGTACCGCGGAAAATGGCACAGCGTAGGCGGCGGCAGGGGCGCCGCCGGACTGCGAAGTACCTCCGGACCCGGTTCAGTCGAAGGGATGCCGCAGGACGATCGTCTCGACCCGGTCCGGGCCTGTGGAAATGATATCGATGGGCGCACCGACCACCGCCTCGATGCGGGCGATGTAGTCGCGGGCGGCCTGCGGCAGGTCGTCAAGGCTGCGGGCACCGAGGGTGGTCTCCTGCCAGCCGGGCACCGTCTCGTAGACCGGGACCAGGCCCGCGTAGTCGTCCGAGTCGATGGGGGCCGGCACCGGGTTGCCGTCCGCGTCGGCGTAGCCCACGCAGAGCTGGATCGACTCCAGGCCGTCGAGCACGTCGAGCTTGGTCAGGCAGAGGCCGCTCACCGAGTTGATGGACACGGCGTTGCGCAGGGCCACGGCGTCGAACCAGCCGCAGCGCCGCGGGCGGCCCGTGGTGGCGCCGAACTCGTGACCCCGGGAAGCGAGGTGGGCGCCGGTGTCGTCGAACAGTTCCGTCGGGAACGGCCCGGATCCGACGCGGGTCGTGTAGGCCTTGGTGATGCCGAGCACGTAGTCGAGGTACAGCGGGCCCACACCGGAGCCGGTGGCCGTGCCACCGGCGGTCGTGTTCGAGCTGGTGACGAAGGGGTAGGTACCGTGGTCGATGTCGAGCAGCGAGCCCTGCGCCCCCTCGAAGAGAATGCGCGCACCCTTGCGGCGCAGCTCGTGAAGCAGCGCGGTGACGTCGGCCATCATCGGCAGCAGTTCCTCGCCCTGGGCGAGGGCCGCATCGGCGACCGCGTTCACGTCCAGCGGCGCGACGTGGTAGAAGTGCTCGAGCTGGAAATTGTGGTACTCGAGCACTTCCTCGAGACGGCGCCGGAAACGCTCCGGGTGCGCGAGGTCACCGAGGCGCAGGCCGCGGCGGGCGACCTTGTCCTCGTAGGCGGGGCCGATGCCGCGGCCGGTGGTACCGATCTTGGCATCGCCACGGCGCAGCTCGCGGGACTTGTCGAGTTCCACGTGGTAGGGAAGGATCAGCGGGCAGGCCGGGGACAGGCGCAGGCGCTCGCGCACCGGCACACCGCGCTCCTCGAGTTCGCGCAGCTCTTTGAGCAACGCGTCCGGGGCGAGTACCACGCCGTTGCCGATGAGGCACTGCACGTCGGCGCGCAGAACGCCCGAGGGAATCAGGTGCAGCACCGTCTTCTGGCCGTCGCAGACCAGGGTATGGCCCGCATTGTGCCCGCCCTGGAAGCGGACCACGGCATCGGCCCGGTCCGTGAGCAGGTCGACGATCTTGCCCTTGCCCTCGTCACCCCACTGGGTACCGAGGACCACGATGTTCTTTCTCATGGTTCCTGTCTCGTTTTGCCGCGGCGCGGACGCACCGCCCAGCTGCCGCCCCTGGCGGCCAGTTCCCGGTCACAGCGCGGATCCGTTTCGCCGGCGAGGGACACGATCACCACCTCGCCCGCGGCGCGCAGTTCATTGATGGCCGCCAGCAGCGCCGGGTCGTCCCCGGCGGGGGCGGCGATGGCACCGGCGGCTTCCGCACCGTTACCGGTAAGGGCGGCCTGCAGCTGCACCAGGGTCTTCAGGTCCGTGGCAAAGCCGGTCGCCGGCCGTGCCCGGCCGTAGGCACGGCCGACGTTGTCGTAGCGCCCGCCATTGGCCACGGCCTCGCCGTGGCGAGGCAGGTAGGCGGCGAACACGATGCCCGTGTGGTAGTGGTAGCCGCGCAGTTCCGCGAGGTCGAAGTAGACATCGACCCCGGGGTGGTGGGCGCTCACCTGCGCAGCCACGGCGCGCAGGGTTTCCAGGGCATCGCTGACCGCCGGCGCCACCGGCGCGAGCTCGGCCGCCGCGCGGTCGAGGACCGAGGCGTCACCGTGCAGGTTCAGGAGCGCCGACAGCGCGCCCCGGGCCCGCGAGTCGGCCTCGGCGAGCACGGCTTCCAGATCCGGGCGGGACTTGCGCTGCAGGGCATCGAAGACCGCCGCCTCCACCGCCGGCGGCAGGGCCAGCTGCGCCAGCAGCGCACCGCAGACATCGCCGTGGCCGAGATCGAGCGTCACGGCCTTGTCGAGGCCTGCCGCTGCAAGCGTCGCCAGCATCAGGTTGATGATCTCCACGTCGGCCGCGAGGGTGGCGGCGCCGAACAGCTCTGCCCCGGCCTGCACCGGCGCCCGGGAGGCGAGCGGCGTCTTCTGCCGCGCATGCAGGGTAGAACCGGCGTAGCACAGGCGGCTGACGCCGTCGTCGGCGAGCGCGTGCGCATCGATACGCGCGACCTGCGGCGTGATGTCGGCCCGGATACCGAGCGTGCGCCCGCTGGGCTGGTCCGGGACCTTGAAGGTGAGGATGTCGAGGTCAGCGCCCACACCCTCGAGGAGGGACTCGGTGAACTCCACCAGCGGCGGCACCACGAGCTGGTAACCCCAGCTCGCGTAGAGATCGAGCACCCGGCGGCGCAGCGCTTCCAGCCGCGCAGCGCGCTCGGGCAGCAGTTCGTCGACGCCGTCGGGCAGCTGCCAGCGGTCTACCGTGTCCATCGCCGTACTCAATTCACCAGGTAGAGAAGGCCCAGGCCCACGAGCATGCTGCCGAGGCCGAAGCGCCGGATCGTCCTGTCATCCAGCTGCGCCACCAGCACCACCATGCTTCGCCAGCGCGCCGGGGACAGGAACGGCAGAAAGCCCTCGAGCACCAGCACGAGGGCCACCGCGACCGGGAAGACCTGCCAGAAATCCATAGGGCTCCGTAACGGGCCAGTAACAGGGGTCAACAAAAAACCGCGGGACCCGCGGGGCGCGGGCCCCACCGATCCTCACGGTTGGCGAATGGTACCACAGTGCCGGCGCGCAGGGCGCCAGCCGCCGCGGCCAATCAGTTGTTGGCGCCGGCGTCCTTCAGGTAGCGGAAGAACTCGCTGTCCGGCTGCAGGAGCATGATGTCGCCCTGCGACTGGAAGGCCTCGCCGTAGGCCCTAAGGCTGCGGGTGAAGCTGTAGAACTCCGGGTCCTGGCCGAAGGCACTGGCGTAGATCGCCGTGGCGCGGGCGTCGCCCTCACCGCGGATCTCCTCCGCGTCGCGGAAGGCGTTGGCCTCGATCACCGTGACCTCGCGGTCCGCGGCGGCGCGGATACCCTCGGCGAGCTCCCGGCCCTGGGCGCGGTGCTCGCGGGCTTCCTTCTCGCGCTCGGCGTTCATGCGCCGGTAGACCGACTCGGACACGTCCGGCGGCAGGTCGATCTGCTTCACGCGCACATCGATGATCTCCACGCCGAGTTCAGTCCGGGCGACCTCGTCGAGGTCCCGGGTGATGATCTCCATGAGCTCGTCGCGCTCCCCGGACACCACTTCCTGGATCGTGCGCGCGGCCACCTGGTTGCGCAGGCCGTCATTGATGCGCTGCGCGAGCAGTCCGGCGGCCCGCGACTCCTCACCGTTGGTGGCGGTGTAGAACTTGGCCGTGTCGTCTACCCGGAATTTGGCGTAGGAGTCGACGATCAGCGCCTTCTGCTCCTGGGTGAAATAGCGCTCGGGCTGCGAATCGACGGTCAGCACGCGGCCGTCGAACTTGCGCACGTTGTTCACGAAAGGAATCTTCACGTGCAGCCCCGGCTTCAGGTCGGCGTTCACCACCTCACCGAAGCGCAACAGCACGCCGCGCTCGGTCTCCTTGATGATGAACAGCGAATTGCTGGCAACGAACAGGGCGATGACCGCCAGTAGCGTCAGCGTTAGGTTACGTCCCGACATCTCAGCGTCCTCCTCCGCGACGGTTCTGCTGGGCCGCGGCGTCGCGCCGCAGCTGCTCGGTCACCGCGTCCGTGAGCTCCCGGATCGTGGCGCTGTCGAGGGACATCTCCCGCCCCCGGGGCGCGCTCGCGGCCCGCTCGGCCATCTTGTCGAGCGGCAGGTACATGACGTTGTTGCCGCCCTCGACGTCGACCATGACCTTGTTGGTCTTGCCGAGCACGCCCTGCATGGCGTCGATGTAAAGGCGCTCGCGGGTGACCTCCGGCGCCTTCCGGTACTCCGTGAGGAGCTGCCGGAAACGCTCCGCCTCACCCTCTGCGCGGGCGACGACCTGGTCGCGGTAGGCCGAGGCCTCCTCGATGGTGCGCTGGGCGCGGCCCCGGGCCTCGGGGACGATGCCGTTGGCGTAGGACTGGGCCTCGTTCTTGACCCGCTCCTCGTCCTCGCGGGCCTTGATCACGTCGTCGAAGGCGGCCTGCACCTGGCTCGGCGGCTTCGACTCGTCGACGTTGACCTTGCTGATGCGGATCCCGGTGCCGTAGTTGCTGGTGTAGGCCTGCAGCCGGTCGCGCATCTCCTGGGCGATCCGCGCCCGGCCCTCGGTGAGCACCAGGTCCATGGTCATGCCGCCGACCACGTGGCGCAGGGCACTCTGCGCGGCCTGCTCGAGGGAGTTCTCCGGGGCGCGCACCTCGAGCACGTAGCTCTTGACGTCGTCGACCACGTACTGCACGGAGGTGCGCACCTCGACGATGTTCTCGTCCTGGGTGAGCATCACCTCGCGGAAGCTGGCGGAGCGCACCTTGGTCGTATTGACCTTGATGACCTCGTCGATGAGCGGCGGGTTCCAGTGCAGGCCCGGCATCGCCGTGCTCTGGTACTTGCCGAAACGCAGCACCACGGCCCGCTCCTGCTCGTCGACCTGGTAGAAGCCCATGAGGGCCCAGACAACGAAGAGGCCCGCGGCCACCAGTCCGAGCATGGCGCCGGAGAGGCTGCTGCCCCCGCCGCCGCCGGAACCGCCGCGGCGCCCGCCGAACAGGCCACCGAGACGCTGCTGCAGCTTGCGCAGGGCCTCATCGAGGTCCGGCGGCCCCTGGTCGCCGCCGCCCCACGGGTCGTTCGGTTTGTTGCCGCCACCCGGCTCGTTCCAGGCCATAGCCATCTCCTGATTGTTAAAGCGACTCATTCTAGCAAAAAGGGAGGGTGCCCCATTACTGCTCGGCCCCTCAAGTTCCCGGCACCGGTTCCCGGCGACAGCTCCACACAGTGTCCACGCAACCACCGGCTCAGGGCGCGCCCTCGCTGGCCACGAGCCGGTCCCAGTCCGCCCGCGGCAGGCGCACGGAGACGTGGGCGACACCGTCGCTGCCGTAATGCTCGTCGCGCACGGCGCCGAGGCGGTAAAGGGCCGCGCGGAAGCGGCCCTGCTCCGGGGCGAGCACCAGCTCGCGGGCCACCATGTCGTCGCCCACCAGCTCGCCGATGGCGCCGAGGAGCGCCTCGAGGCCGCTGCCGTCCCGCGCGCTCACCCAGGCCCGCACGGGGCGGCCGGCGTCGTCACGGTCGATGCGCGGCGTTGTCTCCAGCAGGTCGACCTTGTTGTACACCTCGAGCTGCGGCACGTCCTCGGCGCCGATTTCCCGCAGCACCTCGTGCACCTGCAACGCTTGCTCGGCGCGCTCCTCGCTGGCCGCATCGACCACGTGCAGGAGCAGGTCGGCGTTGCGCGTCTCTTCAAGGGTCGCCTTGAAGGCCTCCACGAGCCGGTGCGGCAGGTGGGAAATGAAACCGACGGTATCGGCGAGGATCACCGGCCCCGCCTCCGGCAGCTCCAGCCGGCGCAGCGTCGGGTCCAGGGTGGCGAAGAGCTGATCCGCGGCGTAGACCCCCGCCGTCGTGAGGCCGTTGAACAGCGTCGACTTGCCGGCGTTCGTGTAGCCCACCAGCGCCACCGTCGGCACCTCCGCGCGGCGGCGCGAGCGGCGCCCCTGTTCGCGCTGGCGACGCACCTTCTCGAGACGGCCGACGATGGACTTGATACGCGCGCGCAGGAGCCGCCGGTCCGTTTCCAGCTGTGTCTCCCCCGGGCCGCGCAGGCCGATACCGCCCTTCTGCCGCTCCAGGTGGGTCCAGCCGCGGACGAGCCGCGTGCTCATGTGCGAGAGCTGCGCCAGCTCCACCTGCAGCTTGCCCTCGTGGGTGCGGGCGCGCTGGGCGAAAATATCGAGGATGAGGCCGGTGCGGTCGAGCACGCGGCACTTGAGCGCGCGCTCGAGGTTGCGCTCCTGGCTCGGGCTCAAGGTGTGGTTGAAGATGACCACCTGCGCATCGTACTCGCGCACGGCCGCGGCGATCTCCTCCAGCTTCCCGGAGCCGACGAAAGTGCCGGCATGCGGCGCATCGCGACGGCCCATGATGTAGGCCACGGGGTCGCCGCCCGCCGAGAGGACGAGCTCCTCGAACTCCCGGGGGTCATCGGCCTCGCGCTCGCGCCCCATTTCCATGTGCACGAGCACGGCGACCTCGCCGGACGCAGGCCGGTCAAAGAACAAGTGGGCGTTCCCTCATCATGCGCCGGCGCGGGCCGGCGCCGCGTTCAGTCCTGGCCGTTGCCATTGTCCTCGGGGGGGTTCTGCATGGGCATGCGCACCACGCGCCCGGGCACGACGGTCGAGATGGCGTGCTTGTAGACCATCTGGCTGACCGTGTTCTTGAGCAGGACGACGAACTGGTCGAAAGACTCGATCTGGCCCTGGAGCTTGATGCCGTTGACCAGGTAGATCGATACCGGGACCCGTTCCTTGCGCAGGATATTCAGGTAAGGGTCTTGTAGCGTGTGCCCTTTTGACATGACGCTTATCTCCATTTCATGGGCTCCCGCGGGAGCCGGCTGTGTGGGCCCCAACCGGGCCAAAAAAAACCGAAGGGGCCGCGCCGCGCGCCCGCCCTTGCGAGCGCCCCGCGAGGCCCCGAGGAACAGTGAGACTGCCGGTCACAGCAAACGTTCCCTGCCCCGATTCTACTATATGGGGTGATACGCGAGATAGTTCAAGAGCAGATCGGCCGGATTGCCCGTTGCCGCCAGCCGCGGCTCCGGCAGCGTGTGCCTGACTACCCGACCGTCGTCGTCCGTGAGCAGCCAGTAGAGGTCCGGCCACTTGCGCAGCCAGGTGAGCTGCCGCTTGGCCAGCTGCCGGGTCGCTGCGATGGCCCGGTCCCGGGCCGTGGCCAGGCTCGTCTCCCCCGCGAGGTGCGCCCAGAGCTGCCGGTAGCCGACACTGCGCAGGGCCGGCAGCGCGGGGTCGAGGTCGCCCCGGGCCCGCAGCGCCGCGACCTCTTCCAGGAAACCCGCCGCGAGCATGGCATCAAAGCGCGCCGCAATCCGCGCGTGCAGCAGCGCCCGCTCCGCGGGACAGAGCGCCAGCTGCAGCACGCGGTAGCCGGCGGCCAGGGGCTCGCCGGCGGTGCCGTGCCAGGCCGACAGGGGCCGCCCGCTGGCGCGGTACACCTCGAGGGCCCGGGCCAGCCGCTGCGAATGGTTCGGGTGGATGCGCGCCGCGCTCGCCGGGTCCACCGCCGCCAGCTCCGCGTGCAGCGCCGGCCAGCCGCGCTCGGCCGCCTCGGCGGCGACGGCATCGCGCACCGCCGGCTCCGCCGGCGGCATCGGCGAGAGCCCCTCGAGGAAGGCGCGGAAGTAGAGCATGGTGCCCCCGACCAGCACCGGCACACGGCCGCGGGCGGCGATCGCCGGCAGCAGCGCCGCGAGGTCATCGACGAAGGCTGCGGCGGAGTAGGGATCGGCCGGGTCGCGGCGATCCAGCAGGTGATGGGGGGCTGCCGGGCGGGCCGCGCCGATGTCGAGGCCCCGGTAGACCAGGGTGGAATCGACGCTCACCAGCTCCCCGGGCAGAGCGTCTACCACCGCCTCGGCGAGGGCCGTCTTGCCCGACGCCGTGGGCCCGAGGATGCACAGCACCGGGGGCTTGCCGGTCACGTTAACGGCCGCGCAGGAACAGGCGATCGAGCTCCGCCAGGGTCAACCGGGTCCACGTCGGCCGGCCGTGGTTGCACTGCCCCGAGCGCTCCGTGGCCTCCATGTCCCGGAGCAGGGCGTTCATCTCGGGAATCGTCAGGCGGCGGTTCGCCCGCACGGAGCCGTGGCAGGCCATGGTGGACAGGATCTCATCCTCACGGGCGGCAATGCGCTCGGAGCTGCCGTGCTCACCGAGGTCCGCGAGCACATCGCGCAGGAGCTGCGGCACATCCGCGTCGCGCAGGCTCACCGGCACCTCGCGCACCAGCAGCGACTCCTCGCCGGCCCGCTCCACGGTGAAACCGAGGCTAACGAACCAGTCGCCGTGCGTCTCGGCCAGCGCCGCCTCCCGGGCGCTCACGGCTACGGACTCGGGCACCAGCAGCGGCTGGCTGCGGATGCCCTCGCTGTCCCGGGCGCGCTTGAGCCGCTCGTAGGTGATGCGCTCGTGGGCCGCGTGCATGTCCACCAGCACCAGCCCCTCGGCGTTCTCGGCGAGGACGTACACGCCCTTGAGCTGGGCGATGGCGTAGCCCAGGGGCGGGATCTCCTCTCCCTCCCCACCACCCCCCGCGCCGCGCCCCGCCTCGGCGACCGCCTCACCGGGGGCGCCGTAGAGCCGGCCATAGCTCTCGAAGGCCACCGCCGGGGCCGGGCCGCGATCCCCCGGGGACGGCGGCATCCAGGAGCCGGGCGCGGGACCCGCCGCGCCGGCAAGACCGAGGCCGCCCTGGGCAGGCACAGAAGAAGGCGCCGGCACCGGTTCCCCGGCCAGCGCCGCCGCCGACGCTGCCGCCGGGCTGTCGCCCGGGCGCAGGTCCGCCAGCGCCCGGTGCAGCGTGCCGTAGATGAGATTGTGCACGGCGCGCGACTCGCGGAAGCGCACCTCGTGCTTGGTCGGGTGCACATTGACGTCCACCTGCGCCGGGTCCACCTCGAGGTACAGGAGGTAGGCCGGGTGGCGGCCGTGGTAGAGCACGTCCCGGTAGGCCTGGCGCACGGCGTGGGCCACGGTCTTGTCGCGAACGATGCGGCCGTTGACGAAGAAGTACTGCAGGTCCGCCTGGCTGCGCGAGAACGTCGGCAGGCCGATCCAGCCCGCGAGGCGCAGCCCCGGGGCCTCCCGCGAAAGCGGCAGGGACTGCTCGAGGAACGCGGGGCCGCAGACCGAGGCCACCCGCCGGCGCTGTTCCGCCTCCGACTCCGCGGGCCGCAGCCGGTGCACGGAGCGGCCGTTGTGGCGCAGGTCGAAGGCGACATCGAAGCGGGCCAGCGCGAGGCGCTTGACCACCTCCTCGAGGTGGCCGAACTCGGTCTTTTCCGTGCGCAGGAACTTGCGCCGGGCGGGCGTGTTGAAGAACAGGTCCCGCACCTCGACGGTCGTCCCCCGGGGATGAGGCGCGGGGGTCACGGTGACGGCCTGGTCCCGGCCCTCGCTGGCGGCGCGGTGCCCGGGGCCCTCGACGGCATCGTTGCTGGTGATGCTGAGGCGCGACACGGAGCCGATGCTCGCCAGGGCTTCGCCGCGGAAGCCGAGGGTGCGCACGGCCTCGAGGTCGTCGAGGCTGTCGATCTTGCTGGTGGCGTGACGGGCAAGGGCCAGGGGCAGGTCCTCGGCGCTGATGCCGCAGCCGTTATCGCGGATGCGGATGAGCCGCGAGCCGGCGCCCTCGATCTCGATCTCGAGCCGGTCCGCGCCGGCATCGAGGGCGTTCTCGAGCAGTTCCTTGACTACCGAGGCCGGCCGTTCGACGACCTCCCCGGCAGCGATCTGGTTCGCCAGCCGCGGCGACAGGCGATGGATCAGGCCCACGCCGCGCCTCCTGCCTCGACCGGTGCAGCGGCCCTCGTCAGCGTCGCAGCCATCAGCTGGCCGGGATCTTCAGCGTCTTGCCGACCATGATGCGGTCGCCGTTGAGGCCGTTGTGGCTCTTCAGGGAGGCCACCGAGACATTGAAGCGCTGGGCGATGCCGGAGAGCGTGTCGCCGCGGGCGATGGTGTACTGGCGGCCGACGCCGTTCTCCTTCTGCCAGGCGAGCAGCGTCCCGGGCGGCGGGTGGTCCCGCCACCAGCGGCGCAGACCGCGGAAGATCGCCGCCGCCATCTGCCGGCGGTAGCTGGCGGTGGCCAGCTTGCGCGCCTCGGCCGGGTTCGAGATGAAGCCCGTCTCCACCAGGATCGACGGGATGTCCGGCGACTTCAGCACGGCGAAGGCCGCCTGCTCCACCTGGCGCTTGTGCAGCCGGGCCACCGCGTCCATCTCGCCGAGCACGCTCGCGCCCATGTTCAGGCTGGCATCGAGGGTCGAGGTCATGGACAGATCGGCCAGCACCTCGGCGAGCATCTCGTCCTTGTCGGCGAGGCGCACGCCGCCGATGAGGTCGGCGGCGTTCTCGCTCTCGGCGAGGTAGCGGGCGGTGGTGCTGGTGGCGCCGCGGGTGGACAGGGCGTAAACGGACGCGCCGTTGGCCTCCTTGCGGGTGAACGCATCGGCGTGGATGGAGACGAAGAGATCGGCCTGGCGCTTGCGGGCGAGGTCCCGGCGGCCGCGCAGGCTGACGTAGTAGTCGCCGCTGCGGACCAGCGTCGGGCTGAAGCCGGGCTCGCGCTCGAAGTGATCGTGCAATTCCCGGGCGATGGCGAGCACCACGTCCTTCTCGCGCAGGCGCCCGGGGCCGAGGGCGCCCGGGTCTTCGCCGCCGTGGCCCGCGTCGATGGCCACGACGACGTCGCGGCGCCCGTCCGTGCGCGCGACCTTGCGCGGCGCGTCCGCCCGGGGCGCCTCGTCGTAGAGATCGAGGACAACGCGGTCGCCGGCCTGGGCGTTGGCGCGCAGGGCGAAGCTGCGCGGCGTGACCGTCGCCTTCATGTCGAAGACGAGGCGCAGGTCAGTGCCCTCGCGCACGCCGGCGCGCACGCGGGTGATCGGCGTTCCCTCCAGGGGCAGCGCCTCGACGGTGGTGCGCAGCACCACGCCGGCAACGTCCAGCACCACCCGGCGCGGGTTGTCGAGGACGATGACCCGGTGGTCGGCAGGGGCATCGAGGTCGAGCACGATACGGGTGTGGTCCGGGGCGCGCCAGAGGCGCACATCCTTGACCGTCGCGGCGCCGGCAGCGGCCGTGGCGAGCAGCGCGGCGAGCGCCGCGATGGCAGCAAGGCGTCGGCCGCCGCGGCGGCCGACGCGCCGACCGTGCTCAGCCGTCATCGAATGCTGCAAGCACCTCTCCTGCTATCGGGGTTGCCGCCTCCAGCGTGACCCTGCGGCCATCGCCCTGCGCCGTCATGGTAATCGCTAAGTCAGCGGCGGGCAAAAAGCCGCCGCCGCGCTCCGGCCACTCCACCAGGCAGAGGCAGTCACCGCCGAGGTAATCCCGGAACCCCAGCAGCTCGAGCTCCTCCGGATCGCCGAGGCGGTAGAGATCGACGTGGTATACAGGCGGGCGCGTGTGCTCGTAGGGCTCCACCAGCGTGTAGGTCGGGCTCTTTACCGCCCCGCGATGGCCAAGGCCCTGGACAATGCCCCGGGACAGGGTGGTCTTGCCCGTGCCCAGCTCGCCGCTGAGCGTGACCAGCAGCCCCGGCACCAGCGCCTGCGCCAGCCTGGCCCCGAGGGCGACGGTCGCCGCCTCGTCCGCGAGCGTGACGGTCAGCGTGCGCATCAGCCCAGCAGCCGCCGCAGGGGGGCGAACAGGTCCGAGGGCAGCAGCCCGCGCTGGCCGTCGGCGGCGGCGAGGTCCGCGGCCGCGGCGTGGGCACAGACCGCGAGACGGGCGGCGCCGGCGGGCGAAAGCCCCTGGGCGAGGAGCCCGCCGGCAAGCCCGGCAAGCACGTCGCCCATGCCGCCGGTGGCCATACCGGGGTTGCCGGCCTCGCAGAGGCCGGCGCTGCCGTCCTCACCCACCACCAGGCTGCCGTTACCCTTGAGCACCACCGTGGCCGCATAGCGCGCGGCGAGGTCACGGGCAGCGGTGAAGCGGGCCGACTGCACGGTCCGGCTGTCGCTGCCGAGGAGCCGGCCGGCTTCCCCGGGGTGGGGGGTGAGCACCGCGGGGGCCGGCCAGGAATCGCCGGCGGCGGCGAGCAGCGCGAGGCCGTCGGCGTCGATCACCGCCGGCAGCCCGGAAGCCAGCGCGCGGGCGAACAGCTGCTCGCCCCAGGGGCCGCGGCCGAGGCCCGGGCCGAGCACCAGCAGGTCACTCGCCGCGAGCAGCGGCTCGAGCTCGTGCACATCCGGCACGGCGCGCACCATGGCTTCCGGCAGCCGCGCCAGGAAGGCGGGCACGTGCTCGCCGCGGGTCGCCACGCGCACCAGGCCGGCGCCCGCGCGCAGGGCCGCCTCGGCGGCGAGCAGGGCGGCACCGCCCATGCCGTGGTCGCCACCGATCACCAGCACGTTGCCGAAATGCCCCTTGTGCGCCTGCGGCGGCCGCGGGGCGAGCGCCTCGCGCTCCGCCACCAGTGACAGGAGCTCCCAGGCCTCGGCCCGCGGCACCGCGGCAAAGCTCTCCGCCGGCACGGCGAGGTCGTCGAACTCGAGGTCGCCGGCCAGGGCCGGGCCGGCCGCCGTGTAGAGGCCGCGCTTGCGGCCGATGAACGTCACCGTCGCGGTGGCCCGCACCGCCGTGCCGAGGACCTGCCCCGTGTCGGCGCAGAGCCCGGAGGGAATATCCACCGCCAGCACCGGCAGGCCACTTGCGTTGATGGCGTCGATGACGGCGGCGGCGGCGGCACGCACCGGGCCGCCGAGGCCCGTGCCGAGCAGCGCATCGACGATGACGGCGCCCGGCCCTGCCGGCAGGCAGCCCGCGGCCCAGGATGCAACGGCGACCCCCTCGTCGAGGGCGTGCTGCCGCGCGCTGGCGGCATCACCGCTGAGCCGCGCCGGGTCGCCAACGGTGAAGACCGTGACCGGTAGCCCGCGCTTTCGGGCGAGGGCCGCGATGAGGTAGCCGTCGCCGCCGTTGTTGCCGCCGCCGCAGACCACGGCGATGGCCGCAGGGGCCGGCCAGCGCCGGACCAGGCGCGCGAAGGCCGCTTCCGCCGCGCGGGCCATGAGCGTGATGCCGGGAAGGCCGCCGTGCTCGATGGCGGCTGCGTCGAGGGCGCGCGTCTGCGCCGCGCTGTAAAGTAACGGTGCCGCTTCCGGCATGGGTCCTCCGCTTGCGCGCCTCGCCCGCGGCGGGCGCCGCTTGTTGGCAGCTTGTCCTGGGGCAGCTTGCTTTCCAGCAGCGAGCTTTCCGGCAGCAAGCTTTCCGACAGCATGATACCGTACGCTGCATGGCTGTCCGCACGTAGCAGGCGCACCCGTGACCACGACCATCGCCAGCACCATCGCCAGTACGGGGGCCAGCGACAGCCCGGCCGCGCTGGCCGCGCGTATCCGCGGCTGGGCCCGCGAGCTCGGCTTCCAGCAGCTGGGCATCAGCGACGTGGACCTCGCGGAACACGAGGGCTACCTGCAGAAATGGCTCGACGCCGGCTACCACGGCGGCATGGACTACATGGCCGCCCACGGCACGCGGCGCAGCCGCCCCGCGGAGCTGGTGCCCGGCACCTGCCGGGTGCTCTCGGTGCGCATGGACTACCTGCCCCCGGGGGACGACCCGGAAGCCACCCTCATCGACGGCGAGCGCGCCTACATCGCCCGCTATGCCCTCGGCCGCGACTACCACAAGGTCCTGCGCCGGCGCCTGGCGAGGCTCGCCAGGCGCATCGAGGCCGAGGCCGGCGGCGGCCGGTACCGCGCCTTCGTCGACTCCGCGCCGGTGCTGGAGCGGGCCATCGCCGAGAATGCGGGGCTGGGCTGGATCGCCAAGAACACCATGCTCATCAACGAGCAGGCGGGGTCGTGGTTCTTTCTCGGTGAGATCTACACGGACCTGCCCCTGCCCGCGGACGCGCCGCGGACGCAGAAGCACTGCGGCAGCTGCCGCGCCTGCCTGGACATCTGCCCCACGGACGCCTTCCCCGGGCCCTTCGAGCTCGATGCCCGGCGCTGCATCTCCTACCTCACGATCGAGCACAAGGGGCCCATCGACGAGGCCCTGCGCCCGCTCATGGGCAACCGGGTGTTCGGCTGCGACGACTGCCAGCTCGTCTGCCCCTGGAACAAGTTCGCCCAGCCCACCGCCGAGGACGACTTCCGGCCGCGGCACGGGCTCGCTGCGCCGGCGCTGGCCGAGCTGTTCGCCTGGGACGAGGCCACCTTCCGGGCGCGCACCGCCGGCTCGCCGATCCGCCGCGTGGGCTTTGAGCGCTGGCTGCGCAATCTCGCCGTGGGCCTCGGCAACGCGCCCACTTCGGCGGCGGTAGTCCAGGCGCTGCGGGCGCGGCGCGACCACCCCTCGGCGCTGGTGCGGGAACATGTCGAGTGGGCCCTGGGGCGGCACGGCGCGCGGTAGCGAGCCGTCCCCCGGAAACAGCGGCCGCCGGGCCGTCAGGTGTCGTCGATGAGCAGGAAGTTGTCGCGGTAGTAGCGCAGCTCGGCAATCGAGTCGCGGATGTCGTCGAGGGCGAGGTGGGCCCCCTTCTTGCTGACCCCGGCGGCGATGTCCGGGCGCCAGCGCTGGACGAGGATCTTCAGCGCCGAGACGTCGAGATTGCGATAGTGGAAGAAGCTCTCCAGCGCGGGCATGTGCCGGGCCATGAAGCGCCGATCCTGGCAGATGGAGTTGCCGCACATGGGCGAGGCGCCCTCGGGCACCCAAGCGTCGAGGAAGTCGATGGTCTGCTCCGCCGCCGCGCTCTCGTCGATGACGCTGGCGCGGACCCGGTCCACCAGGCCGGAGCGCGTGTGGTGGGTGGTGTTCCACTCGTCCATGGCCGCGAGCACCGCCTCGTCCTGGTGGATGGCCAGCACCGGTCCCTCCGCAAGGGTGTTGAGGTCACCGTCGGTGACGATCGTGGCGATCTCGATCACCCGGTCCCGGTCCGGGTCGAGCCCGGTCATTTCCATGTCCACCCACACCAGGTGGCCCGCATCGCGCATGGTGCTGTCCCCCGCTGCCATGCCCCGAGTGTAGCCCGCCGCGCCCGCGCTCGACAGGCTCTCGTGCCACCCCGATAATCCCGGCGATGACCAAGCGCAGACTGACCCGCCAGCAGGCCTGGCGCATCGAGAAGATCCAGGCCGAGCGCGCCCGGCGGGCGCGGCGCCGCGAGGCCGCCGCCGGCGAGGACGGCGGCCTCGGGCCGGAGACCGAGGGTGTGGTCATCGCGCATTACGGCAGCCAGCTAGAGGTGGAGGCCGCCTCCGGGCCGGCGCAGAACCTGCGCTGCCACCTGCGCGCCAACCTCGAGGCGCTGGTCACCGGCGACCGGGTCGTCTTCCGTGCCGGCGAGCCCACGGGCGTGGTGGTCGCGCGGCTGCCGCGGCGGTCGCTGCTGTCCCGCCCCGATGCGCGCGGGGTGCCGCGCCCGGTCGCCGCCAACATCGACCAGGTCGCCATCGTGATCGCGCCGGAGCCGGCGCCCCATGCCAACCTCATCGATCGCTACCTGGTGGCCACAGAGGCCATGGGCGCGGACGCGCTGCTGGTCGTGAACAAGGCGGATCTGCTCAGCGATGCCGACGCGGCCGAGGCCATGGCCGCCCTCCTCGCCCCCTACGCGGCGCTCGGCTACCCGCTGAGCGAGGCCAGCCGGGACACGGCGGCGGCAACGCTGGGCGCAGCCCTCGCGGGCCACACCAGCGTGCTCGTGGGCCAGTCGGGGGTCGGCAAGACGTCCCTGGTGAATGCCCTGCTGCCCGGCCTGGACCGGCGCACCGGCGAACTCTCGGGCCCCGGCCGCAAGGGTCGGCATACCACCACCACCGCGGAGCTGCACCACCTGGCGACCGGGGGCGACCTGATCGACTCGCCGGGCATCCGCGAGTACGGCCTGGACCACCTGCCGCGGGACACGGTCGCCGGGGGCTTCCGCGAGTTCCGCCCCTTCCTCGGACACTGCCGCTTCCGCGACTGCCGACATCGCGACGAGCCCGGCTGCGCCCTGCTGGAGGCCGTTGCGGCGGGGAAGGTCAGCAGCGAGCGCCTGGCGAGCTACCGGCATATCGTCGACGAGAGCTAGCCGGCGGTTCTAGCGCTGGGCCCGTGCCTGGAGACGCCGACGCCCCGGTCTAGGAAAGGCGGTGGCCCAGGGGCATGCCGAGGCGGACCCGTGCGCCCGCCGTGCAGGTGTCGTCCCAGCGGACCGTCCCCGGCGGGAAGAGCAGGATCACCGTCGAGCCCAGGCAGAACCGGCCCATTTCCTCGCCCCGGGCGAGGGTCACGGCTGCCGGCGGCGCCGTGTAGTCCGAGAGCGTGTTGCGCCGCGGCGGCGGCGCGACGCGACCCGCCCAGGCGGTCTCGATCCCGGCGACGATCATGGCGCCCACCAGGACCATGGCGAACGGCCCCAGGGGCCCCTCGAAATGGCAGACCAGGCGCTCGTTGCGGGCGAAGAGCCGGTCCACACCCGCGGCGGTCACTGCATTCACCGAGAACAGGCGGCCGGGGACATAGCGCATGGCCGTCAGGCGGCCGTCGCAGGGCATGTGCACCCGGTGGTAGTCCCGCGGCGACAGGTACAGCGTGGCGAAAGCGCCGCCCCGGTAGCCCGCCGCGCGCGCCTCGTCGCCGCCGAGCAGTGCATTGAGGGAGAAGCCGCGGCCCTTGGCCTGGAAAATGCGCTCGCCGTCGATGGTCCCGCCCTGGCTGACGGCGCCGTCCACCGGGCTGATCACGTCTGCCCCGGCAAGGGGCCGGGCGCCGGGCTTCAGGGCGCGGGTAAAGAAATCGTTGAAGCTCGCGTAGGCCTCCGGGAAGGGGCGCTCGGCCTCGTCGAGCGCCACCCGGTAGTGGCGGACAAAAGCGCGGATGACCGCGTGCTTCAGCCAGCGCGGCCGCTCGAGGTCGGCGAGCCGGCCGGTGAGCCGCGACAGTGCGTGCTGCGGTACGCTATGCTGCAGCCAGAGGAAAGGTGCGTTCATGGCGCGTAGTGTACTGGCAAAGCCGGGAGCGGTCAGCGCGCCGGCGCTCGTCGTGCTCCTCGCTCTCGCTGGCGGGGCGCTGGCAGACAGCAACGAGTCGCTGGTCGGGTGGACTGCGCCCGTACCGCTGGACCCGAACGCCACCAGCAGCAACTGGGTCGACACCGGCCACGCCTACGTGACCCACCAGGCCGAGGCGCTGACCCAGTGGATGGACCAGTTCTTCGGCGACCCCAACTACAACCTCGAGCAGGCCGAGTCCCTCCTGCGCCTTCAGCTCGTGGACAACTGGACCAGCGCCGACGGGCACGACCTGAAACCGCGGATCCGAGGCAAGCTGCAGCTGCCGCGCATCTCCCGGCGCCTGGACCTCGTCTTCTCCGATGAGGAGGAAGATTCTGAGCTACCCGGCGACGACCGGCTCGACGAAGAGGTCGGGCTGCAATACCGGGTCAGCGACAAGGGTCGCAACCGCTTCGACTTCACCCTGAGCGCCAACACCGGCGGCCTGAAGCCCGGTGTGAAGTACCGCAACCAGGGACCCTGGGCGGAAGACCTCAACTACCGCTTCATCCAGCGCGTGCAGCACGAGAGCGACGAAGGCTTCTACGCCACCTCGCAGTTCGACATCAACTACCGCCAGGGCGACAACGCCATCTGGCGCTGGACCCAGCGCGCCATCTACGGCGAGGAGACGGAGGGCGCGGAGTGGCGCTCCCGGCTCGCCATGCGCCGGCGCTACCGCGCCGACACGCCCCGGCCCGTGGCCATCGAGTACTTCGGGGCCGTCGACGGCGTCACCGACCCGGAGCGCGAGATCCGCAACTACCGCCTCGGCTTCGTGCTCCGACGCCAGGTCTGGCGGCCCTACCTCTTCGTGGAGGTGGAACCCAGTTACAACTGGCGTCTGCAGCCCGAAGACGTGCGCCGCAAGGGCGTCCTCGGCGTCGTCCTGCGCCTCGAGTTCGCCCTGCAGCGCGACCTCGCCCGCCCACCTGCGCAGGTTCCCAAGAGCTAGGCTAGACGCAGCTTTCCGGTGCGGTTGCCGGAGAAGCTCCCCGCGCCCGTCCCGACAATAGGGGACGAACCAAAAATCCCGCAAGTAACCCCGGAAGGGGCCCCGGAGTACCGACCGGCCGCGGCCTGCCTCCAGCCTTTGAGCCCACCCGGGAGCCGTACGGGAAAATTTTCCCAAACGCCTTGACGAAGCCCAGATTTGGGATTAAATTCCCAATCAAGGCTGTTGCCGATTGCCCCCATCGAGCCTGCACCGGAGGTGTGACCCATGAACAACGAACCCCTGTTCCGACCCAAGACCCTGGCCACGGCCAGCGCCCTCGCCCTCGTCCTGACCGCCTGCGGTGGCGGCGGTGGCGGCGGCAGTACCGCCAGCACCCCGGCCACGCCGGCACCGGCTCCGTCGGAAGAGGGCAGTGGTGACGGCACCACGACCGAGCCACCGGAGCGCCGCCTGAGCGGCAGCATCACGGGCTTCGGCAGCGTGTTCGTGGGCGGGGTGAAGTTCGAGACCGACGATGCGGAGATCATCATCGACGGCGAGCCGGCCAGCGAGCGCGACCTGGCGGTGGGCATGGTGGTGCTCCTCGACGGCACCGTCAATGACGACGGCAGCACGGGCACCGCCACGCGTATCGTCTACGACGACGAGCTGACCGGGCCCATCGAGAGCATCGAACCCTCCGCCGACGGCGACGCCCTGCTCCTGGTGGTTCTCGGCTTCAACGTCATCGTCGAGCGCACGGGCACGGTCTTCGATGACGTGACCTTCGATACCCTCGCCGTCGGCGACGTGGTCGAGGTTTCCGGTTTCCCGCAGGAAGGTAACCGCCTGCGCGCCACCCGCATCGAGCGCAAGGACGACTTCGTGCCCGGCAGCACCGAGGTGGAGCTCAAGGGCATCGCGCGCAACGTGACGGCGGACAGCTTCACCGTCGGCGCCGTCACCGTGGACACCGGCGGCGCATTCATCGACGAGGACGACGGCGCGCTCGCGGACGGCGTCCGCGTCGAGGTCTACGGCACGCTGGCCGACGGCATACTTACCGCGACGGAAGTGGATACCGAGGATGGCCCGGCCGGCGGTCTCAGCGAGGGCGACGCGGTCTCCGTGGAGGGTGCGGTCAGCGCCTACGTGGACGACGGCAGCTTCCGAGTCCGCGGCCTGCCGGTGGACGCCAGCGGCGCCGCGCGCTCGCCCGCCGAGCTCGCCCTCGCCGACGGCACCATCGTCCAGGTGAGCGGCACCTGGGACGGCGAACGTCTCATCGCTGTCCGCATCGGCAGCCGCCGCGGCCGGATCGAGATCGAGGGCCCAGTCGGCGCCGTGAACAGCGAAAGCGGCGTGATCGATATCGCCCTCGCCGCGGGCACCATCCGTGTCGCCACGGACCAGGGCACCCGCCTCGATGACGACCGCGACGGCGTCGACCGGCTCACGCTGGCCGACATCGTGGCCGGCGACTTCCTCGAGATCGAGGCCTACCTCGAGGGAGACCGACTCATCGCCACGGTGATCGACCGCGAAGAGGCGGACGACGAGGTCGTGCAGGCGCCGGTGGAGAGCTTCAATGCCGGCAGCGACATCACCCTTCTGGGCGTGACCTTCTCCGTGGGCAACACCGAGTACGAAAACCGGAATGACCAGGACATCAGCGCCGAGGTGTTCTTCGCCAATCTGCAGACCGGCGACCTGGTCAAGCTCAAGGACGACGGGCTCGCCGACGGTATCGCCGACGAGGTCGAGTTCGAGGACCGGGATCGCCTCGACGGCGAGCGCGAGTTCGGCTGCGGCTTCGACGACGACGGCACCAGCTGCGACGACGACGACCTCATCGGCGACGACTCGATCACCGACGATGACGCTATCGACACCACGGAGGACGACGACTTCACCGACGACGACGGCCTCGACACGCCCGACGACGGGGATGACCTCACCGACGACGACGGCATCGACACG
>CAYTJQ010000009.1:0-40170 GCA_964438205.1 uncultured Alteromonadaceae bacterium
CCGCGGCGCTTAGCTTCTCCGTCTCCGGCATCGTATTCCCTCCCCGGGGGTACCCTCTGCGGGGGTACCAGATGGCGGCGGCGGGGAAATTCCCCCAGATGTGCCCCCGGATTGCGGGGGTATATCCTGGACCGCCTCGGTCATCCTTGGAGTACAGTATAGACCGGAAACGCAGTGATTACAGGGCTTTGCGGGCTTTCTCGGACTTCTTCGGAGGGGGAATTGGTGGGCCGTGCTGGGCTCGAACCAGCGACCAATTGGTTAAAAGCCAACTGCTCTACCAACTGAGCTAACGGCCCGGGGAAGGGCCTCGGGAGGACTGCTGCCCAAACGCCGAGTGAGGCGCGTATCTTACGGATTCGGAGGCAAAACTCAAGGGCAAATTCAGCCGTGAAGGTAACGCGTGGGGTCCGCCACGCCGGCGGCCTCGAAGCCCTCGCGGCGCAGGCGGCAGGCGTCGCAGCGGCCGCAGGCAAGGCCCGCATCCGTGGCCTGGTAGCAGGAGACGGTGAGCGCGTAGTCGACGCCGAGCGCGATGCCGCGGCGGATGATGGCGTCCTTGCCCATGTCCATGAGCGGTGCGCGGACGCGGATACCGCCCTCCTCCACGCCGACCCGCGTCGCGAGGTTGGCGACGTGCTCGAAGGCGGCGATAAAGGCCGGGCGGCAGTCCGGGTAGCCGGAGTAGTCCACGGCGTTCACGCCGATGAAGATGTCGCGGGCGTCGAGCACTTCGGCCCAGCCGAGGGCGATGGCGAGAAACACGGTATTGCGCGCCGGCACGTAGGTGACCGGGATGCCCTCGGTGGCCTCCTCGGGCACCGCGATGGCCTCGTCCGTAAGCGCCGAACCGCCAATGCTGTCGAGGTTCAGCGAAACGACCTTGTGCTCGACGTCGCCGAGCACCGCGGAAACCCGCGCCGCCGCGTTGAGCTCGGCCCGGTGGCGCTGGCCGTAGTCGAAGCTCAGCGTGTAGCAGGCGTACCCCTCGGCCCGGGCCATGGCGAGCACGGTGGTGGAGTCCAGGCCGCCGGAGGTCAGGATGACGGCGCGCTTTTCCAAGGTTCTCAATGTCCCGGCTCGTCGTTCCAGAGGAGCTTATGCAGCTGCAGCTGCAGGCGCACCGGCAGCCGGTCTACCAGGATCCACTCGGCGAGTTCCCGGGCATCCTGCTCCCCGTGGCTGGGTGAGAAGAGCACGTCGCCGGCGCGCTCGGCGAGGCGGTACTCGTCCAGCTTGAAGCAGGCCCAGTCGTAGTCGGCGCGGTCGCAGATCACGAACTTGACCTGGTCCTGCGGGGTCAGGTGCTCGATGTTGCCGTAGTCGTTGCGCGCCATCTCCCCGGAAGCCGGCGTTTTCAGGTCGAGCACCTTCACCACCCGCGGATCCACCGCCCCCACGGGCATGGCGCCGCTGGTCTCCAGGGAGACCTCGTAGCCGGCGTCACAGAGTGCGGAAAGGAGCGGCAGACAGGCGGGCTGGGCGAGCGGCTCCCCGCCGGTCACCGTGACGTAGCGGGCGCCGTAGCCTGCGACAGTGTCGAGCACCCGCTCCTGCGTCCATAGCTCACCGCCGCTGAAGGCGTAGGCCGTATCGCAGTAGACACAGCGCAGCGGGCAGCCGGTGAGGCGCACGAAGACGGTGGGCAGGCCCACGGTGCGCGCCTCGCCCTGGAGCGAGTGGAAGATCTCGGTGATGCGCAGGGTGCTTGCGCTGGGGTCTACGGCGGCGGTCACGGTCGACCCGCTCAGAGATTCTGCTGGATGAATTCCTTGGCCAGCCCCGCGGCGGAGCTCTCCGGGTACTGGCGGATCACCCGGTCCAGGAATTCTCGCGAGCGGTCCCGGTTGCCCTTGATGTAGTGCACCCGCCCCAGCTTGTAGAGGGCGTCGGGCTCCTTGGCATTACCCGGGTACTGGTCGAGAAGCAGCATGAAGGACTGCCGCGCCGCCTCCGGGTCCGGCGGCTGCAGCACGAGGTAGAGTTCGCCGAGCCAGTAGTGGGCGTTCGCCGCGTAGCGGCCGTCCGGGAAGCGCTCGAGGAACTGCTTGAAGGCGGTGACGGCGTCGCCGAACTCCTGGTTGCGCACCAGCGCATAGGCGGCGCGGTAGGCGTCGCCCTCGCCGGGCTGCTCGGCCGCCTCGCTGCTGCCGCTGCCGGCCGGGATGCTCGTGACCGGGCTGTCACCGGCACTGCTGCCGGTGGGCGCGGCGCCGCCGGCGAGGCGCCGGTCGAGGTCGAGGTAGCGCTCCAGGCTCTGCTCCTTCAGCCGGCGGATCTCGTGGGCCTGCTCTTCGACCTTGCCGTTGAGCTGCATGACTTCCTGCTGCAATCGCTGCAGCTCGATGAAGAGATTGCCGATGGTCTGCTCGCTGTTTGCGGCAGGTGCCGGGGCACGGCTGACGGGGGCCGGTGCCGCACTGCTGTCGAGCCCGTAGCTGCGGGCTGAGGTCGGCTGGGCGCTGCTGCTTCCGGCGCGCTCGGCCTCGACGTCGATGTAGTCCTGGCCGAGGGCTGCAAAGGACACCGGGCCGGCCATAAGGGCCAGCCCGGTCAGGAACAGCTTGGGAACTCGATACCGCATTGCGTGCCGTTGTCGCTTACTTCACCAGCTCCACGCGGCGGTTCTGGGACCAGTTGGCCTCGCCGGAACCGTAGGCAACCGGCTTCTCTTCGCCGTAGCTGATGGTCTCGATGCGGTAGCTGGCGATGCCGTTGACCACCATGTAGTCGCGCACGGCATTGGCCCGGCGCTCGCCGAGGGCCATGTTGTAGTCCCGGGTGCCGCGCTCGTCGGTGTGACCCTCGAGGCGGACACTGGTGTCACTGGTCTTCAGCAGCGCGATGTGGGCGTCCAGCGCATCCTGCGCTTCCGGCTTGAGCACGGAGCTGTCGAAGTCGAAGTAGAAGACGTTGCCGGCGGCCATGGCGGCCTGCTCGAGCTGACGCTGCTCGGCGGCAGCGGCCTCGGCAGCTTCGCGCTCCGCTTCCCGCGCCGCTTCCGCAGCGGCGATCTCGGCCTGGCGTGCCGCCTCGGCAGCGGCTTCATCTTCCTTGCTGCCGGAGCCGGAGCAGGCAACGAGGAACGCGGCGGTGAACAGCAGGGTCAGTGCCTTGCCGGCGACTGGCAGATGGTTCATAGCAGTTTTCCTTCCCTTCGTATCGTGGTTCGAGCGGCCGCGCTGTCGGGCGCTCACTGGCTGATGTACGGCGACCAGGCCGGCTCGCGTACATCCCCGCTGCGCGCCGGCAGACGGAACTTGACGCCGCCGTCGACGGACACGGCAGAGAGGATCCCACGGTCCCCCAGCTTGGTGGCATACAATACCATAGAGCCATTGGGGGCGATACTCGGACTTTCGTCCAGGTCGGTGCTCGTGAGCACGTGCAGGCGCTCGGTGACCAGGTCGTGGATAGCAATGTGGAACTGCCCCTCCCGCTGGTGCACCAGGGCGACGTTGCGCCCGTCCTCGGCGACCCGCGCCCGGGCGTTGTAGACCCCTTCGAAGGTGACCCGGTCGGTGATCCCGGACTGCAGGTTGTAGCGGTAGATCTGCGGCCGGCCGCCCCGATCGGACGTGAACAGCAGCGATTTCCCATCCGGCATCCAGGTCGGCTCGGTGTCGATCGCGTAGTGGCGGGTGATGCGCGTCAGGCGCTTGCTGGCGAGGTCCAGCAGGTAGATGTCCGGGCTGCCGTCCTTGGACAGCACCACGGCCAGCGTGTTGCCGTCCGGCGACCAGGCCGGGGAGCTGTTCAGGCCCCGGAAGTTGGTGAGCTGCTCGCGGGCGCCGGTGCGCAGGTCCTGGCGGAAGATCGCCGGCCGGCCGGTCTCGAAGGACACGTAGGCCACCTGGCTCGCGTCCGGGGCCCAGGTCGGCGCCAGCACCGGCTCCCGGGACTCGAGCAGCACGATGGGCCGGGCGCCGTCACTGTCGGCGAGGGTGAGCCGGTAATAGTCCTTGCCGCCGGGGTTGCGGGTCACCGAGACGTAGAGCAGGCGGGTGGCGAAGGCCCCGGGAATGCCCGTGAGCCGCTCGTAGATGGCGTCGGAGACCCGGTGGGCCAGCATGCGCGCCTCGTTCACGGGGCCGGTCACCGTGCCGGTGGCCACCTCTTTCTGGCGGTTGACATCGTAGAGCGCGTAGTCGATGCGCAACTCCTCCGCCGCGCTCGCCCGGCCGATGAGCAGGTACTCGGTGCCGATGGCGCGCCAGTCCCGGTAGAAGATCTCCGCCTCGCTGCTCGGCAGGCTGAGCATGTCGCCGCGATCCACCGGGGCGAACTGGCCGCTGCGGGTGAGGTCGCCCTGCACGACCCCGGCGATGTCCTCCGGTATCGCACCGGTGCTGGCAAAGGGCACAACGGCGATGGGCGTCGGGTCGTCGACCCCCTGGGTGATCTCGATGACCAGCTCCGCGCGGGCGGCGAGCGGCGCAAGGAGGGCCAGGAACAGGACACTGGCAAGGCGGGCAACACGTCTCGTGATCGTCATCAGTAGCGAAGGTCCTCGGGTCTGAACAGGAGGCGGAAACGGCGGAACGTCTTCTCGAACTCGCGGGTCGGCAGGTTGGACAGCTCCGGGAAACTGCCGGCCTTCTCCACCGCATTCACCGCCGAGCGGTCGAAGGCGGCGTTACCGCTGGAGCGTAGCACGGTCACGCTCACGATCTCGCCGGTGGGCACGAGCTGCACCGAAAGGAGCGCTTCCATGCCGTTGCGCGCGCTCGGCGGACGGCTCCAGTAGCCGATCACCGTGCGCTGAATGAGTGCCGCGTAGCTGGCGGCCATCTCCTCGGCAGTCACGGCCACGCGGGCCTCTTCCTCGCTGGCGACCGCGGCCTCGAGCTCCTTGCGCGTCAATGCCGCCAGTTCCTCGGCGCTCATGCGCTGCTCTTGCCGCGGTTCCGGCTTTGGTTCCGGCTTTGTTTCCGAGCGGGGCGCGGGCTTTGGATCAGTTTTCGGTGCCGCCTGGGCGGACTTTGCCGGCTGCGGCGCGGGCCTGGGTTGTGCCTTCGGCTGCGGCGTGGGCTGCTGCCGCGGCTGGGGCTTCGGTTCCGGCTTCGCCTGCGGTTCCGGGCGCAGCTGGTCCAGCGTCACCAGCTTGGCCTCGATGATCTTCGGCGTGATGCTGCGCGCCTCGATGGTCCGCTCCGGCTGCCACTCCCAGCGCGCGGCCAGGGCGAGCAGCAGCAGCCCGTGGAGGGCCAGGGTCGCCGCCGCGGGCAGCAGCTTGAGAGCCGGGCCGTCCGGCGCCAGTAGCGCGCTCATCGCGGGTCTTCCGTGACCAGGCCAACGGCGGGTGCGCCGGCCTCCTGCAGGGCCGCCATGAGGGTGACGACCTCGCCGTAGGGCACGGCCTCGTCACCCCACACGAGCACCGGCTTGTCCGGGCTGCGGCGCATCACCGCCCCCACCCGCTGCTGGATCGTGGCCAGCGAGAGGGGCCGCTCCTGGTCCCCGCCCAGGTTGAGGAAGAGCTGGCCGGCGCTGTTCACCGACACGATCAGCGGTTCGCTGTCCTGGTTCTCCACCGGCTCCGCCGCGGCGTCGGGCAGTTCCACCTTCACCCCCTGCATGAGCATGGGCGCGGTCACCATGAAGATGATCAGCAGCACGAGCATCACGTCGATGTAGGGCACGACGTTGATCTCGGCCATGGGCCGGTGCTTGTTGCGCTGGCGGCCCACCGCGGATCAACCCTCCCGGGGACGGCCGCGCAGGGCGTAGGCCTGGCGGTAGAGGATGCTCGAGAATTCGTCGACGAAGGTCTCGTAGCGGTTCTCGAACATGTCCACGCGAGCGGCGAAGCGGTTGTAGGCCATCACCGCGGGGATGGCCGCGAACAGGCCCATGGCCGTGGCCACCAGGGCCTCGGAAATGCCCGGCGCGACCGTGGCCAGGGTGGCCTGGGTCGCGTTGGCGAGGCCGCGGAAGGAATGCATGATCCCCCACACGGTGCCGAACAGGCCGATGTAGGGGCTGGTGGAGCCCACGGAGGCGAGGAAGGGGAGGTTCTTCTCGAGCCGCTCCTCCTCGCGCAGCGTGGCCACGCGCATGGCCCGGCGCGCACCCTCCACGGTCGCCTCGGCATCCATGTCGGACTGCTTGGCCAGGCGGGAAAACTCCTTGAAGCCGGCGCGGAAGATGCTCTCCATGCCGAGGATCGTGTCGCCGTCGGCGGCGCGCTGGTTGCCCTCGCGGTAGAGTTCGGCGAGGTCGATGCCGGACCAGAACTGCTCCTCGAAGGCAAGCATGTCGCCGAGGCTCTGCCGGTAATAGAGGACGCGCTGGGCGATCATGTACCAGGAGGTCATGGACGCAGCGAGCAGGATCAGCATGACCGCCTGCACGGTGAAGCTCGCATTGAGCACGAGGTCCAGAAGGCTGAGCTGTTCTTCCAAGTCCCTACTCCCCGGTGGTGACGGCGCGCAGTGTAGCAAGCATGTCGCGCGGGATGCGACGCGGCCGCAGCGTGGCGCCGTCCACGCAGGCGATGGTGATCTCCCCGCTGACCAGCGTGTCGCCGCCCCGCCGCACGGCCTGTGCCAGCAGCAGCGTTGCACCGGCGGCCCGGCGCGGCAGCACGGTCACCGAGAGCAGGTCGTCGAGCCGTGCCGGCGCATGCCAGGTCAGCGACGCATCGCGGACGACGAACATCAGGCCCGCCGGGAGCAGCCTGCCCCAGCCGCTGCCGAGTTCTCGCAGGTACTCGGTGCGGGCGCGCTCCATGAACTTCAGGTAGTTCACGTAGTAGACGATACCGCCGGCGTCCGTGTCCTCGATGTAGACCCGCACCGGCAGGGAAAATTCACCACCGCTCACCGTTCGTCATCCGCGGGCTCGTCCAGGGGCAGCGTGGGCTGCGGCGGCGGGGTGCCGCCGCGTTCGGGGGCGGGGAGGCCGAAGTGCAGGTAGGCGTTGCGGGTCACCACGCGGCCGCGGGGGGTGCGCGCGATGAAGCCCTGCTGGATCAGGTAGGGCTCGAGCACGTCCTCGATGGTGCCGCGCTCCTCCGAGAGCGAGGCGGCCAGGCTGTCGATGCCCACGGGGCCGCCGTCGAACTTCTCGATCAGCGTGAGCAGCAGCCGCCGGTCGAGGTGGTCGAAGCCGGCCGCATCGACGCTGAGCATGTCGAGGGCCCGGTCCGCCGTGCCGGCATCGATGCGCCCGTCGCCGCGGACCTCGGCGAAGTCACGGACGCGCCGGAGCAGCCGGTTGGCGATGCGCGGCGTGCCTCGGGAGCGTCGGGCGATCTCCGCCGCGCCGCCGGCGTCCATGGGAATACCGAGAATGCCGGCGCTGCGACCGACGATGCGGGCGAGGTCGCCGACTTCGTAGAACTCGAGCCGCTGCACGATGCCGAAGCGGTCGCGCAGCGGCGAGGTCAGGAGGCCGGCCCGCGTGGTGGCCCCGACCAGGGTAAAGGGCGGCAGGTCCAGCTTGATGGAGCGCGCCGCCGGCCCCTCGCCGATCATGATGTCGAGCTGGTAGTCCTCCATGGCCGGGTAGAGGATTTCCTCGACGAAGGGGCTCAGGCGGTGGATCTCGTCGATGAAGAGCACGTCCCCGGGCTCGAGGTTGGTCATCAGGGCGGCAATGTCACCGGCCTTCTCGAGCACGGGGCCCGATGTGGTCTTCAGGGAGACGCCGAGCTCGTGGGCCACGATCGCGGCCAGGGTGGTCTTGCCGAGCCCCGGGGGGCCGAAGATCAGGGTATGGTCCAGCGGCTCGCCGCGGGCCTTCGCGGCGGCCAGGAAGATGCCCATCTGCTCGCGCACGACCGGCTGGCCGACGTAGTCCTCGAGACTCTTCGGGCGGATGGCCCGGTCCTGGGCGTCCTCGCGCTCGCCGCCGCCCTCGGCCGCGAGCAGCCGGTCCGGTTCGATCATGCCCGGCCTCCGCTCATGCGCGCACCGTCGAGCGCAGGGCCCGCCGGATCAGCTCCTCGCTGTCGGCGATGCTGTCATCGTTCACCGCGGCCACCAGCCGCGCGGCCTCCGCGGGCTTGTAGCCGAGGGCCACGAGCGCGCCTTCGGCGTCGGCGGCGATATCCGCCGGGCGGTCCGTGGCGGGCCTGGCGGCCGGTGCCGCGCCGTCGTCGAGCCAGTCCTTCAGGCGGTCGCGCATCTCCACCAGCAGCCGCTCGGCAGTCTTGCGGCCGACGCCGGGCAGGGCCACGAGGGAGGCGCTGTCATCGCGCTGCACGCAGCGCACGAAGCTGTCCGCATCCATGCCCGAGAGGATCGCCAGGGCGAGCTTCGGGCCGACGCCGGAGACGCGCACGAGGTTGCGGAACAGCTCCCGGTCCCGCGCGTCGATGAAACCGTAGAGCACCTGCGCGTCCTCGCGCACGGCAAAATGGGTCACCAGGGCGACCTCCTGGCCCAGCGCAGGGAGCCGGAACAGGGTGGTCATGGGCACCTGCAGCTCGTAGCCGATGCCGCCGACGTCGACGAGGATCTCCGGGGGCTGCTTCGCCACGAGCACACCGCGCAGGCTGCCGATCATCGCGCTGCCCTCAGCGGACCCGACGCCGGCGCACGGCGCTGGCACCGGCCAGGGCGATCAGCCCCGCCTGCGTGTGCACGTGGCAGAGCGCCGCCGCCAGCGCGTCGGCCGCGTCTTCCTGCGGCGTGCCGGGGAGCTTGAGGAGTGTCTTCACCATATGCTGCACCTGCACCTTGTCGGCGGCACCGGTGCCGACGACCGCCTGCTTGATCTGCCGCGCCGAGTACTCACTGACCTGCATGCCGGCCGCGACGCAGGGGACAATGGCCGCGCCCCGGGCCTGGCCGAGCTTGAGCGCGGCGCCGGCGCTGCGGGCCATGAACACCTGCTCGATGGCCAGCTCCGACGGGCAGTGCAGCTCGACCAGCTCGCTGATCCCGGCGGCGAGCACGCGCAGGCGCTCCGGCAGCGGCCCCGCTGGCAGGCGAATCACGCCGCTGGCCAGGTAACGGGCGCCGCGCGGCCCGGCCTCGATGATACCAAAGCCCGTCTTCACGGAGCCGGGGTCGATGCCGAGGATTACCGCCATGGGTGCTGCTCCGGCGCTGGGCCTGCCCTCATAGCTGTAAGAATCTACAGTATTTCGGCGGCAGGGCGAAGCCGCTCAGCCCTCCTGTCAGCCCTGCAGCTCGGCGAGGACCTCGTCGGGGATGTCGACGTTCGTGTACACGTTCTGGACGTCATCGAGGTCTTCCAGCGCGTCGACCAGCCCCATGAGGGACTCGGCGCCGGCGGCATCCACGGGAACCGTGGTGCTGGCGATCATGGCAACCTCGCCGCTCTCGGGCGAAAGGCCCGCTTCCTCGAGGGCCGCCTTGATGGCGGAGAAGTCCTCCCAAGGGGTCATCACGTCGAAGGAACCATCGTCGTGGGGGATGATGTCCTCGGCGCCGGCCTCCAGGGCTACTTCCATGAGCTGCTCTTCATCGGTGCCCGCCGGAAAGGTGAGCTGGCCGCGCCGGGTGAAGAGGTAGGCCACGGAACCGTCCGTGCCGAGGTTGCCGCCGCGCTTGCTGAAGGCATGGCGCACCTCGGCGACGGTGCGGTTGCGGTTGTCGGTCATGACCTCCACGAGTACCGCGATACCACCGGCGGCGTAACCCTCGTAGGTCAGTTCCTCGACATCGTCGGCCTCATTGTTGCCCGCGCCCCGGGCGATGGCCCGGTCGATGGTGTCCCGGGTCATGTTGGCGCCGAGCGCCTTGTCGACGGCCGCGCGCAGCCGGGGGTTATCTTCCGGGAGCGGCCCGCCCTCCTTGGCGGCCACCACCAGTTCGCGGATCAGCTTGGTGAACATCTTCCCGCGCTTGGCGTCCTGGGCCGCCTTGCGGTGCTTGATGTTGGCCCACTTACTGTGACCGGCCATGGCGTCCTCCTGTCCTTTCCCCTGCTGTTCCCCTGCCTGTCCCGCGCTCGCCCGCTACGGCGTCGGCTCGTCGCCGGCGGCCGGGCTCTCACCCTGTGCGAGCGGTTCCTGGCGCAAGCGTATGCCCACCTCCTTGAGCTGGGCCGCACTGACCGGCGAGGGTGCGTCGGTCATCACACAGTGGGCGGTCTGGGTCTTGGGAAAGGCGATCACATCGCGGATCGAGCTGGCGCCGGTCATCAGCATCACCAGCCGGTCGAGGCCGAAGGCAAGGCCGCCGTGCGGCGGCGCACCGTAGCGCAGCGCGTCGAGGAGGAAGCCGAACTTGCTCTCGGCCTCCTCCGGCTCGATCCCGAGGATGTCGAAGACCGCTTCCTGCATGGCGCGGTCGTGGATACGGATGCTGCCGCCGCCGAGCTCGGTGCCGTTGAGCACCATGTCATAGGCCCGGGACAACGCCTCGCCGGGGGACCGGCGCAGGGTCTCGATGTCGCAGGCGGGCGCCGTGAAGGGGTGGTGCAGGGGCGCCCAGCTGCCGTCCGTATCCTCCTCGAACATCGGGAAATCGACGACCCACAGGGGAGCCCAGCCCTCGCGGACGAAGCCGCGGTCCGTGCCCACCTTGATGCGCAGCGCGCCCAGGGATTCGTTGACGATGCTCGCCCGGTCCGCGCCGAAGAAGAGGATGTCGCCATCCTCCGCGCCGAGGCGCTCGAGCATCCGGTCCACGACCTCGGTCGGCATGAACTTGAGGATCGGCGACTGCAGGCCGTCGACCCCCGCTGCGAGGTCGTTGACCTTGATCCAGGCGAGGCCGCGGGCGCCGTAGTTGCCGACGTAGCGGGTGTAATCGTCTATCTCCTTGCGCGACAGCGTGGCGCCGCCGGGCACGCGCAGGGCGGCGACGCGGCCGCGCGGGTCCTCGGCGGGGCCGCGGAACACCTTGAAGTCCACCGTCGCCATGAGATCGTCGAGGCTGCACAGCTCCAGGGGAATGCGCAGGTCCGGCTTGTCGGAGCCGAAGCGCTCCATGGCTTCTGCCCAGGTCATGTGCGGGAACACGCCGAGGTCCACGTCGAGCACTTCGCGGAACAGTTCGCGGATCATGCGCTCGGTAATGTCCATGACCGCGGCCTCGTCGAGAAAGGCGGTCTCGATGTCGATCTGGGTGAACTCGGGCTGCCGGTCCGCGCGCAGGTCCTCGTCGCGGAAACACTTCGCGACCTGGTAGTAGAGGTCGAAGCCCGCGACCATGAGCAGCTGCTTGAAGAGCTGCGGCGACTGCGGCAGCGCGAAGAAGGCCCCCGGGTGGGTCCGGCTCGGCACGAGATAGTCCCGGGCCCCTTCCGGCGTGGCGCGGGTCAGCACCGGCGTCTCGATGTCGAGGAAACCCTCGCCGTCGAGAAAGCGGCGCACCGCGGCGGTGATGCGCGAGCGCAGCATCAGCCGGTGCTGCATCTCGGAGCGGCGCAGGTCCATGTAGCGATAGCGCAGGCGTACTTCCTCGCCAACGGCGGTGTGCTCGTCGAGCTGGAAGGGCGGCGTCGCGGCGGTGTTGAGGACTTCCAGTTCCTTGCCCAGCACCTCGATGGTACCGGTCGCCATGGCCGGGTTGATCGTCGCTTCGGACCGGGCGCGCACGCGGCCGGTTACCCGCAGCACGTACTCGCTGCGCACCCGGTCCGCACGCTGGAAATGCTCTTCCGTGTCTGGGTCGAAAACCACCTGGACGATGCCCTCCCGGTCGCGCAGGTCCAGGAAGATGACGCCGCCGTGGTCCCGGCGGCGGTCTACCCAGCCGCAGAGGGTCACGGTCTCGTCGATGTTGGCGTTGCCGAGCACGCCGCAGTAATGGCTGCGCATGGTTGCTGTTTCCCGGTTGCTGGGGCCCGCGCCGGCGGGCCGTCAGGCGGCGCTGGAGCTGTTCCCGCCCTTGCTCTTGTCGGAAGCGGCCTTGCCACCGCCGCCCGCTTCCTTCTTGCCGTCCGTTTTACCTTCCTTCTTGCCTTCCGCCTTTCCCTCCTGCTTGCCGTCCGCCTTGCTGTCGCCGGCCGCCTTGCCGTCTCCGTCACCGGCGAGGTTCTTCTTGCCGCCGGTCTTGAAGTCGGTCTCGTACCAGCCACCACCCTTCAAGCGGAAGGCCGCCGCGGACACCTTTTTCCGCAGGGCTTCCTCCCCACAGGCGAGGCAACGGGTCAGCGGCGCGTCACTGAGCTTCTGGAGCGCCTCGGTGGGTTCACCGCAGGCCTGGCACTGGTACTCGTAGATTGGCATGGCTGCTCGCCCGGGATCTGGCCGGAGTAGGGAAAGCGCGGGATTCTACCCCATGGTGTCAGAGGCGGCCAAGGGCGCGGGCAGCAGTTATTGAGAGGGTCGTTGGCCCCGCCTGCTCCGGGAAGCAGACCTGGCGGAAGGAAGCCACCGGCGCCGGGTGGCGCCGGTGGTCAGGCGCCGATCAGGAGTCGGCGAACTCCTTCATCTTCTTCAGCGGACGCACCTTCACGGCGACGCTCGCCGGCTTGGCCTTGAACACCGTCTCTTCGCCGGTGAAGGGGTTGATCCCCTTGCGCGCCTTGCGGGCCGGCTTCTTGACGGTGGTGATCTTCATCAGGCCCGGGAGCGTGAACTCGCCGACGGAGCGCTTCTTGATGGAGCGTTCGATGAGCGCCTCGAGCTCGACCATGACGTCAGACACCTGCTTCTTGCTGAGGCCGGTGTTATCGGCGATGGTGCCGACGATCTGAGTCTTGGTGAGCTTGTCCTTGAGTGCGGTCGTCTTGCGAGCCGGGGCGGCCTTTGCGGCCGGTGCCTTTTTCGCGGGTGCCTTCCTGGCGGGTGCTTTCTTTGCCGGTGCCTTCTTGGCGGCTACCTGCTTCTTCGCCGGCGCCTTCTTCTTCGCTGCAGCTTTGCGTGTTGCCATGTTTCAACCCTTCCTCGTTGCTTTTTAATGGCCTCATCCAAGCCGCGCACGAAGCCCTGCGTTCAATGCGTTGACCACGGCATTGACAGCGCCCGCACCCGACTTCGTGCCTGTTTAAAACAAAAAATACTGTATTACAAGGGTTTTGCGACGGTGAAGGGCGAAAAAACGCGCTTTTCCCCTGTTTTTTACAGGTCCGGGGGGCATTCGCCTGTACCGGTGGAAGTTTCACACGTAAACTTCGCCGCATTCGCAGCATCCCCGGAATGCCACCATGCGCACTCGTCACTACCTCCTGGCCACGCAGAAGGAAACGCCGGCCGACGCCGAGATCGTCAGCCACCGGCTCATGCTCCGCGCGGGTCTCATCCGCAAGCTCAGCGCCGGTCTCTATACCTGGCTGCCCACCGGCCTGCGCGTGCTGCGCAAGGTCGAGCGGGTGGTGCGCGAGGAAATGGACCGCACCGGGGCGCAGGAGGTCACCATGCCCGTGATGCAGCCGGCGGAGCTCTGGCAGGAGTCCGGGCGCTGGGTGCAGTACGGGCCGGAACTCCTGCGCATCAAGGACCGGCACGACCGCGACTTCTGCCTGGGACCCACCCATGAAGAGGTAGTCACCGAGCTCGTGCGCAACGAGGTCAGCAGCTACCGGCAACTGCCCATCAACCTCTACCAGGTACAGACGAAGGTCCGCGACGAGATCCGCCCACGCTTTGGTGTCATGCGCTCGCGCGAATTCATCATGAAGGATGCCTACTCCTTTCACACCAGCCAGGCGTCCCTCGAGGACACCTACCGGGACATGCACGCTGCCTACAGCGCGATCTTCGAGCGGCTGGGGCTCGCCTTCCGCCCCGTGGTCGCCGACAGCGGCAGCATCGGCGGCAGCACGTCGCAGGAGTTCCACGTGCTCGCCGAGTCCGGCGAGGACGCCATCGCCTTCAGTGACGGCAGCGACTACGCGGCCAACATCGAGATGGCCGAGGCGCTGGCCCCGGCAGAGGAGCGCCCCGCCGCCTCGGCCTCGCTCGAAGAGGTCGCCACGCCCGGTGTCGACAGCATCGACAGCCTGTGCAGCCGGCTCGGCCTTGCGGCCACGCAGACCGTGAAGACGCTCGTCGTCGCCGGCGAGGCAGCGGGCACCCTGGTCGCATTGGTACTGCGCGGCGACCACAGCCTGAACCCCGTCAAGGCCGAGAAGCTCGACGGGGTCGCCTCCCCGCTCCGCCTCGCGGGCGAGGACGAGGTGCGCGCGGCCGTCGGTGCCGGCTTCGGGTCCCTCGGCCCCGTGGGCCTTGCCGTGCCGGTGATCGTCGACCGTTCCGCCGCGGTGCTGGGCGACTTCGCCTGCGGCGCCAACAGGGACGGCTACCACCTGACGGGCGTGAACTGGGAGCGCGACCTGCCCCTGCCCCGCATCGAGGACCTGCGCGAGGTGGTCGAGGGCGACCCGAGCCCGGACGGCCGGGGCCGGCTCATGATCAAGCGCGGCATCGAGGTCGGCCACATCTTCCAGCTCGGCACCAAGTACAGCGAGGCCATGGACGCCACGGTGCTCGACGAGAGCGGGCGCGGCGTCACGCTCTACATGGGCTGCTACGGCATCGGTGTGAGCCGTATCGTCGCCGCCGCCATCGAGCAGAATCACGACGAGAGCGGCATCATCTGGCCCGCGGCCATGGCGCCCTTCGAGGTGGTGATCGTGCCCCTGAACATGCACAAGTCCGAGGCCGTGGCGGAAGCGGCGGAGTCGCTGTACGCGGCCTGCCGGGAGGCGGGCATCGATGTGCTCCTGGACGACCGCGACGAGCGCCCGGGAGTGAAGTTCGCCGACATGGAATTGATCGGTATTCCCCACCGCATCGTGATTGGCGACAAGTCCCTCGCCGACGGCCAGTTCGAGTACAAGGGCCGCCGGGACGAAACGGCCGAGCGCATCGACCGTGACCAGGCCCTCGCCTTCCTGCGCGCCCGGCTGGCGGGCTGAGGCGCGGCGGCGCCTCGCGCTGCTACTGGTTGCCCCGCTGCTGGCGGCCCTGGCGGCCGGCGTCCCCGCCGCGCCGCTGCCCGAAGGTGAGGAGCGCGCGGCCCTGCGCGCCTTCCTCGAGCGCACCATCAACGAGAGCGACAGCTTCCAGGACCGCTACGCGGCGGAAGTCTGGCTCGTGGACATGGCGACGCGCCTCGTGCCCTTTGTCCGCGACCCCGCCCGGCGCCTGGCACTCCTGCGCCAGGTGCATGCGGCGGCCACGCAGAGCGGTCTTGCGCCGGAACTGGTCCTCGCCGTGATCGAGGTGGAGAGCAGCTTCGACCGCTTCGCCGTTTCCCGCGCCGGGGCCCAGGGGCTCATGCAGGTGATGCCCTTCTGGAAAGGCGAGATCGGTCGCCCCGGCGACAACCTCACGCAAAACCGCACCAACCTCGCCTACGGCTGCCGCATTCTCCAGTTCTATCTCGAGCGCGAGAACGGCGACCTGCGCCGCGCCCTGGCCGCCTACAACGGCTCCAGCGGCAGCCGTCGCTACCCGGACCGCGTTGAGGCGGCCTGGCGTGAACGCTGGCGCACCGCACCGCTGCCGTGGTGACCCTGCGCCTCCCGGCGCCGGTTGACAGGCCGGCAGGGCCTGCCCAAACTGCCGCGAACCACCTGGGGGTACCGGTCGACGCATGATCGATCTTTCCGAGCTGGGCCAGTGGCACCTGGATCTCGCACGCGTCGTTGACGACCTGGGCAGCGACAGCTTCTTCCCGTCCCTCGTGGCCGCCGTGCGCAACCAGGTCTCCATCGCCTACCCCCAGTTCTGGCTCTACCACCGCGAACTTCCGCCCCGGGTGCTCTACCACGAAATACCGGCACACGCCGTGCATGCGCAGATCGACCAGTACCTCGAGGGGCCCTACCGGGAAGACCCCTTCTTCCGCGCCTCGATGGACCGGCCGAAATCGTCGCTCTACCGGCTGTCCCGGCTCACCGCGGGCAAGCTCGAGGAATCGGCCTACTACCGCGACTACTATGCCGAGACCGGCACGGTGGACGAGGCTGTCTACCTGGCGCGCCTTCCCGACGGCGACGTCATCAACCTGAGCATGATGCGGCTGCCGAAGCAGGGCGCCTTCAGCGACGAGGAGCACCAGCGCATGTACCTGTTCGCCGAACCGGTCGCCGCGCTGCTGCGCGCCCACACCCGGCTCGGCGACTTCGCGGTGAAAAACCTCATCCAGCCCGGCATCGACCACCAGGTCGAGCTCGCCTTCAACACCTTCGGCGCCTCGGTGCTGTCCCCCCGGGAGAAGGACGTACTCGAACTGATGCTGCGCGGCTACAGCACCGAGGTCTCCGCGCAGCGCCTGAGCATCGCGCGGGAGACGCTGCGGCGGCACCGCAAGAACATCTACAAGAAGCTGGACGTGAGCTCGCAGACCGATCTGTTTGCGCTGTTCATCAACAGCATGTCCTGCCTGGCGGAAGCCGCCGGCGAGGACCCGTTGCAGGTGTACATGGGGACCGCGTAAGGGGTGTCGCTACCCAAAGCGGGGCATTGAGGTGGCAAGGCCGCTGCCCGACATTGCACACTGATTGAAGCTGGCTCTCGACCATGGCGATTGAAGTCGACTGGTTCCTTCGCGCGCACCCGGAAATCACGATGGTGGAGGCGCTCCTGCCCGACGCCAACGGCATTCTCCGGGGCAAGTGGGTACCGCGCAGCAAGCTGGCGAAGATCTACCAGGGAGACCTCAAGTTTCCCAAGACCGCCCTCAGCCTGGACATCTGGGGCCGCGACGTGGAGGAACTCGTCTTTGCCACCGGCGACGAGGATGGCGTCTGCAGGCCTATCGAGGGCTCCCTCCTGCCGGCGCCCTGGTCCCCCGGCGCCAAGCAAGGGCAGGTGATGCTCTCCCTGTTCGAGGCGGACGGCAGCCCCTACCTCGGCGATCCGCGGCAGGTACTCAAGCAGGTCGTGGCCCGCTACCGGGAGCGCGGCTGGCGCCCGGTGGTGGCAGCGGAACTCGAGTTCAGCCTGGTCGAGTGGGACGGCCGCGGCCCCACGCATGCCGGCGCCAACCCGGCGAGCCGGGAACCGGTCACCGGCAACCTCTACGGGCTGGACGTGCTGCACCGGCACCAGGCCATGCTCGAGGAAATGCAGCGCGCCTGCGAGATCCAGGACCTGCCCTTCGACGGCGTGGTGAAGGAGTCGGCCCCGTCACAGTACGAGTTCAACATGCAGCACGTGGACAGCCCCGTGCTGGCTGCCCGGCAGATCCTGATGATGAAGCGTCTCATCAAGGGTATCGCCGAGCGCCACGGACTGGTGGCGAGCTTCATGCCCAAGCCCTTCCAGGGGGAGGCAGGCAACGGCCTGCATGTGCACTGCAGCGTCCTCAACCGGGAGGGACGGAACGTCTTCGACAACGGCGGCGAAAGCGGCACGCCGGAGCTCCGGCACGCCATTGCCGGCTGCCTGCGCTACATGCCCGACTCGTTCCTGCTTTTCGCGCCGAGCTTCAACGGCTACCGGCGTTTCCAGAAGGGCAGCCATGCGCCCACCTACCCCGGCTGGGGTTATGAAAACCGCACCGTGGCACTGCGTGTCCCGGCAGGCAGCCCCGCCGCGCGGCGCATCGAGCACCGCGTCGCCGGCGCGGACGCCAATCCGTACCTGGTACTCGCCGTGATCCTCGCCGCGGCGCTGGAAGGTATCGAGCAGCGGCTGGAACCACCGGAGCCGATCACCGGCGACGGCTACAGCCGCGAGGGCGAGGAGCAGCTGCCGATCTTCATGCAGGATGCGCTGCGCACCTTCAGCGATTCCGACTTCATCCGGCGCGCCCTGGGCAGGACGATGCAGCACACCTTCGCGCTCACCAAGGACCAGGAGATCACGGAGTTCCTGCGCCACATCACCACCATGGAGTACCAGACCTACCTGCAGCGGCTCTGACGCGGCAAAGGCCGCCCCCCGCGCACCGCCCGCAGCGCGCTCCCAGGAAGGCGCGGCGGGCGCCACGGACAGACAGCCGCGGCGCAAGCGGTTATCATTGGCGGGTCACGTTCCTGGTTGGTATCCCATGTCCCGAGCAGCACCCAAGCCCGCCCTCATCCCGATCAACGCCGTCATCTTCCTGGGCTTCCCCCTCGCCGCCCTGGTTCTCGTCCCCTGGTGGGGCCTGAGCCACGGCTTCACGGTGGCCCAGTGGGCCTGGGCCGTGGTCTTCCTGTACCTGAACGGTCTCGCCATCACCGGCGGCTATCACCGGCTCTGGTCCCACAAGGCCTACCAGGCACACTGGGTCCTGCGCCTGTGGTTCGCGCTCTGGGGCGCGGGCGCCCTGCAGAACAGCATCCTGGTCTGGGCCTCGGACCACCGCCGGCACCACCGCCATGTCGATGACAACGAGCGCGATCCCTACTCCGCCGGCCGCGGCCTCTGGTTCAGCCACATGGGCTGGATGCTGCGCGCATACGACACCAATGCGGAGGACTTCAGCAATGTCCCGGACCTCGCGCGCGACCCGATCGTGGCCTGGCAGCACCGTCACTACGTGGCGCTGACCACGGCAATGAACCTGGGCCTGCCGCTGCTCCTCGGCTGGTTCCTCGGTGACATCATCGGCACGGTGCTGCTCGTGGGCCTCGCCCGGCTGGTGGTGAACCACCACGTGACCTTCTTCATCAACTCCCTCGCGCACTTCTGGGGCACGCGCCCCTACACCGAGAGCAACAGCGCCCGGGACAACGCCTTCCTCGCCTTCCTCACCTACGGCGAGGGCTATCACAACTTCCACCACATCTTCCAGAACGACTACCGCAACGGCATCCGCTGGTACCAGTGGGACCCGACCAAGTGGATGATCGCGCTCTGCGCCCGCGTGGGCCTCGCCTCGGACCTCACGCGCGTGCCGGCTTTTCGCATCCGTCGCGCCCTCCTCGACACCCAGTTCGAGCGCGCCCGGCGCTCCCTGTCGCGGCACCGCGCGGGCGAGCCGCTGCTCGAGAAGCTGGAGCGGGAGTACCAGCTGTTCACCGATGCCGTGAACCAGTGGAAAGAACTCCAGTCGGAGCGCTACGAGCGCCGCGTGCACGCCATCGAGGACGCCATCGGCGAGCATCGGGCTGCCCTGCAGCACAAGTGGGAGCGCGCCGCCCTGCGCACCCGGCTGCGTGAACTCGAGTTCTCCCTGAAGATGCAGCAGAAGCGCCTGGGCCTGCTCATGGCCCAGGTGCCGGCCATGGCGGCGCAAGGCTAGACCGACCCGGAGGCTCCCATGAGCGAAACCGTCTACGACTTCACCTGCGCCGACGCGACCGGCAAGCCCGTGGACCTCGGCGACTACCGGGGCAAGGTGCTGCTGATCGTCAACACGGCCTCGAAGTGCGGCTTCACCCCGCAGTTCGCGGGGCTGGAGGCGCTCTACGAGGATCTCTCGGCGCGGGACTTCGCCATCCTCGGCTTCCCCTGCAACCAGTTCGGCGGCCAGGACCCGGGGAGCAACGACGAGATCGTCGAGTTCTGCCAGCTGAACTACGGCGTCAGCTTCCCCATGTTCGGCAAGATCGCCGTCAACGGCGCCGACACGGACCCGCTCTTCGCCCACCTGAAGGCCGAGGCCCCGGGCGCCCTCGGCAGCAAGCGCATCAAGTGGAACTTCACCAAGTTCCTCGTCGACCGCGACGGCAGGGTGGTCAAGCGCTATGCGCCCACCACGAAGCCCGAGGAACTGCGCCGGGACATCGAGGCGCTTCTCTAGAACCTGCCTGCGCGCACCGGGTCGGGACGCTAGCCCGCCGCCCCAGTGCGGCGGCCGCGCAGGTGCGCCGGCACCAGGGCGCGCTCGAGCAGCTCGAACAGCAGTTCCACGGTCAGGGCAAGCAGCGCCGCCGGAATGGCCCCGGCGAGAATCAGGCGCTGGTCATTGAGCGTCAGCCCCGTGATGATCGGCTCACCGAGCCCGCCCGCGCCGACAAAGGCGGCGAGGGTCGCGGTGCCCACGCTCACCACCGCCGCCGTCTTCACCCCGGCCAGTACCGCCGGCGCCGCCAGCGGCAGCTGCACCCGCAGCAACCGCTGCCGCCGGGTCAGGCCGATGCCGTCGGCAACCTCCAGCAGCACCGGGTCGATGCTCAGCAGCCCGCTGAGTGTATTGCGCGCCACGGGTAACAGGGAGTAGAGAAACAGGGCGCCGATCGCCGTTCCCATACCCAGCCCGAGCAGCGGGATCAGCAGCGCGAGCAGGGCCAGCGCCGGGATGGTCTGTACGAGGCCGGTGGCGTAGAGAAAGACCCGGGCGGCGAGCGGACGCCCGGCCAGCAGCAACGCCCCGGGGATGGCGACCAGGCAGCCGGCCGCCAGGGCGAGGCCCGTCAGGCGCAGGTGCTCCAGGGTGCGGGCGAGCACCCGGCTCATCAGGGTGGACGGTGCGGGGGTGGCGCTGTCCGCCGCCAGGCCCTCGGCGTCCAGGAATGCCGCCGCCACGGCTGCCGGGCTCTCGCCCCCGGCACTCACCCGGTAGTTGAGGCCGCGCATCGTCGCTGCATCGATCCGCCCCGACAGGCGGGCCAGCGCGCTGCGCGCGGCGGCCGGCAGGTCCTTTCGCACCAGCAGCGCCGCCTCGTAGCGGGGAAAGAAGCCGCGGTCGTCCTCGAGCAGGACGAGGTCGTGGACCGAGAGTTCGCCGTCCGTGGTGTAGGCATCGGTGCCGTCCAGCTCGCCGGCGGCCACGGCCCGGTAGGCCAGCGCATGCTCAAGGCCCCGGGGCCGTTGCGGCAGGCCGTAGTGGCGCGCGAGCGCTTCCCAGCCATCGCCGCGGCGCAGGAACTCGTGGCTGAAGCCCAGGCGCAGCGCCGGCCGTCCCGCGAGCTGCGAGATCTGCTCGAGGCCGCCGGCCTCAGCGAGCCGGCCGGCGATGGCGATCGCATAGCTGTTGTCGAAACCGAGACCGGGGAGCAGCTCGAAGCCTTCAGCTGCCAGCCGCTCGCGAAGCGCAGCAGCGCTGAGCGACGGCGCCTTGAGCACAGCCCGGGCGAGCGTACCGGTGTAGGCCGGGTAGAGGTCGATGTCACCGGCGCCGAGGGCCTGCCAGGCGATGAGCGAGCCGCCGAGGCCGTGTGCGCGCTCGACCGCATAGCCCTCGCGCTCGAGGAGCTGCGCGGCGATCTCCGCCAGCACGTGGCTCTCGGCGAAACGCTTCGAGCCCACGGTGAGCGCGGGCGCCGCGGTGCTCCACAGGAGAAGCAGCAGCGCGAGGACACGGATCACGGCGTGTCTTCGCCCATGAGTGCGAGCAACAGGGCCTCCGCATCGCCGTCCCCCTGCCGCGCCCGCAGCGCGTCCCGGTCGTACACCCGGGGGCTGCCGGCCCCGCCGAGGATCACCACCTCCTCGGCCAGGCGCAGCGCCTCGGCCATGTCGTGGGTCACCAGGACCGTGGTCACGGGCTCGTGTGCCTGCAGGGCGAGAAGCCGCTGGTGGATATCCCGGCGGGTGAGCGGGTCGACGGCGGCGAAGGGCTCGTCGAGGAGGAGCAGGCCCGGGTGCAGGAACAGCGCCCGGCACAGGCCGACGCGCTGCTGCTGGCCGCCGCTCAGCTCGTGGGGCAGGCGCTCGAGCGCGGCGCCGGGCAGGTCGACCAGCGCGCGCAGCGTTTCCAGCCGCTCTGCCAGCGCCGATGTGCGCCAGCCTTCGAGCCGCGCCACCAGCGTGATGTTCTCCCGCGCCGTGAGATGGGGAAAGAGCCCCGCCTGCTGTACTGCGTAGCCGATGCGCCGGCGCAGGGCCACCGGGTCCCGCGCGGGCAGCACCTCTCCGAGGACGCGCACCGTGCCGGCGTCCGCGGCGAGGAGACCGTTGCAGAGGCGCAGCAGCGTGGACTTGCCGCAGCCGGAGCGGCCCACGACGGCGGTGATGCGCCCGCGGGCGAAGGCGAGGTCGATGCCCTCGAGCACCGCCTGCGGGCCCCAGCCCTTGCGCACGCCCTCGAGGACGATCGCGGGGTCGGACGCTGCCCCGGCGGCCAAGCGCTTCAGGCGCACTCCAGGTAGTGCACGCTGAACAGGTGCCCGGGATCCACCCAGTGCTCGCGCACCGCGAGCCCCGCCTCGGCGGCAAGCCCGGCAAAGCCATCCACCGTGTACTTGTAGGAGTTCTCCGTGTGCAGGGTCTCGCCGGCGGCGAAATGGATCGACTCCCCGTCGCAGCGCACGGCCTGCTCGCGCTCGCTGACCAGGTGCATCTCGATGCGCTGGCGCCGGGGATCGTAGAAGGCCCGGTGGCTGAAGGCATCGCTGTCGAAGTCCGCCTCGAGAAGCCGGTTCAGGCTGTTCAGCATGTTGAGGTTGAAGGCGGCGGTGACCCCGGCGCTGTCGTTGTAGGCGCGCTCGAGCACGGCCGGATCCTTGTGCAGGTCGACACCCACCAGGGCGCCGCCGTCCTCGCCGAGCCAGCCGGCGAGGCGGCGCAGGAAATCCCGGGCGGCCGCTGGCTCGAGGTTGCCGATGGTCGAACCGGGGTAGAACACGAGGCGCCGTCCCGATGGCAGGTAGTCGTCGAGTTCCGGGGCCGCGTTGAAATCGGCGCAGATGGCGCGCACGGGAAGCCAGGGGAAGGCGTCCCCGAGGGCCTGCGCCGCGTCGCGCAGGAACGCCGCGGAAATGTCGACGGGCACGTAGGCCGCCGGGCGCAGCGCATCGAGGAGCAGCTGGACCTTCTCGCAGTTGCCGCTGCCCGGCTCGATGAGCACGGCGCGGGTGCCGCAGCTGACGGCGATGGCCCGGGCCTCCCGGCGCAGGATCGCCGTCTCCGTGCGCGTCGGGTAGTACTCGGGCAGGCGGGTGATGGCCTCGAACAGCCGCGAGCCCCGGGCGTCGTAGAAATGCTTCGGGTCTACGCGCTTCTGCGCCGCACGCAGACCGGCCAGGGCCTCGCTGCGGCTGTCGCCGACGGTGGGGTGGAGGTCGTGAAACGCGACGTTCCCCGGCGCGGGGTTGCCGCCGCCCTCAGCCATGGTCTGCGGCCAGGCGGATACCGCTGAACTGCCAGCGGTCCGCGGGGTAGAAGAAGTTGCGGTAGCTAGGGCGCAGCTGCCCGCCCGGCGTGACGCAGGCGCCGCCGCGCAGCACCCACTGGTTGCACATGAACTTGCCGTTGTACTCGCCGATGGCGCCCTCGCCGGGTGCAAAGCCGGGGTAGGGACCGTACGCACTTGCGGTCCACTGCCAGCAGGCGCCATAGAACTGCGCCGGGCCCGGCGCCGCGGGCCGGGGGTGCAGCTGGCCCGCCTCGATGCCCAGGGGTTCGGGGGCGAGAGACGCGGCAGCGGTCTCCCACTCGGCTTCCGTGGGCAGCCGCGCCCCGGCCCAGCGGGCGTAGGCATCGGCCTCGTAGCCGCTCACGTGCACCACCGGCGCCGCCGGGTCCCGGCGGCGGCGCCCGTAAAGTGTGAACTCGTCGTCGCCGCGCCAGTAGAGCGGTGCCGTCCAGCCCTCGCGCTGGACAAGGTCCCAGCCGTCAGCCAGCCAGAGCTCGGGGCGCCGATAGCCGCCGTCCGCGACAAAGGCTTCGAACTCGCCGTTGGTCACCAGCCGGCTGGCGAGGCGGAAGGGCTCGAGCCAGCTGCGGTGTCGCGGCAGCTCGTTGTCGAAGGCGAAGCCGTCACCCGCGTGGCCGGTCTCCACGAGCCCGCCCTCGAAGGGCAGCCAGGTAAGCGGCGGCGCCGCGGCCGCCGCCAGCGCGGGGGCCTCAGCGAGCGCCGGCGCCAGCGGGTTCGCCGCCAGCGAGTACTTGATGTCCGTATGGAAGAGTTCCTGGTGCTGGCGCTCGTGCTCGAGACCCAGGCGGCAGCGGGCCGCAACGGCCGGGTCCGCGGCGGGGTCCTCGAGGAGCGGCCGCAGGGCCGCCTCGACGTGTTCCCGGTAGGCCAGCACCTCATCGAGGATCGGCCGGGAGAGGAGACCGCGCTGCGCCCGCGGGTACTGCTCACCCACGCCGTTATAGTAGGAGTTGAACAGCACCTCGAAGGCCGGGTGATAGACCCGGTAAGCGGGGCTGAAAGGGCGAAGAATGAAGGTCTCGAAGAACCAGGTGGTGTGCGCCAGGTGCCACTTGGGCGGGCTCGCAAAGGCGGCGGCCTGCAGGCCGAAGTCCTCGGCCGCGAGGCCTGCGCACGCCGCCACGGAAGCGGCGCGCGTCGCGGAGAAGGCATCGCCGAGCCACCCGTCGCTGTCGCGGGGCGTCGCTGGGATGGCGGAGTCGTTCGCTGAAGTGATGACGGCGCCTGCTGTTTCCCGCTGCGGTGAGCCTACCCGGGACCGCCCATGGCGGCGGCTAGCCGGGCCCGTTCCCGGATAGCATAGCAACTTTCCCGGCCTGCGGCAGGTCAGTGCTCCCGCGTCGCGCGGAAGTCGATGTCCGGCCAGCGCTCTTCCATGAGCGACAGGTTGACCCGCGTCGGCGCCAGGTAGGTCAGGTAGCCGCCCCCGTCTTCCGAGAGGTGTTCCGCCGCTTTCTTGCGGAATTCCTCGAGCTTGCGCGGGTCGTCGCAGTAGACCCAGCGCGCCGTGTAGACGTTCACCGGCTCGTAGAGCGCCTCGACCTTGTACTCGTCCCTGAGCCGGTAGGCGACCACGTCGAACTGCAGCTGGCCCACGGCGCCGACGATGAGATCGGTCGAGGTCAGCGGTGCGAAAACCTGCGTCGAACCCTCCTCCGAGAGCTGCTGCAGACCCTTCTGCAGCTGCTTCGACTTCATCGGGTCGCGCAGGCGGATGCGCCGGAACAGCTCCGGCGCGAAGTGCGGAATACCGGTGAACTGCAGCGCCTCACCGCCGGTGAAGGTGTCGCCGATCTGGATCGTGCCGTGGTTGTGAAGGCCGATGATGTCGCCGGCCACGGCCTCCTCGACGAGGGCGCGCTCGCCGGCCTTGAAGGTCACCGCATCGGCGATGCGGACGTCCTTGCCGATGCGCACGTGACGCATCTTCATGCCCTTCTCGTAACGGCCCGCACAGACACGCAGGAAGGCGATGCGGTCCCGGTGCCGCGGGTCCATGTTGGCCTGGATCTTGAAAACGAAGCCGCTGAAGGCGGGCTCCGCGGCGGCGACGGTGCGCGTCGTGGTCTCCCGGTCGAGGGGGGCCGGCGCCCAGGCCACGAAATCGTCGAGCATCTCGCGCACGCCGAAGTTTGCCAGCGCCGTGCCGAAGAACACCGGCGTCAGCCGCCCGGCGAGGAACGCCTCGCTGTCGAATTCGTGGCTGGCGCCGCGGACGAGCTCGATTTCGTCGCAGAAGGCATCGTAGTCATCGCCGAGCAGGGTCCGCGCTCCATCGCTGGCGAGGCCCGCGATGCGCTTATCCGGGTGCAGCTCGCGGCCGTGACCCGGCTCAAAGACATGCACCGTGTCCGTGTACAGGTTGTAGACGCCGCGGAAGTGACCGCCCATACCGATGGGCCAGTTCACCGGCGCCGCGGCGATACCGAGCACTTCCTCGATCTCGTCGAGCAGCTCGATGGCGTCGCGGATGTCGCGGTCCAGCTTGTTGACGAAGCTGATGATCGGCGTGTCGCGCAAGCGGCACACGTTCATGAGCTTGATGGTGCGGTCCTCGACGCCCTTGGCGCCGTCGATGACCATGAGCGCCGAATCCACCGCCGTGAGCGTGCGGTAGGTGTCCTCGGAGAAGTCCTCGTGCCCCGGGGTGTCCAGGAGGTTCACCACGCAGTCGCGGTAGGGAAACTGCATCACCGAGGAGGTCACGGAGATGCCCCGCTCCTGCTCCATGCTCATCCAGTCCGAGGTGGCGTGCGGCCCCTTCTTCCCCTTCACCATGCCCGCGGTCTGGATCACGCTGCCGAGGAGCAGGAGCTTCTCGGTCATGGTGGTCTTGCCCGCGTCCGGGTGGGAGATGATGGCGAAGGTGCGGCGCCGGGCGACGGCGTCGTTCGCGGCGGTCTCGGTCATGGTGTGCCTGGTTCACGTTTCTCGGGGGGCGCGAGTGTAGCAGAGGGGCGGCGCCCGTGCCCTCGTGTTCGCTGCTGGCTATAATCGCGCGATGCTGAGCCCCCACCCGCATCCCGACGCCTACCGCGCCTCCCTCGCCAACCTGCGCAGCCTGCTGGCGATCCGCACCATCGCCCTCTTCGGCCAGGCCGGGGTCCTCGCCTGGGTGCTCGCGGCCAGCCGCTCCGCTACGAGCCTCGCCGGGCTCAGCGCGAGCCTGGCCCTCCTCGCCGCCTTCACCGTCGCGACCTTCTGGCGCAGCGGGAAGCCCTGGCCGGTCACCGACGGCGAGTTCTTCGGCCAGCTCCTCGGCGATGTGGTGCTGTGGAGCGCGCTCATGTATTTCAGCGGCGGCGCCAACAATCCCTTCATTTCCTACTACATCGTGCCCGTGGTGGTCTCCGCCGCGGTCCTGCCCTGGCGCTACACCTGGCTCGTGACCGGCGCCTCCCTGGTCGCCTACAGCGTGCTGCTCTACGTCTACGTTCCCCTGCCGCTGTTCTCACCGCACGCCGCCATGGGCCACGGCGCGACGGGCAACGTGCACACGCTGGGCATGTGGTTCAATTTCCTGTTCAGCGCGGGGCTCATCACTTATTTCGTGGTGCGCATGGGCGCGATCCTGCGGGCCCAGGCCGCCCGCGACGCCAAGCAGCGGGAGGACCGGTTGCGCAACGACCAGATCATGGCCGTGGCGAGCCTCGCCGCGGGCACGGCGCACGAGCTGGCCACGCCCCTGGCGACCATGACCGTGACCGTCGATGAGCTGCTCGCGGACCCGGCGCTGGCCGCCGATGCGCGGGCCGACTGCGAGATCCTCCGCGACCAGCTGGCGACCTGCCGGAGCACGCTGCGCGCGCTGTCGAGCACCGCGGAGCTGACCTCCGCGACCCGTCCCCGGCGCCAGCGGCTCGATGCCTTTGCGCGGGAAACGCTGGAGCGCTGGGCCGTGCGCCGGCCGGCCGTGCGCCACGGTTTCGAGTCCCAGGCGGGCCCCGCACCGGCGGTACTCACGGAGCCCACCCTGGCGCAGGCACTGGAGAACCTGCTCAACAACGCCGCCGACAGCGGCGGCGACCGGGTCGAGGTGAGCACCCGCTGGGATGCGCGCGAAGGCCGGATCACGGTCCGCGACAACGGCCCGGGGATCCCCCGGGAACTGCTCGCGGACCCGGGCAAGCCAGTGCTGCTCGGCAGCCGCAAGGGGCTCGGTATCGGCCTCATGCTGAGCCACGCGGCAGTGGAACGGCACGGCGGACGCATCGAGCTGCGCAATACCGACGGCGGCAGCGAAGCGCGCCTGGTACTGCCACTCGCGCCGCCGGGGGAGGCGGACAGCGGCACGACCGGCACGTCGGGAGAAGACGAGGAACAGGCATGAGCCAGGAACGGCTGTTGATCGTGGACGACGACCCGGCATTTACCCGGATCATGGCGCGCGGCCTCGAGCGCCGCGGCTTCGAGGTACTCGTCTGCAATGACGCGGACGCTGCGCTCGAGCGCAGCGCCGGCTTCGCGCCGAGCCACATACTCCTCGACCTCAACATGCCGGGCACCTCGGGCCTGGTCGCGCTGCCCGCCCTCCTCGCCTGCGCACCCGGCGCGCGCGTGGTCGTTCTCACCGGCTACTCGAGCGTCGCCACCGCGGTGGAGGCGACCAAGGCCGGCGCGACCAATTACCTCTGCAAGCCCGCGAGCATCGACGAGATCCTCGCCGCCTTCGGCGAGACAGAGGCCCCGCCGGTGGCTGTACCCAGCCAGCCCACCTCTCTGGAGCGGTTGGAATGGGAGCACCTGCAGCGGGTGCTCCGGGACCACGACGGCAATATCTCCGCCACGGCGAGAGCCCTCGGCATGCACCGGCGTACCCTGCAGCGCAAGCTCGCGAAGCGGCCGGTCAAGCACTGAGCGCGGTGAGTTCGTCCTCTAGGGCGATGAGCAGCGCCTCGCCCACCGCCGCTTCATCCAGCAAGGCAGCCGGCAGCAGAGCGGCCATCGAGGTCACCGCGAGGCCCTCGTAGCCGCAGGGATTGATGCGGCCGAAAGGCTCGAGGTCGAGATTCACGTTGAGGGCGAGGCCGTGGTAACTGCAGCCCCGGCGCACCCGCAGCCCCAGGGACGCGATCTTCGCACCGTCCACGTAGACCCCGGGCCGGGCCGGGTCGGCCGCGCCGTCGATACCGTGGCCGGCGAGCACCGCGACGATGGCACGCTCGATCAGGCTCACCAGTTCGCGCACGCCGAGGCCGCGACGCTTCAGGTCGATGAGCAGGTAGACCACCCACTGCCCCGGGCCGTGGTAGGTCACCTGGCCGCCGCGATCGACCTGCACCACGGGAATATCGCCGGGCGCGAGCACGTGCTCGGCACGGCCGGCCTGGCCCTGGGTAAAGACCCGGGGGTGCTGGAGCAGCCAGAGTTCGTCGGGGGTGTCCGCGCGGCGCTCGTCCGTGAACCGCCGCATGGCGGCCAGGGTTTCTGCATAATCCGCCTCGCCGAGGCGGCGGTGGCGCAGCCCGGCGCTCACAGCACCATCTGCACGTGGCCCGTCGCCATGAGGTCCCGGTGCAGGGCCTGGAGCTGCTCCGGGCCGGTGGCGATGATGGTGACAGTCATGGCCAGGAAAGTGCCGTTGCGGCTGTCGCGGATGCTGATGCCGGCCTGGTCGAAGCCCGGTGCATGGCGCTCGAACACGGCGACGACGGCGTCCTGCATGCCCTCGCTGTTACGGCCGAGTACCTTGATGGGATACTCGCAGGGAAATTCGATTTTCGGCGGTTCCTGCTCCGTCACCGGCCACCTCAGGCGCCGAAGAGGCGCGCGAGCCACATGAGGATGATGTCCCAGAGGCGCGCGAAGAAACCACCGGGCTCCACGGCCTCGAGCGCGACCACGGGGCCCTGGTGGAGGAGTTCGCCGTCGAGCAGGAGGGTCAGCGTACCGACGCTGTCGCCAACGGCCAGCGGCGCCTCGATGTCGTCGACCAGGGCCACGCGCTGCTCCACCTGCTGGCGCTTGCCCCGGGGCAGCGTGAGCACGATCTCCTCGACAACGCCGACGGACGCGTAGTCCACCCGGCCCTTCCAGACCCGCGGCTTCTCGAGCTCCTCGCCCGCATCGAGGAGACGGGCCGTCTCGTAGAAACGGAAGCCGTAGTTGAGGAGGCTGCGGGTCTCGTTCTTGCGCGCCGTGGGGCTGCTGGTGCCGAGGACGACGGAAATGAGCCGCATGTCGCCGCGCTTCGCCGAAGCCACGAGCCCGTAGCCGGCCTCGCTGGTGTAGCCGGTCTTCAGGCCGTCGACGGACGGGTCCTCGCGCAGCAGCTTGTTGCGGTTGTATTGCTTGATGTCGTTGTAGGTGTAGTCGAGTTCCTTGTAGCGCGCGTAGTGCTCCGGGAAGCTGCGGATGATCGCGGCGGACAGCTTGGCGAGATCCCGTGCGGTGGTGTAGTGGTTCGGGTCCGGCAGCCCGTGGGAATTCGTGAAGTGACTGTTGCTGAGGCCAAGGCGCTCGGCGTGCTGGTTCATGAGTTCGGCGAAGGCCTCCTCGCTGCCGGCGATGTGCTCGGCGACGGCCACGGTCGCGTCGTTGCCGGAGGAGATGACGATGCCGCGCTCCAGTTCACCGATGGTCACATCCTTGCCGGGCTCGATCCACATCAGGGAGGAACCGTTGAAGACCGGGTTCTGCGACCAGGAGTTTTCGCTTATCACCACCTGCTCGTCGCGCGAAAGCCGTCCCTCGGCGATCTCGTTGGCCAGCACGTAGCTGGTCATGAGCTTGGTCAGGCTGGCCGGCGGCAGCGTCGCGTCGGGGTTGTCCCTGGCGATGACGAAGCCGGTTGCGGCATCGACGAGGATGAAGGCCTCCGCGGCGACCTGGGGCGGCGCGGGCACGATGCTCTGGGCCTGGCCCTGCACGGCCAGCAGCAGGCCGAGGATGGCGAAGGCGAGTCGACGCATGGCAGGCAATCCCCCGATGGCTAGGAGCGCGCGATGTTACCGCATGGCCCGGGCCAGCGAAAGGAAGCCCCCCGCAGCGCCCGGCGGAGCGCCGACTTCAGGGCAGGGCCTGCCCGGGGTCCAGCCCTCGGGAGCGCAGGAGCGCGCGCACGGACTCCAGGTGCGCCTCGTCGCGCACGGGCCCGACACGCACCCGGTTCAGCGCGCGGCCGTGCACCTCGACCGGTGTCACCGTCACCGGCGCGTCGACCAGCGCCGCCACCTGGGCCCGCAGGCTCTCGGCCGTCTCCTGGCTGGAGAACGCACCGAGCTGCAAGTAGCGGTAGACACCGGCCTCGCTGTCGCGGCGATCGTCGACGCCGGCGAGGGCGAGGGCCTCCAGGCGCACCGGCGCGGTCCCCGCCTCGGCGAAGCCCAGGCGCACGGCGGCACCGTAGCTCAGGTCGATGACCCGTTCCGCGTGAAAGGGGCCGCGATCGTTCACGCGCACCACCATGGAACGCCCGTTGGCGAGATTGGTGACCCGGAGGTAGGAGGGAATGGGCAGCGTCCGGTGGGCTGCCGTGGGACCATACAGATCATAGGGCTCGCCGTTGGCGGTCTCGCGGCCGTGGAACCGCGTCCCGTACCAGGAGGCGATACCCTCGGCACGGTAGCCCGCCGCCGTCGGCAGCACGCGATAGGTCTCGCCGTTTACCACGTAGGGGCTGCTGTTCCCGGCGCGCAGGATGGGCTCGGCACGGGGCACCGCATCCGGCACCTCGTGCGCCGCGATGGGCCTCAGCGGCGCGCCGTCGGGCGGCTCCGGGACGCTGCAGCCGCCGAGACCGACGAGCAGCAGGCAGCCCAGGCCCCAGGGCAGGCTCACGCGCCGGCACCCTCGCCCTCACGAAGGCGCTCGCTGAGCTGGTACACGGCCATCGCGTACAGCGCGCTGCGATTGTAGCGGGTGATGACGTAGAAGTTGGGCAGGCCGATCCAGTACTCGGGCCCGTCGTCACCCTGCAGGGACAGCGCGAGGGCCGGGGCCTCGGCCGGCAGCTCGCGCCCGGCGACGAGGCCCCCGGCGCCGAGCTCGGCGACCGTGCGCTCCGCGTCGAGGCCGTCGTCGAACCAGTCCGCCGGCACCGGCCCGGCGAGGGTCGCCCGCGCCGCCACCGGCTCGCCCGGCCGCCAGCCGTGGCGCGCGAGGTAGTTGGCAACGCTGCCGATGGCATCGGCGGGATTGTTCCAGATGTCGGCGAGCCCATCGCCGTCGAAATCCACCGCGTAGCTGCGGTAGCTGCTGGGCATGAACTGGCCGTAGCCCATGGCGCCGGCGTAGGACCCTTCGAGGGTTGCCGGGTCGAGGCCCTGCTCCCGGGCCAGCAGCAGGAAGTGGCGCAACTCCCGGCGGAAAAACGGCGCACGCGGCAGGTAGTCGAAGGCCAGCGTGGCCAGGGCGTCGATGACCGCGTAACTGCCGGTGATGCGACCGTAGTAGGTTTCCACACCGAGCACCGCGGCGATCACCGGCGCCGGCACGCCGCTCTCGGCCTCGGCGGCGGCGAGGGTGTCACGGTGCTCGGCCAGGAAGGCGATACCCTCGTCGATGCGACGGTCGGTGAGGAAGATGTCCCGGTACTCGTGCCAGGGCTTGGTCTTCTCCGCCGGCCGGGCGATGGCCTCGAGGATGCTGTCCCGGCGTTCCGCCGCCGCGAAGAGCGCCTCCAGTTCCTCGCGCTCGAACCCGTCCTCGGCCACCAGCTCGTCGATGAAGTCCGCGGCGGCCGGGTGGTCGCCATAGTTGTCGTGATGGTGCTCGGCGCAGGCCGGCAGCGCGATACACAGGCCCGCGAGCAGCGCCAGGCGCCGCGGGGACAGGGGGACAGAAAAGGCGTGCAGCATCGGGCTCCCTCGCTGGCCGGGATGGCGGCTCATTGTCCGATGACCCGCTGCTCCGCGGCGACCGCCATGAGCAGGCCGAAGCCCGCCAGGAGTGTGACCACGGAGGTGCCCCCGGCGCTCACCAGGGGTAACGGGACACCGACCACGGGCAGGAGCCCGGACACCATGCCCATGTTAACAAAAATGTAGACGAAGAAAGTCAGCGTCAGGCTGCCGGCGAGGATACGGCCATAGGTGCTCTGGGCGTTGAGACCGATCCAGAAACCGCGCAGCAGGATGAGCAGGTACAGGGCCAGCAGCAGCACGACCCCGCGCAGGCCGAACTCCTCCGCGAGCACCGCGATGATGAAGTCCGTGTGGCTCTCGGGCAGGAAATCGAGGTGCGACTGCGTGCCCTCCAGCCAGCCCTTGCCAGCCCAGCCGCCGGAGCCGATGGCGGTCTTCGACTGGATGATGTTCCAACCGGCACCGAGCTTGTCGCTCTCGGGGTTGAGCAGCGTGAGGATGCGCTGACGCTGGTAATCCTTGAGGACAAAGGTCCACATGGGCCAGGCGGAGGCCAGGGCGAGGGCCACGGCACCGAAGATGTAGCGCCAGCCCATGCCGGCCATGAACACCACGAACAGGCCGCTGGCAGCGATGAGCAGCGCCGTTCCCAGGTCCGGCTGCTGCAGGATCAGTGCTGCCGGCAGCACGATAAGGCCGAAACAGGCGAGCAGGTAGGGCAGCCGCGGCGGCAGCACCCGGTCGGCGAGGTACCAGGCCACGGTCATGGGCACCAGCAGCTTCATGATCTCCGACGGCTGGAAACGGAAACCGCCGAGATCGAGCCAGCGCTGGGCGCCCTTGGCGCCGACACCGAAGAACATCACGCCCACGAGCAGCATAAGCCCGACGAGGTAGACCCAGGGCGACCAGCGCTGGTAGCGGACGAGGGGGAACTGGGCGGCGACGAGCATCACCAGGAAGCCGAGAACGAGGTAGCGCGCCTGGCGCATCACGGCGCCCATGTCACCGTCGGCGGCGCTGTACAGGACCACCAGGCCGTAGCCGGTGACCGCCAGCAGCAGCACCAGCAGCGGCAGGTCCAGGCGCAGCCGGGGGGCGGCGCGCGAGCTGCGGCCCAGGCCCGCTTCATGCCCCGGGAGCTGGCGGACGTAATCAACCACCGGCGAGTTCCTTACCGCGCAGGAGCCAGGCGTCGATCACCTCGCGGGCGATCGGCGAGGCGGCGGTGCTGCCGCCGCCATTCTCCACGATCACGGCCACGGCGATCGTGGGCGCCTCGAGCGGCGCAAAGGCCACGAACAGGCCGTGGTTGCGGTGACGCTCGGCAATCTCGTCCTCGTCGTAGACCTCGCCCTGGGCGATACCGATGACCTGCGCGGTGCCGGTCTTCCCGGCCATGGTGTACTGGAGGCCCCGGGCGATGAGCTTCGCCGTGCCCCGCTCCCCGTGGACCACGGCGCGCATGCCCTCGTGGATCGCATCCCAGGTCTCCGGCGCCGCCTCGATTACCCGCACCGGCGCGGGAGGGACCGCCTCCCCGCCGATACGCCGGACCAGCTTCGGCACGTGGAAGACGCCGCGGTTGGCGATCGCCGCGGTGGCCGCCGCCAGCTGTACCGGTGTGGCCAGCATGTAGCCCTGCCCGATGCCGACGCTGAGCGTCTCCCCCGGGTACCAGGGCTGACCGAGGGTCTTGCGCTTCCAGTCGCTCGAGGGGAGCACGCCGGGGCGCTCGTCGGTCGTGTCGATGCCCGTTCGCGCACCGAGGCCGAAGGGCGCGAGGTAGTCGTGCATGCGATCCACCGTCAGGCGGCGGGCGAGGTCGTAGAAATAGACGTCGCAGGACTCCGCCAGGGCCATGTGCAGATCCACCTCCGGGGCGTGGCCGGTACCGCGGATGCGCAGGATCCAGTCCCGGTAACGCCGCGTGTCGCCCGGGAGCCGGTACCAGCCCGGGTCCGGCACGGTGCTCTCCGGCGTCACCAGCCCCGACTCCAGGCCGGCGACGGCCATCAGCGGCTTGATCGTGGAGCCCGGCGGGTACTGGCCCTGCACGGCGCGATTGAACAGCGGCACGTCCGGCGAGTCGCGCAGCGCGCTGTAGTCGCGGCTGCTGATGCCGTTCACGAACGGGTTGCCGTCGAAGACCGGCGTGGAGACAAGGGCGAGGACACCCCCGGTCGCCGGGTCCATGGCCACCACGGCTCCGCGCTGCTCCCCGAGGGCCTCCGTGGCCACGCGCTGCAGCGTGCTGTCGAGGTTGAGCACCAGGTCCCGGCCGGGCTCGGGGTCGAAGCGGTCGAGGATGCGCAGCACGCGGCCGTGGGCATTGGTCTCGACGTTCTGGTAGCCCACCTCACCGTGCAGCGTGTCCTCGTAGCGGCGCTCGATGCCGGTCTTGCCGATGTGGAAGGTGCCGCGGTAGTCCGACGCGTCCAGGCGCGCCGCCTCGCGCTCGTTGATGCGACCCACGTAACCGATGGCGTGCGTGAAGAGATCGCCCTGCGGATAGTGGCGCATGAGCTGCGCATCGACCACGACGCCGGGCAGGCGGTGGCGGTTCACCGCCAGCCGGGCCCGCTCCTCCTCGGTGAGCCGGAAACGCAGGGGAACGGGCTCGTAGGGGCGGCGCTGGTCCAGGCGCCGGCGAAATGCTTCCAGGTCATCCCCGTCCACGGTCACCAGGTCACCCAGGGCACTGAGCGTCCCCTCGAGGTCCGGCACCCGCTCGCGCACGAGGGAGAGGATATGGCTCGGCTTGTTGGCCGCCAGCAGCGCGCCGTGACGATCGTAGATGAGGCCGCGCTTCGGTGGCAGCGCCTGCAACTGGACCCGGTTGCGCTCCGACTGCGTGCGGTAGGTTTCGTAGCCGGTGACCTGCAGGTTGAAGTAGCGCAGGAACACGAGGAACAGCGCCACGAGCACGGCAAGCACCGCGACCGCTGTGCGGCCGCCATAGCTGCGCAGTTCCCGCCGCGTGTCCTTCAGGGTGATTGTCTGCGCCATCAGCCGCGATGATAGGGGTGGTTGCTGAGGATTGTCCAAGCCCGGTAGAGCTGCTCGACGAGCACAATGCGCACGAGCGGGTGGGGCAGCGTCAGCCGCCCCAGGGACCAGCTCCGCTCCGCCCGCGCCCGGCACGCCGGGGACAAGCCATCGGGTCCGCCGACGAGGAATGCCACCGGGCGCCCGTCCATCTGCCAGTCCGCGAGGTGCCGGGCCAGGTCTTCGGTCAGCCAGGGCTCGCCGGCCGGGTCCAGGGCGATAACCCGGTCATCACCGCCGACCCCCTTGAGCAGCCGCTCACCCTCGCGCTCCGACAGCACCGCGCCGCTGCCATCCGCAGCGCGCCGTGCCAGCGGCACGTCGCGCCAGGCGAGCTTCATTTCCCGCGGCAGGCGGCGTTCGTAGTCGGCGCTGCCCTCCGCCACCCAGCGCGGCAGCCTGCCGGCTACCGCGTGCACCGTGAGGCGCATCAGCCGGGCCGGTCGGGGACCGCCCAGAGCCGCTCCAGGTCGTAGAAATCGCGGGCCGCGGGCAGCATCACGTGGACCACCACGTCGCCGAGGTCCACCAGTACCCACTCGCCGGCGTCCTGGCCCTCCACCCCGATGGGCCGGGCGTCCGCTTTCTTGGCCTTCTCGATCACACTGTCGGAGAGAGACTTCACGTGCCGGTTGGAGGTGCCGCTGGCCACGACCAGGAAGTCGGTGACATCGGTGCGGTCGCGCACGTCGATACTGACCACGTTCACGCCCTTGAGGTCCTCGAGGGCATCCCGGGCAAGGTCCCGGAGTTCCTCGGCGGTCACTGCGCGCGCGGGCCGCTGCAGGCGGCCGGGGGATTCACTGCTGGCAATCGTTTTCTTCCTGTCCGTTTTCCGGTTTCTGGAGCTCCTGGCGGTAGAGCCCGTGGCCTTCGATATGGGCGAGCACCGGGTCCGGGACCAGGTAGCGCGCCGAGCGCCCCGATTGTACCAGCCCGCGGATTTCCGTGGCGGAAATCGGCAGCGGCCGGAGCTGCAGCACATGGACCCCGCCCGCCGGGCGCGCCCGCAGCGCGTCGGCGTCGACCCGGTACCGGGCGAGCCAGCGGGCCACGGGGCCGCTGTCGGGCAGCGCCGCGTCGGGGCGCGCGAGCGCGACGATGTGGCAATGGTCCAGGAGTTCCTCCCAGCGGTGCCAGCCCGCCAGCCCGGCCAGCGCGTCACTGCCCATCGCCAGCAGCAGGGAACGGCCCGCGCCCAGTTCCGCGCGCAGGGACAGCAGGCTGTCGATGGTGTAGGAGAGACCCTCCCGCTCGAGCTCCCTGCGGTCACAGGCGAGGCGGGGGGCGCCGGCGATGGCGAGCTCCACCAGCGCCGCGCGGGTCGCGGCGTCGACACCGGGCGCCTCCCGGTGCGGCGGCAAGGCGCAGGGCATGAAGCGCAGCTCGTCGAGTGCCAGTCGCTCGACCAGTTCCACCGCCGAGCGCAGGTGCCCGAGGTGGACCGGGTTGAAGGTGCCGCCGAAGATGGCGAGGGGGCCCGGTTCCGGGCGGGAGCCGGTCAAGAGCGTACCTGCCCCTCGCCGAGCACGATCCATTTCTGCGAGGTGAGCCCCTCGAGACCGACGGGGCCGCGGGCATGAAGCTTGTCCGTGGAGATGCCGATCTCCGCGCCGAGGCCGTACTCGTAACCGTCGGCGAAGCGCGTGGAGGCGTTGACCATCACCGAGCTCGCATCGACCTCGCGCAGGAAGCGCATGGCCCGGCCGTGGTCCGCGGTGACGATGGCTTCCGTGTGGCCGGAGCCGTAGCGTGCGATGTGCGCCAGCGCGGCCTCGTAGTCATCGACCACGCGCACGGCGAGCACCGGCGCCAGGTACTCCTCGCTCCAGTCCGCCTCCGTGGCCGGCCGGATGCCGGGCAGCAGCGCACAGCTGCGCTTGCAGCCGCGCAGCTCCACGCCCGCTTCCCGGTAGGCCTCGCCGAGGCCGGGGAGCACCGTGGTGGCGATGGCGGCATCGACCAGCAGCGTCTCCATGGTGTTGCAGGTGCCGTAGCGCTGGGTCTTGGCATTGACCGCGATCGCGTGGGCCATGGCCGGGTCTGCGGCCGCATCGATGAAGACGTGGCAGACGCCGTGGAGATGCTTGAGCACGGGCACCCGCGCCTCGGCGGTCACGCGCTCGATGAGCCCCTTGCCGCCCCGGGGCACAATGACGTCCACGTAGGCCTCCATGCGCACCAGGGCGGACACCGCCGCACGGTCCGCCGTGTCGACCACCTGCACTGCGCCCGCGGGCAGCGCCATCGCGCGCAGGCCCTCGGCGATGGCGCCGGCGATCGCCGTGTTGGACGCCAGTGCCTCGGAACCGCCCCGGAGAATGGTCGCGTTGCCCGCCTTGAGGCAGAGCGCGGCCGCGTCCACAGTCACGTTGGGCCGGGATTCGTAGATGATGCCGATGACCCCCAGGGGCACGCGCATGCGGCCGACGCGGATGCCGGAGGGGCGGCTGGCGAGATCACTGATGGCGCCGACCGGGTCCGGCAGGGCGGCCACCTCCCCGAGCCCGGCGAGCATGCCGTCGATGCGCGCGGGGGTGAGCTCCAGGCGGTCCAGCAGCGCGGCGTCCAGGCCCTGCTCGCGGCCGCGGGCGAGGTCTTCCGCGTTGGCCGCGGCGATGCGGTCGCGGGCGCCGTCCAGGGCCTCGGCGATGGTCTTCAGGGCACCATTGCGCTCCGCGGTCGTCGAGGCAGCCAGGCGCCGCGACGCGGTGCGCGCGGCCCGACCGAGTTCCTGCATGTAGCTGTCGAGGGTCATGCTGCCTGCCCGTCACGCTGGGCGCGGCAGTATACCCGAGGCAGCTGCCGCGACGCGCCCCAGGAGCGGGCGCTGCGATAACATTTGACAATCATTCTCATTTTCACTACTTTTTCCGAAGGATCACAGGAAAGGCCCATGTTCGTCTGTCTCTGCAACGGTATTACCGAAAGCCAGATCCGCGCCGCGGCCTCTACCGGCGTGTCCACGCTCGAGGAGCTCACCGACTGCCTCGGCGTCGCCAGCCAGTGCGGGCAGTGCGGCGCCATGGCACAGGCGGTGCTCGAAGAAAGCGGTGCTCTCGCGGTGCCGGAAGACCGCTTCTACGCCGCCGCGCGCCCCGGTTGATCCGCACCCGGCTGGTACCGGGCGCAACCTCCCCTTACACTGTCCCCGTCAAGCCGCCGGCTGCACGCCGCCGGCCCCGTCGTTACAGGAGAGGCAAGCATGAAGGGCGACCCCAAGGTCATCGAACACCTCAACCGGATTCTGGGCAACGAGCTGGTGGCCATCAACCAGTATTTCCTGCACGCCAAGATGTACAAGGACTGGGGCCTGACGGAGCTCGCCGAGCACGAATACCACGAGTCCATCGACGAAATGAAGCATGCCGACGAGCTGGTCGAGCGCATCCTGTTTCTCGAGGGGCTGCCCAACCTGCAGGACCTGGGCAAGTTGCTGATCGGTGAAGACACGAAAGAAATGCTCGAGTGCGACCTGAAACTCGAGCACATTGCCCACAAGGACCTGAAAGAAGCGGTCGCCTACTGCGAAAGCGTCGGCGATTATCCCTCGCGGGACCTCGTGGCGAGCATCCTCGAGTCAGAGGAAGAGCACATCGACTGGCTGGAAACGCAGCTCGGCCTGATCGAACGCCTCGGCCTTCCGAATTACCTGCAGACCGCGACACGCACGGTCAAGCCCGAGGCCTGACCGCGGCGTTCGGGGCGGGCCTCAGGAGACGGCCTCGCCCCCCGTGGCTTCCTTGATGAGGGTGGCGAGCTCGCCGCTCTCGTGCATCTCGCTCACGATATCGCAACCGCCGATGAGCTCACCTTTCACCCAGAGTTGGGGGAAGGTGGGCCAGTTGGCGTACTGCGGAAGGTTGGCGCGGACATCCGGATTGGAGAGCACGTCCACGTAGGCGAAGCGCTCGCCGCAGGCCATCAGCGCCTGCACCGTCCGCGCCGAGAAGCCGCACTGCGGCTGGTTCGGTGAGCCCTTCATGTACAGCAGGATCGGGTTGTTTTCGATCTGCTCCCGGATTTGTTCCATGATATCCATCGTCACTTCCTTAACGTTCCTGTTGCTGGCCGGGTAGAGATCCGGCGGGTATCAGCGCGCCGCGCCGTGTATACCTGCGTATTTTAGTCGGTTATTCGACAAAAGTCGCGGCCCGGCTTTCAGCCCCCGGCATTTGCCAGCACCGGGTCCAGCCGCTATGCTCGCCGGTTTTTCCGCGCCCGGGCATCTGCCCCTGACACCCCCCGGGGCACACCCGCAGAGGATCGACCATGGCAACGCGGCACTTCCTGACTCTCCTCGATTTCACGCCCGCCGAGCTGGACGCCCTCCTCGACCGCGCCAGCGAGCTGAAGCGCGGCCTTCGCGCCGGGGAGGACCAGCGCCGCTTCCCCGGCAAAGTCCTGGCCATGGTGTTCGCCAAGTCCTCCACCCGCACCCGCGTCTCCTTCGAGGCCGGCATGGCCCAGCTCGGCGGCCACGCCATGTTCCTCTCGCCCTCGGACACACAGCTCGGACGCGGCGAACCGATCGAGGACTCCGCGCGGGTGATCTCCTCCATGGTCGACGTGGTGATGATCCGGACCTTCGGCCACGACGTTGTCGAGTGCTTCGCCGCGCACTCCAGCGTCCCGGTGATCAACGCGCTGACCGACAGCTACCATCCCTGCCAACTGCTCGCCGACATGCAGACCTGGCGCGAGCACCGCGGCCCCATCGCCGGGCGCAGTGTCTGCTGGGTGGGCGACGGCAACAACATGTGCCAGTCCTACATCAATGCGGCGCGACAGTTCGATTTCGAGCTGCGCATCGCCTGCCCGCCCGGCTTCGAGCCGGAAGCCGACCTGCTGGCGGCGAACGCGGACCGGGTGACGCTGGTCAGGGATCCGGCCGCGGCGGCCGCAGACGCCGACCTGCTGGTCACCGATGTCTGGGCCTCCATGGGCCAGGAGAACGAGCAACGGGCCCGCGTCGAGGCTTTCGCGCCCTACCAGCTGAACGAGGACCTCCTTGCCCGGGCCGCACCGGACGCCCTCTACCTGCACTGCCTGCCCGCGCACCGCGGCGAGGAGATCAGCGCGGGGCTGATGGACGCACCGGAAAGCGTGATCTGGGACGAGGCCGAGAACCGGCTCCACGCGCAGAAGGCCCTGCTGGAAGTGCTCCTCGAGAACGCGGCCTAGGCAACTTGCACCAAAAACTTGCAGGATCTTCAAAAGCGCACTATCTTGTAGACCAGCTTGAATCATGACCCCAGATATAGCGCCCCACCCATCAAGGGCGCAGCGCCGAGCCCCGCGGGCCGGCGGGGCCCGGCGGAGGGAACGCCATGAATGACCGCGACGACACGCACAGCGACCGCGAGAGTATCCTCATGGCGCTGGACCAGATCAGCCAGACCATCGACGTCATGACCAGCGTCGTCGGCCGCCTGCGCAGCCAGGTAGAAGCACAGGTAGAAGCACAGGTAGAA
>CAYTJQ010000009.1:40270-55085 GCA_964438205.1 uncultured Alteromonadaceae bacterium
CAGGTAGAAGCACAGGTAGAAGCACAGGTAGAAACCCGGGTGGAAGCGCGGGCCGACGCGCAGACAGACCGCGACAACGGCGGCGCCCAGGGCCAGGAGCCGCCGCCCGGCGGCAGCGCACCGGACCGCATCCTCCACTGATCACCCCGTGATCACCGCCGCCGGGCCGGCCGCCAGCTACGCGGGTACCCGGCGTCGGGCCAGCCTCGCGCTGCTGGTCGTCGCCAACCTGGTGCCCCTGGCCGGCGTCCTGTTCCTCGACTGGGACATCGCCGCCCTCGTGGTGCTCTACTGGTCCGAGAACCTCGTCCTCGGCTTCTATACGCTGCTGAAAATGCTCGCGGTGAACCCGCTCGGGGCCCTGCCCACGGGCCTCTTCTTCGCGATCCACTACGGCGGTTTCTGCGCCGTACACGGTCTGTTCATCCTCACCCTGCTCATCGACGACCAGGCCCAGGTGCTCGGTGGCGACAGCTGGCCCCTGTTCCTGGTCTTCCTCCAGCTGCTGCTCGACGTCGTCCGGCAGGTCCTCGCCCATGCACCGCCCTACTGGCTCTGGGCGTTCCTGGCGCTACTGGTGAGCCACGGTGGCTCCTTCGTGCTCAACTTCCTCCTCGCCGGGGAGCGCGAGCGGGCGACCCTCAACGCGCTGATGGGCGCTCCCTACGGGCGCATCGCCGTGCTCCACATTGCCATCATCGCCGGCGGCTTCGCCGTGCTCGCCCTCGGCGAGCCCCTGGGCCTGCTGCTGGTCCTCGTCGCCCTCAAGCTCGGGCTGGACATCGCCCTCCACCTGCGCGAGCACCGCAGGGCCGCCCCCGTCGCCGACTGACGTCTGACGCGCGGCAAATATTTACACTGCACACATTCACAGGACCCGGAGCGGGCGCTACACTGTAAGGCCCCCGCCGGCTCCCGCGCCGGCATCCATTGCCTACAGCAACAGGACCTCACCATGATCTACCAGAGTGACGCGCTTTCCGTGGCTCGCCTCGATGGCGACTTCGCCGAGTTGCGCTTCGATCTCGCCGGCGAGTCGGTCAACAAGTTCAACCAGGCCACCGTCGCCGATCTCACCGCGGCCCTCGATGCCCTGGAGGCCGAGCAGGGCCTGCGCGGGCTGCTGGTGACCTCGGGCAAGCCGGTGTTCATCGTCGGCGCCGACATTACCGAGTTCACGGAACTCTTCGGCGCCGGCGCGGACGACATCGCCGGCTTCACCGGCGTCAACAATACCAACTTCAATCGCCTGCAGGCCCTGCCCTTTCCCAGCGTCGTGGCGATCAACGGCTATGCCATGGGCGGCGGCCTCGAGGTCTGCCTGGCCTGCGACTTCCGGGTCATGGCCAGCGCCGCCAAGGTCGGCCTGCCGGAAACCAAGCTCGGTATCCTGCCCGGCTGGGGCGGCACCGCGCGCCTGCCGCGGATCATCGGCGTGGACGAGGCGGTGACCTGGATCACCACCGGTGCGGAGCAGCGCGCGGACGCCGCCCTCAAGGCCGGCGCGGTGGATGCGGTGGTGGAAGCGGACGCCCTGCGCGATGCCGCGCTGCAGATGCTCACCGACGCCGCCGACGGCCGGCTCGACTACGCCGCTCGCCGGGCCGCGAAGGAAAGCCCCCTGCCCATGAACGACACGGAGGCCATGATGGCCTTCTTCACCATGAAGGCCATGGTCGGGCAGCAGGCCGGCAGGAACTACCCGGCCCCGATGAAAGTGGTCGAAGTGATCGAAGAGGCCCGGGGCATGGGCCTCGAAGACGCCCTCGCGGTGGAGGCGCGGGGCTTTGCCGAGCTGGCTACCACGCCGCAGGCCGCCGCCCTCGTCGGCATCTTCCTCGGCGACCAGTACCTCTCCAAGCAGGCGAAGGGCTGGGAAAAGCAGGCGGACAAGCAGATCGAGCGGGCCGCGGTCCTCGGCGCCGGCATCATGGGCGGCGGCATCGCCTACCAGTCCGCCTACAAGGGCATCCCCATCAAGATGAAGGACATCGCCCAGGAAGGCCTGGACCTCGGCCTTGCCGAGGCCGGCAAGCTGCTGTCCAAGCGCGTGGCGCGCGGGCGCATGACGCCGGAGAAGATGGGCGAGGTGCTCAACGGCATCGACCCCATGCTCAGCTATGACGGCTTCGACCAGGTCGACATCGTGGTCGAGGCCGTGGTCGAGAACCCGAAGGTCAAGCACGCGGTGCTCGCCGAGACGGAGAAGCAGATCACCGAGGACACGATCCTCGCGTCAAACACCTCGACCATCTCCATCACCCAACTCGCCGAGGCGCTGGAGCGGCCGCAGAACTTCTGCGGCATGCACTTCTTCAACCCCGTGCACGCCATGCCGCTGGTCGAGGTAATCCGCGGCGAGAAGACGTCGGACGCCGCCATCGCCCGCACCGTGGCCTACGCCAACCGCATGGGCAAGAAGGCCGTCGTGGTGAAGGACTGCCCCGGCTTCCTGGTGAACCGGGTGCTGTTCCCCTACTTCGACGGTTTCTCGAAGCTGCTGCGCGACGGCGCCGACTTCCAGGCCGTGGACAAGGTCATGGAGCAGTGGGGCTGGCCCATGGGCCCGGCCTACCTCATGGACGTGGTCGGCATCGACACGGGCGTGCACGCCGCCGGCGTCATGGCCGAGGGCTTCCCGGACCGCATGAAGCTCGACTTCAAGACCGCGACGGAAGTGATGTTCGAGAACGAACGCCTCGGCCAGAAGAACGGCAAGGGCTTTTACGATTACGTACCCGACAAGCGCGGCAAGCCGAAGAAGACCCTGTCCGAGACCGCTTACGAGCTCATCGCCCCGGTCTGCGGCGAGCGCCGCGAGTTCGAACGCGACGAGATCATCGCCCGCATGATGCTGCCCATGGCCACGGAACTCGCCCGCTGCCTCGAAGAGAACATCGTCGGCAGCGCTGCCGAAGCGGACATGGCCCTGGTCTACGGCATCGGCTTCCCGCCCTTCCGCGGCGGCGTGTTCCGCTGGCTCGATACCGTCGGCCTGCCCTGGCTGGCAGAGCAGTCGGAGAAATTTGCGGACCTCGGCAAGGGCTACGAGCTCACCGAGGGCATGAAAGCCAGGCTCGCCGCCGGCGAGACCTACTACTGAGCGCCGGTTCGCGTAAAGGAGAATGACTGTGAAAGCCAACCCGAGAGACGCCGTCATCGTCGATTTCGCCCGCAGCGCCATGGGCCGGTCGAAGAACGGCTGCTTCCGCAACGTCCGCGCGGACGACCTGTCCGTCGCGGTGATCCGGGGCCTGCTGGCCCGCAATGACAAGCTCGACCCGGCGGAGATCGACGACCTCATCTGGGGCTGCGTGCTGCAGCGGGGCGAGCAGGGCATGAATCTCGCGCGCAACATCGTGCTCCGGGCCCAGCTGCCCTTCACCGTGCCCGCGCAGACCGTGAACCGCCTCTGCGGCTCCTCCATGTCGGCCCTGCACACCGCCGCGGCCAGCATCATGGCCGGTATCGGTGACGTCTACCTCGTCGGCGGCGTGGAGCACCTCGGCCACCTGCCGATGATGGACGACGTGGACATCAACCCGCGCCTCGGCCTCAACGTCGCCAAGGCCGCGGGCATGATGGGCATGACCGCCGAGTACCTCGGCCTCATGCACGGCATCAAGCGCGAGGACCAGGACAAGCTGGGGCTGCGCTCGCACCAGCTCGCCCACAAGGCGACGGAGGACGGCAAGTTCGACCGCGAGATCATCCCCGTGGAGGGCCACGACGAGCAGGGGGCCCTGGTGTCGGTGACCCGCGACGAGACGATCCGCCCGGAAACCACCCTGGAAGGCCTCGCGCAGCTGCCGCCCGCCTTCAACCCGCAGGGCGGCACGGTGACCGCCGGCACCTCCTCGCAGATCTCCGACGGCGCCTCGGCCATGCTGGTGCTCTCGGCAGAGAAGGCAGAGGCCCTGGGCCTTGCGCCGATCGCCCGCATCCGCGCCATGACCGTGGCCGGCGTGGACCCGTCGATCATGGGCTACGGCCCCGTGCCGTCGACGAAGAAGGCCCTGAAGCAGTTGGGCCTGTCCATCGACGACATCGACATGGTCGAGCTCAACGAGGCCTTCGCGGCGCAGGCCCTGCCGGTGCTCAAGGACCTCGGCCTGCTGGACAGCATGGAGGAGCGGGTCAACGTCCACGGCGGCGCCATCGCCCTGGGCCACCCCTTCGGCTGCTCCGGCACGCGGATCACCGGCTCCCTGCTCAACGTGATGCAGGACCGGGACCTGACCTGGGGCATCTCCACGATGTACATCGGCCTCGGCCAGGGCATCACCACGGTCGTCGAGCGGGTCTGACCCGCAGGGCCGCTCCCTCAGGGCAAGGCCCTTTGTGGGAGCGGCGCCTCGCCGCGACAGCGGCCGCAAGGCCGGCGGTCGGCACGAGGCGTGCCTCCGGTAAAGGCAAACTTGTTAACCTTTGAGGTCTGCTCCGGTTGACAGCTTCCGGCGGTTGACGCACCCTTCGCGCGCCAACCAACCGGAGAGCCCGCCATGCACCGTACCGTCACCGCCGCCCTCCTGCTCGGCACCGCCGCAGCCACCGTTCCCGCCATGGCCACCGACGAAGGCGCCCGACCCCCGCTCGAGGAGGTGCTGGTAACGGCACGCAAGCGCAGCGAGCGCGCCATCGAGGCGCCGATCGCGGTGACCGCCTTCAGCAGCGCGGACCTCGCGACGCTCAAGGCGCGCGACCTCACCCGGCTCTCCGCCGGACTGCCCGGGGTACTGCTCGACGACGTCGGCACCCGCCGCGGCACCGCCAACTTCTCCATCCGCGGCCTCGGCATCAACAGCTCCATCCCGTCCATCGACCCCGCGGTCGGCGTGTTCGTCAACGGCGTCTATCTCGCGGTCAACAACGACACCGTCTTCGATATCTTTGACCTCGAGCGTATCGAGGTCCTGCGCGGCCCGCAGGGCATTCTCTTCGGTCGCAACGTCACCGGCGGCGCGGTGCTGCTGGAGACCCGCAAACCCGGGGACCGCTTCGAGGCCGAGCTGCGTGCGGCCATCGAGGGCGGCGGCGACGGCGGCCTGTCGCGCTATCTCATGGGCAGCCTGGCGAGCCCGCTGAGCGCGAGCCTGAAGGGCCGGCTGGTGCTCTACGGCAACGACGACCAGGGCTGGTTCGAAAACCTGGCCGATGGCGATGACTTCGGCGCCGTCGAGCAGGCCATGACCCGGGGCACGCTGGTCTGGGAGCCGACGGCCGCCGACACGGTGACGCTGTTCTACGAGCGTACGGATATCGACGGCGAGGGAGCGGCCACGCAGTCGCACACGAACGGCTCGGGGATTCCCGGCACCCCGCGCAACTTCCCGCGGGACAGCCACGAGTTCGCGATCGACGAGCGCGGCTACCAGTCCGTGGAGAGCGATTTCCTGACCCTGCGCTGGGACCGCGCCGTGGGCTTCGGCGAGGGTACGGTGACCAACATCTTCGGCTGGCGGGACCAGTCCTCCATAGCCATGAGCGACATCGACGGACAACCGGACTTCCTGTTCCATTCCCCCGGCTGGGTCGACGCCGAGCAGTGGAGCAACGAACTGCGCTACCAGGGGCAGTTCGGGTCCGCGCTGGATCTCACCGCCGGCGTGTATCTCTTCTCCGGCGACCTGGCTTACCACGACCGGCGCCTGTTCCTCGGCGAGAGCGGTGTGCCCGGCAGCGCGCAGTTTACCCAGGACGGCGGCGGCGAACAGGAGCTGGAGACCGCGGCCGTGTTCGGCAGCGCCGATTACGCGCTCAACGAGCGCTGGACCCTGAGCGCGGGCCTGCGCCTGTCCCGGGAAGAGAAAGCGGTGCAGGTCGCCTCCTTCAACCTGAACCCCGTGCCCTGCAACATCGTGGTCAGCGGCGATTGCCCCTTCGACTTCCGCGACCGCGACCAGTGGGACACGCTGTCGCCGCGGCTCGGCGTGAGCTACCGGCCCGATGCGGATCGGCACGGCTACGCCAGCTGGACCCGCGGCTTCCGCTCCGGCGGCTACAACCTGCGCAACTCCAACGCCGCCCAGCCCCCGGGGCCCTACGACGAGGAGCAGGTGGACACGGTCGAGCTCGGCTACAAGCAGCGCGCCGGCGCCTGGGCCCTGGATGCCGCCCTCTACCACACGCGGGTGGAGGACATGCAGCGGGAGGTGAACCTGCCGAGCGGCACCGCCGGCATCCTGCAGCTGATCCGCAACACGGCGAGCGCGGAGCTGTCCGGCGCCGAGCTGGACCTCACCGTCGACGCCGGCGCGGGCCTCACCCTCGCCGCGACCGCGAGCTACCTCGATGCCCGCTACACGAAAGTCCGTTTTGACCTCGACGGCAACGGCACCGTCGACGCCGCCGATGAAGATCTCGAGCTGCCCCGGGCGCCGGCGTGGACCGGCAGCCTGGAAGCGCGCTGGCGGGGCGCCGTCGCCGGCGGCCGCCTCGACGCCCGCGCCGCCTGGAACTACCGCGACCGCGTCGCCTACACCGACAACAACCTGGGCTACATCCTGGCCCAGGACCTGGTCGACCTGGACCTCGCCTGGACCAGCGGCAGCGGCCGCTGGACCGTCGCCGCCTATGCCCGCAACCTCCTGAACGAGGTCAAGCACGGCGGCGACTCGCAGCTGCCGGCCGTGTTCATCGGTGAACCGCTGGGCGGGACCTTCAGCCCGCTGGCGCGCGGGCGTATCGTGGGCGTTTCCCTGGACTGGCGGCTGGGCGGCTAGCCCGGCGCTCGTGGCGACCCGCTCAAGCGCCGCCGAGGAGCCGGTCGACCCGGTCGAGGGCGAGCAGCAGGTCGCGGATGGGCAGCCGTGCGTCGCGGAAGTACTCCTCGGCCATGGGCCGGATACCGCAGTCCCCGGGGAGCGCCGCCTCGGCGGCGACGAGGTCGTGCATGCGCGGCAGGAACACGAACTGCAGCCACTGGGGCAGCGTCAGCGTATCGAAGCAGAACGGCTGGGTGGACGCGAAGGCCTCGTCCGGCGGCGATTCGAATTCCCAGAGCTGTAGCTGCCTGAGCTCCGCCTCGATGTCGATCAGTACTTCCGCAACCTGGGTGTGCATGGGGCCCCTCCTCGCCCGCTCAGGGTACCAGAGCGGCGCCTTTTGACGGCGGCGGGGAGTTGGCCTAAGCTGCGCTTCCCCTGCGGGTGTAGTTCAATGGTAGAACCTCAGCTTCCCAAGCTGATGACGTGGGTTCGATTCCCATCACCCGCTCCAATAGACCCCACCCCCACTGTTGAGTCGCCCGTCAAATTCACGCCCCAACACCTTGAAACTTATGGGCGCAGAGTCACAATTCGTTTACTGTTCGAGTGATGCTTGGCCTGCACCGTGCACTGCATAATACGGCCGCGTCACCGCAGCAGCGCTTGACCAACGCCTAACGATAGTAATAGCGACAGGATGTATCTTATGCGCCCCGAGATCCCACGTAAGTCCGCCCTACTCTCCCCCCTGGCCATTGCCGTCGCGGTCACCAGCGGCGGCCTGGCGACCAGCGCCCAGGCGCAGGAACCGCAGCGCCGTAGCGGCTCGGCCACCCTGCTTGAAGAGGTCGTGGTCACTGCGCGAAAGCGCGAGGAAGGCGCTCAGGATGTGCCGCTGGCCATCAGCGCCTTCAGCGCCGACCAGATCGAGGCCCTGAAGGTCCGCGACCTGACCAGCCTCGGCGTCGGCATGCCCAATGTCGCCCTCGATGACGTGGGCACCACCCGCGGCACGCAGAACTTCTCCATCCGCGGCCTGGGCATCAACAGCTCCATCCCGAGCATCGATCCGACGGTGGGCGTGTTCGTCAACGGCGTCTACCTCGGCGTCAATAACGGCATCATCTTCGATGTCTTCGACCTCGAAAGCATCGAGGTACTGCGCGGCCCGCAAGGGATCCTCTTCGGCCGCAACGTGACCGGCGGCGCGATCCTCATGAATACCAAGAAGCCCGGTGACGAGTTCAATGCTACGCTGCGCACCGCGATTGATGGCGGCGGCGACGGCGGCCTCAACTACTACGCCATGGGAGCCGTCGGCGGCCCGGTCACCGACACCCTGGGCCTGCGCCTCACCGCCTACTACAACGAGGACGAGGGCTACTTCGAGAACCAGTTCGACGGCAGCGACTTCGGCGCGGTCGAGCAGCAGATGATCCGGGGCACCCTGCAGTGGACACCCACTGACATGTCGGAGCTCTTGATCCGCTATGAAAACACCGACATCGAAGGGGACGGCCCGGCGGCACAGACGCACACCAACGGTGACGGCACCCCGGGTGCCTTCGCAAACTTCGATCGTGACTCCTTCGATTTCGCCATCGACGAGCCCGGCTTCCAGAACATCGATTCGGACTTCCTGACCGTCGAGTACAACCAGGGCGTGGCCCTCGGCGACGGCACGATTACCGCCATCTACGGCTGGCGCGATTCCAGCTCCACCTCGCGGTCTGACATCGATGCACAACCGGTTTGGTTGTTCCATGCCCCCGCCTGGCTCGAGGCTGAGCAGCACAGCGTCGAACTGCGCTACAACGGCCAGTTCGGCAATGCCAACATCACCACCGGTGTCTACTGGTTCGACAACGCCATCGAGTACCACGAGCGACGCGAACTGGTCGGTATCGCGACCGGCGGTGTGGTCGCCGGCGCCCAGTTCGACGGCGGCGGCATCTACGACGTCGAGACCGTTGCCGCCTTCGCCGCGGTGGACTACGACCTCACGGACCGTCTGACCCTGAGCGTCGGTGCGCGCTATACGGAGGAGGACAAGTCCGCGGACGTGGCGTCGCTGAGCCAGAATATCACTTCACCGCCCGCCTTCGCCGGGGCCTGCAACATCGTCGAGGGCCCGGCCTGTCCCTTCGACTTCCAGGACTCGGACAGCTGGGGCACCTTTGCGCCGAAAGTGGGGCTCAGCTACGCCCTGGATGGCCGCTCCCAGGTCTACGGCTTCTGGGCCCGGGGATTCCGGTCCGGTGGCTACAACCTGCGCAACACCTCCTTCAACCCGGCCGACGTCCCCGGGCCCTTCGACGAGGAGCAGGTCGACAGCTTCGAGGTGGGCTACAAGAGCACGCACGACTGGGGTCGCCTCAACGCCGCGCTCTTCTACAACGAGATCAGTGACATGCAGCGGGAGATCAACCTGCCCAGCCAGGGCGCCGGTGTGATCCAGCTGGTACGCAACTCTGCCGACGCGACGATCTTCGGCGCCGAGGTCGACGGCACCTTCCGGGTGACCGACAACCTGCTGGTGCTCGCCTCCGTGGGCTACATCGATGCCAGCTACGACGAGGTGTTCGTGGACCTCAACCAGGACGGCATCATCGGCGGCGCTGACGAGGACCTGGAAATCCCCCGGGCACCGGAACTGACCTGGAGTGTCGGCGCAACCTACGACATCCCGCTCGGTTCCTGGGCGGTGGCCACGGCACGGATCAACTACGCCTACCGCGACGAGATGGCCTGGACCGATGACAACCGCGGCTTCGTGCTCGACCAGGAGATCCTGGATGCCGGGGTGGACATCTACACCAACGACGGCCACTGGGTGTTCTCGCTCTACGGTCGCAACATGCTGGACGAGGTCAAGCACGGTGGCGACACGCAGCTGCCCCTGGACATCGGTGGTGTACCGACCGGCGGCACCTTCTCGCCGCTGGCCAAGGGCCAGGTCTACGGCGGCGAGGTGACCTACAACTTCTGATCCATCGATCGGGGTTCCCCGGAACCGGCGGTGCGCAAGCCCGCCGGTTTTTTCATGCGATCTCGCGCCGGAACGGGGGCAGGGAGTCGAGGATCGCGCGGCCGTAGCGCCGCGTGACCACGCGCCGGTCGCAGAGGGTGATGCGCCCGCCGTCCGCCTCCGTGCGCAGCAGCCGGCCGCTGGCCTGGGTGAGGCGGAGCGCCGCGTCGGGGACGCTGATCTCCATGAAGGCGTTGCCGCCCCGGTCCTCCACCCACTCGGCGAGCGCGGCTTCCAGGGGGCTGTCGGGCACGGCGAAGGGGAGCTTGGCGATGACCACGTGGCGGCAGTAGTCGCCGGGCAGGTCCACGCCCTCGGCGAAGCTTGCCAGGCCGAAGATGATACTGCCCCGGCCCGCGTCCACCGCCTCCCGGTGCCGGCGCAGGATCTCCTGCTTGCCGAGACTGTCCTGCACCAGCAGCCGGTCGCCGAGGCGGTCGGCGACGCCGTCGCGCACGTCCAGCATCTGCCGCCGCGAGGCGAACAGCACCAGCGCCGCCTCCGCCGGGTCCAGCCAATCCGGCAGACGCTCGATGAGCTCGGCCGTATGGGCAGCGGCATTGCCCCCGTCCGCCGCCATGGCGGGAACGGCAAGCGTCGCCCGGGTGTAGTCGAAGGGACTGCCGACAACCTCGAAGATCGCGTTCTCGGGGACACCGCTGCGCTGGCGGAAGCGGTCGAAGCTGCGCAGGGCCGTCAGGGTCGCCGAGGTCACTACCACGCCGGCGGCGCGCGGCCAGAGATGCTCGGCGAGGATATCCGTCGCCAGGATCGGGCTGCACAGGAGATCGTGCCCCACGGGCCCACCCGCACCGGCGCGGGTGCGGCTGATCCAGCGCGCCCGGGGCGGGGGGCCCTCCGGGTCCGGCACCGCGTAGTCCTGCCACAGGGCCAGGGTGTTCTCGGCCCGGCCGCGCATGCCGGCGACGGCGAGGTGCCAGGGCTCGACGACCTGCCGGTCGCCCTGCTCGAGTTCGTCCTCGAGGCAGCCCTCGAGCCGGGCCAGGCCTGACGCGAGACGACCGAAACCCGCCGCCAGCGTGCCCGCCAGCGGCACGAGCGCTTCCGGTACCACCCCGTGCGGAAAGCGCAGTCGCTCGGCCTCCCGGCCGGTGCGCGCATCTTCCCCGGCAAGAAGCGCCGCCACCGCGTCCTCCGCCACCTCGAGGCCCTCGGCGAGCTCCTCCAGCTGGCCCGGCAACTGCTCCAGGAGAGTGCCGACACCCGCGACCCCGCCGATGTCCGCCTCACCCGCGGCGAGCCCGCGCGCGCTGTCGCGCAGCCACTGGCGCGTGCTGTGCAGGCGGCAGAAGCTCGAGAAATGATTCAGGGCCTTGTCCGGGAGGTGGTGTCCCTCGTCGAAGATGTAGATGGTGTCGTCCGGCGCCGGCAGGATCGCGCCGCCGCCGAGGGCGAGGTCCGCGAGCACGAGGTCGTGGTTGGCGACCACGATATCGGCCCCCTGCAGCGCCTCGCGGGCGCGGAAGAAGCTGCACTGGCCCACGTTCGGACAGCGCCGCCCGGTGCACTGGTTGTGGTCCGTGGTGACCGGCAGCCAGGTAGGCTCGTCCAGCGCCTCGGGCCAGCTGTCCCGATCGCCGTCCCAGCTGCCGCGGCCGAGGGCGTCGATCATGGCCTCGTAGACCGGCAGCGCGTCGCCGGCGCCGTTGGCCGGCAGCTCGTCGGGGTAGAGGGGAATGGCGGCCGAGGCGTCCTGCCCCTGCGCCAGCTGCCGGTCCAGCTTGCTGAGGCACACGTAGCGCCGCCGGCCCTTGGCCAGGGCCGCGGTGAAGGCGAGGCCGCTGCCGGCGGCGATGTCCGGCAGGTCCTTGTGCACGAACTGCTCCTGCAGGGCCACGGTGGCGGTCGCCACCACCAGGCGCTTGCCCCGGTCCTGGGCGATAGGGATGGCCGCGAGGGCGTAGGCCAGGGTCTTGCCGGTACCGGTACCCGCCTCGACGACGCAGATGGGCGGCTCCGATGGCGCGCTCCCATCGCCCGGGAGCCGCGCCAGCGCGCGGGCCACGGCGCCGATCATCTGCCGCTGGCCGCGGCGCGGGCTCAGGTTGCGCGCGGCAACGGTGGCGCTGTAGGCGTCGCGGATCCGGTCCTTGAGGGCCTCGCTCAGCAAGTCCGTCAGGCCGCCTCGCGGAGGGCCGTGAGCTGGCTGCGCACCGCGTTCGCGTAGATGGCCAGGGCGTAGGGGCGGTGCTCGGCGGGAATCGCCTCCATGCGCGCCCGGAACGCGGCGGCCGACACGGAGCCGGCCTCGCAGTGCAGGCCGGCGGGCGCCGGCCGGCCCTCGAGGGCCTCGTAGGCCTGGAAGTTGCTCGGGTGCAGCCGGAACCCGGCCAGCACCTGCCGGTCGATCTCGGCAGCCACGGCCGCGGCGCTGTCGAAGCGCCGGTCCAGGGGCGTGCCGAAGCCGACGTGGACCCGGCCCTTGCTGCCCGCGATGCCCACGCCGATGGAGGCCACGTCTTCCTGTTCCCCCTTCTCGTAGGCGCCCGTGCGGGCGCGCTCCGCGAGCTCGCGGGCCTTCAGCGCATCGCAGGGGTCGATTTCGTAGGAGATGGCCACCGGCACGATGCCGAGGCTGGCGATGTGTTCGCCGAAGTCCTCGCTCGCCTTGTCCCGGCTCAGGGAGAGCATCTTGATCACCGCGGGTTCCGTGCGGTCGATACCGTCCTTGGCGCGCCCCTCGCGCTGGGCGATCCAGACGTTGGCATGTTCCTCCGTGAGGGCGTGCCGGATGTAACCGGAGAGATGGCGGGAGGCGGCCAGCAGCTCCCGCGGGCCGGCGGCGGAGCGGCGCACGACGAAGCTCTTGTTCAGGCGCATGAGGTCCGCGACCCAGGGCTTGGTGAGCAGGTTGTCGCCGATGGCGATCTGCACCGTGTCAAAGCCGCTCACGTGCAGGGCGTAATTGGTGAAGGCCGGGTCCATGGCGATGTCCCGGTGGTTGCTCACGAAGAGCCAGGCCCGGGCCGGGTCGAGCTGATCGAGTCCCGTCACCGTCAGGCCGGCGGTGGTGTTCTCGATCATGGCGTCCATGTAACCGCGGATCACCAGCTGCAGGTCGCGGACGGTCTGGACCCCGCGCAGCTCGCGCCTCAGATACCAGCGCACCGCCGGGCGGAGCAGGAACGGCAGCAGCCGCGCCAGGCCACCGAAGCGGAACGCCGCAATGGCGCCAGTGAGCTCCCGGTCCTCGAGCAGCCGGGCAAGCACCGGCGCGACCTCGTCATCGCGGTAGGGCCTGATGTCGGCGTAGGGATCGTGCTCGCTCACGCGGGTATCCTCGAAAAAAAGCGCCTAACCTTAACGAAAAAGCCCCCAAGCGTCATCCGTCAGAAAGAGCCCGGCGGTAACGGTAAGCGCTAAAACACTGGCGCCCGCGGCCCATTCTGGTAGGCTTTTCCGCGCTTTGAAGACCCCCAAGTCCATCACGGAGGAACCATGGACGCTGCGAGTGCTGCAATGACGACCTTTGGCGCTGCCTTGCTGCTGGTGAGCTGGGTACTCATGCTCATCACCGCCTGGCGCGAGGACTATGCCTGGGGCCTCTTCGCCACGCTCCTGCCGCCCCTGGCCTACCTCTACGGCCTGTCCCGCCTCGACAAGGCCGGCCAGAGCATCGGCGTCGCCATGCTCGGTCTACTCCTGCTCGGCCTCGGCCTCGGCTAGTCTTCCTCCTCCAGGTAGCGGGCAGCCAGCGCAGCCCGCTCCGCCGGGCCCATTCCGAGGGCCTTCTCCAGGTACGCCTCGACCGACCCGTAGTCCTCCTCGATGGCGGCCAGGGCCGCGCCGAGGTAGCTCTCGTCCACCTGCAGCATCGGCAGCAGCGTCTCGTCCTCGAGGTGATGCATGTCATATTTCTCCCGCACCCGCATCAGCTCGCCGGCCGGATCGAAATAGTGCCGGGTGAGCAGGTAGTCATGCAGTACCGTTTCCCGGGGCACACCGAGGGCGAACAGGATCAGCGCCGCCGCAAAGCCCGTGCGGTCCTTGCCCGCCGCGCAGTGCACGAGGACGCGCTCGTTGCCGGGCGCCAGCAGATGGCCGAAGAGCGCCGCGTAGCGGTCGCTCTGGGAGCGCACGAACTCCCGGTTGATATCGCGCATGGCCTCGGCCATGGCCTCGGCGCCGGTGAGCCGGTGCCGCTCGCCGTAGAGCGCGCTGCCCTGGCTCCCGGGGGTGATCGCGAGGTTGACGCGCCGCGTCTCGCCGGGGAGCCGGCTGGGGTCGCTCGCCTGCTCGTCTTCGCGGCGGAAGTCGCAGACCATGTCGATGCCCAGCCCGGCGAACATGCCCTGCGCCTCCTCGGTGAGCCGCGCCAGGTTGCCGGAGCGGAACAGGTAGCCCCAGCGGACGCGGCGCCCGTCGACGGCCCGGTAGCCGCCGAAGTCACGGAAATTCACCCCCCCGGGCAGCCCGAGACCGCGGGCCGGCGCGACCACCTCCGTGCCGTGGCTGTCGCGGAGGCGGAAGAAGTGCCGCCGTGCGGCGGGCAGGCCCGAGACCCGGACCCTTCCCGGGCTGCCCGGCGGCAGCGCGCTGGTCTCGGCCGCCGCCGCGAGGGGTTCGACGGCGACTGCCGTCGATGGGTCGCTGGTCTCCCAGTGCAGGTAATGATGGCCATCGGGCGTCCGCCAGATGTGCACGCTGTCGGGCTTGAGCGGCATGGGGTACTCCTGCTGGTCGGGCGGTAGGTGGCCCGGCTGTGTGGCGCGCGGCGGCGCCTGAAAACGGGCGCCCGGTGCTGCTATCCGTCAGGTTGACAATGATACCGCACCTGTGGATACTCCGCGCTCCCGATTTTCAGTTGACGATTCAGAGGACACACCGTGGCCAACTCACCGCAAGCCCGCAAGCGCGCCCGCCAGGCGGAAAAGCGCCGCGCCCACAACGCCAGCCTGCGCTCCCTCGTGCGCACCAGGATCAAGGGCGTTGTCGCAGCGATCAAGAGCGGCAATGTGGAGCAGGCCCGCGAGGCCTATGCCCAGGCGGTCCCGGTCATTGACCGCATGGCCGACAAGGGCATCATCCACAAGAACAAGGCCGCGCGGCACAAGAGCCG
>CAYTJQ010000009.1:55185-57851 GCA_964438205.1 uncultured Alteromonadaceae bacterium
GCCCAGTCGATGTCGCCGTCCGTGGCCAGGTTCTCGAAGTCGAGGATGCCGAGTTCCTCGAACTTCGGCCGCACGGTGTCCGTGAGCAGCCCGATGCGCTTCAGGTTCGGCACCACCCGCTGGAACAGCAGGTTGCGGAAGGTGGACATGACGAAGCCCTCGAGCACCTGCTTGCGCGCTTCCTCGACATCCCAGCCGAAGTGCCGGAACACATCCGTGGCCACGAGCCGCTCGCGGCTGACCACACAGGCCTGGTAGGCGAACTCCGCGCGCTCCTCGCGCTCCTCGTCGGAGAGGGTCTTGACGAACTCCTCGAGGTAGTTGACGCCGAAGGTGACGTGCCGGGCCTCGTCGCGGGTGACCAGGTAGACCACGTCCTTGAGTACCGGATCCGGTGTGGTCTCGCGGGTCGTGTTGAAGGCGGACAGCGCCAGGCCCTCGATGACGATCTGCATGCCGATGAACTTCATGTCCCAGCGCGGATCGGTAAGAATCTTGTCGATGATGCTCTTCAAATGCGTGTTGATCGGGTACATGACGCCGATGCGCTTCTGCAGGTACTTGTTGAACACCTCGACGTGCCGCGCCTCGTCGAAGGTCTGCGAACCGGCGTAGAGCTTGGCGTTCAGCGTCGGCGCGCAGGAGCAGAGCTGCGAGGCCACCAGCAGCGCGCCCTGTTCCCCGTGCAGGAACTGGGACAGGCTCCAGGCATTCATGTGCAGCCAGAACTCGTCCTTGGTCTTGTCGTCCATGGCGAGGTAGGGCGGGTACTCGTGCAGGTTCATGAGCTCCGGCGCGCGCTCCTCGTCGGGCCACGGGCGGTTCCAGTCGATGTCGACCTCCGGGTCCCAGTTGAGCTGCTTGCCGAGGTCGTACAGCTTCTTGATGCGATCGTCCTGCACCTTGTAGTCCCAGTTGTAGGAACCGGTAAGCGGGGTCTGGAAGATCTCGGCGATATGATCCACGTCCTCGGATGTGAGCAGGTCCTCGAGGTCGGGATTCTCCCGCGGGTAGTCGGCGTGGGCGAACTGCTGGATCTTGCGCGGGGACTGTTCTTTCCATTCGACTTTCATGGGGTGACTCCTGCTATCGTTATCGGCCTTTCGCCTATCAGGCCAGCGCCCCCGCCCCGGAACAAGGTGCGTGGTTGCCACAATGGGGTCATATATGGCCAAATAGTCCCATGGCAGCCCCCACGACCCCCGCGCCCTACGTTCTCATTCTCATCGACCTGGTCACCGGGCGTGGACACCCGCAGGCGGCGATCCTCGAAGGCACCACCCTGGCCGAGAGCGGCATCAGCGCTATCGGCGCCCGGGTGTCGCAGGGCGACTTCGTCCGACTGGTCGCCAATGCGCACCGCCTCACCGGCGACCCCGCCCTGGGACTGCGCCTCGGCGAGCGGCTGAACCTGAGCGCCCACGCGGTGCTGGGCCAGGCCTTCATGACTTGCCGGGACCTGGCGGAGGTCATCGACCTCTTCATGCGCTACTACCACCTGCTGTCCCCGGCGCTGGAACTCGAATACGAGGTGACGGAACGCGAGTGCGTAATCACCACCGTGGCCATCCCGGACCCGGACCTCGAGGTCTTCGGCTTCGAGCTCATGGGGGCGGCCATGCGCAACACCCTGCGCGGCCTCCTCGGCCGCGAGGAGCTGGTACTGGAGCTGGAATTCCCCTACACCGCGCCGGCCCACGAGGCCGAATACCGGGCGCTGTTCGGCGATCACGTCCACTTCGACCGGCCCCGCGGCCGCATCCGCTTCGATCGAGCGCTGCTGCGCACCCGGCTGCCCTCCTCCAACCCGGCGCTACGCGCGCTCTACGAGCAGGAGTGCACCCGGCTGCTGCAGGACCTGGAGGGCGATGCTTCCGTCGCCGAGCAGACCCTGCGCCTGCTGCGCAAGCTCGAGGGCCAGTATCCGCAGATGCCGCAGCTGGCGCGCCTGCTCAACATGAGCCCGCGCACCTACCGCCGCCGGCTGGCCCGGGAAGGGGAATCGTTCCAGGCCCTGCTGGACCGGGTGCGGGTGGAACACGCCACCCGCCATCTCACGCAGACGCGGCTGCCGCTCTCCACGATCGCCTACATGGTGGGCTTCAACGACCCGTCGAACTTCCGCCGCGCCTTCCGGCGCTGGACCGGGCGTTCCCCCGCCGACGTGCGCGCCGGTGGCTAGCCCGCTGGCGATCCACGCCGGCCGCGAAGCGGCGGCGACCCTGGGCCGCCACGGCTGGGACCCGGCCCTGTTCAGCCTGCTGCTCGGCGCCTCCGGCGGCCCCAAGTGGTTCATCCTCGCGGCCCTGGACCGCTACCTCTTCGGCGACTACCTGCAGCGCTCGGCGCACCCCCTGGCGGTACTCGGCTCGTCCGTGGGCGCCTGGCGCCACGCCTGCCTGGCCCAGGCTGACCCGGTAGCCGCCATCGACCGCTTCGCCGAGTCCTACCTCGGCCAGGTCTATTCGGCACGCCCCGACGCGGCGGAGGTGAGCCGCACCAGCCTGGCCACGCTGGACCAGCTGCTCGGCAGCGCCGGTGCCGAGGCGATCGCCCGCCACCCGCGGATTACCACGCACATCGTCACCGCCCGGGGCCGGGGGCCCTGCGCCGCGGCGGGCGGGCCGCTGCTCGCCCTCGGCCTCGCCGCTGCGGCGAGTGCCAAT
>CAYTJQ010000009.1:57951-76690 GCA_964438205.1 uncultured Alteromonadaceae bacterium
CGCGGCGGGCGGGCCGCTGCTCGCCCTCGGCCTCGCCGCTGCGGCGAGTGCCAATGTGCTGGCCCGGCCGGGGCTGGCCGCCGCGTTCCAGCGCGTGATCTTCTCCAGCGGCTTTGCCAACCCCGGCTCCAGCGACTTTTCCAGCAATGATGGCCCGGCAGCGCCGGCCCTGCGGGGCTTCGCCACGCGGGGAGCGCCGCTCACCGAAGAGAATGTCCGGGCCGTGCTCCACGCCAGCGGCTCCATCCCCTTCCTGCTGGCGGGCGAGCGGGATATCCCCGGCGCACCGCCCGGCCACTACTGGGACGGCGGCATCATCGACTACCACTTCGACCCCCGCCCCCTGCGCGCCGGCGGGCTCATTCTCTATCCGCACTTCCGCAGCGACCTGACCCCCGGCTGGTTCGACAAGTTCCTGCCCTGGCGCCGCCTGGCCCCGGAACTGGTGGAGCGGCTGGTGCTGATCGCGCCGCACCCGGACTTCGTGGCCGGTCTCCCCCTCGGCAAGATCCCGGACCGCGGTGACTTCACCAAGCTGGAAACGGCAGAACGGCTGGCCAACTGGCGCACCTGCCTGGCCCGGGGCCAGGAGCTGGCAGACGCTTTCGCGGCGCAGGTAGCGGGGCCGGACCCGCTGGCGGGGGTCAGCGTCAGCCGAGGTGCTCGTCGAGGTAGCGCTCGATCTCGGCCTTGAGCGGCCCCTGGAACGCGGAGGCGAGAAGGCCGAGGCGCACCGACACCTCGACCGCATCGTCGGCGAGGGTCAGCCGCCCCTCGACCCCCGCGCCGCGGATGGCAACCACGTCGTCGCTTTCCCAGCGCGCGCGCACGCCGTGCGCGGCCTCGAGCTCGGCGGCGAGGGCGGACGCCGTGGCCCGGAGCTCGGGGCGGGACTGGGTGGTCGCCTTGCGCAGGCGGAAGCTGGCCATGGGAACTCCGGGATCGGTGCGCGGCTCGCGAAAGGCGGCAGTATAGGTCAGGCGCGGTTACGCCGCATGGCCAGCCAGTTGCCGGCCAGCACCAGCACGAGGCCGAGGGCCGCGGAGAAGCTCCAGCGGTAGCCTTCGAAGACCGTCGACACGGCCAGGGCCACCAGCGGGAAGAGCAGTGTGGTGTAGGAGGCGCGGTCCGGACCGATGCGGCCGATGAGCGTGACATAGGCCCAGAACGCGATCACCGACCCGAACAGCGCCAGGTAGACGAGCGACAGCAGGTAGTCGCGCTCCAGGGGCAGGACGATGGGCGTGCCGCTCACCAGGGCCGCCGTGTAGAGCGTCAGGCACCCGTAGAGCATGCCCCAGGTATTGCAGGTGAGCACCGGCAGCTGCTGGCGGTGGTTGCGCGCCGCGATGATATTGCCGGCCGAGGCGCACACCGTGCCCAGCAGGCAGAGACCGAGGGCACGCAGCGTCACCGCCGAGCTGTCGAGCTGTGACAGCTCCGGCAGGAAGATACCGGCCATGCCGACGAGCCCGAGGAGCCCGCCCACAGCAACCCGGGGGCTGACCGGCAGGCGCAGGAACAGCGCGCCCCCGACGATGTTGAAGATGACCATGGTCGAGAAAACCACGGCGATGAGACCGCTGGCGAGATCGGCGGCACCGGCATAGATGAAGAGATAGTTGCCGGAAAAGAGGCACAGCCCCTGCAGGAACACGAAGCCGTGGTCCCGCGGCGCGAGCCGGGCCAGGCGCCGCGCCGGCACCGTGAGCAGGAGCAACACGGCCGCCGAGAGCGCAAAGCGGTGGGCGATGGAGACCATCGGCGCCGCGCCCTCCAGCTGGTAGCGGATAGCGATCCAGGTCGTGCCCCAGATGAGCACCGTCGACAGATAGAGGATGGCGGTGTTCACGAAGCCCTCCGGCGCGGAGCCGGGAAGGTACCACAGGCGGGAGACCGAATGCGGTACCATTGCGCCCATGGACGTACCCACCCAGGACGCCGCCACGCCCACCGCCAGCGCCGTGCGCCGCTTTCTCTTCGAGGGCGCGGACCTGCGCGGCGAGGTCGTGCGCGTCGACGGCGCCTTTGCCGCGATCCTGCAGAATCACCAGTACGCCCCCGGGGTGCGCGACCTGCTCGGCGAGTTCCTCGCCGCCGCCGTGCTGCTGGCAACGACGCTGAAGTTCCAGGGCCGCCTCACGCTGCAGGCCCGAAGCAGCGGCCAGGTGCCGCTGATCATGGCCGAGTGCACTTCGGACCTCGCCGTGCGCGCGATCGCCCGCGGTGCACAAGAGGCCACGTCCCTCCACTTCGGCGAGCTGCTCGCAGAAGGCCAGCTGGCCATCACCGTGGAGCCCGAGCACGGCCGCCGCTACCAGGGCATCGTACCCCTGCACGGCGATTCCCTCGCCGAGAGCCTCGACGCCTACTTCGAGCAATCCGAACAGCTGCACACCCGGGTATGGCTTGCCTGCGACGGCACCCGGGCCACGGGGCTCCTCCTCCAGCAACTGCCGACGCAGCTCACGCCGGACCCGCTGGAGCGCGAGGCCCAGTGGACCCACGCCTGCACCCTCGCCGCCACCGTTTCCCGCGAGGAACTGCTGGCCCTCGATGCCGGTGCGCTCCTCAATCGGCTTTACCACGAGGACCCGGTACGGCTCTTCGACCCGCAGCCCGTGCGTTTCCGTTGCAGCTGTTCTCGCGAGCGCAGCCGGCGCGCCCTCGCGACCCTCGGCGAGGCCGAGATTCGCGACATCCTCGAGGAGCAGGGGTCGGTCACCATGGACTGCGAATTCTGCAACCAGCAGTACGTGTTCGAAGCGCCCGAACTGCTCCCGGAACGGGGCGACCCGATCCACTGAACCCCGCCCCGTGCCGTTCGCACGGCGTCCCGTAATCTGCCATAATCGCGGCCCCGAAAACCGACCCGGCCCCCGGCCGCTCCCCGGTCCCGCTGCGTGGCGGGACAGCCGACAGGATTGATTGATGACCGCAGACACGCAGCTAGGCCAGGAATACGTCGACCTGGAACCCGCCCAGTTTGTTGAGCAGGCGCTGAAGCGCGGCGAGGGCACCCTCACCGATACCGGGGCCCTCCTGGTCACCACCGGCAAGCGCACGGGCCGCTCCCCGGCCGACCGCTTCATCGTCCGCGAGCCCTCCAGCGAGGACGCCATCGCCTGGGGCAGCGTCAACCGCCCCTTCGAAGCCGACCGCTTCGACGCGCTCTGGGACCGGGTCGAGAGCTATCTCGGCTGCCGCGACCGCTTCGTTTCACACCTGCACGTCGGCGCGCACAGCGACCACTACCTGCCCGTCAAGGTCATCACCGAGTGGGCCTGGCACGGCCTGTTCGGCCGCAATATGTTCATCAAGCCGGAGCAGTACAACGGCGATCACAAGCCCGAGTGGACCGTCCTCAACGCACCCGGTTTCGCCTGCGAGCCCGGCCGCGACGGCACCCACTCCGACGCCACCGTGATCGTCAACTTCGGCCAGCGCAAGATCCTCATCGCCGGCATGCAGTACGGCGGTGAAATGAAGAAGTCCATGTTCTCCGTGCAGAACTTCCTGCTGCCGGAGAAGGACGTCATGGCCATGCATTGCTCCGCCAACGTCAGCGAGGACGGCGAGACCACGCTGTTCTTCGGCCTCTCGGGCACCGGCAAGACCACCCTGTCGGCCGACCCCGAGCGCTACCTGATCGGCGACGACGAACACGGCTGGACGCGGGGTTCCGTCTTCAACCTCGAGGGCGGCTGCTACGCCAAGACCATCAACCTGTCGCAAGAGAACGAACCGATCATCTGGGACGCGATCCGCTTCGGCGCCATCGTCGAGAACGTCGTTGTCGACGAGCGCGGCCACGCGGATTACGACGACACGAGCCTGACCGAGAACGGCCGTTGCTGCTACCCGCTCGTACACGTTCCCAAGCGGGTGCCGGCCAATGCCGCCGGTGAACCCAACTGCGTCATCTTCCTGACCTGTGACGTCTCCGGGGTGCTGCCGCCCATCGCCATCCTGTCCAAGGAAGCGGCGGCGTTCCACTTCCTCAGCGGTTACACCGCCCGCGTGGGCTCCACGGAGGTCGGCGCCGCGGCCGGTATCCACCCGACCTTCTCCACCTGCTTCGGCGCACCGTTCATGCCGCGCCCCGCCAACGACTACGCCGAGCTGCTGATGAAGCGCATTGACGATTTCGGCAGCCGGGTGTACCTCGTCAACACCGGCTGGACCGGCGGCTCCGGCGCACCGGGCGGCACCGGCTCGCGCTTCCCGATCCCGGTGACCCGGGCCGTGGTGCACGCCGCCCAGAGCGGCAAGCTGATCGGTGCCGAGACCGGCCACCTGGCTATCCTCAACCTCGACTTCCCGCTCGCCATCCCGGGCGTCGAGGACCGCTTCGTGAACCCCCGCGAGAACTGGGGCGATACGGCCGCCTACGACGAGCAGGCGCGCAAACTGGCCCGGCTGTTCCAGGACAACATCGAGCAGTTCAACCCGGCAGCGGCCGTCGTGGCCGCCGGCCCGCAGCCCGACGGAAGCGCCGGCTGAAGCACTGACGGAGCCTGGCGGGCACCCGGCGCCCGCCCGCTCCACGCCGCAGCGCTCCACCCTCCCCGCCGACGGCAGCGCCGCGCCGTCTCTCTAGTATGTTTACTCTAATTATTTCCCCTATCTTCCGTAGTGAGTGGTCGACACCACCACAGTTTCAGGGCGGCAGACCCCGCCCGCGACAAGGAGGAAGCAGTCATGGCAGAAGCAAAGACGCAAGCAAAGAGCAGTGGCGCCGCCAAGGCGGCCCCGAAGCGCAAGACGACGGCCCGCAAGCGCCCCGCCGCAAAAACCACCGCGCGTCGCACAACGGCCCGCAAGGCCAGCACCGCACGCAAGAGTGCGCCGCGCCGCAAGGCCGCAGCGCGCGACGATTTCGCAACCCGCGCCCGGGAAGCCAGCCGCAAGGCCTTCCTGGCCAGCCTCGGTTTCTACGGCAAAGCCTACGACCAGGTGGAAGAGCAGTTCACCAGCGTCCAGCGTGAGCTGGAAGCCCGCCGCAAGAAGGCCGACAAGCTGTACGCCGACCTGGTCAAGCGCGGCGAGAAGGTCGAGAAGCAGGCGCGCAGCGCTTTCGATGACCTCGAGCTGCCGAAGCTCGACGGTCTGGCCGATCGCAAGGAACTCGAGGCCCGCCTCGACAGGGCCCGCGAGCGCTTCAGCGAGCTGAAGGAGTCCGTCGGCTTCAAGACCGCGGCCTGAGGGCCGTACCCATCCAGGTTCACTTGTCCCTCACTGGGACCCCCGGGGCCGCACTTGCGGCCCCTTTTTTTTGCCTGCCGCTTCTGCCTTAATGTTCTCCCGGCGTCAGCCACCACCACATAATAACGAGGAGGTACCGCCATGACTGATGAGAAGAGCAAGGTGTCGGACAAGGCCAGCGAGATCGCCAAGAATATCTGGCTCGCCGGGGTCGGCGCCTACGGTCGCGCCGTGGACGAGGCCCAGGGCCGGCTGGAAAAGGCCGGCGTGGAACCACCGAAATTGTTCAAGGACCTGGTCAAGGCCGGGGCTGCGCTCGAAGAGGAGGCCCGCGGCGCCAGCCAGAGTGCACGGCAGTCGGTCGAGGACCGGATCAACCGGGTGCGCGACAACTTCAACCTGCAGCGCCCGGTGCGCGGCGAAGACCTGCTCGCCCTGCACGAGAAGATCGACCGGCTCACCAACAAGGTGGACGCTCTCGCCGATGCGTTGGCCGCCAGCGGCACCGTGAAGGCGCCGAAGAAGAAAGCCGCGGCCCGCAAGAAGAGCCCGGCCCGCAGCACCGCGGCCCGCAAGGCACCGACCCGTAAGAAAGCGCCGGCGCGCAAGACCAGCTGACTGAAAAAGCCGGCCCGTGAAAACCCGTGACCGCATCCTGGTCACCAGCCTCGAACTGTTCAACGAGGCCGGCGAGGCCCATACCACGACCCTGGACATCGCGACGGAGCTGGAGATCAGCCCCGGCAACCTGTACTACCACTTCAAGGGCAAGGACCAGATCATTGCCGAGCTCTTTCACCAGTACGAGGTCGCACTGGGGGAGACGCTCGCAGCCCCCCTGGAGAAACCCCTGGACAGCGGCCGCGACGGCGTCGAGAACAACTGGTACTACCTCTACGTGGTGCTGGAAGAGATGTTCCAGTACCGCTTTCTCTACCACAACCTGGACGACCTGCTGCGCCGCTACCCGGCGATCCACAAGGGGTTCCAGCGCCTGTTGCAGCTGAAGCGCGCGGCGCTCTACGCGATCTGCGACAACCTGCTGCAGCGGGAGGTCATCGGCGCCCGCGACCAGCAGCTGGTCGGGCTCGTCGACAACCTCACGCTGACCCTTACCTTCTGGTTCAACTACGAGCGGCTTTTGCACCCCTCGCGGCCGCCGCTGGTGACCATCCACCAGGGGGTGCTGCAGCTGCTGACGATGGTCGCTCCCTATCTCGGCGAGCGCGAGCTGGCCTTCTACCGCGACTGCGAGGCCATTTACCGGCAGATGCTCGAGGAGGAGCCTGAACCCGGACCCGCCGCCTGACGGGGCGGTCGGCAGCCGAGCTCGTGGATCAGCAGGGCATCGTCTGCGAGGAAGACGGGCCGCGCCCGCTGGGCCCCGGCACAGCGTGGGCAAAGCGTGGGCAAAGGGTCACGGCCATCTGCTATGCTTCCTGCCCGGACCCGCCCGGAGTCCGCCACCCCCGCTAAGACGAAGGAGAAGGCAATGAGCATCAACGTGGGCGATCGCATCCCCGACGGCAAGCTGCAGGTCATGGGTGACAACGGACCGGAAGACGTCACGACAGCGCAGCTCTTCGACGGCAAGAAGGTGGTCCTCTTCGCCGTGCCCGGCGCATTCACCCCCGGGTGCAGCATGACGCACCTGCCCGGCTACGTGGTCAACGCGGACAAGATCAAGGCCAGGGGCGTCGACACGATCGCCTGCATGGCCGTGAACGACGCGTTCGTCATGGACGCCTGGGGCAAGGCACAGAACGCCGACGAGATCCTCATGCTCGGCGACGGCAACGGCGACTTCACCCGGGCCCTCGGCCTCGAACTCGACGGCCGCGGCTTCGGCCTCGGCATGCGCAGCCAGCGCTTCGCCATGGTCGTCGACGACGGCGTGGTCACCCACCTGCAGGTGGAGGAAGGCCCCGGGGTCGAGGTGAGCGCCGCCGAGGCGATCCTCGCCCTCCTCTAGCACCCTAGCCCTCGCCGCCCCGGCGAGGCGCCTCCGCGGCGGGCACCTGGCGCAAGACCAGGATGCCCGCGGCGATCGCGAACAGGCAATAGGCCAGGAAGAACCAGAACCCCCGCTCCAGCTCCGCCTGCATGATCAGTAGCCCGCCGTCGTGCGCGGACGCCTTGCCGGCCAGCCAGGCCACCAGCATCGCCATCACGAAGACGTCCGCCATGGACCACTTGGACAGGGCCCCGTTGCATACCAGCAGCGGCCGCGTAAGCGGTGCCGGTGCCAGCACTGCGGCCGCCTGCAACAGCAGCTTGCCCACCGGGATGACAACGCTGAAGGTGACGATGAGCACCGCGACCAGGACGTTGCCGCCGTCGGCCAGCTCGCGCGCCATGCCCGCGATGGAGCGGGTGCTTCGGTAAGCCTCGACACGCCCCTCGAGCTGGTCCAGGCCGAGAAAGGTGGAGATCATGTTGAGCACCTGCCGCGACTGCCCCTCGGCCTCCGGGCCCGCGATGAGCTCGATGCCGAGCTCCGCGACCTCGCTTTTCTCCAGCTCGCCGCTGAGCGTCAGGACCGGCTCGGTGATCCCGGGATAGAGCAGGCCCAGGGCAATGACGATGGGCAGCAGCAGGGCGAGGCGGCGACCTGGGGACATGGCGCGGGACTCCGGACGGGGGCTGGGCCGCCCATTCTAGCCTGCATGGCTCGTCTGCGGGCGGCAGCGCCGGGCTTCAGCCCAGGGCGACGTAGCAGCCGACGCTGATCACCGCCGCGCCGAGGAAGTTGAGCAGCAGCCCCTCCCGGGCCATGCGGGCGGTGGTGACGAGACCGGAGCCGTAGACGACCGAGTTCGGCGCCGTGGCAACCGGCAGCATGAAGGCGCAGCTCGCGCTCATGGCGGCGGGCACCATCATCAGCTCCGGGGCAATACCGGCGCCGAGCGCCGCCGCCGCGAGCACCGGCATGAGCAGCGAGGTGCTGGCCGTGTTCGAGGTGGCCTCGGTCATGAAGGTCACCCCGAGGCAGATGGCGGCGATGAGCGCGAGCGGCGGCAGCCCCGCAAGGCCCGCCAGCCAGCCGCCGAGGAGGTCCGACAGCCCCGAGCTGACGAAGCCGCGGGCGAGGCAGATGCCGCCGGCGAAGAGCAGCAGCACGCCCCAGGGAATGGAGCTGGCGTGTTCCCAGTCGAGCAGGCGTCCTCCCCTGCCGTCCGGCAGCAGGCACATGACGACCACCGCCAGGAGCGCGACCGACGCATCGTTGGCCTGCGTGAGCCCGAGCCAGCCGCTCCAGCCGCCGAAGGGCTCGCTGCGCGTGATCCAGAGCAGCGCGGTCACCGCGAACACGGCGAGCACGCGGCGCTCGGCGCTACGCCAGGGACCGACGGCGGGCAGCTCGACGGCGATAGCGCCGCCGAGGTTGCGGGTCAGCACCAGGGCCATGAGCGGGACCAGCACCAGCACCACCGGTACGGCCCAGCCCATCCAGGTCAGGAAACTCACGGCCTCGCCGGTCGTATCCGCAAAGACCTGCATGAAGATGAGATTGGGCGGCGTACCGATGGGGGTGCCGACACCACCGACGCTGGCCGCGTAGGCCATGCCGAGGAGCAGCGGCGGCGCCAGGCGCTCGCGCTCGCGCGCGCCCTCGAGCACGGCAAGGGCCACCGGCAGCAGCATCAGCGTGGTCGCGGTATTGCTGATCCACATGCTCAGCACCGCCGCAGCGGCCATGAAGCCCAGTACCAGGCGGCGTCCGCTGCTCGCCCCGAACAGGCGGATCATGCCGAGGGCGATACGCCGGTGCGCACCGGAAGCCTCCATGGAGCGCGACAGGAGAAAGCCCCCGAGGAGCAGGAGAATCAGCGGCGAGCCGTAGGCCTCGCCGACTTCGGCGGGGGTCAGCACGCCGGCCAGCGGCAGCACCGCCAGGGGCAGCAGCGAGGTCACGGGGATCGGCAGCGGCTCGAAGATCCACCACAGCACGCACAGCACCGCCACCGCCGCGACCACGAGCACGGGCACCGGCTGCCCCGCGGCGGCCAGCCAGGCCACGGCGCCGGCGGCGAGCAACGGGCCCCCGGGCAGGGCCAGGCGCGCCGGGCTGATCACGGGGCCGACCAGGGGACGGGGCGGGTTGCTGCTGTCGTCATGCCGCTCGCTTCCGTGGGAATCGCGCCATGCTGGCCCAGCGGGGGTGGCAAGTAAAGGTCGCCGCCGCTTGGAGTGCGGGGCGACAGGCGGGTAGACTCGGGGCATGCCCGCACCGCTCCCGGAAGAGCTGGTCGACGCCTTCGGCCGGCACATTCGCTACCTCCGCCTGTCCGTCACGGACCGCTGCGACTTTCGCTGCGTCTACTGCATGGCGGAGGAGATGACCTTCCTGCCGCGGCGGGAGGTACTGAGCCTGGAGGAACTGGAGCGTGTCGCCGCGGCCTTCGTCGACCTCGGCGTGCGCAAGCTCCGCCTCACCGGCGGCGAGCCCCTCGTGCGCCGCGGCATCGTCGACCTCGCGCGCCGCCTGGGCCGGCTGCCGGGCCTGGACGAACTCGTGCTCACCACGAACGGCGCCCGGCTGGCCGAACTCGCCGCGCCGCTGCGCGACGCCGGCGTCCGCCGGCTGAACATCAGCATCGACAGCCTGCAGCCGGACCGCTTCCGCGCGCTCACCCGCACCGGCGACCTGGACCGGGTCCTGGCCGGCATCGAGGCAGCGCGCAGTGCCGGCTTCGACCGCATCCGCCTCAATACCGTCGTCCTGCGCGGACGCAACGACGACGAGGTGGTCGACCTGGTGACCTTCGCCCGCGACCGCGGCCTCGATATCGCCTTCATCGAGGAGATGCCCCTCGGGCACATCGACGAGCACAGCCGGGCCGAGGCCTTCATCAGCAGTGCGGACCTGCGCGAACGCCTCGCCGACGACTTCCGCCTCGAGGCCCTCGGCGACCCGGCCGGCGCCGCCGGCCCGGCAAGGCGCTTCCGTATCGCGGGCAGCGACAGCCGGGTCGGTTTCATCTCGCCGCACAGCAACAACTTCTGCCACCTGTGCAACCGGGTCCGCGTCACCGTGGAGGGGCGCCTGCTGCTCTGCCTGGGCAACGAGCATTCCCTGGACCTGCGCGAGCTCCTGCGTCGACCGCAGGGCGATCCCCTGGCCCTGCATCGCGCCATCGCGGGCGCGATGGCGCGCAAGCCCGAACGCCATCACTTCAGCCACAGCGACGAGCCGGAAATCGTCCGCTTCATGAGCACCACCGGCGGCTGAACCCTCACGAGGAGACTCCGTGCACATCCCCGAATTCAGCGAGCTCGCGTCCGTCGGCGCCATCGAGGACGGCTTTGACGGCCTCGGCTACATCTGTAGCGAAAAGATCGCCACGGCCGTTTTCCTCGCCGCCCGCCTCGGCAAGCCGGTGCTCGTCGAGGGCCCGCCGGGGGTGGGCAAGACCGAGCTGGCGAAGACCGCGGCGACGCTGCTGTCCCTGCCCCTGGTGCGGCTGCAGTGCTACGAGGGCCTGGACGAGGCGAAGGCGCTCTACGAGTGGAAGTACGGCAAGCAGCTGCTGTACACGCAGGTATTGAAGGAACAGCTGGGCGACCTCCTCCAGGGCGCCCGGGGTGTCGCGGAGTCGGTGGAGCGGCTGCACGAGTTCGGCGACATCTTTTACTCCGAGGACTTCCTCGAGCCGCGACCGCTGCTCACGGCCCTGCGCCAGGAGCGCGGCGCCGTGCTGCTCATCGACGAAATCGACAAGGCCGACCACGAGTTCGAGTCGCTGCTGCTCGAGACGCTCTCCGACTACCAGGTCTCCATCCCCGAGATCGGCACGATCCGCGCCCGCGCCCGACCCCTCGTGTTCCTCACCAGCAACAACACCCGGGAAATCTCCGACGCCCTCAAGCGGCGCTGCCTGCACCTTTATATCCCCTTCCCGTCCCGGGCGCTGGAAGAGCGCATCGTGCAGACCCGGGTACCGGAGGTCGCCGCGGCGCTGCGCCAGCAGCTCGTCGCCTTCGTCCACTCGCTCCGGGAGCTCGACCTGCGCAAGACACCGGCCATCTCCGAGACGATCGACTGGGCTCGCAGCCTGGTCCTGCTGCACGTCGACGAGCTGGGGCAGGAGGTGGCCCGCAGCACCCTCAATATCCTCCTCAAGTTCGAGCAGGACATCGAGACCGCCGAGGCGTCCCTCCCGGAGCTGCTGCGCGCGGGGGCCTGAGCGGCGATGGAAAGCTGGCTGGTCGGCTTCGTGCGCATCCTGCGCAGCCACGACCTGCGCGTATCGCCGGCGGAGACGCTGGACGCCGTGGCTGCCGCAGAGGCCCTGGGCTACGGCGACCGGGAACGGCTGCGCAACGGCCTCGCCGCGGCACTGGCCAAGAGCCGCCGGGAGGAGGAGACCTTTCGCGTGCTCTTCGATCGCTACTTCGACCCCCGCGCCGGCGATTTCTCCGCCGCCGGCCCGCTCGCGGGCGACGATGACGCCGCTGGCAGCACACCGCCCGCAGCGATCGAAGCAGCGGGCGACGGCCAGGGCGGCGGCGAGAGCGGCGACCGGGTGCTCGACCGCGCTGCCACCGGCAGTGAATCGGTGCGCGAACTCCTCGCCTCACCACTCATGCAGGCCCTGCTGGGCGGCCAGCGCGGCGAACTCAGCGCGCGGCTCCGGCGCGCCGGCAGGGACGCCGGCATCGCCGACATCCGCCTGTTCACGCAGAAGGGGCAGTACACACGGCGCATCCTCAACGCCATGGGTGAAGACCAGCTCCGCGGCGCCATCATCGACCTCGAGCGCCGCGGCGACCCCGCCCTCGATCGGCTGCGCGGCTACCGCGACCTGCTGCGGGAACAGGTGCGCGACTACGTGGACGCGCAATACCTGCTGCACGCGGAGGGGCACAACCGGCAGTTCATGGACGACGTACTGGCGAAGACGCGGCTGTCGAACATCGAGCAGCACTACACGGCACGCGTGCGCGAGCTGGTGCAGCGCATGGCGCGCAGGCTCGCCAGCCGCCATAGCCCGCGGCCGCGGCCGCGGCGCCGGGGACGCCTCGACATGGCGCGCACCCTGCGTGCCGGCATTCCCCACGATGGTGTACTCATGCAGACGCACTGGCGCCAGCGGCGCAGGGACCGCGCCCAGGTCCTCGCCCTGTGCGATGTCAGCGGCTCCGTCGCGGCCTACGCCAAGTTCCTGCTGATCTTCCTCTACAGCCTGCAGGACGTGCTGCCGCGCATGCGCAGCTTCGCCTTCTCCAGCCACCTCGGCGAAGTCAGCGGGCTGTTCGAGGAAGAGCCCATCGAACGGGCGGTGGAACTCGTGAACTGGCGCTATGGCGGCGCGACCGACTACGGCGCCAGCCTGCGGGACTTTTCCCGCCTGGCCCTCAATGACATAAACCGGCATACATCGGTTATCATCCTCGGCGACGCGCGCAATAACCGGGGCGATCCGGAGCTTCCGATCATGCAGAGTATCTACCAGCGCAGTAAACAGGTGATCTGGCTGAACCCGGAGTCGCGGCGCGCCTGGGGAACCGGTGATTCCGAGATGCACCGCTACCTGAGCACCTGCCATCTCGCGGCCGAATGCCACAACCTGCGCCAGCTGGAAAAGGTGGTCGACCAGCTGCTGCGCAGCGTCCACTGATGCCCCACGGCTCGTCGCGATGACGCTGCCCAACGAACACCTGCCGCTTCCCTGCTCTCTCCGGGACCTGGTCAACCGCAATTTCCCGCACGAGGACCCCGGGCCCGACGCGAAGCTGCTCGACGCGGACGCCCTGGCCGCCCGGGTCAGGGCGGCCTGCGAGGAGGGCGAGACACCCCTGAAGGTCCTCCGTCGCCAGGGCAAGGATGACGACGGTGACGTGCCCAGGGCCACCGACGCGTCCACGATCGAGTGGGTGACCCTCGCCTTCGAGGGCTGGGAGCGGGATTACCCCGTGGAAGGGACCATGCGCGGGGCCCTGCGCAGGCTGCTGCCCCTGGCCGCGGCCGTGGCCCTGCGCGACGAGCGCTTCTTCCAGCCCGGCGAGCACCCGCTGCACCGGCTCCTCGACCAGCTCCAGGCGAGTGCCACCGGCTGGCAGGAACGTCTCGATCGGGCCGGACAGATGCTCGAGCAGCGCGTGCAGCGCGGGGTCGAACAGGCGCTAAAGTGGCACGACGATCCGGACACGGACTTCGCCGCGGTCGCGGAGGAACTGGCCGCCGCAACGGAGCGCGACGAGGAACGGGCCGCGCGCATGGTGCGCCGGCTCGAGGAGACGGAAGAAGCGGCAGCGAGGATGCGGCTGGCGCGGCGCGAGGCCGGTCGACTTCTGAACCAGGGCCTGGCCAGCTACCCCTTGCCTGCGGCGATCGCCGAGTTCATCAAGGGCCCCTGGTACGACAGCCTCCAGCTCGTCGCGCTGCGCCACGGCACGAGTTCCTCCGAGTGGCGGGAGGCGGGGCGCATCACCGATCAGCTGATGGCGTCGGTGCAACCGCCGGAGGGCAACACGACCGACCGGAGCAGCGAAGCGCTGCGAAAACTGTCCGCGGACCTGCGCCAGTGGCTGCTCAGCCTCGAGCACGACAGTGCTGCCGCGGACGACGCCATCGGCCTGGTCGAGTACGTCCACCTGCGCATGAGCCATGGCCAGGACCTGGGCCTGGCCACGGCCCGGCCCATCGACATCCCGGGGGAGAAGAACGACGACGAGGACGGGGCGGACGAGACCCGGGCGCTGGAGACCGGGCAGTGGTTCATGCTCCGCGACGAGGAGGGGGAACTGCGCGCCCGCCTCAGCCTGCAGTTGGAGGAGGGGCACCACCTCCTGTTCACCAATGCCGTCGGCCTGAAGGCCATGGATCTCGGCCGCAGCCAGTTCATCGACGACCTGCGCTCCGGGGCGGCCAGGCACCTCGCGACCGCGGACACCTTCAGCCTCTCCCTGGCCCACGCTGCGGGTATCGACGACGAACACAAGCTGCGCGCCCTGGTCGACCCCAACTATGAGCCGCCCGCAGAGACGGAGGCGGCGCCCGGGGAGGAGGACGAGGTCGCGGCAGCGGAACCGGGCCACGACGACCGGGCAGATGACTGGCGGGCCGACAGGGAAGGAGAAACGCTCGCGGCGCCCGCGAGTAGCCCCGAGGTCGCCGCGGCCGCCGGAACCCGGCAGGCTTTCCAAACGCAACCGTCCATGGAGCTCGAACTCGTGAACTCAGACAACAACAGCGGGGACTCACCGGGGTCCGGCGACGGCGGGCAGCCGCCCGGCAGCAGCGGGCGACGGCGCCGGCTCCCGCCGGGTCCGGCGCTCGACGTACCGATGGGAGCCTGGCTGGGCTTCCACGATGGCGAGACCCCGATCATGGCAAAACTCGTCGTCTTCGACCCGCGCCGGGAGCACTATATCTTCGTGAACCGGCGCGGCATCGCGCTGCGGGAAATCAGCCGCAGCGAACTGCTGGAACTCATTGACGACGGCCTCGTGGACATTCTCGAGACCAAGAGCTATTTCCGCGACGAAGTGCAGCGCGCCAGGGAGCAGCGAGACGAATAGTCTCGGGAGGATCGGCCATGACAGATAAACAGACAGGCAAGCAGACAGACAAGCGGCGCTTTTTCCGGTTGCCGCTGGCGAGTACCGTATTCATAGAGATCGAGTCCCCGCCCCCGGGCGCCGTCGGCCCGGGCAAGATCGTGCGCTGCCATACCCTCGAGGTCTCGCAGCGGGGCCTGCGGGTGGTGCTCGACGAGCGCGTGACCGTGGGAGCCATCCTGCAGGTAGGGGTCGATATCCCCGGCCACAGCGACCCCTTCTACCTCGTGGGACAGGTGCGCTGGCGCATGCGCGCCAAGGACCTGCCCGGGGCGTGGATCGCCGGCTTCGAAATCCTCGAGGCCGAGGGCTCGGACACGGCCCAGTGGGAGGCTGCCCTCGAAGTCGTCGACACGCCCGAGGCGGGTTGATACAGCAACCGGGGCGCATCCTGTACTCCCCCGCGCTTCGCCGCTAAACTCCCGCGTTCTCTCGACGAGGCCCACGGCAAAGGATACCCCGTGACATCGCACTGGCAGACACAGCTCGAGCGGCTGGCCGCTGGACAGCCGACCCTGCTCACGGGGATCCGGCGCGGCGTCGAGAAAGAGAGCCTGCGCATCAGCCCCGAGGGCACGCTCGCCCAGACCCCGCACCCGCCCGGGCTCGGCTCCGCCCTGACCCACGGCAGCATCACCACGGACTACTCGGAAGCGCTGCTCGAGTTCATTACCCCCGTGAGCACGGGGATCGACGACACCCTCGAGACCCTGGCCGACATCCACAGCTTCGTCTACCGGCAGCTCGGCAGCGAGCGGCTCTGGGCCCTGAGCATGCCCTGCATCGTCAGCGGCGACGCCGGCATCCCGGTCGCCCGCTACGGCAGTTCCAATGTCGCCCGCATGAAGACCGTCTATCGCCTGGGTCTCGGCCACCGCTACGGCCGCATGATGCAGGCCATTGCCGGTATCCACTACAATTTCTCACCGCCGGAGGCCTTCTGGGAGGCGGCCTGGCAGGACGATGGCGCCCCCGGGACGCGCCGGGACTACATCACCGGGCGCTACCTTGGCCTGATCCGCAACTTCCACCGCTGGTCCTGGCTGCTCATCTACCTCTTCGGTGCCTCACCGGCGGTCTGCGCCAGCTTCCTCCACGGGCGCAGGGACCACGGCCTCGAGCCCATGGACCCGGAAGGCAGCACGCTGTACCGGCCGCACGCCACGTCGCTGCGCATGGGCGGCCTCGGCTACAACAGCGAGGCCCAGCGCGGCCTGGCGGTCTGCTACAACGACCTCGACAGCTACCTGGGGACCCTGAAGGCGGCGATCCTCACCCCGCACCCGGCCTATGCGCAGTTCCCGCGCGGCGAGGGCGGCGACTACCAGCAGCTGAACGATAGCCTGCTGCAGATCGAGAACGAGTTCTACAGCACCATCCGCCCGAAGCGCGTCGCCGCCTCCGGCGAAACGGCGCTCACGGCGCTGCGCCGCGGGGGCATCGAGTACATCGAGGTGCGCTGCCTCGACGTCAACCCCTTTGCCCCCCTCGGCCTGGACGAGGAGACGATCCGCTTCCTCGACGCGTTCCTGCTGCACTGCCTGGTGGAGGACAGCCCGCCCTGCTCTCCGGCAGAGCAGGCCGTGCTCGACGAGAACGTCGCCACCGTGGTCGACCGCGGCCGCGAACCGGGGCTCACGCTGGCCGGGGCAGCCGGCCGCCGGCCGCTGGCCGCCCTCGCCGGCGAACGGCTGCAGGGCGTCGCGCGCACGGCGGCACTCCTCGATGCGGCCCACGGCGATGGCAGCTACCGCGCCGCGGTCGCAGCGCAGGAGGCGAAGGTGAGCGACCCGGAAGCCACGCCCTCGGCGCGCATACTCGCCGAGATGGCCCGCGACGGGCTGCCCTTCTACCGCCTTGGCTTGCGCTACAGCGAGCACTGGGCACGCTACTTCCGGGAGCGGGCGCCCGCCGCCGCCGCCCTCGCGGCCCTCGAGGCCGAGCGCGAACGCTCCCTCGCTGCCCAGCGCGAACTGGAGGCGGCAGACTCGCTGGACTTCGCCAGCTACCTCGCGGCCTACTACGAACAGTACGCGGCACTCTGACCCCGGGAGCTTTCCTGCACCATGCCAGCGCTCATGTCCCCCCGTTCCGTGTTCTTCCTGCTGTTCCTCGGCACGGTGTTCGCCATGCTGTTCGCCGTGCTCTTCCTGCAGCAGCACCTGGGCCTGGCCCCCTGCCCGCTCTGCGTAACCCAGCGCGGCTTCATGATCCTCACCGGCCTGTTCGCGCTGCTGGCGGCGCTGCACAATCCGGGCATCACCGGGCGCCGCCTTTACGCCGGCCTGTGTGTCCTCGCCGCGGGCGGCGGTGCGGCCGTCGCCGGGCGCCACGTCTGGCTGCAGCAGCTGCCGGAGGACCAGGTCCCGGCCTGTGGCCCGAGCCTCGGCTACCTGCTCGACACGCTGCCGCTGTCGGAGGCCTTCTCGGTCATCATGATGGGGGACGGCAACTGCGCGGAGACGGTCTGGACCTTTCTCGGCCTCAGTATCCCCGAGCAGACGCTGGCGGGCTTCGCCGTCCTCTGTGTGCTGAGCCTCTGGCAGCTGCTGCGGCGCTGAGGCAACCCGCCCCGGACGGGGCGGGCGGGGTGGACCGGTGCGTGGGCCGGTCCAAAGCGGGTGTCAGCCCTCGGCCGCTGCGTCCTCGCCGGACGCCGCTTCGGCCTGGCTCGGAATGGACAGCAGTTCGACCTCGAAGGTGAGCGCCGCATTCGGGCCGATCACGTTGCCCGCGCCGCCGGCACCGTAGGCGAGCTCCGGCGGGATGTAGAGCTTCCATTTCGACCCCACGGGCATGAGCTGCAGCGCTTCTGTCCAGCCGGCGATGACCTGGTCGACGCCGAAGGTCACGGGCTGGCCGCGCTCGTAGGAGGAATCGAACTCCGTGCCATCGAGCAGCGTGCCGCGGTAGTGGACCTCGACACTGTCGCCGGGGCCGGGTACGGGACCTTCGCCGGCCTCGATGACCTCGTACTGCAGGCCGCTCTCGGTGACGGTGACTTCCTCGCGCGCACTGTTCTCGGCCATGAAGGTCTCGGCGGCTTCGGCATTGGCCGTGGCCAGCGCCTGCTGGTTGGCTTCCTGCTCTGCCTGGATTTTCTCCTGGAACGCCACCATCTCCGCCTGGATCTCCTCCGGCGTGAGCCGCTGCTCAGCGCCGCTGAACGCGTCGCGCAGCCCGAGGGCGAAGGCATCGATGTCCATTTCCATGCCATCGTTCTTCATATTACGGCCGAGGCCGAGGGCCACGCCGTAGCTCAGGCGCTTGTTCGGGGTATCGAGGGCCACCGGCTCGCTGCCCGCGGCGCTCTCGCTGCCGCCGGACTGCTGCTGGTTGCAGGCCTGCAGGCCGAGGACGAGGGCAACCGCGGCCACGGGCGTGACAAATCTGTTCATAGCGTGCTTTCCATCGTTTGCGGGGGAAACCGGTGCCGGTGCGCGAGCCCCTGGAAGGCGCTAAGCGCACTGGCATCAATGCGCCGCATGGTACTACCCGCCGGGGGCCGGTCGCCACCCCCGCCCCAGCGAAGCCACGAGCACATCGAGCTGCTCGCGCGACAGCGACGGCTCGACCGCCGAGAGGTTCGCGCGCAGGAGTGCCGGCGTGACCTCGGCCGGCGGACCGGCGAGCAACGGCGCCAGGCGCTCGAACTGCGCGCGCTCGGCCTCGAGCTCCAGCGCCTTCAGGCGCTCCCGCAGCGGCTCGACGCCGTCGATGCCGCGCCAGCGCCGGCGCAGGCCGCGCAGCGGCCGCACCACCTCCGACCGCCAGGGCTCCACCGCAGCGGCCAGGGCAGGGCCCGTACCCCGCAGGCTGATGCCGCGGCGCGCCTTGAGGGCGGCGGCAAGCAGCAACAGCACGTCTGCACCCGCCTCGTCCTGGGCGACGAGACAGGCCTCGGCGACACCCGGCTCGGCATAGAGCGCCGTGATGCCCGCCCAGAGCGCTCCGCTGCCGGGGTCACCTG
>CAYTJQ010000009.1:76790-78617 GCA_964438205.1 uncultured Alteromonadaceae bacterium
GTCACCTGTGCCGCTGTCACCTGCCATGCGTCGCGTCCATCCTGCTCGCTCTGTAGCCCGCCGGCCCCGTAGAATGCTGCCCCCATGGTGATCTTACGTGAACTCTCCCTGCGCCGCGGCGAACGGCTGCTCCTCGACCGGGCGCGGGCAACGCTGAACCACGGCGAACGCATCGCCCTGATCGGTGCCAACGGCAGCGGCAAGAGCAGCCTCTTTGCCCTGCTCCTCGGCGAACTCGGCGCCGATGGCGGTGAGGTCGAAGGCCTCGGCGGTCTGCGCCTGGCGCACATGGCGCAGGAAGTCGAGGCCAGTGACGCGTCGGCGGCGGCCTATGTCCTCGCCGGCGACGCCGAGCTCGCTGCCCTCCGCGACCGCCTGCGCACGCAGGAGGCCGCCGGCGATTTCGACGGCGCCGCGGTGACCCACGCGGCGCTGCAGGACTGCGGCGGCTACAGCGCCGACGCCCGCGTCGAACGACTGCTGCGCGGCCTCGGTTTCGCCCCGGGCGATGGCGAGCGCTCCGTGGCCGCATTCTCCGGCGGCTGGCGCATCCGCCTGAACCTCGCCCGGGCGCTGATGACGCCGTCGGACCTGCTGCTCCTCGACGAGCCGACCAACCACCTCGACCTCGATGCCAGCCTCTGGCTCCAGGGCTGGCTGGCGGACTACGGCGGCACGCTGCTGCTCATCTCGCACGACCGGGACTTCATCGACGCCACCTGCAACCGCGTGCTGTATCTCGCCGGCGGCAGCCTGGAGGCCTACCGCGGGGGCTACAGCGATTTCGAGCGCCAGCGCGCCGAGCGCCTGGCCACGGAGCAGGCCAGGCAGGAGCGGCAGCAGCGGCGCGCGGCCGAGATCGAGGCCTTCGTGCGCCGCTTTCGCGCCAAGGCCAGCAAGGCGCGCCAGGCCCAGTCCCGGCTGAAGGCCCTGGAGCGCATGGAGCAGGTGGCCGCGGCGCATGTCGATACGCCCTTCCGTTTCCAGTTCCCGCCGGCGCCGCCACTCACGGACCCGGCCCTCGCCCTCGACCGGGCCCGCCTCGGACACGGAGACCGGGTCGTCCTCGACGGTGTGACCCTCCGCCTGGCGCCCGGCGACCGCGTCGGGCTCCTCGGCCGCAACGGTGCCGGCAAGAGCACCCTGCTCAAGGCGCTGGTCGGCCGCCTGCCGCTGCTCGCCGGCGACCACCAGGCCTCCGACCGGTGCCGGCTCGGTTACTACGACCAGCAGCAGCTGGAAGTCCTCGACCTGGCCGCGAGCCCGGCGCAGCACCTGCAGCGCAGCACACCGGAGGCCCGGGAGCAGGACATCCTCGATTTTCTCGGCGGCTTCGACTTTCGCGGCGACCGCGCCACCACGCCCATCGCACCGTTCTCCGGCGGTGAAAAGGCACGCCTCGCGCTCGCCCTGGTGCTCTGGCAGGCGCCGAACCTGCTGGTCCTCGACGAGCCCACGAACCACCTTGACCTCGCCATGCGGGAGGCCCTCGCCGAAGCCCTGCAGGGCTACGACGGCACCGTGCTGCTGGTGAGCCACGACCGCCACCTCCTGCGCTCCACCGTGGACCGGCTCTGGCTGGTCGCCGACGGAACCGTTAGCGACTACGATGGCGACCTCGCCGGTTACGAGGCGGCGGTCCTCGCCGCCGCCGGGCCGTCGCCGCGCGAGACGCCGGAGCAGGCACCGACCGGGGCCGGCGAGGACCGTCGCAGCCGGCGGCAGACGGCCGCGGCGCGACGGGAGGCGCTGCGCCCGCTGCAGCGGGAAGTGGAGCGACTGGAGCGCGCCCTGGAGCGCAGCGGAAAGGACCTTGCCGCCGTACAG
>CAYTJQ010000010.1:0-75901 GCA_964438205.1 uncultured Alteromonadaceae bacterium
GGAGCGACTGGAGCGCGCCCTGGAGCGCAGCGGAAAGGACCTTGCCGCCGTACAGACGAAACTCGGTGACGAAGCGCTCTACGCCGCAGCGGCCGGCGACGAGCTGACGGCGCTGCTGCGCCGCGAAGGCGAACTCCGCGGCGAAACCGAGGCGCTCGAGGAGGCGTGGCTGGAGGCTGAAGCGGCCCTCGAGGAGGCCGCGGCGGCGTTCAGTGACCCGGGCGGCGGCGCGGACGGTAAAGAAGGCGAAGCTTCGCCCGGCGCGGCCAGCGCTTGATCCGGGCCTCCTGCCGCTGGGCCTCGCTGCGCGAGCTGGCGGCGGTGCTCCAGGCAAGCACCACGGGACGCCGGCTGCGGGTGTAACGCGGCCCGCCGGCGAGCTCACCGTTGTGCTGGCGCAGGCGCCGGGCGACGTCCCGGGTCACGCCCGTGTAGAGTGAGCCATCGGCACAGCGCAATAGGTAGACGAACCACGCTGCCATCACTCCCGGCTGCGCGGCCCGTTGCGCGGATTGGTCGTTGGCCGGCCCGGTGTTAGCATTAGCCCCGTCAGCCACCTCTGCCCCTTACCCCTACCAGCTGGAGACCCCTATGAGTGAGCACATCGTACACGTGACCGATGCCAGTTTCGATCAGGACGTCCTGGGCGCCGACGTACCGGTGATCGTCGACTTCTGGGCCGAATGGTGCGGCCCCTGCAAGATGATCGCACCGATCCTCGACGAGGTCGCGAGCGAGTACGCCGGGCGCCTCAAGGTGTGCAAGGTCGACGTGGATTCCAACCCGGAGATTCCGCCGAAGTTCGGCATCCGCGGCATCCCCACGCTGATCCTGTTCAAGAACGGTGCCGCGGAAGCGACCAAGGTCGGCGCCCTGTCCAAGACGCAGCTCGTCGAGTTCATCGAAGAGGCGCTCTGAGGTCCCTGTCGCGGGGCGCTGGCCGGTGCGGAAAAAACCGGTAGACGCCCCCACCCCACCATGCTAGATTCGTTTCGTCGCGCACCCCTGCGCAACGATAATAACCCCGAAACCCGACCGGCTGCTCCAATACCCGGGTGCCTGTGGCGCCCCTCCAGCCGCCCGCGCGACCCGGGCCTGTCCTTTCCCTCTCGAATCACACCCCAGAACAAATCTATGAACCTGACCGACCTGAAGACCAAAGCAACGCAAGAGCTCATCGACATCGCCCAGGGCATCGGCCTCGAGAACATGGCCCGGTCCCGGAAGCAGGACATCATCTTCTCCATCCTCAAGAAACACGCGAAGAGCGGTGAGGACATCTACGGCGACGGGGTGCTGGAGATTCTCCAGGACGGTTTCGGCTTCCTGCGCTCCGCGGACAGCTCCTACCTCGCGGGCCCCGACGACATCTACGTGTCTCCGAGCCAGATCCGCCGTTTCAACCTGCGCACCGGCGACACGATTACCGGCAAGATCCGTCCGCCGAAGGACAGCGAGCGCTACTTCGCCCTGCTCAAGATCGGCGAGGTCAATTTCGACCGGCCGGAAAACTCCAAGAGCAAGATCCTGTTCGAGAACCTGACGCCGCTGTTCCCGACGCAACGGCTGACCCTCGAGAAGGGCAACGGCAGTACCGAGGATCTCACCGGCCGCATCATCGACCTCGTCGCCCCGATCGGCAAGGGCCAGCGCGGCCTGCTGGTGGCACCGCCCAAGGCCGGCAAGACGATCATGATGCAGAGCATGGCCCAGGCCATCATGAGCAATAACCCGGAGTGCTACATCATCGTGCTGCTCATCGACGAGCGGCCCGAGGAAGTGACCGAGATGCAGCGCTCCGTCGGCATCCGCGGCGCGGAGGTGGTGGCCTCCACCTTCGACGAACCGCCCGCCCGCCACGTGCAGGTGGCCGACATGGTCATCGAGAAGGCCAAGCGCCTCGTCGAGCACAAGCGCGACGTGGTCATCCTCCTCGACTCCATCACCCGCCTCGCCCGCGCCTACAACACGGTGATCCCGAGTTCCGGCAAGGTGCTCACCGGCGGTGTCGATGCGCACGCCCTGGAGCGCCCGAAGCGCTTCTTCGGCGCGGCCCGCAACATCGAGGAAGGCGGCAGCCTGTCCATCCTCGCCACCGCCCTCATCGACACCGGCTCGAAGATGGACGAGGTGATCTACGAGGAGTTCAAGGGCACCGGCAACATGGAGCTGCACCTGGACCGGAAGATCTCCGAAAAGCGCGTCTACCCGGCCATCAACATCCGCCGCTCCGGCACCCGCCGGGAGGAACTGCTCACCGGGGAAGAGGAACTGCAGCGCATGTGGATTTTGCGCAAGCTGCTCCACGGCATGGAAGACCTGCCCGCCATCGAGTTTCTCATCGACAAGCTCAAGGACACGAAGACCAACGACGAGTTCTTCCTGTCCATGCGCCGGAAGTAAGCGCGCGCAGCTTGCTATACTCCCCGCCCACTTCCGAGAGGGCACGGCATGGCCGCACGCTACGCAGACCTGCGGGATTTCATTGCCGCCCTGGAAAAACAGGGTGAGCTGAAGCGTATCGACCTCGAGGTCGACCCCTGCCTGGAAATGACCGAGATCGCCGACCGCACGCTGCGCGCCGGCGGCCCCGCGCTGCTGTTCACGAACCCGAAGGGCTCGTCCGTTCCCGTCCTTGCCAACCTCTTCGGTACCGAGCGCCGGGTCGCCCTCGGCATGGGCGCCGACGACGTCAGCGCCCTGCGCGAGATCGGTGAACTGCTCGCCTACCTGCGCCAGCCCGATCCGCCGGAGAACTTCCGCGACGCCATCGACAAGGCACCGCTGCTGAAGAAAGTGATGGCCATGGGGCCGAAGGTCGTGCGCAACCCGCCGTGCCAGGTGCACGTGCGCGAGGGCGATGGGGTGGATCTCTACGAGCTGCCCATCCAGACCTGCTGGCCCGGCGACGCCGGCCCCCTAGTGACCTGGCCCCTGGTCATTACCCGGGGGCCGCAGAAAAAACGGCAGAACCTGGGCATCTACCGCATGCAACTCATCGGCCGCAACAAGCTGATCATGCGCTGGCTGTCGCACCGGGGCGGTGCCCTCGACTACCGCGACTGGCAGGAGCAGCATCCGGGGAAGCGCTACCCGGTGGCCATCGCCCTCGGCGCGGACCCGGCTACCACCCTCGGCGCCGTGACGCCGGTGCCGGACACGCTCTCCGAGTACGCCTTCGCCGGACTCCTCCGCGGCGGCAAGACCGAGCTCGCCGAGTGCGTGACGCCGCTCTGCCGCGAGCACGGCCTGCAGGTCCCGGCGAGCGCCGAGTTCGTCCTCGAGGGCTACCTCGAGCCCGGCGAACTCGCCGACGAGGGTCCCTTCGGCGATCACACGGGTTATTACAACGAGGTCGACCGCTTTCCCGTGTTCACCGTGGAGGCGATCACCAGCCGCGAGGCGCCGATCTATCACAGCACCTACACGGGGCGGCCACCGGACGAGCCGGCCATTCTCGGCGTGGCCCTCAACGAGGTCTTCGTCCCCCTGCTGAAAAAGCAGTTCCCGGAGATCGTCGACTTCTACCTGCCGCCGGAGGGCTGCTCCTACCGCATGGCCGTCGTGACCATGCGCAAGGAATACCCGGGGCACGCGAAGCGGGTGATGCTGGGCATCTGGTCCTTCCTGCGCCAGTTCATGTACACCAAGTTCATCGTGGTCACCGACGACGACATCGACGCGCGCAACTGGCAGGACGTGATCTGGGCAATCACCACGCGCATGGACCCGCGCCGCGATTGCACCTTCGTGGACAACACGCCGATCGACTACCTGGACTTCGCCTCGCCGGTCGCCGGCCTCGGTTCCAAGGTCGGCCTCGACGCCACCAACAAGTGGCCCGGTGAAACGGACCGCGAGTGGGGCGAGCCGATCCGCATGGACGACGCCACCCGGGCGCGCGTGGACGCGATCTGGGACCGGTTGGGGCTGTAGCCAGGCGCTGCTGACAGGGAAGGTGCTGCTACGGGTAGCGTCGAGGGTCAGTCCTTCCCTTCCCCGGCCCGCTCGCCGTCGAGGCGGCGATCGTCGGGCACGAGGTCGTTACCGCCCACGGCGTCCGGCAGCGGCAGCTCCGGGAGGGCCTCGCCCTGCAGGGTGATGCCGGTGTTGAAGTACTGCGCGGCCAGGCTCGTCTCACCGCTGGCCAGCAGCAGCCGGCCGAGCTCCGCGCAGGCCTCTTCCGTGGGACCCGCCTGGATGCTGCGCTCGAAGTACTGCCGCGCCCGCTGCCAGTCCTGCTGGCGGGCGGCGAGGCGACCGAGGCAGAGAAACAGCGCCGGGTCGTCGCCGTGCTTGCCCAGCCAGTGCTCGGCCTGCGTGAGCTGGCGCTTTCCCTTCTCCAGCGCCAGGCGACCGTAGCGATTGACGAGCTCCGGGTCCCAGCGCTTCTTCAGCGTGCGCGTGATGAGCTTTGCCGCGTCGTCCCCGGCGCCGACCTTCTCCAGCAGTTCCACGTAGCGGTGCAGGAGTGCTTCATCCTGCTGCAGCGCCGGCGGCACGCGGCGCCAGGTGAGCTTGAGGGCCGCCGCCGTGTCGTCACCGAGATCGAGGGCCGCGCCCTCGAGGAGCCGCAGGTGGCACTCGCGCTCGAGGCGGGCGAGCTCCTTGTCCGGCAGCGCACCCTGGCGCCGCAGCACCGGCAACAGCTCGGCGAGGCCCTCCCAGTCGCCGAGGCCGAGCAGCGCCTTGCAGCGCAGCCGCGAAACCTGGGGGCTGTTACTGCGCAGGGCCACCCGCTCGAGGCAGGTCAGGGCGCGATCGAACTTGCCGCCCTGCAGGGCGAGCTCGGCCTGGGTCAGGTCCACGGCGACGGCGGCCTGGACATCTTCGCGCAGCGCCGCCTCGAGGTCGCTCCGCATCTGCTCGGGATCATCGAGCTGGAAGCTGGCGCGCGCGGCCATCAGGTGATTGAAAACCGGCGACGCGCTGTGTTTCGCGCCGCGCTGCAGCGCGCGGCGGGACTTGCGCCAGTCGCCCTCGATGTAACTGATCAGGCCCCGGTTCGTCAGCCGCGCGGCCTGGCGGCGCTGCCGGGCGGTTGCCCAGAAACGCACCGACCCGGGGCTCGCCAGCAGCCGGGCAACGGTGCCGACGACCGCGTACAGCACCAGCACCAGCACCGCAATGAGCAGCAGGCCGACCCAGAGGCTCGACTCCACCGTGTAGCCCCCGAAGGCGATGAGCAGGTAGCCCGGCTCACTCTCGAGCATCGCCACCAGGCCCACGCCCAGCAGCAGGGCGATGAGCGCGAGGAGGAAGAAGCTGCGCATCAGTCGCCGCTCCGGCCCGCGGGCGCGGCGAGCACGGACTGCATGGCGGCAAGGCTGTCGGTGGCGTCGGGGACGTCGACACTCACGCGCTCACCGGCGAGGTCCTCGAGCTCGACGACCATGGCGGCGGCGCCGTCGGGATCGCTGGCCTCGAACTCGCGAACCCAGCCCGCGGCGCGCTCCACGCTTTCCCGGTAGAGACGGCCGTTGCCGGAGAGCAGCGCCACCTGGGCCTGCTCCAGCAGCATGCGCAGGTTCTGGCGCACCAGCCGCTCCCACTGCGGGTCCATGAGGACTTCCACCGGCTCGTCCCGGCGGCGCACCACGACGTAGTCGGAGAGCTTGGCAAGGGCGCGCTCGTAGCCCTGGCGCAGCCGGCTCTGCCAGTCTCCCTCGCCCTTCGGCGGGGCGTCGCCCGACGGCAGGGAAGGGGTATCGAAGACCTCCAGGCTTTCGATGCGGTCGATGAGGGCGGCGAGGCGCAGGTAGGTGCCCTGCCGGTCGAGCTTCGGTACCGCGCGTACCGCGGCGAGGTCCTCGGCGATGGCCTCGCGCACCCCGTGCAGTGACGGATCGTCGAGCTCGCGCAGCACGCCGTCAGCGCTGCGCAGGAGCGCCTCCGCAGAGGCGGTGTCGCCGGTCATGACCAGGCGCTGATTGGCGAGGCGCAGGAGATAGTTGGTCTCGGCGAGCAGCCAGCTGTCGCGATCGCCGGCGCTGACCTGCTGGAACTCCTCCAGCTGGCTGCGCTGGCGGGCAAGCTGGCTGTCGAGGCGCTCGAAGCGTCCCGCCACGGCGTCGCGCAGGCCGGCGACGGCCTTTGCGGTCTCCGCCTGCCCGCTGCGGGCGTCACGGGCGTCCTCCGCCACATCCGCCAGCCGGTCCCGGAGTTCGTCGTCGGCGGCCTGCAGTTCGCCGCGCAGCTGTGTCTCGGCGGCTTTCACCGCCAGCTCGACCTGGCGCTCGAGGGCGCTGTTGAGCTGCTCGAGAGTCGCACTCTCCCGGCCGGACACGGCCTCGAGGCCGGTGAGCCGCTGCAGCACGTCGCTGTCGCGGCGCTGGCCGTCGAGCAGGCCCCAGAAAGCGGCACCGGCGGCAAGCACGGCGATGGCCAGGGCGAGCTTAGGGATGAGGGGATTGCCCGCGGGGTCGGCCGCGGTCGCCGCCGGGGCGGGTGCCGGGCTCACCGTGCCGCTCCCTGCAGCCGCGGTCTGCCCTGCGTTCCCGGTACTTTCCATGGCCGCCGCCGGGCCGTCCTCCGCCGGGGCGTGCTCCACCGCCTCTGCGCCCGCTGCGGCGGGCGCTGACGGTGCATCAGTCCCGTCGGTGGTGTCGCTGTGCTCCGCGCTGTCGTCGTCGCGGTCTTCGTCTCTCGTCACTCGCTTTCCCCCAGGGCCGCCCACCAGCGCTGCGCCGCGGCCAGCATGGCGTCGTCGGCGGCATTGGCCGCGACCACCGGCTGCTGCCAACCCGCGACGACGGCTTCCTCCGCCACCCGCGCCGAGGGTACGACCAGCGTGATGTCCGCTAACTTATGCGTTTCCCGGGGCTTAAGCAATGCCGTCAGGTTAGCGAGTGCTTCACCGCTGGAAATGAGTATCAGGCGCACCGCATCCCGTGCCAGCCGATCCATGAGTTCGGCCCCGTCGACGGCCGGTGCCACACGCCGGTAGCAGGCCAGCTCGTCGACCTCGGCCCCGCGGGAGCCTAGCGTTTCGCGCAGCGCCTGCCGTCCCCCCTCCCCCTTGACGATGAGGACCCGCTCGCCGCGCACCGCCACCAGTTCCGGCAGCGCGAGGAGCCCTTCGCTGGTCATGTCGGCACCGGGGGTGCGCACCGCCAGGCCGGCCTCGCGAAGTGCGGCCGCGGTACTGTCACCCACCGCGTAGCAGGCCACCCCCACGGGCCACCGGGGCCAGTAGTCCAGGAGCCGTTCGAGGCCGAAGCGCACGGCGTTGCGGCTGATGAAGATGCAGTGCCGGTAGCGGTCGAGATCCTGCACCAGGCGGCGCTGCGCCGGCGCCAGCCCGGCCAGCGGCTCCAGGGCCAGGAGCGGCTGCCGCGTGACCGTGAAGCCCGCCGCCTCGAGGCGCTTGCAAAGGCTGTCGGCCTGGCCGGCCGGGCGCGTGACCAGGACCGTCGGCACCGCAGGCACTAGCGGCTGTACACCTCGGCGAGGATGGCCTCGGCGCCCTGGCCGAGGAGGTCCTCCGCCACGGCAATGCCGAGCGCCTCCGCCTCGGCCACCGGCGCCCGGCCCTCGGCGCGCAGCACCGTGGTACCGTCGGGGCGGCCCACCAGGCCCCGGAGCCAGAGCGCGCTGCCGCCGTCAACGTGCTCGGCGTAGGCGGCGATGGGCACCTCGCAGCCGCCCTGCAGGCGCCGGTTCAGGGCCCGCTCGGCGAGCACGCGCTCGGCGGTGGCCGGGTGGTGCAGCGGCTGCAGGAGCTCGAGGGTCGCGCCGTCTTCACTGCGCAGTTCGATACCCACAGCGCCCTGCCCGCCCGCCGGCAGGGAGTCGGCGACGGGGATGGGGTTGCGGATACGCTCGCCGAGGCCCAGGCGCAGCAGCCCGGCGCTGGCAAGGATGATGGCGTCGTACTCGCCGTCGTCGAGCTTGCGCAGCCGCGTCTGTACGTTGCCGCGCAGGAAGCGCACCGTGAGGTCGGGCCGGCGGGCACGCAACTGGCACTCCCGGCGCAGGCTGGAGGTGCCGACCACCGCACCCGCGGGCAGGTCCTCGACGCGCTCGTAGCGGTTGCTGACGAAGGCGTCGGTGGGCTCTTCCCGCTCGCAGATGATGCCGAGACCCAGGCCTTCGGGAAACGCCATGGGCACGTCCTTCATGGAGTGCACGGCGATGTCGGCGCTGCGGTCCAGGAGGGCCGTCTCCAGCTCCTTCACGAACAGGCCCTTGCCGCCGACCTTGGCCAGGGGCACGTCGAGGATCTGGTCCCCGCGGGAGGTCATGCCGAGGAGCTCGACGCTGAGGCCCGGGTGCGCCGCCGTGAGCGCATCGCGAACGTATTCCGCCTGCCACAGCGCGAGCGCGCTCTCGCGGGTCGCGATGGTGACTGTCTGGCCCATGTGGTTCCCCCGGTGTCTGAAAGCGGCGCCATGATACCAGCGACCGCCCCGGGGGTCAGCGCGCCGCGAGCCGCTCCCGGAACGCCCCCAGGTGCCGCCGGCTCACCGCCGGCCGCTGGTCGATACCGTCGAGCTCCACGACCCAACCGCCCTCCCCGCGAACGAGGCGGATGACGTGGGCGAGCGCGACGAGGGCGCCGCGATGCACGCGCACGAAACGCCGGGGGAACTCGCGCTCGAGGTCCTTCAGGGTCTCGTCCAGCACCAGCGAACCCCGGGGGCTGTAGGCGACCACGTACTTCTGCTCCGCCAGCAGGCAGCGCACGCTGTCGACGGGCAGCGTCCGCATGCCCCCGTGACCGCTGCTCACCAGTTCCCGCCGGCCCTCGTCACCGCGCAGCGCCGCGAGCTGGGCGCGGTTGACCCGGCCGGCCGCGGCCAGGGCCTGCGCCAGGTCCGCCTCGCGCACCGGCTTCAGCAGGTAACCGACCGCGGCATGGCGCAGCGCCTCCAGGGCGTAGGCATCGTAGGCGGTGCAGAACACCACGGCCGGTGGCTGCGCCATGGCGGCGAGCTGCTCCGCGACGGCGAGGCCGTCGGTGCCGGGCATGCGGATGTCGAGCAGCACGAGGTCCGGCGGCGCGGTCTGCACCGCGCGCAGCGCGCGCTCACCGTCACCGGCCTCGCTGACGGCCGCGTCCGGGCGCAGGCGCGCGAGGAGCCGCAGCAGCCGCTCGCGGGCCAGGGGTTCGTCATCGACGACCAGGATCCTCATGGCGGTCAGTGCAGCGGCAGCCGCACGGCCACGGCGTAGCTGTCGCCCGCCCGCGCGGCGCGGAAGCGGTGCCGCTCCGGGTACAGCGCCGCGAGCCGCTGGCGGATGTTGTCGAGGGCCAGGTGCTCGCCGGAGCCGGCGCCGCCCCCGCCCTCCCCGGGCACCGGGTTCACCAGCGAGAGGCGCAGCTCGCCGTCCCGCGCCTCGATCACGACCCGGATACAACCGCCCTCGGGCAGGCGGGCGATACCGTGGTTGACGGCGTTCTCGAGCAGCGGCTGCAGCAGCATCGACGGCAGCCGCACGCCGCGGGCGGCGTCGTCCACCGCCCATTCCACCGTGAGCCGGTCGCCCAGGCGCAGGGTCTCGATCGCCAGGTAGCGCTCGCAGAGCGCGAGCTCCTCGGCGACCGTTGTCTCCTGTTCGTCCTCCCGCAGGCTCGCGCGCAGGAGGTCCGCGAGGTCCTCCACGGCCCGTTCCGCAGCCGCGGGCCTGGCACCGATGAGGCTGGCGATACTGTTGAGCGTGTTGAACAGGAAGTGCGGATGGATGCGCGAACGCAGCGACGCCAGGCGCGCCTGCAGCCCCGCGCGCTGCTGGCGTACGAGCTGCTGCTGCAGGAAGAAGTAGCGCAGGACGATGCCCGCCAGGAGAACGGCCACGAGCACGTTGCGCAGGATCCAGCCCGGGGCCTGCACCGATTCCAGCGTCGGCGGGTAGGCGAGGCGCGCCAGGGCGCTGCTCGCCGCGGTCACCGCGGCGACCGCGGCGAGGGCGACAACGGTGACGAGCGGCAACCCGGAGCGGGCCAGGAGCGGGCGCAACCCGCAGAGCAGCGCCGACGACAGCAATACGCACCATTGCACGAAGAGGGAGGCGGGACCGAGGCCCTGCCAGTCGAAGGGCCGGGGCACGCTGTCGGCCAGGTGGTGGACCAGCACGAGCAGTTCCGCAAGCAGCACCGCGAAGAAGACTGCCCGTGGCGCGCACAGGTCGGGCAGGAAGAAATCGTCTTCGGGCAGCGGCCCAGCCGCGCCCGGCGGCTCGCGTCGCGGCATCGCCGGCTCCCGGTGAAACGGCGCTGTTATACTTGCACGCCCGCCCGCGGTGGACAAGGCGGGGGTTTACGACGGACACCGGCAGGGCCGCGACGAAAACGGCAACAGGGACGACGGCATGAGCAGGGACGGCAGCAGCGACGGCGACACGAGCAATGTCTGGGGAGGACGCTTCAGCGAGGCGACCGATGCCTTCGTGCAGCGCTTCACTGCCTCCGTGGCCTTCGACCGGCGCCTCGCCCGGCAAGACATCGCGGGCTCGCGGGCCCACGCGGCGATGCTGCGGGACCGGGGCGTACTCAGCGCCGATGACCACGAGCGCATCGCGAGCGGCCTCGACCAGGTCGCCGCCGAGATCGAGGCCGGGGACTTCCCCTGGTCGGAACGCCTGGAAGACGTGCACATGAACATCGAGGCGCGGCTGACGGAGCTCGTCGGCCCCGCCGGGAAGCGCCTGCACACCGGGCGTTCACGCAACGACCAGGTCGCCACCGACATCCGGCTGTGGCTGCGCGAGGCCATCGACCGCATCGCCGGCGAGCTGGGCAGGCTCCAGCGCGGCACCATCGGCCTCGCCCGCAGCCACGCCGACACCATCATGCCCGGCTTCACGCACCTGCAGACGGCGCAGCCGGTGACCTTCGGCCACCACCTGCTGGCCTGGAACGAGATGCTCGAACGCGATTACGGCCGGCTCCGCGACTGCCGGGCACGGCTGAACCAGTGCCCCCTCGGCGCGGCGGCCCTGGCGGGAACCACCTTCCCCCTGGACCGGGCGCAGACGGCCTCCGCCCTCGGCTTCGACGGTCCCTGCGAGAACTCGCTGGATGCTGTCTCGGACCGGGACTTCGCCATCGAGTTCTGCGCCTTTGCGGCGCTGCTCATGACCCACCTCTCGCGCATGGCGGAAGAGCTCGTGCTCTGGACCTCCGCCCAGTTCGGGTTCGTCGAGCTGCCGGACCGCTTCTGTACCGGCTCCTCGATCATGCCGCAGAAGAAGAACCCGGATGTCCCCGAGCTCGTGCGCGGCAAGACCGGCCGCACCAACGGCAACCTGGTCGCCCTGCTCACGCTCATGAAGAGCCAGCCGCTCGCCTACAACAAGGACAACCAGGAGGACAAGGAACCGCTGTTCGACTCCGTCGACACGGTCCTCGACGCCCTGCGCGCCTTCGCCGACATGGTGCCGGCCATCGAGCCCAACGCCGATGCCATGCGCGCCGCGGCCCTGCGCGGCTTCGCCACGGCGACGGACCTCGCCGACTACCTGGTGCGCCGGGGCCTGCCCTTCCGCGACGCCCACGAGGTCGTGGGCAAGGCCGTCGCCCATGGCCTGGCGACCGGCAAGGACCTCGCCGAGATGGACCTCGAAACGCTGCGCGGTTTCTCCACGAGCATCGATGACGATGTCTTCGCCGTGCTGACTCTCGAGGGCTCCGTCGCCGCGCGCGAACACATCGGCGGCACCGCCCCGGCGCAGGTCCGCGCCGCCGCGGAGCGCGCCCTGGCGCGGATCGAGGCCCGCTGAGAGGCCGCGGGCTTCCGGCTCCGCATGCCGGCCCTTCGCGCCCCCCGCGGCGCGGCGCTATACTGCGCCGCTTGATGTTCCCGGAAGTGCGTATCGTGAAGTGCCTGTCCCGCGCCCTGCTGCTCGCGGCCCTCGTCCTCAGCGCCGGCTGCGGCCAGCTGGGACCCCTCTACCCGGCGCCGCCCGCCGAGGATGCCACGGAGACGGGCTCGTGAACGCGTTTCCCCGCCGGGCCGGCGAACTCTTCGCCGAGGGGGTGCCGCTGGCGGCTATCGCGAAGGCCGCGGGCACGCCCTGCTATGTCTACTCCCGCGCGGCCATGGAGGCCGCGCTCGATGCCTACCACGGGGCCCTCGCCGGCTGCCGGCACCTCGTGTGCTACGCCGTGAAGGCGAACTCGAACCTCGCCGTGCTGGACCTGCTAGCCCGCCGGGGCGCAGGCTTCGATATCGTCAGCGGCGGTGAGCTCGAGCGCGTCGTCGCCGCCGGCGGTGACCCCGACCGGGTGGTTTTCTCCGGCGTCGGCAAGCAGGCCGGGGAGATGGCCCGGGCGCTGGAACTCGGTATCCGCTGCTTCAACGTGGAATCGCCGGCCGAGCTCGAGCTTCTCGACAGCGTCGCCCGCGCGCACGGCGTGGTCGCACCGGTCTCCGTCCGGGTGAACCCGGACGTGGACGCCGAGACACACCCCTACATCTCGACCGGGCTCAAGGAAAACAAGTTCGGCATCGACAGCGACGGTGCCCTCGCCGTCTACCGGCGGGCGGCGGACCGGGCGGGCCTGCGCGTGGTCGGTATGGATTGCCATATCGGCTCGCAGCTGACCAGCACGGGGCCCTTCCTCGACGCGGTCGCGCGCATGCTCGAGCTCGTGGACCAGCTCGCCGGCGAGGGCATCACCCTTCGCCATCTCGACGTCGGCGGCGGCCTCGGCGTGCGCTACCGGGACGAGCAGCCGCCGGCGATCGCGACCTACATCGCCGCGCTGCGCGAGGCCGTGGGTGAGCGCGACCTCGAGCTGGTCCTCGAGCCGGGCCGCTCGATCGTCGCCAATGCCGGCGTCCTGCTGACCACCGTCAATTACCTGAAGCACTCCGCCTGGCGCAACTTCGCCCTCGTCGATGCCGGCATGAACGATTTCATCCGCCCCGCGCTGTACGAGGCCTGGGTGGAGATCGAGCCCGTGGACGACAGCGCCGGCGGCGAGACCGGGAGCTGGGACGTGGTCGGTCCGGTCTGCGAAACCGCAGACTTCCTGGGTCGTGGCCGCGAGCTGTCGCTCCGTCCCGGCAGCCTGCTGGCGGTTCGCGGAGCCGGCGCCTACGGCTTCGTCATGAGTTCGAATTACAACACCCGGCCGCGCGCCCCCGAGGTGCTCGTCGACGGCGAGCAGTGGCACGTGGTGCGCGAGCGCGAAACCCTCGACGACCTGCTGCGCGGCGAGCGCCGCCTGCCCGCCTGAGGCCCGCCGTGGCGATCCGCTTCACCAAGATGCACGGTATCGGCAACGACTTCGTCGTCATCGACGGGGTCACGCAGCACCTGCAGCTGAAACCCCGCGACATCCGCCGCCTTGCGGACCGGCGCCGGGGCATCGGCTGTGACCAGGTCCTCATCGCCGAACCGCCCGGGCGGCCGGACGTGGACTTCCGCTATCGCATCTTCAATGCCGACGGCAGCGAGGCCGGCCAATGCGGCAACGGGGCGCGCTGCTTCGCCCGCTTCGTGCGCCACCGCAAGCTGACCGCGAAGCAACTGATCACCGTCGAGACGCAGGGCGGGCCCATGACCCTGCGCATGCTGGACAAGCAGCAGGTCGAGGTGAACATGGGTGCGCCGCGCCTCGACCCGGCCGACATCCCGCTGGCTCGCGAGTCCCGTGCACCGGCCTACGGGCTCACCGTGGACGGCGAGACACTCCGCATCGGGGCGCTCTCCATGGGCAACCCGCACGCGGTGCTGCGCGTCGACGACGTCGCCCACTGCGACCTGGAGCGCCTTGGCCCCGCCATCGAGGGACACCCGGATTTCCCGGAGCGCGCGAACGCCGGCTTCCTCCAGGTTGTCGACCGCGGCAGCCTAAAGCTGCGGGTCTACGAGCGCGGCGCCGGCGAGACCCTGGCCTGCGGCTCCGGCGCCTGCGCTGCCGTGGTCTGGGGCCGGCTCCAGGGCTGGCTGGACGAGCAGGTGACAGTGCACCTGCCCGGCGGTAAGCTTTCCGTCAGCTGGGCGGGCGAGGGAGCACCGGTCCTGCTCAGCGGCCCCACGGCCATAGCCTTCGAGGGCACGATCCGACTCTAGCGGCGAGGAAGCAGCGCATGGCAGCACAGAACCCGCGGCAGAGTGCCGCCGGGGCGGTACTGGACGAGTCGCAGCTCCGCGACTTTCTCCTCGACAACCCCGATTTCTTCCAGCGCCATCCGGACCTCCTGCGCACCCTGCACATTCCCCACGGAAGCGGCGATGCGGTCTCGCTCGTAGAACGGCAGGTCAGTGTGCTGCGCGAGCGCAATGTCGACCTGCGCCATCGCCTCAAGGAACTGACGGAAGCCGCGCGGGAGAACCAGACCCTCTACGTGGGTACCCGCGCACTCGTGCTGTCGCTCCTCGAGGCCGCCGACCTGCCGGACCTGCTGGCGCGCTTCGAGAACGGCATGGCCGAGCATTTCGACACCCCGTATGCGGCCCTGGTGATCTACGGTGACGGGCCGGCGGAGGGCACCTGCCGCTGCGCCGACCGCGAGGCCGTCGAGGCACACCTCGGCAGTCTCCTGCGCGGCGGAAAGCCCGCCTGCGGCGCCCTCCGCGCCGAGGAGTTCGGCTACCTCTTCCCCGGCGCGCGCGGTGCCGGCTCGGCGGCCCTCGTTCCGCTGGACTTCGGCGGCAACCGCGGCCTCGTCGCCGTGGGCAGCGGCGACGCCAAGCGCTACCACAGCCAGATGGGCACCCTCTTTCTCGAACACCTGGCCGCCGTGATCGGCCGCGTCCTCGCCCGCCTCCACCGCGAGGGAGCGCCGGCAGCGGACGCCTGAAGCCATGACCGCCGTGCGGGAGAGCGTGGACTTCGCCACGGCGGTGGATGACTTTCTCACCTACCTGCGCGACGTGCGCCAGCTGTCGCCACACACCGTCGACGGTTACGCCCGCGACCTCGCCGGACTCGGTGACGCACTCGGCGGCCAGGGCATCTACCGTCCCGAGAAGGTCCAGGAGGCGCATATCCGCCACTGGGCCGGCGGCCTGCACCGCCGCGGCCTCTCCGGCGCCACGATCCAGCGCGCCCTCTCGGCCGCCCGCTCGCTGTTCAATTATCTCGGCCGCTCAGGCGGGCACCCGCGCAACCCGGCGGCCGCCGTGCAGGCGCCCCGGCGCGCGCGCAAGCTGCCGCGCACTCTCGACCCGGACCAGCTCCAGCAGTACCTCGCCTTCGATCCGGGCGCACCGCTGGCGATCCGCGATCGCGCCATTGCGGAGCTGTTCTACTCCTCGGGCCTGCGCCTGGCGGAGCTCGTCGCTCTCGACGTGGACGACCTCGACCGGCAGCAGCGCCTGGTCACGGTGACCGGCAAGGGCCGCAAGACCCGCACGGTACCCGTGGGCACCGTCGCCCTCGACGCGCTGGAGGCCTGGCTACGGGTTCGACCCTCGCTGCAGGCGGACGCGGACGGCAGCCGCGCCCTGTTCACCAGCCGCCGGGGCTGCCGCATCAGCCTGCGCAACATCCAGGCCCGGCTGCGGCTCCAGGGCCGGCGCAGCGGCATGCGCCAGGACGTGCACCCGCACATGCTGCGGCATTCGTTCGCCAGCCACCTGCTCGAGTCCAGCGGTGACCTGCGCGCCGTGCAGGAGCTGCTGGGGCACGCGAATATCGGTACGACACAGATCTACACCCACCTGGACTTCCAGCACCTGGCGAAGGTCTACGATGCCGCCCACCCCCGTGCCCGGCGCCCCGGAGGCAAGGAGGGCGGGGACGACGAATGACCATCGCGGTGGTCACCTTCGACCTGGACAACACGCTCTGGGACGTGGAGCCGGCGCTCCTGCGCGCCGAAGCCGCGCAACGCGCCTGGCTGGAACGGCATCGTCCCGGTGCGCTCGCCGGCCTCGATGAAGGCGCCCTCTTCGAGCGCAAGCGCGCGCTGGTGCGCCGGGAGCCGCGGCTCGCACACCACGTGAGCGACATGCGCCGCCAGTTCCTCTACGAGCTGCAGCGCGACGCGGGCTACGGCGAGCGCGAGGCGCGGGCCGGCGCCGAGGCCGCTTTCGGCGTCTTCCTGGACGAGCGGCACAAGGTGGAGCTGTACGAGGAGGCGCTGGCGGTCATCGAGCAGCTCGCCCGTCACTACCGCATCGGGGCGCTGACCAACGGCAATGCGGACATCTACAAGACCGACGCCGGCGACTACTTCGACTTCGCCTTCCTCGCCGAGGAGATCGGCGCCAGCAAGCCCGCGCCAGACCTTTTCCGCGCGGCCATCGAGCGCGCCGGGGTCGACGCGGCAGCGATCGCCCACGTGGGAGATTCCCCGGGCCATGATATAGCCGGGGCGCGGGAGGCGGGCCTGAAGACGGTGTGGTTCAATCCCGGCGCGGCACCCTGGGACCCGGCGCAGGGTGCCGGCCCCGATGCGACGGTCAGGCAGCTAACGGAGCTGCCGTCGGCGCTGGCGGCTCTCTAGGGCCCCGGGGCAGCGGCGCCTTGCCGGCGGGGGCGGGGCTCAGACGGCTTCTTCGCCGGTCTCCCCGGTACGGATGCGGATGACCTGCTCGAGGTCGGTGACGAAGATCTTGCCATCCCCGATCTTGCCGGTGTTGGCCGCCTTGATGATCGCCTCGACGATGGCATCGAGCTGCCCCTCGGCCACGGCGATCTCCAGCTTCAGCTTCGGCAGGAAGTCCACCACGTACTCGGCGCCACGGTAGAGCTCCGTGTGGCCGCGCTGGCGGCCGAAGCCCTTGACCTCGGTAACGGTGATGCCCTGCACGCCGATATCGGACAGGGCGGCGCGCACGTCGTCCATCTTGAAGGGTTTGATGATCGCGGTAACAAGCTTCATGGTTGCGCGTCTCCGGGAATGGAACCGCGATGATAGGAAGGCGAGGGGTCGGGTGGCAAGGACAAAAGCGCGGATAAAAAAAGGGGGCCCGAGGGCCCCCTAAAAACGCATTTTTCAATGCGCCCGCAAGCTTGTGCTATTTCTGGGTGACGAACTCCGGGTAGGCCTCGAGGCCACACTCGCCGAGATCCACACCCTCGTACTCTTCCTCTTCGCTGACGCGGATGCCCAGCACCATCTTGATGGCGAAGAACACGATCAGGCTGGTGAGGAAAACCCAGAAGAAGATCGTCGCCGCGCCGATGAGCTGCCCGATGAAGCTGGAGTTCTCGCCGTTGGTGACGGGGACCAGAAGCAGGCCGAGCAGGCCGACCACGCCGTGGACGGAGATCGCACCCACCGGATCGTCAACGTGCAGCTTGTCCAGGGTGATGATCGAGAACACGACCAGGACGCCGCCGATGGCGCCGAAGATCGTCGCCTGCAGCGCGCTCGGCGTATCCGGGCCCGCGGTGATGGCAACGAGGCCGGCGAGGGCGCCGTTCAGTGCCATGGTGAGGTCGGCCTTGCCGAACATCAGGCGCGCGGTCAGCAGCGCGGCAATGAGGCCGCCGGCGGCCGCCGTGTTCGTGTTCATGAACACCACGGCGACGGCATTGGAGCTCTCGACACTGGCCGTGGCCAGCACCGAACCACCGTTGAAGCCGAACCAGCCCATCCAGAGGATGAAGGTGCCGAGGGTCGCCAGCGGCAGATTGGCGCCCGGAATGGCGTTGACGCTGCCATCGGAGCCGTACTTGCCCTTGCGCGGCCCGAGGAGCAGCACACCCGCCAGGGCTGCCGCCGCGCCGGCCATGTGCACGATCCCGGAGCCGGCGAAGTCGAGGAAGCCGAGGTCGCCGAGCGTGTAGATGCCGAAGACCGGGTTGCCGCCCCAGGTCCAGCTGCCTTCCATCGGGTAGATGAAACCGGTCATGACCACCGCGAAGGCGAGAAACGCCCAGAGCTTCATGCGCTCGGCAACAGCACCGGAGACGATGGACATGGCCGTGGCGACGAAGACCACCTGGAAGAAGAAGTCCGCTGACGGCGCATAGGTGGCGGGCTCGTCCGCCCCGGCTACCCCGTCACCGGCTATCGTCGACAGGAAGATGTCGCCGCCGTACATGATCGCGTAGCCGCAGACCATGTACATGATGCAGGCGATCGCATAGAGCGCCACGTTCTTGGTCAGGATTTCCGTCGTGTTCTTGGCGCGCACGAGGCCGGCCTCGAGCATGGAGAAGCCGGCCGCCATCCACATCACAAGGGCCCCGCACACCAGGAAATAAAACGTGTCCAGCGCGTACTGCAGTTGAAAGATATCGTTTTCCATGGGATTCACTCTCGTCTCGAAGTCCTGTTAAGCGGTCTCAGATGGCTTCTTCACCGGTCTCGCCGGTGCGAATCCGAATGACCTGCTCGAGGGTGGAGACGAACACCTTGCCGTCGCCGATCTTGCCGGTGTTGGCCGCCTTGGTGATCGCCTCGATCGTCTGCTCGAACAGGCTTTCGCCGACGGCGACCTCGATCTTCACCTTGGGCAGGAAATCCACCACGTATTCCGCGCCCCGGTAGAGCTCCGTGTGGCCCTTCTGGCGGCCGAACCCCTTGACTTCCGTGACGGTGATGCCCTGCACGCCGATCTCCGACAGCGCCTCGCGCACGTCGTCCAGCTTGAAGGGCTTCACCACAGCCGTGATCAGTTTCATGTCACTCTCCCGATGTCCTGGCGGCGCTTCGCAGGCGCGCCGAGTTCTGTGTCCTCGCAGGTGGCGCCGTCGATGACAGCGCCCGGATCGTCGCAGTCTGAGCCGCAGCACCGTGCCAGATCAGTGGCGGATGACGATTCCTGCCGGCGGATTTGCAGAGCGTATGCCAGCGACTATTTTTGTTCCTGATAACAATGACTTATCAAAATCAGGGTCATGCCACGACCGCCGCAGGGCGCAATCCTGCCGAGACCCCTGCACCAGGAGAAAGCAACGCACCAGGATGGTGCGAAGTGCGGTGCTGGGCCCCACCTGCGTGATCCTCTACACTTCCCGCGAACAACCGGGGGACACCCAATGGCGCTGAAACCACCACCGATCGGCGAGGTCATCCAGCAGGTCAACGAGCTTGTCGGGGCCGAGGGGCTGCGCGGCGAGGTCGATCGCAACGCGAAACTCCTGCTCCAGTCCGCGCTCGCGCGCCTCGACGTGGTCAGCCGCGAGGAGTTCGACGCCCAGGCCGCGCAGCTGGCGCGCACCCGCGCCCGGGTGCAGGCGCTCGAGGCCGAGCTGGCGGGCCTGCTGGCGCAGCTGGACGCGCTCGAGAAAAACCGGGGTTAAGGAGGCCGGCGGCCGGCGCGGCGCGCCGGCCGACCGCAACGCAGCAGCTCAGGGACGAGCGATGGACTACGCCATGATCTACAGCCGCGCGAACGCCGGGCTGGATGCCCCGCTGGTGCGCGTCGAGACCCACCTCGCGAACGGCCTGCCCATTTTCCAGGTCGTCGGCATGCCCGAGACCGCCGTGCGCGAGAGCCGCGACCGGGTGCGCAGCGCCCTGCTGAGCAGCTGCTTCGCCTTCCCCGAGCGGCGCATCACCGTGAACCTCGCCCCGGCGGACCTGCCCAAGGGCGGCAGCCGCTTCGACCTGCCGATCGCCCTCGGCATCCTCGCCGCCTCCGGCCAGCTGCCCGCGGCGGGCCTCGGGGCCTGGGAGTTCATCGGCGAACTGGCCCTCGACGGGGGCCTGCGCCCGGTGCCCGGCGTGGTGCCGGTGAGCATCGCGACCGCCGACGCCGGCCGGCGGCTGGCCCTGCCGGACGCCGCCGCCGGCGAGGCGGCGCGCGTGCCCGGCAGCCGGGTCTTCGGCGCCCCGGACCTGCTCTCCCTCTGCGCCGGGCTGCGCGGTACCCGCCCGCTGCAGCCGGCCGATGCGGTAGCGGCAGCAGCGCCCGAGCCCGCGCCGGATCTCGCCGATGTGATCGGCCAGGCGGGCGCACGGCGAGCGCTCGAGATCGCCGCCGCGGGGGGCCACCACCTCCTGTTCACCGGCCCCCCCGGTACCGGTAAAACCATGCTCGCCAGCCGCCTGCCGGGCCTCCTGCCCGCGCCCGAGCCGCGTCTCGCCCTGGAAACCCTCGCCCTGCACAGCCTCGCGGGACGCGGCCGCGCGCCGGAGCGGCCCTTTCGCGCACCGCACCACAGCGCGACCGCCGCAGCGCTGGTAGGCGGCGGCAGCGTCCCCCGGCCGGGCGAGATTTCCCTCGCCCACGGCGGCGTACTCTTCCTCGACGAGCTGCCGGAGTTCGGCCGCCATACGCTGGACATGCTGCGCGAGCCGCTGGAGGCCGGCCGGATCACTCTCGCGAGGGCCCGGCACCGGGTCAGCTTCCCGGCGCGCTTCCAGCTGGTTGCCGCCATGAACCCCTGCCCCTGCGGCTATGACGGGGACCCGGATCATGCCTGCCGCTGCACGCCGGAGCAGGTCAACCGCTACCGGCAGCGGGTCTCCGGGCCGCTCCTCGACCGCATCGACCTGCATGTGCCCGTGCCGCGCCCGCCGCCCCGGGATCTCCTCGAGCGCGCTGCCCGCGGTGAGGGCAGCGCGCCGGTGCGCGAGCGCGTCCTTGTCGCACGGAATCGGCAGCGCGCCCGCCAGGGCCGCTGCAATGCGGCACTGGATGACGAGGCGCTCGCCCACTACTGCCCGCTCGACGACGCCGATCGCGAGCTGCTCGCGCAGGCCACGGAGCGCCTGGCGCTGTCACCGCGGGCCCTCAAGCGCTGCCTGCGCGTCGCCCTGACCCTGGCAGATCTCGCCGGGGCGCCTGCACCGGGCCGGGCGCAGCTGGTGGAGGCGCTGGGTTACCGGCAGCCGGCGGCGGAGTGACTGTTCACGGTTTCCCTGCCGTCGCCTTCGTGACACGCTACGCGCCCCGACCGCCACGGCCCCCGCGATGACCGATCTCAACGCCCAGCAACGCGACGCCGTTCGCTACATCGACGGCCCGCTCCTCGTCCTTGCCGGGGCCGGCAGCGGCAAGACCAGCGTCATCACCCGCAAGGTCGCCTACCTGGTGCGCGCCTGCGGCCTCAGGCCGGACCGCGTTGCCGCGGTGACCTTTACCAACAAGGCGGCCCGGGAGATGCGCGAGCGCCTCGGCCGGCTGCTGCCCCGGGAGCAGGCCGAGGGCCTGGCCATCAGCACCTTCCACCAGCTGGGGCTGCGCATCCTGCGCGCAGAGCTCGGCGGGGCCGGGCTGCGCCGTGGCTTCTCCATCATGGACAACCTCGACAGCCTCGCCCTGCTGCGGGACCTGCTCGCGGGTGAGCAGGGCCGCGCGGCGGACCAGGCCCCGGTGGTCCTGCAGCGCATCAGCCAGTGGAAGAATGCCGGGGTAATGCCCGCCGAGGCCGCCGGCACAGCGGCCGATGCCGCCGCGCTGCTGGCGGCCCGCGCCTACGCGCGCTACGACGAGGCACTGCGCACGTTCAATGCTGTCGATTTCGATGATCTCCTGGCGCTGCCGACGCAGCTGCTCGGGCGCTGCGCGACTACGCGGCAGCGCTGGCAGGAGCGGGTGCACTACCTGCTCGTGGACGAGTACCAGGACACCAACGAGGCGCAGTACCTGCTGGTGCGCCAGCTCGTGGACCCGCGCGGCGCGTTCACTGCCGTGGGCGATGACGACCAGTCCATCTACGCCTGGCGCGGCGCGCGACCTGAAAACCTGGGCCAGCTCGGGCAGGACTTCCCGGCCCTGCGGATCATCAAGCTGGAGCAGAACTATCGCTCGCGCGCCCGCATCCTGCACGCGGCCAATACGCTCATCGCCAACAATCCGCACTTGCACGAGAAGTCGCTCTGGAGCGAGCTGGGTCCCGGCGAGCCGCTGCGCGTCATGCAGTGTGCCGACGAGGACGCGGAAGCAGAGCAGGTGGTCGCGGAGATCGCCGATCACCGGCTGCGCCGGCGCACGCGCTGGGGCGACTACGCGGTCCTCTACCGGGGCAATCACCAGGCGCGGCTCCTGGAGCTGGTGCTGCAGCGCCAGCAGGTGCCCTACCAGCTGAGCGGCGGCACCTCCTTCTTCGCCCGCAACGAGATCAAGGACGTCATGGCCTACCTGCGGCTGCTCCTGAACCCGGACGACGACAACGCCTTCCTGCGCGCCGCCAACACCCCGCGCCGGGGCCTCGGCGCGACCACCCTCGCGGCGCTCGGCCAGGCGGCAGCCGCGTCGGGTAGCAGCCTGGCCCGGGCCTGCGAAGGCGAGGGCCTGCCGGTAGCGACCGCCGAGCGGCTTCGCGCGTTCACCACCCTCCTGGGCAGGGCGCGGCGCGCAGCGCGGGACGGCGGCGGCACGGAGGCCCTGCGGGGGCTACTGCGGGAAATCCGCTACGAGGACTGGCTGGTCAGGCAGAGCTCCGACGAGGCGGTGGCCGAACGCCGCATGCGCAACGTCTGGTTCCTGGTGGACGGCCTCGGTGAGCTCATGCGTCGGGAGAGTCTTTCCCTGGAAGACGCGGTCGCCCAGCTGGTGCTGCGCGACCTCATGGAGCAGCAGGAGGAGGAGCGCGCCGCCGGTGACGCCGTGCAGTTGATGACGCTGCACGCGGCCAAGGGGCTCGAGTTTCCCCACGTGTTTCTCATCGGCATGGAGGAGGGACTGCTGCCGCACCGCAACAGCCTCGAGGACGGCGCCATCGAGGAGGAGCGGCGGCTGGCCTACGTCGGCATCACCCGCGCCCGGGAAACGCTGACCCTGACCTGGGCGCGCCAGCGGCGCCAGTACGGCGAGAAGATCGACACGACGCCGAGCCGTTTCCTGGACGAGCTCCCGCAGGGCGACCTCGAACGCGTCGGTGGAACGGAGGCAGACGGAAAGAGAAACAACGAGCGGGGCCAGGAGACCCTGGCTTCGCTGCAGGCGCTGTTCGACTGAACCGGGCCGGCGGCCGCCGGCCCGGGACGGGCTTACTGGCTGTTTTCGACCATGTAGTCGACCGCGGCCACCACCTGCTCGTCGGACAGGTCGGCGCGGCCGCCCTTGGCCATCATGGCCGTGCCGGCGATGCCGTTGACGCCGGCGTCGTGCAGCGCATCCATGCCCTTGGCGATCCGCGGCGCCCACTGGTCGACCTTGCCGACCATCGGCGCGCCGCCGGCGCCGGTGCCATGGCAGGCGGCGCAGGCCTGGTTGTAGACAGACTCACCGTCCACCGTGGTCGCCGCCATCGCGTCGCCGCCCGCTGCCGTGTCGGCAGCGCCCGCCTGCTTGACGCAGCTGCTGTCGCCCTGGAGGCACACGGAGCCGACGGGCTCCAGCCGCCTGGCGATCTCGGCACGCTGCTCCTCGGCCAGGTCAACGGCCATGGCCGACAGGGCCAGGCTGCCGGCCGCAGCCGCCACAAGAATCTGTTTCAACACGGTGTTTCCTCCCTGTTAGTGGGCGCGCATTATAGCCACTCGGCCGCCGGCCGGAAACTCGCGCGACGCCCCTCCGGAACGCTGGCCCAACGCGCGCGGAACCCTTGCCCGATTCCCGTAGAACCCCCGCAGGACCCCCGCAGGACCCCCGCAGGACATGGCCTGCGGGGACTGATACATTACTGGCCCGATCCAGTCCCCGAGGGAGTCACCGCATGCACCTCTACACCTTCGACCCGGCCCCGAACCCCCGGCGCCTGACCCTGTTCCTCGCCTACAAGGGCATCGAGCTCCCGACCACCCAGGTAGACCTGCTCAAGGGCGAGCAGCTCGGCGAGAGCTACCGCGCCATCAACCCGGCGGGCACGGTCCCGGCGCTGGTGCTGGATGACGGTACCGTGATGCCGGAGGTGATCGGGATCTGTGACTACCTCGAAGCGCTGTACCCGGAAAAGCCGCTCTTCGGCGATGGGCCCCTGGAACGGGCGCAGGTGCTGTCCTGGGACCATCACCTGTTCGTCGGCGTGTTCATGGCCATCGCCGAGACGCTGCGCAACGGCAGTCCGGCTTTCGAGGACCGGGCCCTTCCGGGGCCCTTCAAGGTGACGCAGATCCCGGCGCTCTGCGAGCGCGGACGGCAGCGGCTCGCACAGAGCTGGCCGGCGCTGGACAAGCTCCTCGCCGGGCGTGACTTCCTCGTCGGCAGCAGCGTCAGCCTCGCGGACATCGATCTGCTTGTCGCCGTCGAGTTCGCCGGCTGGATCAAGGAGTCGGTGCCGGAGAGCTGTGCCCACCTCCACGGCTGGCTGGCCCGCACGCGCGAGGCCCTCGGCATCGAAGGCTAGTGCCCTGTCCCGCCGCGCGCTGACAGCCCTGGTCCTCGCGGCCTGCCTGGGCGCCTGCACGCGCGGGCCGGGGGAAGACCTCGAGCGCTACGTCAACCGCCTCGAAGGGGCGCTGGACACCGCCGCGCCCGCGGCCGGCGAGGCCCGCCGCCCACTGCCGCCGCGGGTGGGCGCGGTGCAGCTGGCGGTACCCGGTGACAGCATCGACGCGCTCGACTTCCTCGCCCTGCGCGGCTGCGCGCTGCAGGTGACCGTCGGCAAGCGCAACAGCAGCCTGGGACGCCTCGCCGCACCCTCGCAACGGCTGCTGCTGGAGCTGGAATTCCTCCGCCTCGCCCCCGCCTGCAGCGAGCGGCTCCGCGGCGAGGACCGCGAGCAGCTGGCGGCGACCCTGGACCGGGCAGCGGCCGGCAAGCGGGAGCAGCTCCCGGCACGCATCTTCAACGCCACCCTGGGCAGCGAGGAGTTCCGCGCCTTCTGGCGGGCGCCTGCAACCCTCGGTGCCTATCCCGCGGAAACCAGCAGCGAACCGGTGAATGCCCTCGCCGCCATCGACGCGCTCGCGGCCCGCTGGCTCGCCGGCGACTACCGCGCGGACAACCAGGCCTTCGAGCTGCTGCTCTCGACTGTCGCCCGCGGCGACGGCGGCGCGCTGCTGGCTGCGCTGACCCTGCAGCGGCAGGCCCTGGCCCGCGCCGACGCGCTGCTGGCGCGGCGGGCGGCCCGGGGCCCGCTGTGCCGGGGCGACCTCGTGCCCGGGGAAGTCGACGTACTGCGCACCGTCGTACGCAAGTTCTTCGTCGGGGGGGTCCAGCCCTGGTCCGCTGCCGTCGACCGGCGGCGGCAGCAGCTCCTGCCGCCGCTCACGGCGCTCGAGAACCGCCTGGCCGGGGTACTGCCCCCGGCCTACCTGCAGTGGCGCCGGCAGCGCGACGAGGCCCTCGCCGCAGCCGGGGCTCCGCGGCAGCACGTGGAAGCCCTCCTCGATCTCCTCGCCGACTGCCCCGGCGGCCCCGGCCTCGCACCCGCCTGAGAGCGGTGACAAGCCACCATTCCCGGCGCCCGTAGCGGTGGTACCATGAAGCGACGCCAACGGAAGGACGCCCCCATGACTGACCGACTCTTCTTCGTACGCCGCCGCATCGGCGCGCTGTTCGCACTGCTCGCCCTGGCCCTGCTTGGCGCCTGCGCCAGCAAGCCGCCGCAGCCGATGGTCGACTTCAACCCCGGCTACGACTTCAGCGGCGTGGACACCGTTGCCTGGTACCGGGACTCGGGTCACGTGGGCGGCCAGAACCCGCTGAGCCTCTCCGACATGGCCCGCGACCGCATCGATCTCGCGCTGCAGCGGGCACTGGAGGCCAAGGGCATCACCATCGTCGATGACTCCGCCGACGCGGACCTGCTCCTGAGCTGGCACCTCGCGACGGAGGACAAGACCGACGTGCGCACCTACGAGACGCCCGCCTACGGCGGCATGTACGGCGCCGGCTGGGGCCCCTATAACCGCTACTCCATGTACAGCTGCTGGTCCTGCATGCCGACACGGACGGACGTCTCCGTGCAGCAGTACACCCTCGGCACTTTCATTGTCGACATGATCGATCCGACCCTGAAGAAATCGGTCTGGCGCAGCGTGACGAGCTCGCGGCTCAAGGGCAAGCCGGAGCGTGACCAGGACAAGTACGACAGTGCCGCGGCGCGCATCCTCGCCGCCTTCCCGCCCCTGCCGGGCCTGCCCCCGGGCGACTAGCGGGTGCCCGCCATCGCCCCGGCGCAACGGCCGGCTAGCACATCTGCCGGAAAAGCAGCATCAGCCGCTTGGCTCGCGACAGGCGCGTGAACATCTCCCGCGGCTCGAGATCCCGGGTGAGGAAGTCGGAGACCCCCTCGAGCTGGGCGACGTCGACGCCGTCGAGCTCCAGGAAGCCCATGCGCCAGTCGGCAAACTCGCGCTCTTCCACCGGCTCGTCGAAGAGTACCTCCACCCGCTCGTGGCGCGGGTCCGAGGTGACCCGGGAGAAGATGGCGCGGACGTCGCTTTCCGCCCCCTCGAGGACCTGGAAAAATGAATTGTCCCGGTGCAGGAGCACACCGGTAATGCCGCGGGCCTCGTTGTAGGCGCGGGCGTTCTCCAGCAGGTGCAGGAGCTCATCGGCGGTCATGGGCCTACGCTGGGTACTGACGTAACCGAGGTGATACAGCGTTGGCTGGCCCCCGGATTCGCGGCGGCGGCCGCGTTCGGAACCATCTGGCATTACCTTCCCTCCCTCGGGCCGGCGGGCACACCGGCCTACCGCCACTGACGGGCGATTCGCTTGAGCCTCCTAGTATAGTTACCTATACTTGACATGCATAATGTCTAATTTAGTTGACAGTCCCGCGCCGCTGACCCATGCTCATGGGAGTGATTCGCATTGCATCCCCTGCGGCCGTTACGCGGGTATGCTGCGCGGGAATGACGAGGACGACACGCCATGAGCCAGACCATCGCCGCCACCGGCATTTCATCCACCACGGAAAAAGCCACCCAGGAAACCCTGCTGTCGCCGCGCTTCTACCGCACGGACTACGACGCCATGGACCGCCTGGACATCACGCCGGTTCGCCGCGAATGGGACGAGATGATGGCGGAATTCGAGCGTGATGAAAACCGGCCCCACTTCCGCAAGGAAATCACCTTCGACGACGTCAACATCCCGGAAGAACTTCACGACGAGTTCCTGGATTTCCTCACCACGTCGGTAACCTCCGAGTACTCCGGCTGCGTGCTCTACCAGGAAATCCAGAAGAACGTGGAGAACAAGGACATCGCCGACCTCATGGGCTACATGGCCCGGGACGAGTCGCGCCACGCCGGCTTCATCAACAAGTCCCTGAAGAACCTGGGCGTCGCCGTCGACCTCGGCTTCCTCAAGCGCGAGAAGGCCTATACCTTTTTCAAGCCGAAATACATCTTCTACGCGACCTATCTGTCCGAAAAGATCGGCTACGCCCGCTACATCACCATCTACCGGCACCTCGAGCGGCACCCCGAGTACCGCTTTCACCCGATCTTCAACTGGTTCATGGAGTGGTGTAACGACGAGTTCCGCCACGGTGAGGCCTTCGCGCTGATCATGCGCGCCAACCCGCACCTGACCAGCGGCCTCAACAAGCTGTGGATCCGCTTCTTCCTGCTCGCCGTGTACTCCACCATGTACGTGCGCGACCACACCCGACCGCAGCTCTACAAGGCGCTGGGCATGGACCCGACGGAGTTCGACTACAAGGTCTTCGACATCACCACGGAGATCAGCAAGCAGATCTTCCCGCTCACCCTCGACACCGACAACCCGGCCTTCCGCCGCGGCCTAGAGCGGCTGCGGGACATCAACATCGCCACCCAGGCGGCGAAGCAGCGCGGCGGTATCGTTGGCCGGCTGCAGCGCGGCTGGCTGGCCGCACGCGGCGCGGCGACCTTCGCGCGCCTCTACCTCATGCCGGTGAAGTCGAACGAACTGCCCGAGCAGGTGCGCATGGCACCGGCCTGGTAAGCCGTCGGCTAAACCGCTCCTAACCCCGGCCGGTCCGCCAGCGACCGGCCACATCCAGCCCGTGGGCGACCCCCGCCAGTGCAAGCCACAGGCCCAGCAGCGCAACCGGCGCACCGGTCAGCGCCGCGCGCAGCCCCAGCAGCAGGCAGGCGCCGGCGGCGAGATTGGGGAGCAGGGTCCGGCCCCGACCGGCGCGAAGGAAAAGCACGGCCTCAAGCAGTAGCAGCAGCAGGAGCGCATCGACGATGCGCCCGCTGGCGAACCAGCCTTCCACGCTCCGCGGCGCCCGGGGTTAGTGTCCTGTCCGGTGGTCCACCGGACAGGACACTAGCGAGCGAAGCCGAGGAGGTGGGCGACGTCCTTGAAGAAGATCCGCATATGCGCGACCGGGCGGGCGCGCTGCAGCTTCTTCTGGGTGTAGGCCTGCCAGGTGAGGTACTGGACGTCCGGGTCCCGGCAGATCTTCACGAACTTCTCCCGACGCTTGTCGGTCGTGTACCAGAAGCGCTGCATGATGCCGAGAATGAAGAACACGCGGCCGTGCTCGCGCATGAAACGCTTGCGCGCTCGCTTGAGCACGCGCGCGTCGGCGGTGGCGAGGAACTGCGCCACGGCCTCGCCGGCCAGGCGGCCCCCGACCATGGCGTAGTAGATGCCCTCGCCCGAGGCCGGCGCGACCACACCGGCGGCATCGCCGGCGAGGAGTACGTTGCGGCCGTCGTCCCAGCGCTTCAGCGGCTTCAGGGGGATCGGCGCACCCTCCCGGCGCACCGTCCGGGCGTCGGTCAGGCCCACGTCGGCCCGCAGCATCGCCACGGATGCCGGCGCCGAGAAGCCCTTCTGTTCACTGCCAACGCCGATACTGGTCTTGTCGCCGTGGGGAAACACCCAGGCATAGAAATCCGGTGACAGGCGCCCCTGGTACCAGACATCGCAGCGCTGCGGGTCGAAGTCGGCGCCGTCGTTGGCCGCCGGCGACTCGACGATCTCGTGGTAGGCGAACACCGTGCGCACCTTGTCGCCGCCGGGCACACAGCGCGCGGCCACCCGGGAGCGGGCGCCGTCCGCGCCGATCACGGCGCGGGCCACGACCTGCCGCTTCTCGCCCACCGTATCCTTGTCCAGGTAGGTGATGCACACCGTGCCGTCATCGAGGTAGTCGAGGTCCTTGAAGGTGGCCGTGCGCACCGTCGCGCCGGCCTCCGCCGCCCGCTTGCGCAGCCAGGGGTCGAACACATCGCGGTCCACCATGCCGACGTAGGTATCACCCACCGGCATGTCGACGCGCTCGTTCGCCGGGGAGACCATGCGCGCGGCACTGATCCGGGCCACGAGCAGGTGCTGGGGTATGTCGAAGTCCTCGATCAGCCGCGGCGGAATGGCGCCGCCGCAGGGCTTGATGCGGAAGGCCCGCTCCAGCAGGAGCACGCGGTGCCCGCCGCGAGCGAGGTCCGTGGCAGCGGTCGCGCCGGCGGGACCACCACCGACCACGACCACGTCAAAGGTTTCTGTGTCTTGCATCCGGGTTACCTCCCCTGGAGTACTTCGGCCATGGCCACGTCCCCGAAGGTCGCTGCCGGCCGGTCATCTGTGTTGTCTGCGGTAGCGAGGCGCACGGTCAGGCCGAGCACCGCCGCGTAAAGGAACAGTGCCGCCTCGCCGGAAAAGACGATGGCGTAGGCGTGCACCGGGTTGTCGAGAAACTGGCGGGACACGTCGATGGCGACGGTGCCGAGAAAACCACCGAGGCCGAAGGCGATGGCCTGGGCGCCGCCCCAGAGTCCCATGCGAATGCCCTCGCTACGATGCCTGCCGCGACCGGCGAGGGTCATCATCGAGGCGATCGCGGCCACCGCGAACGCACCGTTGGCGACGCCGAGCAGGAAGACATTGAGACGCAGCGGCCAATACAATGCCTGTCCGCCCCCGTAGGCGATGCCCGCCAGGGCCAGGGCCGAGGCGGCGCAGCCGCCCACGGTCCACCAGCGGAGCAGGCCCGGTGCGGCGCGGCGCGCGGCGGTACCGGTGATCGCAACGAGCAGCATGCCCAGGAGGACGCCGCCGTGCTGTACGCCCGCGAGCTGGGTGGACTCCCCGGGCGTCATGCCGAAGACCATGCCCGCGTAGGGTTCCAGGATCAGGTCCTGGGTGCTGTAGGCCAGCATGGACACGAAGACGAAGATCGTGAAGCGGCGCGCATCGGCTTCTTCCCAGACCTCGCGCAGCGCCTGGCCGAAACGCGGCCGCGCGGCGCCGTGGGGCAATGCGTCTTGCTCTGCGACCGGCGCCGACCGGGCGGCGCCCTCCACGCCCCAGAGCGCGAGCAGCGTGAGCAGGAAAGCGGCGGCCGAGACGGTGGCCGTGACGGCCACGAGCCGCTCGGGGCTGAACGGATCGAGGAAATGCCCGGCAGCGCCGGCGGTAATGGCGAAACCGGCAATCATCATGATCCAGACGATGGTCGCCGCCGCCGCCCGGCGGCCCGGATCGACCCGCTTGGCGAGGAGCGCGAGCAGCGAGGTCCCCGCCGAGCCGACCCCGAGGCCGATGACCACGAAGGAGCAGACCGCGATGGCGACGCCGAGGCCGTGGGCCGTGGCCATGACGGCCGTGCCGGTCGCCGCACCGACCCCGCCGAGGGCGAGGGCGAACATGCCGCCGATGATCCAGGGCGTGCGACGCCCGCCCACGTCCGAGCGATGGCCGAAGTGCGGCCGGCTCATCTGCACCACGTGGTGCAGGGCCACGAGAAAGCCGGGGAGCATGGCGGGCAAAGCCAGTTCGACGACCATCACCCGGTTGATGGTGGAGGTGGTGAGCACGACGATGGCGCCGAGCGCGGTCTGCACGAGGCCGAGGCGCACGATGGCCAGCCAGCCGAGCCCCGGCGCGCTCACAGGGCAGCCCCGAGGCCGCGCACGGCCGCTGCACTGGTCATCATACCGAGCACATAGAGGGTCACCCCGGTACCGTTGTACCAGGGCGCGAGACCTTTCGGGTCAGTGAGCAGTCGCTTCATCGCCAACCCCTGTAATGCCAGCATCCCGGCGACGACAGCGGCGTGCCAGGGACGGTCCCAGGAAAGCAGCAGCGCGATGACCGCGACCTGTGGCAGCGCCATGACCACGCAGGCCAGCTTCGCCGCCCGCTCCGGGCCCAGCTGCACCGGGATCGTGCGCACCCCGAGGCGGCGGTCCCCCTCGATGGCCTTGAAGTCGTTGAGCGTCATGATGCCGTGGGCGCCGAGGCTGTAGAGCACGGCGAGGAGCAGGATCGGCACCGGCGGCAGCACCCCGCCGAGCATGACCGCCGCCCCGGTCACCCAGGCGAGCCCCTCGTAGGCGAAGCCGCAGGCCGCGTTGCCCCACCAGCCGTTGAGCTTGAGCCGCGCGGGCGGCGCGCTGTAGGCCCAGGCGAGAGCGAGGCCGAGGAGCGTCGCCCAGAACACCGCGGGGCCGAGCACCCAGGCCACGGGCAGCGCAAGCAGGGACCAGAAAATGGCGTAGTAGAGGCCGATATTCCCGGGGACGCGGCCGGAAGGAATGGGCCGGCCCGGCTCGTTGATGGCGTCGACCTCGCGGTCGAACCAGTCGTTGACCACCTGGCTGGCCCCGCAGACCAGGGGCCCGGCCAGGATAATGCCGGCGACGAAGGCCCAGGGGCGCTCCAGTAGCGGCGTACCGGCCGAGACGACACCGCAGCCGAAGGCCCACATGGGCGGAAACCACGTGATGGGCTTGAGGAGCTGCAGGAGCGCCTTGGGATCGACGCGCGCACCCCCGCTGACGACAGACTCGGAGCCTTGCATACCCCGACTATAGAAGCGCCCCCGGGGAGCGTCAATCAGGATTTACACTTTTGGCGCGAGAACTGTCAGATTATCTTGACAGAGCGCAAGGCGGTGGCGCCGGGGGGCACCCTCAGGAGGAGATAACGTCCGACTCAACCCCGGAAATGTCGTAGCGCCGGAGCTTTGCGTAGAGGCTCTGGCGGCTCAGGCCGAGGAGTTCGGCGGCGGAGGCCCGGTTGTCCTGCGTGAGCTCCAGCGCCGCGCGGATGCACATGGCCTCGATGATGTCCGTGGACTCGCGGACCAGCTCCTTCAGGGGCATGCGGCCGACCCGGCGCGTGATCTGCTCGATGGACGCGGGCAGGCTCTCGCCGCTCGGCTGGCCGTCGCTGACCCGCCGGCTGACATCGCGGATATAAAAGGCGAGCCGGCCCCGGGGGGCGTCGTCGAGGGTGCAGGCGGAGATCTCGACGTCCGTGTTCACGCCGCCCTCGCCACGGAGCACCGTGGAGAAAAGCTTCACCGATCCACGCTCATTGAGGTTGGACAGCAGCACGGAGAGATCCACCCCGGAGCGGCCCAGCCAGCGGTCGGCGGAAAGGCCCGTGATCCGGTCCTCACCCAGCACCTGCGCCAGGTCCAGGAAGGTCTTGTTGGCGGCCAGCACGCGGCCTTCCGGGTCGGTGAGCAGCACCGCATCGGGGGCCCGCTGCAGGCTCGGCGGCAGCGGTTGCTCATCGCCGCCGGCACGCTCGGCGCTTTCCAGGGCGAAGCGCACCAGGAAACGGGCCTCGCTGCCCTGGCGCAGATAGCTGACCACCACGGTCAACGGCGCGTCGGAAGCGGCGCGGGTCACACCGGAGAGCACCGCCCTGCCGGTAGCCTGGGCCTCGGCGAGCAGTCCGGCAATATCACGCTGAGAGCGCTCGGAGAGACCCGGGGGGAAGGGCTTGCCGACGACCCGGTTGCCGCCACCCAGCAGCTCGCTCGCGGCCGGGTTCGCCTCCAGGACCCGGCTGCTGCCCGCATCCACGACCAGAATGGCGTCGGCGATCATGTCGAACAGCTGGCGGTAGCGGGTCTCGACCTGGCGCAGGCGCCAGTAATCCTGCTCGAGGGCCTGCTGGGCATTGAGCAGTTGCTGGCGGAGGCTGGCCACGGGGCGCATGTCGCGCCCCGCGGCGATCACGCCCTCGCCGTCCGGCAGGGCGACGAGCCGGTATTCCACCGGCAGCGGCGCGCCGTCTTCCAGGATATGGGCGAGGTCGATGCGCTGGGGCCTGTCGGGGTGGGCACGCACGGCAGCCAGGGCATCGGCGAGGCGCTGCCGGCTGTCGCCTTCCACCGTATCGAGGAGGGAGCGGCCGAGCCAGCGATCGTCGATATGCGCCGCCAGCTCGCCCCCATCCAGCACAAGTTCAGCAATCCCGCCGTCGCTGTCGAGGACGAAACCAATGTCGGCTACCTTGGCGAGCAATCCGACCAGCGCTGAAGCGTCCAAATCGACGGCCATGCCCTCGCATCCGCAATTATAAATAATGGCATTTTTATATCTTTTGCCGATAAACGGCGGAAGCGCAGATTATACACATCCCCCACCCAGACACACGCTCTTGCGGCATGTAAAGAAAGTAAACGCCATGTTTTGATATTTGTCAATTTCACTAGACTCATGAAGGTGTCAGGTTTAGTTGACAACTCTCGGCGAGAGGACTAACTTTTCAGGAGCAGCAGATAAGTAGCGGTTGGTAGGACCCATGGCAGCACATCCCCAAGGTGCGGGCAGCGCCTCCTTATATACACCGGAGCAGCGCCGCCGACGGGACGAGTCTCCCTGGACCCTGGTCCAGGGGATCCTCGCCCCGCTCCAGTTCCTCGTCTTCCTGGTGAGCCTGGCACTGGTGGTGAACTTTCTCCTCAATGGCACGGGCCTCGGCGCCGCGACCGCGTCCATCGTGCTGAAGACCGGCATCCTCTACACGATCATGGTCACCGGGGCCATCTGGGAAAAGGTCGTGTTCGGCCAGTACCTCTTCGCCCCGGCTTTCTACTGGGAAGACATGGTGAGCATGCTGGTGATCGCCCTGCACACGGCCTACCTGCTGAGTTGGGTCTTCGACTGGTTCACCCCGGCCGGGCAGATGTGGATCGCCCTGGCCGCCTACGGCGCCTATGTCATCAACGCCGCACAGTTCCTTCTCAAGCTGCGCGCCGCCCGGCTGCAGGAGGCCGCCAACAGGGCCGCCAACACAGCCGCCGGCGGCACACTCGCGGGAGCCGCAGAATGAGCAACGCCGTCCTCGCCAGCGATCGCCCCGGCAGCACGCCGATCACCCAGGAGCGCGGCCAGCGCGCCGTGTTCTGCGGCCTCACGTCGATCATCTGGCTGCATCGCAAGATCCAGGATGCCTTTTTCCTCGTCGTGGGCTCACGCACCTGCGCCCACCTGATCCAGTCCGCCGCCGGCGTGATGATCTTCGCCGAACCGCGCTTCGCCACCGCGGTCCTGCAGGACCGGGATCTCGCCGGCCTCGCCGATGCCAACGAAGAACTCGACCGGGTCGCGGCGCAGGTGATCGCCCGGCGCCCGGAGATCAAGACCATCTTCCTGGTCAGCTCCTGCCCCTCGGAGGTGATCAAGCTCGACCTGGCCAACGCCGCCCAGCGCCTGGCGCAGAAATACGACGGCCGGGTCCGCTTCGTCGATTACTCCGGCAGCGGCATCGAGACCACCTTCACCCAGGGCGAGGACAGCTGCCTGGAAAGCCTCGCAGCGAAGCTGCCCGCCGACGACAGCGGCGCGCCGGCCCTGCTGGTCGCCGGCAGCCTTCCGGATATCGTCGAGGACCAGTTTGCCCGCCTTTTCGAGCAGCTTGGCATCGGCCCGGTGCACTTCTTCCCCGCGCGCAGCTCTACGGGCATGCCACCGGTGGGGCCCAATACCCGGCTCCTGCTCGCCCAGCCTTTCCTGGGCAACGCCACCCGCGCTCTCGAGAAGCGCGGCGCACAGCTCCTCAAGGCCCCCTACCCCTACGGCGCCGAGGGCACCACGGCGTGGCTGCGCGCAGCCGCAGACGCCTTCGGCGTGCCCCCGGCGCATTTCGAACAGGTGACGGCGGCGCCCCGGGCGCGTGCCGAGCGGGCGCTGCAGGCGCCGCGGGAACGGCTCGCCGGCAAGCGCATCGCCTTCCTGCCCGACTCGCAGATGGAGCTGCCTCTCGCCCGTTTCCTGCAGCGCGAGTGCGGCATGGAACTCGGCGAGATCGGCACGCCCTTCTTCGACCAGCAAACCATGGCCGCCGAGCTACCGCTGCTGCCCGAAGGCGTGCGCATCACCGAGGGCCAGGACCTCGATCCGCAGCTCGACCGCGTGCGCGCGGACCGGCCGGATCTCACGGTCTGCGGCCTGGGCATCGCCAACCCGCTGGAATCCGAGGGGCTGCGCACCAAGTGGTCCATTGAACTGGTCTTCACCCCCGTGCACGGCTACGACCAGGCTGGCGATCTCGCCGGCCTGTTCACGCGGCCGCTGGCACGGCAGGACATGCTGGAGGTATAGGCAGCGATGGAGCTGACCTTCTGGACCTACGAAGGCCCGCCTCACGTCGGCGCCATCCGCATCGCCAATTCCATGCGCGGTGTCCACCTGCTGCTGCACTCGCCCCAGGGCGACACCTACGCGGACCTGCTCTTCACCATGATCGAGCGGGATCGCAAGCGGCCCCCGGTGACCTACACCACGTTCCAGGCCCGGGACCTCGGTTCCGATACGGCCGAACTGGTCACCAGCACGCTGCAGCGCACCGTGGACCGCTTCCGCCCGAGCGTACTGCTGGTCGGCGACTCCTGCACGGCGGAGCTCATCCAGGACCAGCCGGGCACCCTCGCCACCGGCGCGGGGTTAAACGTCCCGATCATCCCGCTGGAGATGCTGGCCTACTCGCGCAAGGAGAACTGGGGCGCCGCCGAGACCTTCTACTCGCTCGTGCGCGGGCTCTTGAACCGCCAGGCGCCGGAGCCCGGCTGGACCCGCCCGCCGCGGCCGGAAGGACAGCGGCCGAAGGTCAACCTCCTCGGTCCGACCTCCCTCGGCTTCCGCTGCCGCGACGACATCATCGAAGTACGGAAACTGCTGGAAAGCGTCGGCGTGGACGTCGGCGTCGTCGCGCCCCTGGGCGCGAGCCCGCAGGACCTGCTGCGCATACCGGAGGCCGACGCCAACCTCTGCCTCTACCCGGAGGTGGCGGACACCACCTGCGCCTGGCTGCAGCGGACCTTCAAGCAGCCGACGATCGGCACGGTGCCCATCGGCGTCGGCGCCACCCGCGACTTTCTCCAGGAGCTCGCCGAGACCCTGGGCCTCACCGGCTGCGAGGTCACCGCCGACGCCGTCTGCCGCCTGCCCTGGTATTCCCGCTCTGTCGACTCGACCTACCTGACCGGCAAGCGGGTGTTCATCTTCGGCGACGCCACCCACGCCCTCGCGGCGGCCCGCATGGCCCGCGAGGAAATGGGCTTCGAGGTCGTCGGCCTCGGCACCTACGCCCGGGAGCAGGCCCGCGCCGTGCGCAAGGCCGCGAAGGATTACGGCCTCGAGGCACTCATCACGGACAACTACCTGGAAGTGGAAAAGGCCGTGGCCGAGCTGCAGCCGGAGCTTGTCCTCGGCACGCAGATGGAGCGGCACATCGCCAAGAAGCTCGGTATCGGCTGCGCGGTCATCTCGACCCCGGCCCACGTGCAGGACTACCCGGCACGCTACTCGCCGCAGATGGGCTTCGAGGGTGCCAACGTGATCTTCGATACCTGGGTTCATCCGCTGGTCATGGGGCTGGAGGAGCACCTCCTGACCATGTTCCGGGAAGACTTCGAGTTCAACGACGACAAGGTGCCCTCGCACCTGGCCGCCGTGGGCGGCACCAGCCACCGGCCTGCCGAAGCGCCGCCAGCCGACGGCGATGACGATGCCGCCATCCGCTGGGACGCCGATGCCGAGAAGGAGCTGAAGAAGATCCCCTTCTTCGTGCGCGGCAAGGCCCGCCGGAACACGGAAAAGTACGCGATGGAGCGCGGCGTGGCCGCCATCAACGTGGAGACGCTCTATGAAGCGAAAGCGCACTTCAGCCGCTGAGACCCCCCTGCGGTTCGTCCTGGTCACGCTGGACAACCATGTCACGGGCAGCGTCGACCGGGCCGCCGCGGCCCTCGCCAAGGACCTCCCGGGCCTGGAGGTGCGCACGCACGCCGCCGCCGCCTGGGACAAGCAGCCGGAGCAGCTCGAGCGCTGCCTGGCCGACATCGCCGAAGGCGACATCATCGTGGTCACCATGCTCTTTCTCGAGGAGCACATCAGCGCCGTACTGCCGGCGCTGACCGCCCGCCAGGACGACTGCGACGCGATGATCTGCTGCATGTCCGGCGCCGAGGTGATGAAGCTGACGCGCATGGGCCGCTTCACCATGGAGGGCGAGGCCAAGGGGCCCGTCGCCCTCCTCAAGCGCCTGCGCGGCAAGACCGGCAGCGCCAAGTCCAGCGCCGGCGCCCAGCAGCTCACGGTGCTGCGCCAGCTGCCGAAGATCCTGCGCTTCATCCCGGGCACGGCCCAGGACGTGCGCGCCTATTTCCTCACGCTGCAGTACTGGCTCGCCGGTTCCGAGGAGAACCTGCAGCGCATGATGGGTTTCCTCATCGACCGCTACGCCGACGGCCCGCGAGCGGCGCTGCGCGGGCAGCTGAAGACCCACTCGCCGATCGAGTACCCCGACGTGGGCCTCTATGACCCGAGCCTGAAGCGCGGTATCAGCGACGACCCGAAGGACCTGCCCCGGGCGCCGAAGGGCTGCCGCGGCACCGTCGGCATCCTGATCATGCGCTCCTATGCGCTCGCCGGTAACGCCGGCCACTACGACGCGGTCATCAACGCCCTGCGCGAACGCGGCCTGCGCGTGATCACCGCCTTCGCCAGCGGCCTGGACGCCCGGCCGGCGGTGGAAAAGTACTTCATGGTGGATGGCGAACCGGTGGTGGACGCCGTGCTCTCGCTGACCGGCTTCTCCCTGGTCGGCGGCCCGGCCTACAACGACTCGAAGGCCGCCGAGGACATGCTCGCGCGCCTGGACGTGCCCTACGTCGCCGCCCACGCGCTCGAGTTCCAGAGCCTGGAGCAGTGGGAGGCCTCCGAGAACGGCCTCATGCCCATCGAGGCGACCATGATGGTGGCCATCCCGGAACTGGACGGCGCCACCGGCCCCGCGGTCTTCGGTGGCCGCTCGGACGCCGCCGAGGGCAGCAGCGAACACGACATGCGCGCCCACCCGGAGCGGGTCGACGTGCTCACCCGCCGCGTGGCGCGCCTGGTCGCCCTGCGTCGCGGGAAACGCGCGGAACGCAAGGTCGCCATCGTCATCTTCAACTTCCCGCCCCATGCGGGGAACACGGGGACGGCAGCCAACCTGGCGGTCTTCGAGTCGCTGTTCAACACGCTCCGGGCCATGCGGGACCAGGGCTACGCCGTGGACGTGCCCGAGGACGTGGACGCGCTGCGCCGCGCCATCATCGAGGGCAATGCGGCCCGCTACGGCGCCATGGCGAACGTGCACGCGCACATTCCCGCCGACGACCACGTCGCCCGGGAGACTTACCTCAACGAAATCGAGGCCCAGTGGGGGCCGGCCCCGGGCAAGGAGCTCTCCGACGGCCGCAACATCTTCGTGATGGGCGCGCAGTTCGGCAACGTCCTGGTCGGCGTCCAGCCGGGCTTCGGCTACGAGGGCGACCCGATGCGGCTGCTCTTCGAGCGCGGCTTCACGCCCACGCACGCCTTCAGCGCCTTCTACCGCTACCTGCGCGAGGACTTCGGTGCCGATGCGGTGCTCCACTACGGCACCCACGGCGCGCTGGAATTCATGCCCGGCAAGCAGGCCGGCATGGCCGGCAGCTGCTGGCCGGACCGGCTCATCGGTGACCTGCCCAACTTCTACCTCTATGGCGCCAACAATCCTTCCGAGGGCCTGATCGCCAAGCGCCGCGCCGCGGCCACGCTGGTCAGCTACCTGACGCCGCCGGTCACCCAGTCCGACCTGTACAAGGGCCTGCTCGACCTCAAGGCCTCCATCGACCGCTGGCGCAGCGAGCAGGACAAGGGCGCCGAGGCCCGTACCGACCTCGCCTCGCTCATCCAGAGCCAGGCCGCAGAGCTGGAGCTCTGCAGCGCCGGGCCGGCCTGGGACGAGAACAGCTTCGACGCCATCGAGGAGCTGCGCCGGCAGCTCATCGAAGTGGAGGAAACGCTGATCCCCTACGGCCTGCACGTGGTCGGCGAGGCGCCCGCACGCGACGAACAGCTCGACATGCTCGGCTCCATCGCCCTGGCCAGCCATGACCTCGACCTGGACCGCGAGACCCTGGAGAAGCTGCTCGATGGCGAAGAACCGAAGGTCGTTGCCGCGCAGCTGGCGAAGGCGCAGGGTGACGACGCCGACGCAGACAAGCTCCTCGAGGTCTGCCGGCAGCTCGCGCAGACGGCGCTCATGCTCGCTGCGGACAGCGAACTCGACGCCATCCTCCGCGCCCTGGACGGCCGCTTCATCCGCCCGGCGCCGGGCGGCGACCTGCTGCGCACGCCGGACGTGCTGCCGACGGGCCGCAACCTGCATGGCTTCGACCCCTTCCGCCTGCCCAGCCGCTTCGCCCTGCGCGACGGCGCCCGGCAGGCGCAGACGCTCCTCGACCGGCATGCCGCCGAGGGCCACGGGGTCCCCGAATCCATCGCCCTGGTGCTCTGGGGCTCGGACAACCTGAAGAACGAGGGCGGGCCCATTGCCCAGGCCCTGGCACTCATCGGCGCGGAGCCGAGATTCGACGGCTACGGCCGCGTCTGTGGCGCCATGCTCAAGCCCCTGGCAGAACTGGGCCGGCCGCGCATCGACGTGATCATCACCCTCTCCGGCATCTTCCGCGACCTGCTGCCGCTGCAGACGCGCATGCTCGCCGAGGCCGCCTACCTCGCCGCCGAGGCCGACGAGCCCGCCGAGCTGAACTACGTGCGCAAGCACGCGCTCGCCTACCAGGCCGAGCACGGCTGCGACCTGGAAACGGCAGCCCTGCGGGTATTCTCGAACGCCGAGGGCGCCTACGGGTCGAACGTGAACCTGCTGGTGGACAACAGCCGCTGGGAGGACGAGGGCGAGCTCGCCGATACCTACACGTCGCGCAAGTGCTACGCCTACAGCCGCTCCGGCCAGTCCGCGCCGCAGGCAGACCTGCTCAACTCGGTACTGTCCAACGTGCAGCTCGCCTACCAGAACCTCGATTCCGTCGAGGTCGGCGTCACCACCCTGGACCAGTACTTCGACACCCTCGGCGGCATCAGCCGCGCCGTGAAGCGCTCCCGCGGCGAAGACGTGCCGGTCTATATCTCCGACCAGACCACCAGCAACGGCAAGGTCCGCACCCTCGCCGAGCAGGTGGCCCTGGAGACACGCACCCGCGTGCTCAACCCGAAGTGGTACGAGAGCGTCCTCGAGCATGGCTTCGAGGGCGTGCGGCAGATCGAGTCCCATGTGACCAATACCATGGGCTGGTCCGCCACCACCGGCCAGGTAGCCCCCTGGGTCTACCAGAAGCTGTCCGAGACCTTCATCCTCGACGAGGAAATGCGCAAGCGTCTCGCCAAGCTCAACCCCGCAGCCTCGGTAAAGGTAGCCAACCGGCTCCTCGAGGCCCACGACCGCCAATACTGGAACCCCGACGAGGCGACCCTGGAGGCCCTCCGCCGTGCCGGCGAGGACCTCGAGGACTGGCTCGAAGGCGTCACAGAAGAGGTAGCTGCATGAGTCTCGACAATAACATCCCCGTACAGCTCGTTGATCCGCCGGGGACGCCCCCCGACGGCGAGGGCAGCGTCCAGGTGCACCTGGACCCGGAAATCGACATCGGCCAGGCCCAGGTCTTCGCCGTCTACGGCAAGGGCGGGATCGGCAAGTCCACGACCTCGTCGAACCTGTCGGTTGCCTTTTCCAAGCTCGGCAAGCGGGTCATCCAGATCGGCTGCGACCCGAAGCACGACTCGACCTTCACGCTGACCAAGGCGCTCATGCCGACCGTCATCGATGCCCTCGAGGAAGTGGAGTTCCACAGCGAGGAACTGCAGATCGAGGACTTCGTGCACGAGGGCTACAACGGCGTCATGTGCGTCGAGGCCGGCGGCCCGCCCGCGGGTACCGGCTGCGGCGGCTACGTGGTCGGCCAGACGGTGAAGCTGCTGAAGCAGCACCACCTGCTCGAGGACTCGGACGTGGTCATCTTCGATGTGCTCGGCGACGTGGTCTGCGGCGGCTTCGCCTCGCCGCTGCAACACGCCGAGCGCGCCCTGGTCGTGACCGCGAATGACTTCGACTCGATCTTCGCCATGAACCGCATCGCCGCGGCCATCGGCGCCAAGTCGAAGAACTACAAGGTCCGCCTCGGCGGCGTGATCGCCAACCGCAGCGAGCAGACCGACGAGATCGACCGCTTCAACGCCGCCGTGGGCCTGAAGCGCCTCGCCCACTTCCCGGCCCTCGACGTGATCCGCCGCAGCCGCCTGAAGAAGTGCACGCTGTTCGAGATGGAGCCCTGCGAGGGCCTCGAGGAGGTGCAGCAGGAGTACCTGAACCTGGCGGAGTCGCTGCTTCGCGGCATCGAGCCGCAGGAGGTCACGCCCATGAAAGACCGCGATCTCTTCGACTTCCTGGGCTTTGATTGAGGCTTCGACTGATGGCGAGTACGAGCTACAACGAGCGGCGCTCGGAGATCGAGACCTATTTCGACCGCACCGCCGCGGATGCCTGGTCGGCCCTGACCTCCGATGCGCCGGTCAGCCGCATCCGGCAGACCGTGCGCGCCGGTCGCGACGAGATGCGCGCCACGCTCCTGTCCTGGCTCCCGGCGGACCTCACCGGGCTGCGGCTGCTGGATGCGGGCTGCGGCACCGGCGCCTTCAGTGTCGAGGCAGCGCGCCGGGGCGCGAGCGTGGTCGCCATCGACCTCTCACCGACGCTGGTCGAGCTCGCCCGGGAGCGGCAGCCGACGGATCTTGCACCGGGGCATATCGACTTCCGGGTCGGCGACATGGCCTCGGTGGAGGGCGAGCCCTTCGACTATGTCGTCGCCATGGACTCCGTGATTCACTACGACCCGCACCACGCGGTCGAGGTACTGGCGAAGCTGGCGGCCAACGTGCGCCGCGGCATCCTCTTCACCTTCGCGCCGCGCACGCCGCTGCTGGCGATCATGCACGCCGTCGGCGGCCTGTTCCCGCGCGGTGACCGCGCCCCGGCCATCGTGCCTATCGGCGAAAAGCGCCTCCAGGGCGACCTGGCCAGCGCAGCGGGCCTCGCGGACTGGCAGCGCGGGCGCAGCCATCGCGTGAAAAGCGGTTTCTACACGTCCCAGGCCTGCGAACTGCGCCGGCGGGAGGCGAGCGCCGGGTGAAGCGTTCCGTGGCCATCACGCAGCAGGTGCTGTCCCGGCTCGGGACCCGCTGGCTGCCTTTTGCCGACGCGGTCACCGAGGAACTGCCGCTGGACCGGCTGCTGCGCCTGTCCCTGTTCCAGGTTTCCGTCGGCATGGCCATCGTGCTCCTGAACGGCACGCTGAACCGGGTCATGGTCCTCGAACTCGAGCAGCCTGCCTGGCTGGTATCGGTGATGGTGTCCCTGCCGCTGCTCTTCGCGCCGGCACGGGCGCTGATCGGCTTCCGCAGCGACCACCACCGCTCGGCCCTCGGCTGGCGGCGCGTGCCCTATCTCTGGCTCGGCAGCATCGCCCAGTTCGGCGGTCTCGCCATCATGCCCTTTGCGCTGCTGGTGCTCTGGGATCCGGCCATGGGTCCGGCCTGGGTCGGCCCGGCCGCGGCAGCGCTGGCCTTCGTCCTCGTCGGCGCCGGCCTGCACACCACCCAGACCGCCGGCCTCGCGCTGGCGACGGACCTTGCCAACGAGGAGAACCGGCCGCGGGTGGTCGCCCTGCTCTACGTCATGCTTCTCGTGGGTATGATCGGCAGTTCCTTCGTTTTCTCCTTCCTGCTCGCGGACTTCAGCCCGGTGCGCCTGATCCAGGTCATCCAGGGCGCCGCCGCGGTGACCGTCGTGCTCAACGTGGTCGCCCTCTGGAAGCAGGAAGCCCGTGACCCGTCGCGCAACCGCAACGTGGAGCGGCCGCCCTTCCGCGAGGCCTGGCGCCGCCTGTGCAGCCAGGGCCGCACCGCCCGCCTGCTCCTCGCCGTCGCCCTCGGCAGCGCCGGCTTCAGCATGCAGGACATTCTCCTCGAACCCTACGGCGGCGAGGTCCTCGGCCTCTCGGTCAGCGCGACCACCGTGCTGACGGCGATCTTCGCCCTGGGCATGCTCGGCGCCTTCGCCTTCGCGTCCCGGCAGCTCAGCCGCGGCGCGGACCCGGTGCGCCTCGCCGCCTATGGCGCCCTCGTGGGCATCTTCGCGTTCTCGGCGGTCATCCTGGCAGCGCCTCTCAGCGCCCCGGGCCTGTTCCGCTTCGGCACCTTTGCCATCGGCCTCGGCGGCGGCCTCTTCGCCGTCGGCACGCTGACCGCGGCGATGCGCCTGGGCGAGGACGGCCAGGCCGGCCTCGCCCTCGGCGCCTGGGGCGCGGTGCAGGCCACCGCCACCGGCCTTGCCATCGCGGCCGGCGGCGCCCTCAGGGACACGGTCGGCAACCTGGCCGCCAGCGGCGCCCTCGGCGAGGCCCTGGTGGGGCCCGCGACGGGCTACGGTGCCGTCTACCACCTTGAGATCGCGGTGCTGTTCGCCGCGCTCGTGATTATCGGGCCGCTGGTCAGGGGCCCGGAAGACGAGGTCGTGCGCCAGCCGGCGTTCTACCTCGCGGAGTTCCCCGAATGACGAAAGCCCTGATGGAGGTGCTGACATGATTGGTGATATTACCGGCTACATGGACGTGGCCCAGATGACGCTGTACGCGTTCTGGCTGTTCTTTTTCCTGCTGGTGCTGTACCTGCACCGGGAGAACAAGCGGGAAGGCTATCCGCTCGAGACGGACGACTACCGGAACGTGGAGGTGGTCGGTTTCCCGGGCCTGCCCGACCCGCACACCTACGACATGCTGCACGACGCCGGCGACGTGATCCGCCCCGGTAAAGATGCGCCGGAGTATGAGCTCAAGGCCAAGCGCATCAACCCCCACTTCGGTGACCCCTTCCACCCCACCGGCGATCCGCTGGTCGATGGTGTCGGCCCGGCGGCGTGGGCCATTCGCCCGGACTTCCCGGACCTGACCTTCGAGGGGGAGCCGAAGATCGTACCCATGCGGATCGCCACGGAGTTCAAGGTCGCTCACCAGGATCCGGATCCGCGCGGCAAGGACGTGCTCGGTCTCGACAACGAGGTGGCTGCCACCGTGACCGATATCTGGGTGGACCGCAGCGAGCCGCAGGTCCGCTACCTCGAGATCGAGGTCAAGGAGAACGGCAAGCGGGCCATGATCCCCATTACCCTGTCCCGCGTGCGCGGCGACGGCACCGTGAAAGTGCACTGCCTGCGGGCCGCACAGTTCGCGAACATGCCCACGCTCGCCAACCCGGACCAGATCACGCTCCAGGAAGAGGACCGCGTCTGCGCCTATGTCGGCGGCGGCACCCTCTACGGCACCCGGGAGCGCACGGAGCCCCTGCTATGAGTCATTCCCACGCCAACAACGAGTACGACCACGAGCCGATCCGCGGCCTGCCGGAGGAACTGCCGGCCGGCGAGGAGATCCTGTGCCAGGTCGAGCCCGACGGCTGGAGCATGGCGCGACGGACCTTCCACACGGTGCAGGTCGGCGTGTACTTCGCCATCCTCATCGCCGCTCACCAGGTCTACCACTACGGCACCGGCGGCAGCGTCGCCCAGGGCCTCTCCAGCCTCGGCTGGCAGCTCGCCCTGGCCGCAGTGGGCCTGGGCATTCTCTATGGCCTTGGCGTGCTCTACGCCCGGACGACGGTCTACACGCTGACCAATCGCCGCGTGGTGCTGCGCTTCGGCGTGGCCCTGCCGATGATGATCAACCTGCCCCTGGACCGCATCGACGCCGCCGACCTTCGCCCCTTCGGCGACGGTACCGGCGACATCGCCCTGCGCCTCGCCAAGGGGGAGTGGATTTCCTACTGGGCCCTCTGGCCGCACGCCCGTCCCTGGCACCTGTCGCCGGTGATCCCGAGCCTGCGCAGCGTACCCGGGGCCGAGAAGGTCGCCGAGACACTGATCGCCGCCGTGGCGGCGCGCAGCAACGATATCGCCGTGGCCCGGCAGTCCGGCCGTGAGCGGGTAGCCCGCGACGACCACCTCGCGCCGGCCGGGGCGCTGGCGTGACCATGGCGGCGCAGGCACCCTGGCCTCTGTCGCGCTGGATCGCCTCGGCGATCGGCGCGGTGCTGGTATTCACGGTGGTCGGCGTCGCCAGCCTGCGCCTGTCCGGCTACGAGCCGCCGGCGGAGCCCCGCGGAGAAATGGTGGCCAGCCGGCTCCTGCGCTTCGAGGATGTCCGCGACGGCCTGGTCTATGTCTACGATGTCGACTCCGGTACCCGCATCGCCGAGCTCGCGCCGGCAGAGGACAGCTTTATCCGCGGCATCATGCGCAGCATGGCCCGGGCCCGCAAGGCCCGCGACGTCGGCATGCAGCCGCCGTTTCTCCTCGCCCGCTACGCGGGCGGCAGCCTGGTGCTCTCCGATACGGCCATCAGCAACGAGGTAAATCTCGTCGCCTTCGGCCCGACCAACGAGGCGTCCTTCGAGGCGCTTCTCCTGGCCGAGACCCCCTGAGGCGCCCGCCGTGTCCGCCTACCTCGTCGCCTTCCTGACCGCCCTGCTCGGCTGGTGGCTGAGCACCGGGGTGATCCTGTACCTGAACCTGTTGCCCAGGGACTCCCACCGCTGGAGCGTCCTGGCCTTCTCCACCCTGGGGCTGTTCAGCCTGACGTTGCTGCCGCAAGTGGCCGGGGACCCGACACCCCTGGGCGCCGCTGCCGGCTTCGCCATCGCTCTGGCTGTCTGGGGCTGGCTGGAGATCAGCTACCTCATGGATTTCATTACCGGCACGCACAACCGGCCGTGTCCGCCGGGGGCCCGGGGCTGGCGTCGCTTCCGCCTCGCCCTCGCCACGAGCATCCACCACGAACTGGCCATCGCCGGCGCCGGCATCGCGATCATCGCGTTGTCCTGGGGCGGCGCTAACCAGGTCGCCACCGGCACCTACCTCGTGCTGTGGATCATGCGCTGGAGCGCCAAGCTCAACCTCTACCTGGGGGTCTCCAACTTCAACGAGCACTGGCTGCCGGAGCGCAGCCGCTACCTCGTCACCTACATGCGCAAGCGGCGCATGAACTACCTGTTCCCCGTTTCCATTACCCTGGGGACTGCCGGCACGGTACTGCTGTTGCGGGCCGCCCTCGGGGCCGCGGATGATTTCGGCCGCCTGGGCAACACGCTGGTCTGCTCGCTCCTCGCGCTCGCCGTGCTGGAGCACTGGTTCCTGGTGCTGCCGCTGCGCGACTCCGCGCTCTGGCAGTGGGCTATCAGCGCCGCAGACCGGGCCCGCGGACGCCCGCGGCCCGCCGCCCACAGCGAGCACCCGCTGACACCGGCATCGAACCGGGAGGCCCGGGGTATGGGCACCGGCTGAGACGCCGCGCCGGCCGCGTCCAATTTCTTTGACAGTGGTCAAGGCGGCTTCTACTCTTTCGAGGGCAGCATAAGTAAGAAGATGAACGAACTCGAAGGTTCTTGCACAAGCCCAGGTTCCACACTGGAACCGAAACCCCTCGCGAAAGCCTGGCTGGGCTGGACGCAACGCACCACTGGAGGTGCCGAATGAGCCCCCTGGTAACACCCCCCTTTGCATCGCGCGGGGGATCGGCCGACGACGACGCGCTCCCCGAGCTCTTCGCCACGACGGAACTGGGCCTGACCCCCGGTGACTATGCCGAGCTCCTCGCCGGCAAGCGCGGCACCGACGACAGTGTCGCGGTACATGTCCGCCTGCCCTTCTGCCCGTCCCGCTGTCTCAACTGCGACCACCACACCACGGTCACGCACAACAGCGAGGCCATCGACGAGTACATCGTCGGCCTCGAGCGTGAGATCAGCATGGTCACGGACCGTATCGGCCGCGGTCGCACGCTCACCCAGCTTCACCTGGGCGGGGGCACCCCGAACTACCTGAGCGACACGCAACTCGTGCAGCTCATGGACGTCATCGATCGCCATTTCTCTGTACGCAGCGACACGGAGGCTTCCCTGGAGGCCAACCCGAAGCGCTGCTCGCCGTCGCAGCTGACCCTGCTGCGCGGTCTCGGTTTCAGCACCCTCGACCTGCAGATCCGCGATCTCGACAGCGCCGTGCAGCTGGCCATCGGCCGCTCCCACTCCCTGTCGGTGCTCGAGGACGTGATCGCCAGCGCGCGCAGCGAGGGTTTCGAGACCGTCAGCATGGATCTCGTCTATGGTCTGCCGAACCAGTCGGTGGAAACCGTCCACGGCACCGTGAAGCACATGATCGAACTCGACCCGGATCGCATCATGTGCCAGACCTTCTCGCCGCGCCCGTCCGTATTCAAGCACCAGCGCGCGCTCGACGCCGAGGGGCTGCCGTCCCTGGCCGACAAGGTGGCCATGTTCAACACCGCCAGCGAGACCCTCATGGGCAGCGGCTACGAATGGGTGGGGCTCGACTGCTTCGCCCGCGAGCACGACGCGCTCACCCGGGCCAAGCACGCCGGGCACCTGCACCGGAACTGGGTCGGCTACACGGACCGCGACACCGGCGATCTCTACGGTTTCGGGGCAGACGCGATCAGCCAGCTGCGCGAGGCGAACGTGCAGAACAAGGTGCAGCTGGGCGAGTGGCACGCGGCCCTCCACCGGGGCGAACTGCCGCTCTGCACCGGGGAGCGCATCAGCGAGAGCGAGCAGCGCCAGCAGGCGGCCCTGAACGCCCTGTTGTGCAACCTGGAGCTGTCAGACTACGGTGACCTCCTCGAGGACAGCACGCTGCTCAAGGAACTCGCAAGCAAAGGTTTCGTGGAGATTTCCGACGACAAGGTCTCGGTCACCGAGTACGGCCGCTTCGCGCTGCACCAGCGCTGGAGCGATGCCTCGCCCCATTACCGCACCGCACTCGGCATGGCGCTGGCTTCCTAGCAACACGCCTGTAAAGGAAACATACCCGGCGGCCGGGGCGGATGCCCGGGTCGGGTTCAGCCCGCCTCAGCCAGGCGCTTCCCCGGCGTGCGGAACAGGTCCTCCACCCGACCCCGGTAGGGGCCTCGCAGCGCTGCCCACTCGAGCTTGAACCAGGGCGTGAAACGCTCCGGCTCCCGCGCCAGCCAGGCGTCCACCGCCGAGCAATCGAACCAGCCCCAGGCGGCGATCTCGCTAGCGTTGGGGCGCGGCGCAAGCGGCTGCTGCAGGGCGCCGATATAGACTGAGCACAGCTCCCGCTCGCTACCGACGTCGAGATAGCGTGCCGCGTACTCGAACTTGTAGAGGTAGACCAGCTCGGCGGCTACCCCCAGTTCCTGCTGCAGGCGGCGCTGCGTGGCCGTGTGGTTGCATTCGCCCCGTCGCGGATGGCTGCAGCAGCTGTTGGTCCAGAAGCCCGGCCACAGCGGTTTCTCGGCGCTGCGCTCATGCAGGAGCACGGTATCTGCGTCAAGGAAGAGGAAAACAGAAAAAGCGCGGTGCAGTTGGCCGTCACCGGCATGTACCCGCTCCTTGCTCTCGTGCCCGGTGGGCAGGTCATCGCCATCGACGAGGATCAGTGGCTCGTCGGCAAAGGAAACCTGTTGTCCCCTGGCAAGCTGCATGATGGTGCTCTCCCGCGAAGTCGCGCTACCGGGTCGCGATCAATGGGCACGATAGGGGCCGCGTGCGCCAGGCGCCGCGGCGGAATCTCTGAAAGAGATAACTCGAAAGAGCTCCGCCCGCCGCGAACGGCGGGCTTCACTCCGTCAGGTTACCGACGAACTACGCTTTCGACTCTGGCAGCGGAGCCACTTCAGCAGAGGCCGTAGCCGCAGCCGGAGCGTCTTCCTCGAGCCAGTTGAAGCGTTCTGTGCTCAGCAGGATGAAATGAATCAACAATGCCAAGGTAAACAGAAACGCCGCCGTCGCGATCATGATTCGCCTGGGATCAAAAATCAGCCAGATCCTGTACATTTCGCTTCTCCAAGTTGTTGCGGCTTACCGGTCCTTAGCCGGCCCTGCCGCGGGTTTTACTCGCGGTGCTTCTGACCTATACCAGCCAGGGCTTCCACATCCAGACGAGGATATGTGCCACCACGGCCACTGCGGTGAAGCCCAGGAAACCTTGCATAAAGAAGCTGTGGAATTCCTTGGCCTCGTCACTAGACAGCCCGGAAGGACTGTTGATTTGCTCACTCATGGTTTATACCTCCCATGTGTTTCTTCCGTTAACAGCCCATGCGTGTTGCCTGGGTTGTCCACTTTGCGCAGCCGCACCCTAAGGCTCTGACTACGCGTCTCCCTCGCCGGGGGGTCCCGGGGCGGGCCCCGGAGGCCCCGCGCGGCGAAGAATTCCGTCAGCGCGCGTCGCGCGCTATTCGCCGCCACCCATGGTGCCGACTGCCGGTACCGGGCCATCGCGCTCGGCCTTCGCGTCGGCGGCCTTCTCGGCCATCTCGACGGCCACACCACTCTTGGTGGCGAGGCTCGGGTAGGGGTCGATCATGTTCGCACCGTACATCGGCTTGTAGGCACCCTGGTGGCAGGTCATGCAGCTCACCTTGGGGACATCGCCCTCAGAGCCAAGGCGATGCGGCGGCAGCCATTCGCCCGTGGGCTTGATGTAACCGTTGTTGGTCTCGCGCACCATGCGGATCGCGTGCCAGGCCTTGACCCGCTGATAGGGGCTCTGCTCCCAGTTCGCGAAGGCGCGGCTGTTGTGGCAGAAGGTGCAGTTTGCGTTCAGCGACTCCGAGAAGTGCATCATCAACGCATAGGTCCACTCGGCCTGCTTGGTGCCGACATTCGGCCCCGTCGGCAGCGCGGTATTGCCCTGCAGGCTGATCGGGTAATCCTCTTCGAGGAACGGCGTCAGCGGGTCGTAGGGCAGTGACGCATAGGCCACCGTCGGCGACGGGATGTTCTGTCCGCTATTGCCGAGTTTCGCCGACGTCTCCGGGCCCGGATCGTGCGACCAGACATACTGGGGCACGGCCTGGCCGCGGTGGCAGGTGTAGCAGGTGACACCGGCCGGGGCGACATGCTTCTCCCCCCAGTCCTCGTTCAGGCGCTGAGTCATGGCCAGCATGCTGCGGGCGACCTTCTTCGTGTAGACATCTTCGGAGGCGAAGTTGCCCGGCACGTGGCAGTAGTTACAGCCCTCTTCCGGCGATACCCATTCCGTGATGGAGGCCATCACGCGGGTGAACTCGCCCACGGTGAGGTCACCGAGGACCTCGATGTTCTCGTAGAGGTCGCCGGCCTTCGGGCCGCCCGGCGGCACCTGGGGGATGACGTCGGGCACCTTGTTCGCCGAGACGCTCTCGGCGCGCTCGGCCTTGTCGACGACCAGTTCCATGCCGGTGCCGCGGAAGCCGCGCTGCACCGTATCGTGCGGTGGCGGGTTGCAGGCCGCCAGGGTGGCCGTGGCGGCCACGGCCACCAGCGGCAAACGGATCGTATGCAGTATGTTCATTGCCCCGCTCCTGTCGTCATCGGGTTCACCGGTGGCACGGCCTCGATCGGCGGATAGGCCGGCGCGACACCGTGCTTCACGGCCCAGAGGTACCAGTTCTCGACCACGGTCCCGGTCAGCAGGATGCCGATACCACCGGTGATCACCGTGAGTACCGCGAACCAGAGGCCCCAGCGGTGAATGGATTCCATGGTGGCGTTGAAGCCCATGGTCCAGCGCCAGAAGAGCTGGGCACGCTCGGCCGCGGTGCCGCGGTAGGTAATCTGGTCAATCTCCCGGTCGCCACCATAGCGACTGGTCGCGAGAATGGTAGCGCCATGCATCGCGAACAGCAGCGTCGAGCCGTAGAGGAAGGCAATCGACAGCATGTGGAAGGGGTTGTAGAACAGGTTGCCGTAGCGGATCGAGAAGGCCGCGGTCCAGTCGAGGTGCGGGAAGATCCCGAAGGGAACCGCTTCGGACCAGGACCCCATCAGCACCGGCCGGATGAGGCCGAGCACCAGGTAGAGCCAGATGGCTGCCATGAAGGCCCAGGCGAGGTGCGTGCCCATGCCGTTGCGCCGCGCCAGGTTATAGGTGCGCACCCACCACAACAGGATAGACGCGGTCAGGAAGAAGCCGGCCATGAGCCACCAGCCCCCCTCGGCCAGCGGCGGGATGCTGAGACCGTACTCCGGCGGCGGCGGCTCGAGAGCCAGCCAGGGCAGGAGACGGATAAACTCCACCGGATCCCAGTTCACCGAGGCCCACATATTGAGGCCGATGATTTCAATGGCAATGAAGCCGAACAGGATCGAGAGGATCCCGGTGCCGCCCAGATAGATGGGGCCCAGCTGCGCGTCACCGATCTTGCCGAGCCAGTAGTTCTCGGTCATGCCGGAGCGCTTGTCCGTGTCCGGACCGAGGTCCAGGCCGGGGTGCAGCGGGGCCTCGACCTGGAGGCGCGTAAACAGGTTCTGATATTCCATGGTCGTCTACCCCCTTAGTTCCAGATGCCCAGCTCGAGCCACCAGTTCCACCACTCGGGCCAGCCCCTGGTCCAGAAGGGACCGCTGATGACGATGCAGACCGCGCTCCAGAAGCCCGCGGACAGGGCCAGGAAGAGGCCGAGGCGGTGGATGCCCAGGGCGCCGATCGAGTAGCCGACGTCATCGCGGAAGAACGAGTTCTCGTGTTCGGCGGTCTTTACTTTCTGTCCCTTCGGCGGATTGGTCACCGAGAGGATCAGGCCACCGTGCATGGACAGCGCCAGCGTGGTGGTGAAGAAGAAGGTGATCGCCAGCATGTGCGCCGGGTTGTAATGGAAGTGCAGGTACTGGTAGCCGACGTTGGATACCCAGTCGAGGTGGCTCAGGATGCCGTAGGGGAAGCCATGGCCCCAGGCACCGAGAAGCAGCGGCCGGATGATCACCAGGGTCACGTAGGCGAACACGGCCACGCCGTAGGCGAAGGGCACGTGCAGGCCCATGCCGAGCTTGCGCGATATCTCGACCTGCCTCAGCGCCCAGGACACGAAGGCGCCGGTCGCGCAGATGGTGATGATCTGCCACAACCCCCCCTCGTTCAGGGGCGCGAGGGCGAGACCGTAGCTCAGGTCCGGCGGCGCAATGTTGATCTGCCAGATGTTCCAGGTCGGCCCCTGCGAGGCGCCGTAGACGATCAGCAGGGTGCCGAGCACCGAGAAGAAGATCGTCGTGACGCCGAAGAAGCCGACGTAGAAGGGACCGACCCAGAAATCGAAAAGGTCACCGCCCAGAAGGGTACCTCCCCTGACCCGGTACTTTTTCTCGAAACTCAACATCGTCATCGTTTTTCCTCCGGTCCAACCCAGGGACCCCGTAAACACACACTCGCCGCCCTGCCCGGGCTGGCGTTATCCTTCCCCGCCACCGCGATCGCCGCGGCGCGACGCACCCTCAGCGCATGAACGCGTAGGGGATGACCGTGTACGCCGTGCGTCGTGCTTCGGCGAACAGCGACTCGTGCCGCGGCGCCGAACCGGCGAGCGGGCGGCAGCTGCGCGGCAGCAGCCGGCTCACGGCTGCCACCAGCAGGAACCACATCATGGAGACCGCGATCAGGATGCGGAACTCGATGCGGTCGTGCAGCGCGGTCGCGTGTACATCGTGGTGCGCTTGACCAGTTTTCATGCTTTATCCCTCCCCTCGTTTTCCACGGGGTCGTTGTCTTCGCGCCGCGGCCCGGCCGTCGGCGTCGTCTGCCCGGTCCCGCTGCTCACGCAGCGCCTCCCGAGGCGAGCAGCTGGCGAGCCAGCTGCAGGTGTTGCAGGGTGACCTGCTCGGCGCCGCTGCCGCGCGCGGCGCTTTCTGCCGCGTCGCGCAGGCGCTTTGCCGCGGAGATCCTCACCAGGATCGGTTCGGCGGCCACGAGCTTGTCGAGGGCCATTTCGGCTTCTACCTCCCAGGCGATCGAGGTCCGCTCCCGGGCCGGGGTGGCCTCCGCCTTGTCGAGGTCCGTGCCGAGCGGCAGGATGTGGAACAGCGCGTCGAAGAGCGCGTTGCACACTTCCTGCACCAGGTAGCAGGCGCCGCCGTAACCCATGAACGGGGTCCCGGTGTGCCGACGAATGATCGTGCCGGGCAGCGACGCCGGGATGTACACGGCGCGCGCACCCACCTCGGCGAGGTACATGCGCTCGTTATAGCCGCCGAAGACCACCAGGGGTGTCCTGGTCTGCACGGCCTCGCGAACCGCCTCGTTGTCGGTCTTGGCGCCGGCGCGCCGCTCGAAGGCAAAGTGGCACGGCAGTCCCAGCTCTTCCTCGAGGAAGTGGCGCACGCCGCGGCTGTAGGTCTCGTTGGCCGCGATGCCGAAACTGGCCGTGCCGAAAAAGTCCTGGGTGACGGAGCGCCACAGGTCCCAGATCGGCTTGATGGTGGTGTGCTTCTCCCGCGCAATGAAGGGCTGCGGGTCGAGGTCCAGCAGTTCGCCGAGCTTCTCGAGAAACTTGGTGGTGCTGTGCAGGCCGATGGGGGCCTGCAGGTAGGGCACGTCGAGCTCCTCGCAGAGCAGGCGGCCGAACTCCCGGTACATGCAGATGTTGACGTCGGCCTCGGCGAGCTTGCACACGTCGTCGATGTGGCAGCCGAGGGGAAAGACCATGTTGACCTCGGCGCCCATGCCCTCGACGAGCCGGCGGATTTCCGCGAGGTCCGACCAGGTGTTGAACATGCCGTAGATCGGCCCGATGATGTTCACCCGCGGGGCGGCCTTGCCGGCCTCGCGCTTCTTCTCCCAGGCGGCGCGGAGCTTCTTGCCCTTCTTCGCGCCGAAGCGGGTCCACAGCCAGTTCATGGCGCGGTCGGCGCTCTGCCACTGGTCCTCGTCGATGGTACGGGGCAGGAAACGCTCGATACCGGTGCCCTCCGGCGTCACCCCGCCGCCGATCATCTCGGCGATGGAGCCCGTGACCACCACGGCCGGGCGCTCCGGGTCCAGGGTCTCGTGGGCGCGGCGCATGGCCCCCTCGGTCCCGTGCTGGCCCAGTTCCTCTTCGGCGAGGCCCGTGACCACCACCGGCAGTTCGTGCGGCGGCAGCGCGTCGGTGTAGTGCAGGACGGAGGTGACCGGCAGGTTCTCACAACCGACCGGGCCATCGATGATGGTCTGCAGGCCCTTGATGGCCGTGAACACGTACACGGAGCCCCAGTAGCCCCCCGCGCGATCGTGATCGAGCACCAGCATCAGGCCGCTCCTCCCGCGCCCAGGGGCGCGTGTTTCGCATCGAGCATTTCCGGCTGCCAGATGCCGGCGTTGTCGCCCTCGCCCACACCGTCGAAGAACGCTTCCATGGCGTCGAAGCGGGCCTTGTTGGCGACGGCGGCGTTGATGACCTCGGCGATGGACCCCGGTCCGGCAGCCCCCATGAGCGGGCGCGCGGAAATGAGGTTGGTGAAGTACAGGCCGGGGATCGCCAGCTCCTTGGCCTTCTGCACCACCGGCGTGGTGCCGATGGCGAGGTCCGGCTCGTAGTTGCGCATGGCGGCCACGTCGTCCTCGAGGGAGGCGCGGAAGTTGACCTCCACGCCCCGGGCCTGGAGCCACTCCCGGTCGGCGTCGGACCAGCGGGTCTTCGGACAGGCGGTGCCGACATAGCGCAGGTCGGCGCCGCTCTCCACGAGCAGCCGGGCGACCAGCAGTTCCGAGCCCTCGTAGCCCGACAGGGTAATACGTGCGTCGATCTGCGCAGCTTCCAGGGCCTTCGCGATCGCCGGCAGGGCGGCCTCCTTGGCGGCCGCGAGCGCTTCGGCGCCGATGTCGAGGGTCGCGGCGACGGACTCCAGCCAGGCTTCCGTGCCCTCGTAACCGACCGGGGCAGAGCCCAGGCAGGGCCGGCCGGCAGCGTCGAACTGGCGCTGCGTGGCCGTGTAGAAGGGATGGATCATGGCGGCGGCGGCGCAGTCGAGCGCGCCGTAGAGTTCGCGCCACTCCCGCGTCGGCACGGTGGGGCCGGCGGCGAGGCCCATCGGGTCGAGGAGCCGGCCGATGGTCACCGCGTCCACCGGGAACATTTCCCCGATCAGGGCGATGGCGGGCTTCTCACTGTGGCCGCCGGTCGGGGCGGCAACGGGGCCGGCCTCCGCTTCCGTGCGCGCGTAGCGCAGCATGGCGCCGGCGAGGATGTCCTTGGCCTCTGCGTGCGTCGGCACGCCGAAGCCCGGGACGTCGATGCCGATGATGCGCACCCCGTTGATCGCCTTCGGCAGGAGATCCAGGGGAACACCCGAGGCCGTGGGCACACAGAGATTGATGATGACCACGGCATCGTACTTCTCGGGGTCAGCGAGCTTGTGCACGGACTCGCGGATATCCTCGAACAGTTTACCGGTGACCAGCGTCTCGGAATCGAAGGGCACGTAGCCCACCGTGCGCCGGGCGCCGTAGAAGTGCGAGGTGAAGGTGAGGCCGTAGACGCAGCAGGCGGAGCCGGAAAGCACCGTCGCCGTGCGCCGCATGCGCAGCCCCACGCGCAGGGAACCGAAGGCCGGGCACATGCTCTGCGGCTGATCGTGCGGCCCGGTGGGATAGTCCTGCTTGTACTGTTCGAGCACCGCGGCCTTGCCGCTGGCCTTGGCATCGGCCTGCATGCGGGTGGCACCGGCATGGCAGCCGCCGCCCTCTGCGGCCACCGCCGCCTCGACCTCCCGAACCTCGGCCGCCGGCAACTCCTCCACCGGCGCCACGGGGATACGCTCGGCGCCGTTCACGACCGGTGCCTCGGGCGCCGGCTCGTGCTCAGACCGTGTCATAGATCACCTCGAGGGAAGGCTTGGGCGCATGGTCCACGCCGCAGAGGTCGGCCTGGGTGGCCGGCTGCAGCACAACGTCGCGACCGACATCATCACCGGAGAAGAGGTCGAGGAGCCCGTCCGGCGACAGCGGTGTCGGCTGGTGCGGCGGCGACTCGGCCACGTTCTTGGCGAGCTGGCCGAAGAGCGGGCCCCACTCGCCGTCGGGGTAGCCGATGATCTCGTAGTTGGCGCTCTTGCGGCGGATGTCGTCGTGGGCCGGGATGCTGGCCAGCTCCGGGATGCCCACGGCCTTGCAGAAGGCCTGCGCCTCACCGGTGCCGTCGTCCTTGTTGGTGACCATGCCGGCGACGCCGACGTTGCCGCCGAGCTTGCGGAAGTACTCCACGGCGGAGCAGACGTTGTTGGCCACGTAGAGCGACTGCAGGTCATTCGAAGCGACCACGATGACCTTCTGGCACATGTCGCGGGCGATGGGCAGGCCGAAGCCGCCGCAGACCACGTCGCCGAGGAAGTCGAGGAGCACGTAGTCGAAGTCCCAGTCGTGGAAGCCGAGTTTCTCGAGGGTCTCGAAGCCGTGGATAATGCCCCGGCCGCCGCAGCCACGGCCCACTTCCGGGCCGCCGAGCTCCATGGCAAAAACGCCGTCGCGCATGAAGCAGACGTCCTCGACGCGGACTTCCTCGCCCGCCTCCTTCTTGGCCGAGGCGGTCTGGATGATCGTCGGGCAGGCCTTGCCGCCGAAGAGGAGCGAGGTGGTGTCGCTCTTGGGGTCACAGCCGATGAGCAGGACCTTCTTGCCCTGCTGCGCCATCATGTAGGACAGGTTCGAGAGCGTGAAGCTCTTGCCGATCCCCCCCTTGCCGTAGATGGCGATGATCTGTGTTTTCGGTCCGCCCCCCGAACTCGCGAGGAGATCACCGGCGTCTTCTTTCTCGTGATCCGGGGTGTATTCGTTTACGGATGCATCAGTCATTGAACGGACCTCCAATCCAGGATCATTTTTAGGCATTCCATATCACCAAAGGCCTGGCGATAGGCTGGGGCGGCATGGGCCGCGGGCTGGCGGTGCGTAATGAGGCCGTCGAGGTCCAGCCGCCCGTCGGCGACCAGCTTGACGACAGCCTCGAGGTCTTCCTGCTGCCATTCGGCGGAGATGCGCAGCTGCGCCTCGCGCATGAAGGCCGGCGGGAAGGTGAAGGACACCGGCTCCTGGTAGAAGCCGGCGAGCACGATGCAGCCGCCCGGGGCGAGGTGCGCCACGAGCGTATCGAGGAGCCCCACGGCCCCGCTGACATCGCAGATGAGACGGTAGTCGCGGCGCGTTTCGCTATCGGGGTCGATGACGGGATAACCGTCCGCACCGGCGCGACGCCCGGCATCGCGCTCCCAGACCGTCGGCGCTTCACCACCCAGGGCGAGTACGACCCGTGCGACCAGCCGCCCGAGGACGCCGTGGCCGATCACCAGGTCGGGAAGCACACCCTCCGGCCCCCGGGTCACGGCGCGCAGTGCCGTGGCCGCGAGGGCCAGGAGGGCTGCTTCTTCCCCCAACGCGTCGCCCAGCGGCGTCACCCGCGTGGCATCCACCACGAGGCGATCGGCGGCGCCGCCGAACAATCCCTGTACATCCGTGTAGCCGCGCGAGCCGGGCACGAAAACGCGTTCGCCCACGGCGAGGGTACAGCCCTCGCCGACGGCGGCGACGCGGCCCACGGACTCGTAACCGGGGACGAGCGGATAGGCGAGTCCCGGGAAGGCCGGCATGCGCCCCTGCCAGAGCAGGCGTTCGGTGCCGGTGCTGATGCCGCTCCACTCGATATCGATGACACAGTCGCCCTCGGCGGGCTCGACGATGCCGACCTTGCGCACGGACAGCTTGCCCGGTTGCTCGAAGACGACAGCTGTAGCTTGACTGCTCACCAGGAAATCCCCTGACCTGACAACAACTTACCTGCTGACCCGGCGCGCTGCGGCGACGGGCATGGCGGCTGACCTAGCAAAACCGCTGGGTGTAAGTTTAAGTTTACATTCTCAGATGTCAAGTTGATTTAACATCCTGGCCGTCACGTTCCGCAACCAGCACCCGCGCGAGCATCGGCTGGGCGGTTTTCAGCTCCCGGCAGCGATCGAAACCGGCCTCCAGCACCCAGCGCCGAAGCTCCTCCGCGGTCCGCGGCCGGCCGCTGCCCATGGCCCAGAGATAGAAGCCGAAATAGCCGTCGCCCATGGCCTCGGCGCCCCGGGTGCCGGCCATGGGCTCGGCGATGACCAGGCGCCCTTCCGGCGGCAGCGCTTCCCGGGCCCGGGCGATAAGGGCGCGGGCCGGCGCATCGTCGTGGTCATGCAGCACGCGCACCAGGGAAATGGTGTCGGCACCCGCGGGCCAGGGATCGTTGAACATGTCGCCACCCACGGCTTCGGCGCGGGCGGCGAGGCCGCACTGCAGCAGCCGTTCCCGCGCCCGGGTCGCGACCTGGGGCAGGTCCAGGACCGTCCCGTGCAGCGCGCTGTTGCGACGCAGGGCGGCGGCCAGGAACACGCCTTCACCGCCGCCGACGTCGAGCCAGTGGCGGCTGTCGGCGGCGCCGCAGGCATCGAGGATGTCCTCCGACAGCAGGCTCTGCGAGCCGGCCATCAATTCGCTGTAGGCGGCCACCTCGTCCGCCGCCATGGCGTCGCGCTCGCCGGCCGCGTAGGGCCACAGGCGCGCGAGGTGGGTGTCTGCCCGCCCGCCGAGGAGCGCCAGCGGATCGGCGAGATCGGCATAGAGACGCTCGTGGTGCGAGACCATGGCGCCGATGGACGGGTTGCCGAGCATCACCGCCCCCTGCTCGCCGAGGCGCCAGGAGCCATCGCCCGCGCCCTGCACCAGGCGCAGGGCGGCGGCGCCGCGAAGGAGCCGCAGCGCGCCCTCCTCCGGCAGCCCCGTGGCCGAGGCGATGGCCCCGGTACTGCGCGGCCCGTCGGCCAGCAGGTCGAAGAGCCCGGCGCGGACGCAGGCGAAGAGGATCTGCGAGTAGACGAAGCCGGCGCTCAGGTCGAAGAGCGCCCGGGCGCGCCGCCGGGCGATGGGACGCGTCAGCGGAAAGCGCGCCGCGGCGCGATGAAACGACGGGTTGCCGAGCAGCCGGTCGCGCCAGGACAGGAGGCGCTCGCGCAAACCGCCGGTCCGTGGCGGGGTATCACCCGCGGTCGCGATGTGGCTGCCGGCCGGTTCGCCCACCGCGCTCAGGCGGCCTGGCCGGCCAGGCTCTTCGGCAGGAAGCGCCGGGACTGGTTGCGGACGAGCTGCTGCAGCTGCTCGCGGCCGGCGCAGGCCGGCACGGCTTCCACGCTCGCGTCCACCAGCGCCCTGAGGTGGGCCACGGCGCCGTCGAGGCCGAGGCTGCGCACCGCGGAGGGCCGGCCGTGGGCCTCGTCCTGGCCCGTCGGCTTGCCGATCTCGGCGGCCTCGGCCGCCGCGTCGAGGATATCGTCGGCGACCTGGTAGCTGTGGCCGATGCAGTCGCCAAGGCGGCGCCAGGCGGCGACATCGCCGCCGGAAACGACCGCACCCGCGGCCGTGGCGGCGATGAACAGGGCGCCGGTCTTGGCCCGGTGGTAGCGCTCGAGATCGACCCGGGACTCGCACTCCCAGGCCTGGCCCGCGCAGATCCCGTGGGGCGCGCCCACGCCCTCGGCAACCACCGCCAGCAGCGCCGGCAGTCGCGCCGGGTCACCCGCGCTGCCGGCCCGGCCCAGGGTCTCGAAGGCGGCGACGATCAGCGCATCGCCGGCGAGCAGCGCGAGCTGCTCGCCGAAGGCCTGTTGGACCGAGGGCTTGCCCCGGCGCTCGCTGGCATTATCGAAGCAGGGCATGTCGTCGTGAACGAGAGAGGCGCAGTGGAGCAACTCGATGGCGGCCGCCGCAGCCGAGGTGAGGGTCGGGTCGCCACCGCCATTGGCGGCGGCGACGGCCATGCACAGCTGGGGGCGAACCCGGGCACCGCCGGGAAAAACGGCGTACTGCAGCGCCCGCGCCAGCTGCGGCGGACAGGCATCCCCCGCCGCCAGGGCCACGGCGTCCTGTAGCGCCAGTTCGTACCCGGGGAGCCCCTTTGCCTCGATCTTGCCCATCGCGCTACCTTCCCTTGTGCACCGGCGAGAGAAACCGCCGGCCTGTCCAATTTTATTGACAGTATAGACTGTAATTTAAGTTAGACATTGCTAGACTGCAAGGAACTTTGCTGATCCAGGACAAGAAGCGATGCTGGAGCGCGCGGCCGCACCGGCGCCCGGGTTTGCCGCCCCGGTCACTCCCGGCGGCTACCACTGGTGGTACCTCGATGCCATGAGCGACGACGGCGAGCACGCCCTCACGGTGATCGTGTTCGTCGGCAGCGTCTTCTCCCCCTATTACGCCGCGGCCCGGCGCCGCCTCGCCGCGCCGGACCCGGAGCAGTACTGCGGCTTCAACGCGGTGCTCTACAACCCGGGGCGCAAGCACTGGGCCATGACCGAGCGCGGCGCCGGGGACCTCTCCCGCGATGACGAGCAGCTCCGCGCCCGCGGCTCGTCGATCCACTGGCAGGGCCGGCAGGTGAGCGTCACCCTCGACGAGGTCACGGTCCCGCTGCCCGGCCGCCTGCGCGGCCGCATCGAACTGGAGCTCCCGGGCATCACCGCTACGGACTACGCCCTCGACCCGGCCGGCCGGCACCGCTGGTGGCCGATCGCACCGAGTTGCCGCGCCCGGGTCAGCATGGAAAAACCCGGCCTCAGCTGGGAAGGGCACGGCTACTTCGACAGCAACCGCGGAGCCGAGCCGCTGGAGCGGGCTTTCCGGGACTGGGACTGGTCGCGGGCGCCGCTGGCGGACGGCGGCAGCCTGGTGCAGTACCACGCGCGGCTGCGGGACGGCAGCGAGCGTCTGCTGGCGCTGCGTTTCGGTGCCACCGGGGCGGCTGCGGAGCTTTCGCCGCTGCCCACACAGCAGCTGCCGCGCGCCACCCTCTGGCGCATGGCCCGCAGCACGCAGGCCGACCCCGGCACCCCGGTGACGGTGCGTCGCACGCTCGAGGACACACCCTTCTACTCGCGCTCGCTGCTGGCGTACCGCGCGCTCGGCGAGCCGGTCAATGCCGTGCACGAGAGCCTGGACCTGGACCGGTTCAGTCGGCGCTGGGTACAGCTGCTGCTGCCTTTCCGGATGCCGCGGCGGGCGCGGCGGCACTGATCAGGCGCGGCGGGCGCCGCTGGCGGAAATGGCGGCGCGCACCGGCAGCCGGGCGCGCTCGTCGAGTTCGGCCCAGCGCTCGAGCACCCAGGAGATCCGACCCTCGCTCTCGAGCAGGGAACTGACCCGCGGCCCGGGATGGGCGTTCACGGCCTCGACCAGGAAGTGGTTCTCCGCAAGCACCGGCGCCGCGAGGTCGCCCTCGCCGAGCCACGGCAGTCGGCCCAGGGCGAGCAGGCGGCGCAGCTTGCCGCTGCCGGGCAATACCGTGCGCCGGCTGACGGCGTCGTAACCGCGGGCGGCCAGCTGCTCGCCGATCGCCGAATAGAGGAGCCGCGCCGCGTACATGCCCGGGCGGCAGCGCGACGGCAGGCGGCTCAGGCCGCTGTCGGCGCGGCGGTAGAGCGTATCGGCGACGGCGAGGAGCCGGGCCAGGACCCGGGCGAGGCCCTCGCTGTGCTTCGGTTCGGCCAGGAAGGCCTCCGGGTCGATACCGGCCTCGCGCAGCCAGGCCCGGGGCAGGTAGAGGCGGCCGTTGCGCGCGTCCTCGCCCACGTCCCGGCTGATGTTCGTCAGCTGCATGGCGACACCCATGTCCGCCGCGCGGGCGAGGACGTCGGCATCCCGTTCGCCCATGAGCACGGCCATCATCACGCCGACCGCGCCGGCAACCCGCGCCGAGTAGGCCAGTACGCCCTCGAGGTCATCGTAGCAGCGCCCTTCCGCATCCCAGGCAAAGCCCTCCAGCAGCGCCTCCAGCAGCGCCTTGGGCAGGCCGCAGCGCTGCGCTACGGCGGCCAGGGCGCGGTCCGCCGGGTAGTTCTGCGGCCTCCCCGCGTAGAGCGCATCGAGGCGCGCGTGCAGTACCGCGAGCGCCTCCGCCGGCGCGCCGCTCTCGTCCACCGCGTCGTCGGCCTGGCGGCAGAAGGCGTAGAGCGCCGTCGCCGCATCGCGGCAGCGGTAGGGCAGGAAATGGGCGGCCGCGAAGAAGGAGCGCGAGCCGGTCTTCAGCAGCGTCCGGCAGGCGGCAAGATCCGCCTCGTGCAGGGGCAGCAGGCGCTCAGCGGAAGGTGTTGGCATGGGGGACGACCGTGTCGAGAACCCGGGCGGAGGAGATGACCCCGGGCATCCCGGCGCCGGGGTGCGTGCCCGCGCCGACCAGGTAGAGCCCCTGCACATCCTCGCTCCGGTTGTGCGGGCGGAAGGAGGCGCTCTGCCAGAGCACCGGCTCGAAGCTGAAGCCGGCGCCGCGATAGGAGAGGAGCCGGTTCTCGAAATCCAGCGGCGTGGTGACCAGGGAGGTGGCCAGGGAAGCCCCCAGCCCCGGCAGCATCGTCTCCTCGAGCCGCTGTTCGATGGCCTTGCGGTAGGTCTCGGCGTGGGTCGACCAGTCCACGTCGCCCTCGAGGTGCGGCACCGGTGACAGCGCGTAGAAGGCGTCGCAGCCCTCGGGCGCGAGATCCGGGTCGGTGGCCGTGGGCCGGTGCAGGTAGAGGCTGAAATCCTGGCTCAGGCGCTTGTGCTTGAAGATGTCGGTGACCAGGCCCTTGTAGCGCGGCCCGAGCACGATGGCGTGGTGCGGTACATCCTCGTAGCGCCGGTTGGTACCGAAGTACCAGACGAAGAGGCCGTTGGAGAAGCGCGAGCGCTCGATGCGCCGGTTGGTCCAGGTGCGCCGGGCGCTGGCGGGCACGAGGTGCCGGTAGGTCCAGGCGGCATCCGCGTTGGAGACCACGATATCGGCCTTCAGGGTCTCGCCGTCGGCGAGGCGCACGCCGGTGGCCCTGCCCTGCTCGACGAGGATCTCGTCCACCTCCGCGTTGAAGCGCAGCCGGTTGCCCTGGCCGCGGATCAGGCCTGCGAGGCCGTTGATGATGGCGCCGGTCCCGCCCATGGCCGAATACACGCCGAACTGCCGCTCGAGGTAGGAAATGAGCGTGTACACCGCCGGCACGGAGAAGGGGTTGCCCCCCACCAGCAGCGGGTGGAAGCTGAGCACGATGCGCACGTAGGGGTCCTGCACGTAGTGCGAGACCTGGTTGTAGACGCTGCGATAGGCGCGCAGGGCGAGGAAGTCCGGCGCCATTTTCATGAGGTCGGCGAAGGAGTCGAAGGGCAGGTGACCCACCTTCTCGAAACCGATCTCGTAGGTGCGGCGGCTGATCTCCATGTAGCGATCGTAGCCGGCGACGTCCGCCGGGTTGAAGCGGGCGATCTCGGCGCGGGTCGCGTCGGCGTCGCCGGAGTAGTCGAACACTTTCCCGTCATCGAAGCGGATGCGGTAGAACGGCGACATGAGGCGCAGGTCGACGTCGTCCTCGAAGCGCTTGCCGCAGAGGTTCCACAGCTCGCGCAAGAGGAACGGCGCGGTGACGATGGTCGGCCCGGCGTCGAAGGTAAAGCCGTCCTGCTTGTGCACGTAGGCGCGGCCGCCGGGGGCATCCAGGCGCTCGAGGACGGTGACGCGGAAACCGCGGGCGCCGAGGCGGATCGCCGCAGCGAGGCCGCCGATACCGCTGCCGATGACGACGGCGTGAGGGGCGTCGGGCCCGGCGATGGGCGTGGTGAACTCCGGCAGCGGACTGTTCATTTTTTCTTACACCCCGAGGTGTCAAGCTGGCTTAACAGCATAGCACAGCCTTCTCTCCGGTGAAGCTTGATTCAGGACAAGATCCGGCCTTCCAGCACGGGTCAGGGCAAGCCCGCCTCGTGGGCAATCCCCATGATCAGGTCGGCGAACAGCTGCGGGTTCTCCTCGTGGCCGAGGTGGCCGAGTCCCGGCACCGGGTGCAGCACCGAGCCGGGCACGCGACCGAGGAGGCTGCGGGCCTGCGCGGGCGGCACGGCGCGGTCGTTCTGGCAGGCCACGAGGTGCAGCGGCACCGGGAGCCGCGGCAGGTCTGCCTCCAGCCCCTCCAGCTCCCAGGCGGCCATCATGCCGAGAACGCCGCGGATGTGCTTCGAGGAGCGGGACAGGCCGTGGTAGAAGTCGACGCCGATATTGTCGCTGGCCGAGCCGGTCTGCTCGATGAACCGGTCCATCATCGGCCGCCGCCGGGCGCTGAAGGCCAGCAGCTGCGGCAGGGCCGGCACCCGGTCGAGGACCCGGGCAGCCCCGGGGAAGAGCCGGCCCATCATCCCCGGGAGCGGCAGCAGCGCGCCGTTCAGCGAGACGAGGGCCGCCGGCGCGGCGCCGCCGTCGAGCACCAGCCGCGCGGCGACGGCGGCGCCGGCGGAGTGGCCCGCGATGATCACCGGCGCGAGTGCCAGTTCGTCCAGCAGCGCGCGCACGGCTCGGGTCATGCCGGGGAGGGAGCAGGCGTCGGGCTGGTAGTCGCTGTAGCCGTGCCCCGGGAGGTCCGGCGCCAGCACCCGGAAGCGGGTCGCCAGCAGCGGCGCCAGGCCCGCCCAGGAATGGGTCGCCGCCCCGGTGCCGTGGAGCAGGAGGAGATCCGGCCCGGCCTCGCCGAGGGACTGCACGTGCCAGCGCAGCCCGCCGGCGTCGACGTAGCGGCTCGCGGCCCGGTTCGGCCAGTCCTCGCGGATATCCGCGACCATCAGGCCCCGACCGCCTCGACGGTGTCGCGCAGCGCGCGGGCGTCGGCGTGCGGCAGGGGCAGGTAGCGTCCGGCGAGGGAGCGGGCGAGGGCCTCGGCGTTCGGGTGCGGCCGGGGCGAGGTATCGATGACCATGCTGCGCACGTCCAGGACCCGCAGCTGCCCGGCCGAGGCCAGCGCCTCCTCGAAAGCCTGCTGGCGCCCGGCCTTGCCCTCGCGGGTGATGTTGGCGCGCGCGTCGGTGAGGAACACCACGCTCGGCGTCCCCCCGCGGCGCTGGATGTGCTCGGCCAGCGACGCCGCGGCGTCGATCGCTGCCGCCAGCGGCGTACCGCCGCCGCCGGGCAGGGCCGACAGGTTGCGCTTGGCGCGGACGAGGGACCGGGTGGGCGGCAGCAGCATCTCCGCCCCGTCGCCGCGGAAGGCGATGAGGGCGACCTGGTCCCGGCGCACGTAGCAGTCGTTGAGCAGGAGCTCCACCGCCCCCTTGGCCTCCGCGAGGCGGTGCAGGGCCGCGGAGCCGGAGGCATCCACCACGAAGATGATGGTGCTTTCCGTGCGCTCCCGGAACCGGGTCACGCGGAAATCGTCCTTCTGCACGATGACGCCGGGGCCGTCCGTGCGGCCCTCTGCCGCGTGGCTGGCCCGGCGCAGGGGCTGCCAGGGAGCGGCGGCGCGCAGCGTGTCGATGAGGCTCAGGCGGGCGCCGTGACGCGGGTCACCGGGCAGCGTGCCCATGGGCCGGCCGCGCAGCTTCGAACGCTGCTGCACGCCGGAGCGACCGCCGGCGCCGCCGCGGCTGCGCTGCACCGTGTTGGCTTCCAGGCTGGAGAGCAGGGCCTCCGGGATGGCGGCAGCGGCCGCGTCCAGCACCCGGTCCTCCAGCGGCTGGTCGAGGTCCGGCGGCTCCGGCGGGTCATCGTCCTCGCCCGGGTTGTCCTCGTCGGACTCCGGTTCCTCCGGCGGTGCCTCGTCGGGCGCCTCCGGCTCCTCCGGCGGCGCGGGGATCTGCGTGGCCCGCGGCGACAGCACCAGGCGCGCGGCGAGGTCGAGATCGCGCTCGTCGACCTCGCTGCGACCGGCGAGCGCGGCCCCGGCCCGCGCCGCGGCCACGGCGAACTGGCAGGCGCGCACGCCGGCCACACCGAGGGCCATCGCGGTTGCCACCAGCGCACGGACGGCGTCTTCGGGGACGCTGACGGCGCCGAGCATCGCCCGCGCCTCGGCGACATCGGCGGCATCGAAGGGCGGCTCGTCGAGATCGCGGATGGACAGGGGCGTGAGATCGAGCTGGAAGGCGAGGCGGTCGCGCAGCACCGGCGACAGCACCTCGCTGTCGTCCTGTCCCTCGTCGAGCGCCACCAGCGCGATGCGGGCCTGCACTTCGCCGTGGATGCCCTCCCGGGCGAGGGTCAGCTCGCCCCGGTCGAGCGCCGTGGCCAGGTGGGCCACCGTGGAGCGGCTCGCGCGCTCGCCCATGGCGAGGACGGCGAAGCCGCCGTCACAGTCGGCGAGAAGCCCGCCCTCGGTAACCGGCACGCCGGCGCGCAGCGTCGCAGCCAGATCGAGACCGCCGAGGAGCCGGGACTCGGTAATGTGCAGGGGTACGCGGCGCACGGGCGCGTCACCGACCAGGGCCCGCCACGCTTCCAGCCAGGCCTCGCGCACCGGCCCCGGGCAGGCGCGCAGGGCGACCCCGCCGAGCCCCGCAGGGTCGACCGCGAGCAGCGCGGCGGCGCGCAGCCCGTCGCGCCAGAGGGCGGCGAGGGCCGGGTCACCGGCCACGGCGCTGGCAGCATCGCCGTTCACGCGTCGAAGACTTCCTCGATCGCCCGGCCGACCCGCGCTCCGGAACCCGCCTCGTCCAGCGGATCGCGGCGCAGGCGGTGGCGCAGCACCGAGGGCGCCACGGTCCGCAGGTGCGCGGCCGTTACCGTCTCGGCCCCCTCGAGGGCCGCCAGGGCGCGGGCGGCCCGGATCAGGGTCAGCTCACCGCGCAGACCGTCCGTACCCAGGGTCATGCACAGGTTGGCGGCCGTCTCGACGATCGCATCGGGCAGGTCGACGCTCTCGAGGTGCGCCCGCGCATCCTCGATCTTGCGCCGCACCCTGCCCTCCTTGCGCTGGAAGCGCTTGATGAAAGCGGCCCGGTCGCGCTCGAACTCGTCGCGCAGGCGCACGATCTCCACCCGCGCCTTGATGTCCTGGGGTGTGGTGACCTCCACCGACAGGCCGAAGCGGTCCAGCAGCTGCGGGCGCAGCTCGCCCTCTTCCGGGTTGCCGCTGCCCACGAGGACAAAGCGGGCCGGGTGGCGGATGGACAGGCCCTCGCGCTCCACCACGTTCTCGCCGGAGGCGGCGACGTCGAGGAGCGCATCGACGATGTGGTCCTCGAGGAGGTTCACCTCGTCGATGTAGAGAAAACCCCGGTGAGCCCGGGCCAGCAGACCCGGCTCGAAGGCCTTCTCGCCATCGCGCAGGGCGCGCTCGAGATCCAGCGCGCCGATGACCCGGTCTTCCGTGGCGCCCAGGGGCAGATCGACCACCGGCATGGGCTCCTTGCGGACCTTCTCGGCGCCGTGGTGTTCCCCGGGGCGGCACTGGGCGCAGAGGCCCGGCCGCGGTCCCTCGGGATCACAGTTGTAGGGACAGCCGGCGACCACCGCCATCTTCGGCATCAGCGCCGCGAGGGCGCGGATGGCCGTGGACTTGCCCGTGCCCCGGTCGCCGAAGACGAGGACGCCACCGACGTCCTGGTCCACGGAGGCGATGAGGAGGGCGCGTTTCATCTCGTCCTGGCCGACGATGGCCGAGAAAGGATAGGCAAGTGCCATGGTTGACGGGATCCTTGTATCGCTTGCGGCGTTGGCGGCGGCCCGGCACAGCACACCCGGCCACCCGCGAATGACTCCCACCTTTTAACGGCAGTGCCCCGGAAACTCAAGCTGACAGGTCAAGGGTTCAGTAAAAACTGACACAGGTCACCCGACGCTGCGCCTACAGCGTCCTCGGCGGCACGCCGACTCTGCTATCCTGCGGGGCTCACGCCCCAACCGTCCAGGTCCTGTCCAATGGGAAAACCGCTGCCCAGCGCGATCGACGCCGCCCTCGGCGACTGGCACAGCGAACGCTGCGGCCGCCTGGCCTACTATGCCGACACCACGCAGGCCGACATCACGCAGGCCGACGCCACGCAGGCCGACACCACGAACGCCACTGCCGGCGACGCGCCGCTGCTGCTCCTGCACAGCATCAACGCGGCGCCGAGCGCCTACGAGATGAAGCCCCTGTTCGAGCACTACCGCAGCCAGCGCCCGGTCTATGCGCTCGAGCTGCCGGGCTTCGGCCACTCGGAGCGCCGCGACCGCCACTATGACGCGCAGCTGTTCGCGGATGCCATCAGCGGCTTCGTCGACGCCGTCATCGGCGCGCCCACCGACGTGGTCGCCCTGTCCACCACCGCGGAATTCGCAGCCCGGGCGAGCCTGGCCACGGACCGCATCCGCAGCCTGGTCCTGCTCAGCCCCACGGGGCTGCGCGACCGCGACCCGCCGGGGCCGACGGCGCAGCGCCGCCTGCTGCGCTTCTTCCAGCTACCCGGCGTGGGCGCCGGCCTGTACCGGGCCCTCACCGTGAAGCCGAGCGTGCGCTATTTCCTCAACATGGGCTTCACGGGCAAAGCGCCCGAGGACCTGGTGGACTATGCGCACCGCACGACGCAGCAGCCCGGCGCCCGGCACGCGCCGTTCTATTTCCTGTCCATGCAGCTGTTCACGGCCGACGCGGTAGCGGCCCTCTACCGGCAGGTGACCGTCCCCGTGCTCGTGCTCTACGACGACGACCCGAACATCTCCTTCGAGCGGCTCCCGGAGCTCCTCGAGGCCTGCCCCAACTGGCGCGCCGAACGCATCGAGCCCACCCTGGGGCTGCCGCACTGGGAGCAGCCGGTGGCGACGCAGGCGGCCATGGAAGCCTTCTGGCATGATATAGCCGCCGGTTGATGCGCCCCGGCGCCTGACCCCCGGGGAGAACCCGACCATGCCTACGGAACAGCGGGTGAGCATCGCTCCCCATCGCCAGCAGCGCATCGCGCTCTCCAACGAGTGGCACGCCCGCCCGAGCCTGTCGCTGCCCTCGCCGTTCCGCTGCACCCACCTGGTGGCGCTGCGCAGCGAGAGCAGCCTGGAGGAGAGCCGGCGCAGCTTCGCCGCGTTCTGCGCGGACCACGGCCAGGGGCAGCCGGCGGCGGACAGCCGCCACCACTCGGTGCAGATCGGCTCCTGCCTGATCAAGTGGGAAGGCCACACGGAGGCCACGAGCCATACCATCATGGTGCCCGGCAACGGCCAGCCGCCCTTCGCCGAGTCCGCCCTCGACTTCCTCGACGCCGGCAAGAGCGATGAACTCATGGACGACATGTTCGTGGGCGTGAAGATCGAGGTGCTGGTGGCCGGCGCCGGGGACCGCGACGTCACCGTCGAATACGCCCGCTCCCTGCTCGGCGCGCGGCAGATCTACGGCGGCACCATGTCCGAGAACGGCGCCGAGGTCTGGTCCGCCTTCCGCCACGACGCCGAGGGTTTCGTGCGCATCGTGGTCATCGACCGGGGCATCAGCGAGGGGCGCCTGTCGCGGCTCCTGCAGCGACTGCTGGAGATGGAAACCTACCGCATGCTCGCCATGATGGCCCTGCCCCGGGCGCGGGACGTCATGGGGGAACTCGGCGAGCTGGAGCCGCAGCTCGACGAGGTCATGGGCCAGCTCGCCCGGCGCCGGGACGATAGCGCCCACGAGGAACTGCTGCGCCGGATCACGGCCATCTCCGCCCAGGCGGAGCACATCGCGGCGGCCAACGCCTACCGTTTCGCCGCCGCCCGCGCCTACGCAGGCATCGTCGAGCGGCGCATCAACGAGTGCGACGAGCAGCGCCTCGGCAGCTACCAGCGCTACTCCAATTTCCTCATGAAGACCCTGCAGCCGGCCATGCGCACCTGCGACGCTGCCGAACGGCGCACGCACGAGGTCGCCGAACGGGTGGCCCGGGCCGCCGGGCTGCTCGGCTCCATGGTCGACATGGTGCAGAAGAAACAGAACCAGGCCATCCTCGAGACCATGGCCGAGCGCGCGACGCTGCAGCTGCGCCTGCAGCAGGCCGTGGAGGGCTTCTCGATCTTCGCCATCAGTTACTATGCCGTAGGGCTGATCGCCTACGGCCTCAAGTCGGCGAAGGCCCTCGGCGCGCCCGTGGACCCGGAGGTGGCGACGGGCTTCGCCGCACCGGCAGTCTTCGCCGTCGTGTGGTTCTCCGTGCGCGCCGTGCGTCGGCGGCTGCACGGCGAGAACGCAGCGGGCGCCATGGGGCGAAGACCGCCGCAATAAAAATCTGACATTGCGCGTGTCAACTCCGGTTGACAGTGCCCCCGGGAATACCTAAACATTGGCAGTACATTCCGCGGAAGCCATTGCCCATGTGGCGGTTTGCCTGGCAACTTGTCCGAAAATTCCTGTGGACGCTGCGTATAGCGCTGCCCAAGGTCGCCGTGGGGTGGATGTTTGCCCTGCTGACCATTGATTTCAACCGGGTCGCCATCGTTGAACTGGGTGTGGCGGCGGTCATCGTCACAACGCTGCTCTCCATCCACTACCTGCTGGCGCCCTTCCAGGTCATCGTCGGCCGCCTTGCCGACACGCACCCGATCCTGGGCTACCGGCGCACGCCCTACCTGCTCGGGGCCAGCATCGTCGCCAGCCTGCTCTTCGTGCTGCTGCCCCGGGTTGCCTTTGCCATGGGCGACGGCCTGCCCGGAGCGACCGCTGCCGCGGTCGCCCTGTTCGTCGCCTTCGGCCTGTGCATGGCCGTGATAGCAGACAGCTACCACTCGCTGATCGCCGAAACCACCGACAAGGAGACCCGGAGCGGCGTCATCTCCGTTGTCTGGATCGTCATGATCCTGAGCACGATCTTTTCGGCGGTGGTCATGAACGCCGTGCGCCCCAGCTTCAGCCCGGAGGCCATGCAGACCCTCTACAATCTCACCCCGCCCATCGTTATCGGCGCCGTGCTTCTCGGCGTCATCGGTGTCGAGCGCCGTCTCGGCCGGGAGGAACTGGCTGCCGCGGCAGCGCGGGCACGCGCCCTGGCGCCCGCGGGGAATCCACTCGCTTCCGCGTTCCGCCTGGTGTCGGTGAACAGGCACACTCGCGCATTCTTTCTCTTCGTGGCCTGCGCCGTGTTCGCACTGTTCCTGCAGGAGAGCCTCATCGAGGTTCTCGGCGCCGAGGTCTTCGCCATGGATATCAAGCAGACCACGCGCTTCCAGCCGATCTGGGGCGCGGGCATCCTCCTTGGCATGCTGCTCATGGGCCTGCTGAGCGCGGCCCTGAAAGTGCCGAAGAAAACGGTGACCCTGATCGGTTGCATCGCCGCCGCCAGCGGCTTCTTCCTCCTCGGCGTCATCGCTCTCCTTCGCCTCGAACTGTTGCTGGTACCGACCCTGTTCCTCATGGGCGTCTGTGCAGGCGTCTTCAACGTCGGCGCACTCGCGCTGATGATGGACATGACCATCGAGGGCGCCACGGGGCTCTACATGGGGCTGTGGGGCGTTGCCCAGGCCTTCGGCATGGGCGGCTCCGCCATCGCGGCCGGCGCCCTGCACACGGCACTCATCGGCACCGGCATCATGACCCCGGAGGGTGCCTACTGGCTGATCTTCTCCGCCGAAGCCAGCCTGCTGCTCACCGCCGCGTGGCTGCTGACTCGCGTCGATGTCCAGGCGTTCCAGCGCACGGCGGGCGCACCGGCCGCCGCCGCGGTGCCGGCGACCTCCGCGTCGACCGTGGACGGCGCGACCGCCACTGCCTGAGCGTGCCGGCGCGCGGCATAATTGGCGCCTGAGCCGGCGGCTCGGGCTACGGCGGCCGATGCCGGGCCGCCCTTCCAAAGGGAAAAGCAACTGCGGGAATGGAACCATGGCCGGTGATGAGCTGGACTACCGCTTTGACCGGCGCGTCGCCGGCAGCTACGACGCGCTGCGCGGGCACCCGGCAGCGGTCACGCCGGCCATCGGTGAGGCGCTCGCCCGGGAGCTCGGCACCGGGTCGCGGGTGCTTGAACCCGGCGTCGGCACCGGGCGCATCGCGCTGCCGCTGCTCGACGCCGGCTGCCGGGTCACTGGTATCGACCTGTCGTCGGAGATGCTCGCCGCCCTGGCGGGACAGGCACGCCCGGGGCTGCGGCTGGTGCGCGGCGACATCACCCGCCTGCCCTTCGCGGACGGCGCCTTTGACGGCGCCGTCTGTGTCCATGTACTCCACCTGGTCGACGCGCGGGCCGTGCTGGCGCAGCTGCTGCGCCTGGTACGTCCGGGCGGCACGATCATCCTGGGCCGGGACTGGGTTGACCCGGCCTCCTTCGCCGGCCAGCTGCGCAACGCCTTCCGGCAGGCCGTCGTGGACCTCGCCGAGAGCGTCGACTTCCCGACGGGCGCGCGCGGACTTGTCCAGGCCCTGGCGGCGCTCGGCGGGGAGCCCGTCGACAACGGCGAGGAACGCACGGCGGTGGAGTGGGAAACCACCCTGAGCCCGGCGCAGGTGCTCGACGGCATCCGCTCCCGGGACGATGCCGAGAGCTGGGTCCTGCCGGATCCGCTCCTCGGCCGGGTCATGGGGCGCCTCGACGCCGAGGCCGCGGCAGGCTGGCCGGACCTCGACGCGCCGCAGCCGGTCACCCGGCGCTTTGTCTACTCCCTGTTCCGCGTCCCCGGCGCTTGAGGCGCGCCGGCGCGCCTCGAGACGAGGCCCTCAGAACCTGGCCTGCAGGCGGAGCCCGTAGACGCGCGGCTGCGGCATGTGCAGCAGGTAGGCGCGGCCCGGCGCGAAACCGTCGGGGTTACCCAGGTCCACGACACGCTGGCCGTTGGTAATCTCGTCACCATCGAGCGCGTTGTCCACGTAGGCCATCAGGCGATAGCGGTCGTTCTCGATGCCCAGGCGCAGGTTGACCCGGTAGAACTCGGGCAGGTAGTTGAGATTCGACTCGTCCATGTAGCGCTTTGACCGGTAGAGGGCGGTCGCGCCGGCGAACCATTCGTAGCCCCCCGCCAGCTGCCCGAAGTAATCCACCGCGGCGCTTGCCGCGTGCTTCGGATTTTTGCCCACATAGTTACCCGAGAAGTCGGCGTCGATGTTGCCGGCCTCGGTCTTGTTCAGCGCCGTGGAGCCCTCCTCGGTCTGCACATAGCGCTCGAAGACGGCGTCGGTATAGGCGTAGGCTGCAGCCAGCTGCAGGTTGTTGGTCACCAGCCAGGTGGCATCGAACTCCGCGCCCCAGACCTCGACGCGGGCCGCGTTGGTAATCCCGGGGATGGGCGTCACGCTGCCGGGCGGCACCTGCTGCACGCCGATCTGCTGGTCGCGGTAGTCATTGAAGTACAGGGCACCGTTGACCCGCAGCCGGTTGTCCAGCCACTCGGTCTTCGCGCCCACTTCGTAGGTCGTTACCTCTTCCTGTTCATAGCGCTGCCCCTCGAGAATCACCGCCTCGTTGGCGGCAAAGCCCCCGGGCTTGAAGCCGGTGGTGATCGACGCGTAGTAGAGCGCAGTCGTTGACGGCTGGTACTCGACCAGCACCCGGGGGGTAAAGATGTCCGTCTCTATCTGGTCCTCGTCGAAGCAGTCATAGGCGACGTTGGGGTATTTCTCGGACTGGGGCACATCGCGGTCGTCCGTCGCCGGCGGACAGAAGGGCAGCGGCACCTGCTGCTGCAGGCTGACCTGCTGGCGGGACCAGGTGGGTACGCGGTAATCGATCCTGTCCCGGGAATAGCGCCCCTCTGCGGTCACGCGCCAGCGATCGTTCAGCTGGTAGCCCAGGGACAGGAACAGGGACTGGTGCTCCGTCTCCCGGGACTGCGGGTTGGTGGCCTTCGCCCCCGGGTCAGGCTGCGTGGACAGGTTGAAGGGAGGACCGCCGAGGAGCGAGTCGGGGTTGCGCATCCAGAACAGCGACGAGTTCTCCAGCTTCGCCTCTTCATAGAACAGGGCGCCCCCGACAATCCAGCTCAGCTTGCCCTGCTCGCCCACGTGGCGCAGCTCGTGGGACTGGTGCTCGAAGTCGTAGGCGAGGCGGTTGATGGTCGAGGTGGAGAAGGAGAAGGGGTCCGTCGCCGGGTAATCCGTGTAGTCGGTGTCGGAGCGGTCCTCGCTTTCATTGTCCATGAAGCCGGCGAGATAGGTCAGCGTGCCGCTCCAGACCTCGTAGTCCGCCTGGAACGTGCCGAAGCGCTGCGTCTGCTCCATGCCGGGGAAGGGCGCTCCGGTGGCCGGATCCAGGCTGAAATCGATGTCCTCCTCCCCGGCATCGAGCTCACCGGTGACGACACCGCGGGTGCAGGCCTGGAAAACGGGCGCCGGCGCACCGCCCAGGTCGTCCGGGCAGGGCAGCCGCGGCGACCCCGGCGGGCCTGCACTGAAGGTGCCGCCGGGTACCGGCAGGCGCTCGTTCCAGGTAAAGATTGCCGAGGCCGGCTGGCTGTACTCCTCGTCGCTCTGCTGATAGCGCGTGTAGACCCGCAGGCGGTCGGAGGGCGTCCATAGCAGCGCCAGGGAGCCGGCGAGGGAATCCTCGCTGCCGACATCGGCCCCCGTATTCGGGTTTTCGTAAAAGCCGTCCAGCTCATGGCGGGCGACGGACGCCCGGAAGGCCAGCACATCGTCGATGAGCGGCCCGGACACGCCGGCATCGAGCGTCCGGCGGCCCCCGTTGCTCACCTCGGCGCCGGCGCGGGCCTCCCAATCGAAGCCTGGCCGACGGGTGACGACGTTGATGGCGCCGCCGAAGGCATTGCGACCATAGAGCAGAGTCTGCGGCCCTTTCACCACCTCCATCCGCTCCACGTCGAGGAGCCGCGTGTACAGGGCGGAGGACCCCCCGGGGATGGTCAGGTTTTCCGTCGAGGCGTCGACATAGTCGATCAGCACCGCCACGCTCGGGCGACCGCGCTCGTTCTGCATGCCGCGCATGGCCGGGCGCGTATCCTGCACGAAGCCGCCGACATCATAGGTGACGCCGGGCAGTAGCATGCCGCTGTCGCTCAAGGTATCGAAACCTTGCCTGGCCAGCTCGTCGGCGGTCAGCACCCGAAGGGAGATGGGCACCTGTTGGCTTTTTTCCTCGACCTTGCGTGCGGTAACGAGCACTTCTTCCAGGGCGAGAGTCGCTTCCGCGTTCGCAGCAGACGCCCCGGAACCCGCTGCGGTGACCAGGGCCAGGAGGCCGAACCTGCCGGCGGCCGTTGTCGTGCGCATATCGTTGGTTCCTTCTTGACAAGCCAAAGGGAGCGTGACTGCGCCTGCGGGCGAGCCCGACCTGTGCTAGAGAAGGGTGATGATTGAGTCGGGCAGTGTCAACCATACTTGACACTTTAAATCCGACCTTTGACCTGGCGCATGGGGCAGACGGCGTTCAGGGCGCGGGCTCGGCGGCAGGGCTGCCCAGCAGCGGCCTCAGGTTCGGCGGCCGGTAGCCCGGGTCCGCTTTCCAGCGAGCCTGCACGGAGCGGTGCAGACGGGTGGGCCGGCCGGGGCGCTCGAGCGCCCGCGGCTCCGCCCTGCGCAGGCGGTAGATATGCCGCCGCGAGTCGTGGATCCGCGCGGTGGGGCTCCGGCGCAGGCCCTCGCGCAGGTGCGGCTCGAAGTGCAGGCCCGCCGCGGTGGCCTCCGCCATCATCCAGGCGAGGGGCTCGTCGGCGGCAAGGGGCTCGCCCGCAGCCGCCCCCTTGATACCCCCGCCCACGTCGCCGTGGGAGCCGGCAAACCAGGCCTGGTCCAGGTCGAGGCCCGCCCGCGGTTGCCACAGCGTCGGCTCGAAATCTTCCCGGCGCTCGTCGATGGCCAGCGCATGCCTGGCGATGGACACGTTGCCGCCGAGCTTGGTGTCGTAGAACTCGTCGTTCTTGTCGAAGAGGCCGAGCACGGAGAAGGGAATACCCAGGGCGCCGACGGTGTCGAAGGCGCCGACGAAGTGCACGCGCCGGGAGCGGTGGCTGTGCCGTTTGCGGAAAGCGACGGAGGCCTTGCCGGAGGGCTTGTAGGCATCACCGGTACGCTTGTAATGGGCGAAGGCCTCGACGATCAGCCCGGCGTCCGGGCGCTTCAGGATGCCGCAGTTGTTGATCAACCCGCAGAGGGCGCGCACCGTGTACGCGCCGCGGCTGTAGCCGAACAGGTAGATGCGGCAGCCCGGCGCGTAGTTCTGCACGATATAGCGGTAGGCATCCATGATGTTTTTGTGGATGCCGAGGCCCGCAACACCGCCGCGCACCCGGTCGTAGTAGGAACCCACGCCCCAGTCGTAGAACACGTGCTGCGCGCTGCCGTCCGCCGTGAGCGGCCGCACCGCACGAGCCAGGCGAAGGATGTTGGTGGGCACATCGCCGTCGTCCTCCTCCGGCCGGTTCCAGGTGCCGTCGGCACAGATGACCAGGTGCTTCGCCATGGCTACTCCCCGGCGGCGGTCACCGCCTGCAATCGTTGTCGTTATCGCCAGCCCGGAGCATGCCATGACCCCCGCATCACCACAGCCCCCATTGCCGGAGAAGCGCCCACCACTGCGCGCCTATTCAAGGGGCAGCGATTCCTTTAGAATCGGCCTCCCTGCAAGGGGCATCCCGGCCGCCCGTAGCTCAGCTGGATAGAGCGCTGCCCTCCGGAGGCAGAGGTCAGAGGTTCGAATC
>CAYTJQ010000011.1:0-62106 GCA_964438205.1 uncultured Alteromonadaceae bacterium
TCGACGCCCGCCAGCGAGACGCCGGGCAGGCGGTTGGCGAGCGTTGCCAGCAGCCGTGTCCCCGGCGCCGTTGCCGGGGCAAGGAGCAGACCGAGCAGCGCCAGCAGCACGGCGCCCGCCAGCCAGCGACGCCAGCGCCTCACAGCTCCGCCCCGATGTTGATGTGCACGCGCCAGTCCGGGTTGGCCTCGCTGACGCTGTTGGCGAGCTCCAGCTTGAGCGCGCCCACGGGGGTGAGGAAGTGCACGCCGAAGCCGGCGCCGACCTTGAAATCCGGCTCCTCGCCGACGAAGGCATCGCCGGCATCGGCGAACACGGCAACCCGCCAGCGCTCACCGAGATAGCGCTGGTACTCGATGCTCCCGGTGACGAGGCGCTCGCCGCCGACGGTCACGCCGGCGGGCGGCGCGCCCCGCCGGGAATACAGCACCTCGTAGCCGATCGACTGGTAGTCATAGCCGCGGACGCTCTGGTCGCCGCCGGCGAAGAAGCCGAGGGACGGAGCCAGCGTCTCGGGGCGCTGGGAACTGCCGAAGAGCGCCCCGAGTTCCAGCCGGCCGACGAAGCGGTTGGGGCCGCCGGGGCTGGCGATCCAGGCCCAGTTGCCGTAAAGGCGAACGAGGTCACTGTCCGAGCCCAGGCTGCTCGCGGCAGTCTCGACGCTGTAGTACTGGCTGAAACCGGCGGTGGGATCGATCACGCTGCCGCGGCGGCTGCGCCGGGACAGCGTCAGCCCGGGGAGGTAGTAGCCAGCATCGAACTTTTCGTCGAGCACTGACCAGTCCTCGCGCAGCGCGCGCAGGCCGACGCTTGAGACCCATTCCTCCCTCGCGTGCTCATAGCGGACCCCGGCCACGGTCTGCCGGCTGTCCAGGTCCCCGTAGCGGTTGTCCTCGAGGCTGGCGCGCAGCTGCACGCTGTCGCGCATCAGGTCGCCCAGGGGGATGCGGTAGACGGTACTGCCGCCGGGGTTGACCGGCGACCAGCGCAGCCGCGTTTCCTGGCTGTGGCCGGCGCGATTGAGCCGCGGGCTGCGCCAGAGCGCCGAAATGCGCCCGCGCGTATCCGTGCGGAAGCCGACGCCGAGCTCCAGCGAGTGGCTCGGGGCCGGCACCAGTTCCACCCGTAGCGGGACCTCCCGGCCCGCGGCCCGGCCCGGTTCGGGCACCACGGAGACGCCGCCGAAGAGTCCCGTCGCGCGCAGCCGGACGCCGAGTTGCTGCACCTTGTCCTCGTCGTAGGGATCACCGGGGACGAACGGCAGGAGCGCCTCGAGGCGCTCCCGGTCGAGCTGTGCTTCGTCGTGGCTGATCGTCCCGAAGGCGTAGCGGGCACCGCCGGCAAACACCAGCTCTACCTCGGCAACACCGGCGGCCGGGTCCACCCGCAGGCTGTGGCTCGTGAAACGCCCGTCGAGGTAGCCACGGGCGCGGGCCAGCGTCTGCAGCTCGCGCTTGAAGTCCGTGTAGCGGCCGTGATCGAGAGGCGCGCCCGGGACCAGCTCGCTCTCCTCGACGAGCCCGGTGAGCGCCGGGTCTTCGCTGGCCTCGCCCTCGAGTTCGATCCGCACCGTACCGAGCCGCACCCGCTCGCCCGGGTCGATCCGCACCTCGAGGCGCGCCACCTCCGCCGGCGCCGCGGCGGGGCCGAGCGCCCTGCCGTCCGCATCGAGCTCGCGAAGCTCGATCACCGGCCGGTAGTAGCCGAGGGCCTGCAGCGCCTCGCTAACGCGGCCGCGAGCAGCCTCCAGCGCGCGCGCCACTGCGGCGCCCTCCTTCGGCGGCGTGCCGAGGTAGGCGCGGACGTTGTCGCGCAGCGCGCCGTCCACACCGGAAACGCGGTAGTCCAGCGCGAGCGCGGGCGCGCCGGCGAGGGCCAGGGCGCACAACCCCGGGACGAGGAGGCGGCGGCCGCAGCCGCCCGCCTCAGGCGTGAACCGCAGCACCCCAGGTATTGAAGCCGGCGATACGCGGCGTCCCGGGAAGGTACATGGCATCCTGCTCGACGGTGCGGAAGCCGCCGGCAGCCAGCAGCGCCGGGATGTCCCGGTCGAGGTGGCAGCCGCCGGCGAGGCGACGCCAGAGCGGATTCAGGCGCCGCTGCCAGCGCTGGACCCCGGGGTCCGGTGCCAGGCCGTGCTCGCAGAAGATCAGCTCGCCCCCGGGCCGCAGCACGCGCGCCATGCCCGCGAGGGCGTCGAGGGGGGCCGGGATCGTGCACAGGCTGAAGGTCATCACGATGCAGTCCACGCTGTTGTCGGCCAGGGGAATCTCCTCCCCCGGCAGGCCGATGAACTCAACCGGGAACGGCAGGTCCCGGCCCCGCTCGGCAGCGAGGGCCCAGGAAGCTTCCGACGGATCGAGACCCACCAGGCGCTCCACGGCATCACCGTTGTAGAACGGCAGGTTCAGGCCGGTGCCGATGCCGATCTCCAGCACCACACCCCGGGCGCGCGGCACGACTTTCCGTCGCTGCCGTCGCACCGGCTTCGTGCCGCAGGCGCAATTGATCACGTGCGGCAGGATGTGGCGTTCGTAGAAGTTCATCGGTTTGTCCCCGCGCGGTGGCAGCCCCTATTATACGCGGGGTGCCGCGGCCGCAGCCGGCCGGGTCCGTGCCAGGGAGCAGGCCATGTTCGAAGCGCTGGAGACAGGGAAACACCTCACGGAGGAGCAGTTCAAGGCGCAGCGCGCGGAACTGCGTCCGGCGCTCCTCGAGGCACAGTTCGAACTCGCCGAGCGGGACTACCCGGTGGTCATCGTCATGGGCGGCTTCGACGGCGCGGGCAAGGGCGCCGTGGTGCACCGCTTCAACGAGTGGATGGATCCGCGCCTCATCGAGACCCACGCGCTGTGGATGCATTCCGACGAAGAGGAAACCCGCCCCTACTACTGGCGTTTCTGGCGCCGCCTGCCGCCGCGGGGGCGCACCGGCATCATGCTCGGCAACTGGTACCAGCGCGCCGCGTACCGCGCCATGGCCGGCAGCCTCGACGAGGACGGCTTCGAGCTGGCCATGCGCCGCGCCCTGGCCTTCGAGCGCATGCTGGTCGAGGACGGTGCGCTGGTCGTCAAGCTGTGGCTGCATGTCAGCCGCGACATGCAGCGGCGGCAGCTCTCCTACGAGGCGCCGCGACAGCACCAGAACCCCCGCGTGCCGGCGAACCCGGAAGCTTGGTGGATCAGCCGGGAAGCCGCCCGCGGAGAGGTGCCGTCGAACGCAGCGCCCGTCCCGGCGGACCCGGAGGCCTGGTGGGCCCGCTACCCCCGGGCCCTGGAGGTGTCCGAGCAGCTGATCCGGCTCACCGACAGCGGCGAAGCGCCCTGGCATCTCATCGAGGCCGACGATAGCTACTACCGGGACGCGACCGCCGCCGGGCTGCTGCTCAGGGCCATGCGCAACCACGAGCCCGCGAACGGCGGCCCTGTCCACCGCGACCGGGACTTCCCTGCGGACGATCCGCAGCCGACGATCCTCGACGCCGTCGATCTCTCCCGGCGCGTGCCGCGCGACGAGTACAAGCCGCGCCTGGCGAAGCTCCAGGCGCGTATCCAGGACCTGTTCTGGCAGGCACACCGGGAACACCGCTCCCTGGTGGCCGTGTTCGAAGGCTGGGACGCCGCCGGCAAGGGCTCGGCGATCCGCCGCCTGACGGCCGCCGTCGACCCGCGCCTTTACATGCTCATACAGTTCGCCGCGCCCACGGACGAGGAACGGGCCCAACACTACCTCTGGCGCTTCTGGCGGCGGTTGCAGCGCGACGGCCGCGCCACCCTCTTCGACCGCTCCTGGTACGGGCGGGTACTCGTGGAGCGCGTCGAGGAACTGACGCCGCCGGCAACCTGGCGGCGTGCCTACAGCGAGATCAACGACTTCGAGTCACAGCTCGTGGAGCACGGCTGCATTGTGGCGAAGTTCTGGCTGCACATCAGCAAGGACGAACAGCTGAAGCGCTTCAAGGACCGGGAGGCCAAGCCGCACAAGCAGCACAAGATCACCGACGAGGACTGGCGCAACCGCGAGCAGTGGGATGCCTATGCCCTCGCGGTGGAAGACATGGTGGCGAACACGAGTACCGGCGCAGCGCCCTGGCACCTGGTCGCCGGCAACGACAAGAAAGCGGCCCGGCTCGAGATCCTCGAGCTGCTCTGCGAGCATTTCGAGAGCCACCTGGGCGCCTGACGGCGGCACCGGGCGCGGCGGGAAAGGAGACCATGCGACTGCACATCATCACGACCGGCGGCACCATCGACAAGGTGTACTTTGACGCGAAAAGCGACTACCAGGTGGGCGACCCGGTGATCGGCGACCTGCTGCGGGACCTGGGCGTGGCCCTGTCTTTCACCGTGGAATCCGCCATGCGCAAGGACAGCCTCGACATGACCGATGCCGACCGGGCCCTGATCCGGGAGCGCGCCGACGCCTGCGAAGAACGGCACGTGCTGATCACGCACGGCACCGACGGCATGGTCGCGACCGGGCAGGCGCTGAAGGGCCTGGCGGACAAGACCATCGTCCTCACCGGCGCGCTGCAGCCCGCGGCCTTCCAGCGCACGGACGCCGACTTCAACATCGGCTGCGCCGTGGGCGCCCTGCAGTGCCTGCCCCCGGGCGTCTACATCGCCATGAACGGCCGCGTGTTCGACATCGACAACGTGGTCAAGAACCGCGCGGAGAACCGCTTCGAGGACCTCGAAGCATCATCGGCGGATTCCTGACCCCGGCAGTCGTAGGCCGGCGGGCGTGCGCGCATTGCCTTCCGGTCGATGCGGATGACCGGAGCGAACCAGCTTCGCCCCCTACCAGTCAGCTTCGTTCAGGAAGTAGCGAATGGCCTCTGCGCGCAGTGCTGCGCGCGTGCCCGGCTCGCTGATCCCCTCGATGGCATCGAGGCGCTGCTGGGCCATGATGCAGGCGGCGGCAATGCCCCGGGCGGTGGCTTCGCGTCGACATACCACGAGTTCGTCTCGCTGGACTTCGAGCGGCGTCAGCGTGTGCTGAGTCGCATTCCCACGCATACCGTCCTCGTCGGACTGCGCCTCGAGCTGCAGCGCCAGGTGCCAGGCAAGACGAAGTTCCGCCTCGCTACGGGAACTGAAGGGCCCGATCTCCCTGCTTTCGCGGGTCATGGCGTACCATTCGTGCCCGATCGCAAAAAAGCGTGAGCCACGGAAAAGCGGTCCGCCGCTGTTACTGCGCCGACGCTGTATCGTATTGGCAACGACGGCATCTCTGGATGGCGCGTCAAGGGCTTGTTCTTGTAGTTCCATAAACCGCTCCCTGGGATGGCGCCTTCTGTAGGTCGACCATTCCGCGGTCAGCCGCGGCTATCGCGTGACCCGGCGGCAGTCGGGCCAAGAGGATCTGTGCCGCCGAGCAGATTCCATGCCATAAAGCACAAGCTTTTGAAAAACAGCGATTATTCAGGAACGTTACTCGCTTGCCCTCATCGTCGCGGATAAGGCTGTAAAAAATACTGACTGTGACGCCTGGCCCGGAACAGGACCCCTGCTACGCACTGGGCATCCTCACGGGCAAACCAGCCGCGCGTAGAGGGCCTTCGCGGCGCAGGCAATGGTCTATAGTTGGCGTAGCAGGCGGAGGGACTGTCACCATGATCGTGAGAGATGTCATGACCACCGGCGTGCTCTACGCGCGACCCGGCGAGGAGGTGCGCTCGGTGGTCACCAGGATGCTCAGCCGGCACTGCGGGGCCATTCCCGTGGTGGACGACAACCACTCGCTGCTCGGGATGGTCGCGGTCAGGGACGTGCTCCTCCCGCTCTACCCGAATCTCGGCGACTACGTGCACGACAGCGTCCAGAGCCGGAACTTCCTCGATATGGAGGAGGGTTATGCCACGGTGCTGGGCAAGCGGGTCGAGGAAGTCATGAGCCGCAACCCGCGCACGGTGAGCCCGGAGGATCCCGTGCTGAAGGCGGCCTCGCTCATGGGCGTGCACAACTTCCGGCGGATGCCGGTGGTGGAGGACAACCGGCTGGTGGGCATGGTGAGCATCGGCGACATCAACCGGGGGCTGTTTTTCGAACTTCCCGCCCGGTGAACCGGGCGGGTGTCCCCGGGCGCGCGGCTGCAGGGCTCAGGCGCGACGCTCCCGCGGCGCCAGCAGCCAGGACAGCGCCGGCAGCGCCAGCAGTGCGCCGAGCATGTTCCAGAAGAACATGAAGGTGAGCATGAGCCCCATGTCGGCCTGGAACTTGATGGGCGAGAAGATCCAGGTGCCCACGCCCACCGCAAGGGTGAGGCCCGTGAACGCCACCGCGGTGCCGCTGGACTTCAGGGCCGCGAAATAGGCTTCCTTCAAGGGCTCGCCGCGGCGCAGGTAGAACTGCAGCGCGGAGTAGATATAGATGCCGTAGTCCACACCGATGCCGACGCCGAGGGCGATCACCGGCAGTGTCGCCACCTTCACGCCGATGCCGAGCAGCGCCATGAGTGCCTGGCCGAGCACCGAGGTGATCGCCAGGGGAATGATGATGCAGGCGGTGATACGCACGGAGCGGAAGTTGAGCAGGCAGAGCACGATGACGACGCCGTACACCCAGAGCAGCATCTTCGTCTGCGCTTCCTCGATGACGATGTTGGTGGCGGCCTCGACGCCCGCGTTGCCGGCCGCCAGCTCGAAGGTGACGTCACCGGTGTCGTAGCTCTCGCGGAAGTCCTGCACGGCGGCGACCACCCGTTCCAGGGTCGCGGCCTTGTGGTCGTCGAGGAAGAGAATCACCGGCGCCATGGAGCAATCGGTGTTGCGCAGTTCGCTCGGCGCCCGGCTCAGGCTGTTGTTGAGGATGTACTGGTTGCGGCTGATCTCGTGCCACTTCGGGCTGCCCTCGTTCATGCCCTGGATGACGAGCTTGGAGACATCGAGCAGCGACAGCGCCGACTGGACGCCCTCGACGGCTTCGAGCTCGGCCTGGAAGCGGTCCACCGCCGAGATGAACTCATAGCTGCCGCACTGCTGGGGCGCCGTCCGGGCCATGACCACGAACACATCGGTACTGGTGGAGTAGTTCCTGGTCAGGAACGCGTTGTCCCGGTTGTAGCGCGAGTCCGGGCGGAGTTCCGGGGCGCCCGGGTCGAGGTCGCCGATCTCCTGCTTCTGCCCGTACCACAGGCCCACGGCGAGCATGACCGCACAGAGGCCGAGCATGGTCAGCGCCGGCCCGCGCTCGGTGATGCGGGCGACCAGCGCCCAGTGCGTAAAGGGGCTGTGATCCTTGTCCGCGCGGTAGCGGACGCAGCGGTGGGTGATGCCCGTATAGGACAGCACCAGTGGCAGCAGCACCAGGTGCGTCAGGATGAGCACGGCGATGCCCGTGCTCGCCACCACCGCCAGTTCCTTGATCACCGGGATGTCGATCACCCGCAGGGTGAAGAAACCGACCCCGTCGGACACCAGCGCGATAAAGCCGGGCTTGGACAGGCGTACGAAGGTCAGCCGCGCCGCGTCGATGCGCGAGACCTCGTGGTAGATGAAGTTGCCGAAACGGTTGACGATCTGCACCGAGTGGCTGATGCCGACGGCGAACACCAGGAACGGCACCAGCATGCTGTACGGATCGAGCCCCATGCCCAGCGCATTGAGTATCCCCATCTGCCAGACCACGGCGACGGTCGAGCAGAGCAGCGAGGCCATGGTCAACCAGCCGCAGCGCGAGTAGATGAACAGCATCACCGCCGTGATCGCGAAGGCCACGAGGAAGAACAGGCCCACGAGGCTGGCGCCGTCGATGAGGTCGCCGACAAGCTTGGCGAAGCCGGTGATGCGGATGCGGATATCCTCGGACTGGTACTTGTCCCGCACCAGGCGCTCGAGGTCATTGGCGAAGGCGTGGTAGTCGAGCTTCTCGCCGGTCTCCGGGTCGCGCTCCACGAGCGGGGCGACGATGATCGCCGAGCGGAAATCGTTCGCCACCAGGCGGCCGATCTGGCCGGACTTCAGCGTATTCTCGCGCAGGTCTTCGAGCGACCGCTCGCTGCCGTCATAATCGTCGGGAATCACGGCGCCGCCCACAAAGCCCTGCTCGGTCACCTCCTGCCAGCGCACGTTCGGCGTCCACAGCGACTGCAGCGCGGCGCGGTCGACGCCCTTCACGTAGAAGACCTCGTCCGTGATGGTCTTCAGGGTTTCCTGGAACTCGGCGGTGAAGATATCGCCGCTGCGACTTTCGACGATGATGCGCACGGAATTGCCGAGGCCCTTGAGATCGTCGCGGCTCTCGAGGAAGTTGCGGATGTAGGGGTGCGATACCGGGATCATCTTCTCGAAGCTGGCATCGGGCTTCAGCTGGCTCGCCTGCCAGGCGAAGAAGATGGTGGCCACCGCAAAGAGGACGATCAGCAGTGGGCGCACCGCGAAGACCGCGCGCGCGATCAGCGGTCGCAGGCGGCCGTCGTCGTCCTCGAGGGTGTAGCTCTCCTGCACGCTCATCGCGGCACGCTCATCGGGGAATAGCCTCCGCCAGCCGGGCGATGCCGCCCATGCCCGCCAGGTAGACACGGTCACCCACGGGCAGGGCGTCGCTGAAGGTGTCGCGGTCCGGGTGGCCCAACCGCCGCAGCGTGCCGTCCGCGGCGAGCCGGAGGACGGCGCCGCCGGCGCCGACCAGCAGCGCCCCGTCACCGGCGAGGGCCGTCCCGCCGTAGAGGCTGGGCCCGGGCGGCAGGGGCAGGCGTTCCCAGCGGCGGCCGCCATCATCGCTGGCAAAGACATTGCCGCGCAGGCCGAAGGCGATCACGCCGCCGCCGCGGTTTGCGAGGCCGAAGAAGCTGCCCTCGTAGAGCCCCTCGATGCGCTCCCAGCTGGCGCCCTCGTCCCGGGAAACGAAGAGCAGGCCCGCCTCGCCACAGAGGTAAAGGACGCCGTCCCGCTCATGGAGATCGTAGTAGTGGTAGCGACCGGGATTGTCGAGACCATCGATGGCAATGCGCCAGCTCTCGCCGCCGTCCCCGGTGCGGAACAGGTGGCCGTAGGCGCCGAGGGCGAAGCCGCGGCGCTTATCGAGAAAGAGAACATCGAGGAAAGGATCCACGGGGCCGGTCTCGAGGGCCGCCTCCGCATCCTCGAGGGCAAAGCGCGCATCCTCGAGCGCGTACTCGGCATCCTCCCGGTCCGCATCGTCCGCCGGCAGGGCCTCGAGCGCCGCCTCGCGGGCCTCGACCCGGTCAGTCGCAAAGCGCAGAAACTGCCGGTTGACCTCGCGGCCATCGAGCTGCAGCGTCCAGGACTCGCCGCCGTCGGCGGTACCGAGCACCACGCCGCCGTGACCCACGGCCCAGCCGTGCTCCGCGTCGGCAAAGGTCACCGCCGTGAGCAGGACGCTCACCGGGGTCTCTACCTGCCGCCAGGTCTCGCCGTCGTCACTGAGCGCGACCAGGCCCCGCTCACCCACGGCGACGAGACGGTCACCGGCCCTGGCAAGGCCGGTGAGCACCGCTTCCGCAGGCTCGGGAACCGGGGGTGCCGGCAGGAACGCGAAGTCCTCCGCCGCGCTTGCCGCGAGGGCCAGGGACATCAGCGCCCCGGCCGCTGCGGTGCGCAGCGCACACCGCAGGCCAAGGCACGCCATCAGCGTCGACCGGCCCGCCGCAGTGCCGAGGGGGTGAAGTCGTCGAAGTCGCCCTGGTAGTCGAAGTCGTACTGGTAGCCATCCTCCTCGTTGTCGAGGCCGATGACCACGTAGCGGCCGGAGATCAGGTCGTGCAAAGACTCGGCAGCCAGCCAGGGCACGGCCACCTGGTAGTGCATGATCTTGTGGCCTTCCTTGAACTTCCACAGCTCGCCGCGACCGTCGTAGTGATCGATCAGGGAGATCTGCCAGCTGTCTTCATCGATGTAGAAGGTCCGGCGGGCATAGATATGGCGCTCGCCCTCCTTCAGCCTCGCCTCAACCACCCAGACCCGGTGCAGCTCGTAGCGCAGGTACTGCGGGTCCATGTGGCCGGCCTTGATGATATCCGTGTACTTCAGGTCACCGCGGCGCAGCTGGTAGCTGTTATAGGGGATGTAGACCTCGCGCTTGCCGACCAGCTCCCAGTCGTAGCGGTCCGGGGCGCCGTTGAACATATCGAGGTCATCGGCGGTGCGCAGGCCGTCGGACGCCGTACCCGGACCGTCGTAGGCGATGTTCGGCGCGCGACGCACCCGCCGCTGGCCGGCGTTGTATACCCAGGCCGCCCGCGGGTCCTGTACCTGGTTGATGAACTCGTGGACCAGGAGCACGTCACCCTCGAGGCGTGCGGGCGCGAGCACTCGCTGCAGGAACACGAACAGCAGGTTGGGGTATTCCTCGGGCGCGATACGCGCACCGGGCAGGGACTCGTCCTCGAAGAGGACCGGCGCAAAGGCCCCGTTCTCCTGCACCGGCGCCTGGATGTAGCGCCGCGACAGGCCCTTGTCATTGCGGTAGCGGGTGACGTGGTTCCAGATCGCCTCCAGGCCACTGTGCGGAATCGGGAAGGGGATGGTGCCCCCATAATTCAGGATACCGTTACCGCCGGGCACCAGTTCCACCTCCGCGGCGGTGTCGAGAATGCGCTGGAACTCGCTGTCCGGGTAGCGGGCGCTGCGCCGCGTCGGGTACACCGGCATGCGGAAGGTGTCCGGGTAGCGCTCGAACATGGCGAGCTGCCCCGGCGTCAGCTTGTCAGCGTACTGGTCGGCGTTCTCCGCGGTGATCGTGAACAGGACCTCGTCGTCAGCGAAGGGGTCCACCAGGCGCTCGCCTTCCACGTAGTTCTCGGGCAGCTCGCGCAGGCCGCCGGTCCAGGGCGGGATCGTGCCGTCTTCGTTGCCGGCACGCTCGGCGCCCATGGGCGTCAGTTCGTCACCGCCGAGGCGGGCGAGTTCCTCCGGGGTCAGCGCCGCGAGCGCTGAGCCGGCGCCGGCCACGAGGATGCCCGTCAGGGCGAGGCCGAAGAGTCGCTTCTGCATGGTGGTACTCCGCTGTTATGTTTAAAACGCGACGGAAAAACTCAGGGACAGAAAATCCCTGTCCGCCAGTTCATTGTAGTCGGCGCCGAAGAAGCTCGTATAGGACAGCTCCGCCCGGTATACGTTGAGGTAGTCTGCGGTCAGCGCCACGCTCAGGGCCTGGCGGCCTTCGACGAAATTCGGCGCCGGGCCATAGCCGTCGACGTCGTGCGACCAGGCCACGCTCGGGGTCAGGTTAACACCGGCCAGCGCGTCGTTGTACTGCAGGCTGGCCCGGACCTGGTAGCCCCAGGAGGAACCGGTGGTGAAGCCGTCATCGGTGCAGTAGTCCGCGTTGGCGTTGGGCACGACGCCGAGCGGCTCGAGGGCGGGATGGGAGTTGCAGCTCACCGGTACGCCGAAGGCCGGGCTGGTGAAGGTCTCGAAGTCACCCACCCCGTAGGTCGCCGAGCGGCCGTAGTTGATGCCGTCCTCCATGCCGTCGACCCAGGCACCACCGACCTCGGCGGCGATGGACAGGCGGTCCGCACCGAACACCTGCTCGTAGAAGCGGATCACGCTGACCTGCGCCTGCGTATACTCGACGTTGTCGTAGCCTGCCACGTAGGCGCCTGGACCCGCGGCGAGGGAGCGCGCCGTCATCGGTGACCACTCCGCGAAGGCACCCAGCGCCAGGGACTGCAGCAGGTCCACGGTGTTGATCTGCAGCGGGAGGTCCGGCCGGTAGCTGAGCTCACCGGCGACGGCCCAGAAGCCGACGTTGGTAGCGAAGGTGAAGCCGTAGACCTCGATGTCCTCGGGGAACTCGAAGAAGTAGGTCGGCTGCACCGCCGGGTTCAGGAAGGGCTGGCCGAAGGCCTCGGTCGTGTTGATCGCGCTGAAGATCGGCGTGCGGCTGTGGTGGTTGAGGTAGTAGAGGCCGAACTCGGTGCCGTTCAGGGAATCCATGAAGTAGCGGGCCGAGATACCGTACTGGCCGCCGTCGTCGGGCTCGTCGTCCGGCGACCGGGCGATGGTGAGGCCCGCGGCTTCCTGGGCACCGTCCGGTACGCTCGTGACCCCGGTCAGGTAGTTGCAGCCGCCGCCGTAGGGGTCGCCGGAATTCCAGTAAGTGCCGCACTCGTCGAGGATCGTGCGCTGCCAGTCGTACTGGTAGAAGGCCTCCACGGTGAGGTTGTAGGTCACGCCGACGTTGGCGTAGAGCATGCCCACGGGCAGCAGCGCCTCGCGGATCTCCGTGCCCGGGCGGCGGATCGCCGTCACGTCGAAGGGGCTGATCACGTTGATGCCGTTCTGGATGAACAGCGACTCGCCCCAGTTCAGGGCCATGTTGCCGGCGCGCAGTTCGACCGGCATCTCGCCGAGATCGAACTCGCCGTAGACATAGGCATCGAGCAGCTCGATCCCCTTGCCCTGGGCGAGATCCTCGAAGTCGGAGGTATCCAGCTCCTCACCGGCCGCATAGCCGTTGGCGGCGTGGCCGTGGTTTACCTCGTCGTTCTCCAGGGCGTAGTCGTACCAGTACTTCACCCGGCCGAAGAGGCCCCAGTTGCCCGCGTTGAGGTCGAGATCGTGGAGGCCGGTCAGGCGGAAGGAGTACATGTCGCCCTGGTCGTAGTTGAGGTTACCGTCGTCCGTGGTGGACGACGAGGCGCGCCCCTCGCCGTTGGTATTTCCCGGTGACAGCACGGCGTTCGACGGGTCGTCGGCGCGCCAGCTGGCGCCGAGCGTGATGTTGGAACGCAGCGTGGCCTCGAAGGGACCGATGTCGAAACCGGCGGCGCCGGCCCCGCCGGCAAGGAAGCCGCTGGCCAGGGCGACAGCGGTGGTCAGGCTGGTACGGTGGAGTTTCACGGGCGTCTCCTTCCTGATGGTTATTATGGTGTGCGCCTATGTTGTGTACGGCGGTTGTGTACTGTGGTCCTGTACTGTGGTCCTGTACTTCTCGGCGCACCTTGCGATGAACGCTACACCCGACCCCAAAACGCGCCCTTGCGCTCGATCAAGGTTTTCGGTGTTTACCGTGTTTACATTCTACCGCGCGCCTTGCCCCCCGCCAAGATAACCGAAAAGATGGCCGGCGATTTTTCGCAGCTGGATCTCGTCGGAACCCTCGGTAATGCGGTAGCGCCGGTGATGGCGGTAGTGATGTTCGAACTGCTTGTAGCGCGAATATCCCATGCCGCCGTGGACCTGGATGGCGGCGTCCGCCGCCTCGCAGGCCAGCCGGTTTGCGCGGTAGTTGCACATGGCGACCTTGTCGGACAGGACCGTCGCCACCTCGCGCTTGTTCATGGTGTCCATGCGCGCCGCCACCTCCAGCGTCAGGGCACGGATCAGTTCGTAGTCCGTCTGCAGCTCGGCGAGGCGGAACTGGATCGCCTGGTTCTCAGCCAGCGGGCGCCCGAAGGTATGCCGCTCCCTGGCCCAGGCCACTGACTCCCCGATACAGTAGCGCGCGGTGCCGAGGCTGGAGGCCGCCTGGCGGATGCGGTTCTCGTGCACGAAGTGCTGCGCCACGGCGAGGCCGAGGCCACGCTCGCCGAGGATGGCGCTGTCCGGCAGCCACACGTCCCGGAGCGAGACCCGCGGGTGGTCCGTGGGCATATTGAAGGTCCAGAGCCACTCCTCGATGGTGAAGCCCGGGGTCGGGTTCGGCATGACGAAGCAGGTAATGCCCCGCGCATCGCCATCCTCGCCCTCGCTGCGCGCGAAGATGAGGATGTGCGTCGCCGCGTGCGCGCCCGTGGTCCACATTTTCTCGCCGTTCAGGAGCCAGCCGTCGACGCCGTCGCGCCGGCAGGGCTCAGCGCGGGTTTCCAGCCAGGTGGCGTCCGAGCCGTGCGCCGGCTCGCTGAGGCCGAAGGCGACCGCCACAGCGCCGTCGATAGTGCCGGGGATGAAGGCCGCCCGCTGCGCCTCGGTGCCGAAGTCCCGGAAAGCCAGCGTGGTGGGGAAGTTGCCGACGATCGAGTGCTCATTCTGCAGGTCGCAGTGCAGGCCGATGCCCTTCGCCGCCAGGTGCTCGCGCACGACGGCCATCTGCCAGTTGCTGGCGTCGCCGCCGCCGTACGCCGCCGGCAGGGCGAAGGCGAGGAAACCGGCTTCCCGCGCGCGCCGGCGCGCCTCGGCCAGCAGGGCCTCCCAGTCCGGGTGCGGCTTGCCGTTGTCATCCCAGTCCGTGCGCGCATACTCCCGCCGGTGGTCGAAGAAGCGCCGGTTGTCCCCCTCGGCCTCGAGGGGGGCGAGCTCCCGCTCGATGAACGCATCGAGCTCATCGAGGAAGGGCTGCAGGGTCGCGGGATCGGGCTGGGTCACGGGCTGAATCACGGGTTGGCCCCTTCCGGGAGGTCGTCGGGCCAGCGCGCCGCCGCCGCGCCGAAGCCGCTGTAGCGCGGGTTGTCGATGGCGAGGCGCAGGAGCGTGCGCCGGCGCAGATAGCGGAGCGTGCGCGCGTCCGCGGACAGGCGACCGGCGCGGAGCGCCCGGGCCAGGGCGACCGGCGCCGGCTCGTCGCCCTCCCCGCCCACCCAGGCAGCGGCCTCGGCATCCAGGGCGGCGAGCGCCGGCGCCAGCGCCTGCTCGCGACGCAGCATGGCCAGGGTGTTGCGGGCGATACGCGCCTCGAAGGCCGCCCGCCCCTCCAGGAGGGGCTGTGCCTCGCGCTCGATGAACTCGCCGACGGCGGCGAGCAGTTCCGTTGCCGTGGTGGTCACGGGTGATCCTCCAGCAGGAGCAGCAGGTCGATCTCCGCCTCCGACAGGCGCCGGCCCACCGCGGCCCGCTCCAGGGACGGGTCCCGCCCACTGCGGTGCAGGTCGAGCATGGTCAGGCAGACGAGCCCCCAGTCGAGGGCCGCGAAGACCTCCCAGTAGTGCAGCTGCTCGACCGTCGGCGCCCAGCCGGCCGCGGCGCGGTAGGCATCGAGCAGGTCTTCGTAGGCACCGAAGCCGCCCACGGGCCGGTCCCTGCGGCCGAAGCGCCAGACGTTGGCACAGAGGTAGCCGAGGTCCTCCGCCGGGTAGCCGAGGTGCGCGCGCTCCCAGTCCAGCACGGCCTCGAGGCCTTCGGGGGTGACCAGCAGGTTGCCGCAGCGGAAGTCGCCGTGCACGAGGCGCAGCGGCGTCGGCGCCGGCGCGTTGGCCTGCAGCCAGCCGAGGGCGAGCTGGAGCACCGGCGACACGTTGCCGAAACCGTCGAGGAGGCCCTGGAGTCGCGCCAGCCGCTCGCCATGAGGGTCGCTCGGGAGGGCCGGCGGCAGGTCGTCGGTGGGCAGCGCATGAATGGCGGCGAGCGCCCGGCCGCAGGCGGCGGCCAGGCCGTCGAGGGCCGGGGCGAAGCGCTCGTCGCGGAAAAGCTTCTGCGGCAGTGCCTCGCCGGGCAGCCGGTCCATCAGGTACCCGGTTCCCAGGCCGTCCGCCTCGACGAGTTCCGCGCGCACCGCCGGCACGGGCACACCGCCGCCCGCGGCGAGGCGCAGGAGCGCGGCCTCGACCCCGAGATCCAGCGGCAGCAGGGCGTCCTCGCCGCCCCCGGCCACCCCAGCGGGAAGGCGGCGCAGGATCATGGGCTGGGCGGCAGCGCTACCCTGCCCTCGCTGCGCCCCTTCATCCCCTGCGGTACCGGGCCTCCAGTCGAAGGCCCAGGTCTCCATGTTCGCCCCGCCGCTCAGGCGGCGAAGCCCGCGCACCTCGCCGCCACCCAGGCGCGCCGCGAGCCCGGCGGCGAGGCCGGCCTCAGGCGAAGCGGAAGGCATTGACCGGCTCCCCCGCTGTCACCGCACCGGCAGCGCCCACGCAGTCGTCATGCGCCAGGCGCTCGAGTTGTGCCGTCTCGCCCTTCGCCTGCGCGAGGCAGCGCCGGCCGTCCGCGAGGCGGCAGACGACGACGCCGGTCGCCGGGCCGTCGCGGTCGTAGCGTACCGCATGGGCCTCGATGTGCACCGCTTCCGTGCCCACCGGGTCACGCAGCCGCGGGTGCCGGTCCGTCGACACCGCGGCCTGGGCGGCACCCGCATCGCGCTCGCCCCAGGGCCTGGCCGACGGCTCGACGCCGTAGATGCCCACGGCGTGCTTGGTGAGGTAGCCGCCATTGGCCGTCACCAGGCCGCGGCCGCTGCCTGCCCCGCGCAGGCGGGCGACCAACTCGGCAATGGCGTGGGTCGAGTAGTTGTTGCCCGGGCCGCCGAAAAGCGTGAGCCCGCCGGTCACGGTGACACCGCGCGGGTCGTCCACGGCGATGCCGAGGCTGTCGCAGGCCACGGTGACGGCGGACGGAAAGCAGGAGTACAGGTCAAACAGGTCGATCGCCTCGACCCCGATGCCGGCCTGCGCGAGCGCCGCTGCACCGGCGGCGGCCAGCGCCGGCGAGCGGTGGAAATCCTCGCGCTCGGCGACATACCAGACATCGTTGGCTTCGGCCCCGCCCTGGAGGTAGATCCAGCGCGACGGGTCGACACCCTGGCGGCGGGCCTCGCCCACGGTGGTCAGCAGCACGGCCGCCGCCATGTCGACGCCGGCGATCGCGTTCATGCACTTGTTGTAGGGCCAGGTGATGATGCGGTTGCCGTCGGCCTCGGAGAGCGCGGCCTCGGCGGTCAGTCGCTCCCGGCGCCAGGCGTGGGGGTTGGCCGCGGCGACGGTGCTCATGGCGGCGATCATCTGCCCGAGCTGCGCCCGCTGCCCCGCCTCGTCCAGGCCCCGGGCGTGGCGCAGGGCACTTTCGAACAGCGGGTAGGTGACGACGGGTTCGAACAGGCCGTGGGCGTGCTCCGCCGGCAGGCTGGACGCCCTGCCGGCGCCGAGGTCTTCCGCCGGCCGCTCCCCGCCCTCGCGCCAGGCCGGCAGGTCACCGCCGCCGCGCAGCGTGGCGAGGAGCGTCGCCATGAGCTCGGCGCCGGTGAGCAGGAGCATGCGATGGCGTCCCTCGACCAGCCAGTCGGCGCCGCGGTTGATGAACCACTGCGGCAGGTTGCCACCGTAATCGCTGGTCAGGAGCGCCGGGCTCATGCCGAGGCGGTCGGCCAGCAGGGCGCCGGGGTTCGGGGTCAGCAGCGGTGCCAGCTGCGGCACCTGTTGAGCGAGGAACGGGATCGTCACCAGCGCGTCGACGGCCGCAGGCGGTACGCCGGCATCGGCGAGGGCGTCGCCGGCGACCTCGGCCAGCGCATCCACGGGCGTCCGCTCCGGATCCCGGTCGCGCCAGGTCTGCTGGCTGACGCCGACGACGATGGGGGTGGCATCCTGCACCATGCCAGGACTCTCCTTGCTGATCGGGGGCGGCGGCAGTGTACCGGTGAGCGCACCGGGACCGCTACACTGGGCGCGCCACGCGAAGGAAACGGCCCATGCAGACACCGCGACACGCGCGCTACACCCCGTCCCGGCGTTTTTGCCGGCGCCTCTCCGGACGCATCGACGCGCGCCCGCCAGCGCGCCTTATCACCCTACCCGCTCTGCTCGCTGCACTGCTGCTGCCGCCGCCCGCGTCTGCCTGGGGACCCCAGGGCCACCGGGTGGCCGGCGCCATGACCAGCGACCGCCTCGCCCCGGACGCGGCGGCCGCGGTGCGCGCCATCCTCGGCGACGAGTCACTGGCGGACGCCTCGACCTGGGCGGACCGCATGCGCAGCGACCCGGCGCCCTTCTGGCAGCGCGAGGCCGGCGCCTACCACTATGTCAGCATCCCGTCCGGCGCCGCGCGCTACGACCCGCGCCGCGCGCCGTCCCGGGGCGATGCCTTCACCGCCCTCGCACGGTTCCGGCAGGAGCTCGCGGACCCGGCGACGCCCGCGGCGCGGCGGGCGCTGGCGTTGCGCTTCGCCCTGCACATCATCCAGGACCTGCACCAGCCGTTGCATGCCGGCGGGCGCGATGACCGCGGCGGCAACGACTTCGCCGTGACCGTGGACGGGCGGCGCAGCAACCTGCACCGGCTGTGGGATTCCGGCCTGCTGGCGAGCGGCCGCTACAGCGACCAGCGCCTGCGGGCGCGGCTGGAGGCACGCTACGGTAGCGAACTCGACGGTGCCTGGCGGGAACCCGACCCGGAGACCTGGATCGCCGAGAGCCTGGCCCTCAGCCGCGAACTCTACCCCGCCACCGGCACCATCGACGGAGACTACCTCGAACGCTTCCGCCCGCTGGCGGAGCGCCGGGTCGCACAGTCCGCCGCCCGCGGCGCGGCCTGGCTCAACGCGCTCTACGGAGCCGCTACGGGGCAGGCGGCGGGCGCACCGGTGGCACCCCCGCCGCGGCCGGGCTGGTGGCAGCGCCTAAAAGATTTCCTCGAGGAAATTCTCTAGCGCCTGGTGGGAACGGCGATCCGCGTCGTCGCTGTACACGGTGCCGAAGTCCGGGTCGTTCGCCTCGGGATTGGTGAAGGCGTGCAGCGTGTTGCCGTAGGCATGTAGCTGCCAATCGGCACCGGCGGCGGTCATTTCCTTCGCCAGCGCAAGGACACTGTCCGGCTGTGCCATCGGGTCGTCCCAGCCGTGCAGGCAGAGCACCTTCGATCGGATCGGCCGCGGTGCATCGCCCGCATTCCCCGGCGGCGTGAACAGGCCGTGGAAAGAGACCACCCCGAGGACGTCACTGCCGCTGCGGGCGAGATCCAGCACGCAGAGACCGCCGAAGCAGAAGCCGATGGCCGCGACACGCTGCGCATCGACCTCGCCCTGCTCCCGGAGTACCTCCACCGCGCGGTGCATGCGCCGGGCGACGCGGTCGCGGTCCTCGAGGAAGGGCGCCAGCAGCGCCTGGTTTTCCTCGGTACTGTTGCCGCGCACCCCCTTGCCGTACATGTCGAGGGCGAAGCCGACGTAGCCCTGCTCGGCCAGCGCCCGCGCCTTGCCCTCCTCGAAGGGCGTGCGGCCGGCCCAGGCGTGGGCGATGGCCACCGCGGGCGCGGGCCCCCGGTCCGGGTCCCAGGCCAGGTAGCCCTCCAGCGTGACACCGTCACAATCGTACTCGATCAGCCGTTCCTGGATTGCCATGGTATTGCCTCCCTTGCTTTCTCAGCTTGCTTTGCTAGCGACATAGGCCTCCGGGTCGAGGCGACGCATCTCGCCCTCGATCCACGCCTCCACCTCGCGCATGAGCGGCTCGGGCTTCCGCCCCGCCGTGTCCATGGGCGGGCCGATGGATACATCGATAACCCCCGGGCTAAACGAGAAGGAGCGACGGGGCCAGCACCGTGCGGAGGTTACCGCAATGGGGATGACATCCGCCCCCGTGGCGCAGGCGAGACGGGTAGCGCCGCTCTTGTAGACACCCTGCTTGCCGCGCTCCGTGCGCGTGCCCTCGGGAAACATGATCACCCACTTCCCCCCGTCCATGAGTTCGACCCCCTGCCGCGCCACCCTGTTCCAGGCTTCCGAGCGCTTGCTGCGGTCGATATGAATCATCTCGAGGCGGCCGAGGGCCCAGCCGAAGACGGGGATGCGCAGGAGCTCGCGCTTGAAAACGAAGGCGAGCGGGTGCGGCATCACGCTCGGGAAAAAAAAGGTCTCCCAGGTGGACTGGTGCTTGGCACAGAGCACGACCCGGCGGTTGTCGTCCGGCCCGGGCAGGTGCTGCCAGCCGTGAATCCGGTAACGCACGCCGCCGACGAGGCGCACCGCGGCAATCGCCCCGCGCAGCCAGGGCACGGCGATCCACCACCAGAGCCGCCCGGCGCCGACGAACAGCGACAGGAACAGCAGCAGGAGCCCCGCCGGAATCACCGACAACGCGATCCAGGCGAACACGAGGAGCGAGCGGACGGCGCGCATCAGGCGGGCGCCGCCCCGGCCTCGGCGCGCGTCGCGCCCGTATCCGGGGCGGCGCTGCCGGCCCCCCGCTCCACCGCGGCGACGAAGTCGGCCATGGCGGCGTAGGCCGCCTCGGCCTCCGGCAGTTCCGGTGTAAACAGCTGCCAGACGTGGACCATGTGCGGCCAGGTCTGCAGCGTGACCGGCGAGCCCGAGGCCTGGGCCTTGGCCGCGTAGCGGCGCGCATCGTCGAGGAGCATCTCGGCCCTGCTCACCTGGATCAGTACCGGCGGCAGGTCGCGGAGGCTGCCGCGAAGCGGCGACACCCGCGGGTCCTTCGGCGGGATGCGCCAACTGAACCAGTAGAACCACCAGAGCAGGATCGTCGGCACCTTGAGGAGCTTGCCGAAGGCCGGACCCAGCATCGGGTCCGTCGGGACATTCAGCCGCAGGCTGGGTGACGTCATCGTAACGTCCGTGGAAGGCGACAGCGCGATGGCGGCATCGGGTTGGCGCAAGCCCGCGTCCCGCGCCCAGGCGATCACCTCCAGCGTCAGGCTGCCGCCGGCGGAGTCCCCGGCGACGAGCAGGAAATCCGGCGGCTCCATGTCCTCCGGGCCGTTGTGCAGGATCCAGCGCAGGGCGGCACGACAGTCGTTGATGCCGTCGATGCGGCGATACTCCGGGCAGAGACGGTAGTCCACGGCGAACACGGCGGCACCGAGCAGGCGAGAGAGACGATCGGTGATGGGCCGGTGGCTCGTGGGGCTGCCGGCGAACCAGGCACCACCGTGGATGTAGAGCACCCGCCGGCGGCTGTCGGCCCCCGGCGCCAGTACCCACTCGCCGCGGACCGCGTCGCTCTGTACCGGCTGGATGCGGCTCGCCAACGCCTTGCCGTCGCCGAGTTCATCCATCATGCGGCGGATCGCGGACAGCCGCTCCCGACCGCTGTAGCGACCGATGTTCTCCGTCAGCTCTTCCATGGCGCGCACCACGTCGCGATGTGCATCGCTCGGCGGGTCGGCATCCGGCGGCGGCAGCGGTGTGTCGAGGTAGCGCAGGTTCTCACCGCGCAGGTAGAACACACTGAAGGCGACGAAGGCGAGGACGATGAGCAGCGCCGTGACCATGGAAGCACTCCCGGGAGAACGGACCGGCATTAAACCAGACCGGCCCCGGCACACCAAGAGCGCGACCCGCCGGCCCCGGCGCTGTACACCCCGCTGCAAACCCGTATATTGGTGGGTTGGGCGCCGCCGGCACGGCGGCACAACCCGAACGGGGACCTGTGAGTCGCAAGTAAGCCGCATGAAGAAACCGGTCAGCAAGGAAGAGCTGCGCGCCGAGCTGGAGGACGCCATGGGGCGTTTCCTCGAGGAGGGCGGACGGATCGAGCAGGTCCCGCAGGGCGTCAGCGGCCGCGAGGACAACGCACCGCCGAAGCACGGCACCCGGGACCTGTTCATCGAGCCGAAGGCGGCGCGGACGCAGATTCCCGAGGTGATCGCCGCCCTGGACGCCCGCCGCCGGCCGCCGAAGCGCCCGCCACAGCGGGCCGGCCGCGGCCCCCGCCGCAAGCTCATCTACGACGACTTCGGCGAGCCGCTGCGCCACGTCTGGGTCGAGGACTGACCCCGCCGTGAACTGCCGCCCGGTCGGGCCCGTATAGTGCCCAACGACCGGAGGACTGCATGATCACCGCCCAAGCATGATTTCCCTTGAAGAAAACATCGACGTCGCCCGCTCACCGGCGGAGGCCTTCCGCTACGTGAGCGATTTCCGCACGACCGCCGAGTGGGACGCCACGGCGTTTCGCGCCCGCAAGGATTCGCCGGGGCCCGTCGGGGAAGGCACGGAGTACGTTGTCGATTGCAGCCTGCCCGTCGGCTCCGTGCGCATCCGCTACCGGGTCACCGGCTTCCGGGCCGACGAGTACATCGAGCTCACCGGCGATTCCCGCCTGTTCACCGTGACCGACCGGATCACCTTCACGGCCCGCGACGACGGCGGCACGCACATCGACTACGTGGCGGACTTTGCCTACAAGGGCCCGCTGGCCAGCTTCGAGAGCGCGCTCCGCCCCGGCATGGAGCGCATGGGCAGGAAGGCCCTGGAGGGCATGCGCCACGCGCTCGAGGACCGCCCGCCGCCGCCGGCCATCTCGCCCTGCAACGAGCGCGCAGACCGGCTGGTGCTGCCGGGCCTCGCGCTCTTCAGCCGCCTCGGCTACCGCCGCGGCAGCCGCCACTGGGGGCCGCTCTCCGCCGACCTGTCTGGCCGCCACGCGGTGGTCACCGGCGCCAGCTCAGGCATCGGCCGGGCCACCGCGCTGCGCCTCGCGGAGCTGGGCGCGACCCTGACCCTGGTGATGCGCGACGCGGAAAAAGCCGAAGCCACCGTCGCGGCCCTGCGCGCCGAGAGCGGCAACGACGCCATCCGCGCCGAGCTCGCCGACCTCAGCCTCATGGCCGATATTGACGCCCTCGTGGACCGCCTCGGCGAGGCCGGCGAGCCCATCGACATCCTGGTCAACAACGCCGGGGCCCTGTTCAACCCGCGGCGGGAAACCGCCGAGGGCCTCGAGGCCAGCTTCGCCCTGCTGCTGCTCAGCCCCTACCGCCTGACCCGCGGCCTGCTGCCGCTGCTGAAGGCGGGCGGCGGCGCCCGGGTGGTCAACGTGGTCTCCGGGGGCATGTATTCACAGCCCCTGGCCGTGCGCAAGCTCATTGCCCGCGAGGAGAACTACTCGGGCTCCGTCGCCTACGCGCGCTGCAAACGCGCCCTCATGGTCACCACGGAGCAGTGGGCCGACGACTGGGCCGGCGACGGCATCGTGGTCAACGCCATGCACCCGGGGTGGGCGGACACGCCCGGCGTGGAGAACTCCCTGCCCGGCTTCCACCGGCTGACGCGCCGCATCCTGCGCAGCCCCGAGGAAGGGGCCGACACGGTGATCTGGCTGGCGGCCGCACCGGAAGCCGGCGACGTCAGCGGCCTCCTGTTCCTCGACCGCGAGCCGCGGACCACGCACCTCCGCGCGCGCACCGCCGAGGCGGAGACGGCCGAGGAGCGCGAGGCCCTGCGCACCTTCCTCGCCGAGCAGGACGCGGCCTTTCCCGGCGCCGTTGCAAAGGCCGCTGACGCCCGCTAGCTTGGGCCTCGATGCCCAGCCGAGGACAGCCCGTGAGCGACGACCTGCGCCCCTTCACCATCGCCGTGCCCGGCACGGACCTCGAGGACCTGCGCGAGCGCCTGCGGCGCACGCGCTGGCCGGACCGGGAAACCTGCGAGGGCTGGGACCAGGGCATCCCCCTCGGCTATACCCGGGAACTCGCGGCCTACTGGGCCGAGGCCTACGACTGGCGCCGCTGCGAGGCCCTGCTCAACGGCTGGCCGCAGTTCACGACCACCATCGACGGCCTTGATATCCACTTCCTGCACCGTCGGAGCCCTAACCCCGAGGCCCTGCCGCTGGTGATCACCCACGGCTGGCCCGGTTCCCTCATCGAGTTCCACAAGGTGATCGAACCGCTCGCGGACCCGGAAGCCCACGGCGGCGACGCGCTGGACGCCTTCCACGTGGTGGTTCCCTCTCTGCCCGGCTACGGCTTCTCGGGCAAGCCGGCCTGCACGGGCACGGGTGTGGAGGCGATCGGGCGCTGCTGGGGCCAACTCATGGCCCGCCTCGGCTACGACCGCTACGTCGCCCAGGGCGGCGACTGGGGCAGCGCGGTGACCCTGAGCATGGCGCGCACGGAAACGGCCCACTGCGCCGGGGTGCACGTGAACATGCCCATCGTCGCCCCGGACCCGGAGACCCTCGACAACCCCACGGCGCAGGAACAGCGCGCCTTCGCCGCCATGGAGTTCTACAATCGCTGGGACTCGGGCTACTCGAAGCAGCAGGCGACGCGGCCGCAGACGCTCGGTTACGCCCTCGCGGACTCGCCGGCGGGGCAGCTCGCCTGGATCATGGAGAAGTTCCAGGCCTGGACGGACTGCGAGCGGGACGGCGTGCGCCACCCGGAACATGCCCTCGGCCGCGACGAGATGCTCGACAACATCACGCTCTACTGGCTGGGCAACAGCGCCGCGAGCTCCGCGCGCCTGTACTGGGAGAGCTTCAACGAGCCGGACCTGTCACCGATCGACCTGCCGGTGGGCTGCTCCCTCTTTCCCGGTGAGATCTTCAAGTGCAGCCGGCGCTGGGCCGAGCGGCGCTTCCGCAACCTGGTCTACTGGAACGAGCCGCCGCGCGGCGGCCACTTCGCCGCCTTCGAGCAACCCGACCTCTTCGTCGAGGAGCTGCGAAACGCCTTCCGCGGCCTGCGCTGAGCGGGCCGCTCAGTCCGCGGCGGGGGCCGTGACCCGCGCCGGATCCTGGGCCGGAGCCGGGGCCGGGTCGCCGCCGCGGGTGGCGATGCGGGCGAGCACGCCGAAGCCGATGGCGAGCGCGGCGAGGACCACGATGACCGTCTTCCAACTCATTCAGGCCACCTCCCCGAGGAGGATGTCGGCCAGCCGGGCCCGGTGCCAGGCGCCGTCGCCCCAGAGCACCTCGCTGTGCTTCTGGCGCTTGAAGTAGAGGTGGACGTAGCACTCCCAGGTAAACCCGATACCACCGTGGCACTGCACGGAGCGGCCGGAGGCGAAGGCGGCCATGTCCGCGGCCGAGGCCTTGGCCATATGCGCGAGCTGCAGCGCCTTCTCCGGCTCGTGGTCCAGGGCGCAGGCGGCGTTGTAGAGCAGCGACTTGCTCTCGTCCACGCGGGTCATGACATCGACCAGTTGGTGTTTCACGGCCTGGAAGAAACCGAGCGGCCGGTCGAACTGCTTGCGCGCCCGGGCGTACTCGACGGTGGTCTGCAGCTGCCATTCCCCCGCCCCCACCATGTCGGCGGCGAGCAGCATCCACAGCGCGGGCATGGCGGCATGGAAGGCCGCGAGGCCGTTGCGCCCCACGGGCGCCGCCACGGCCTCGTCAAAGGTGACGCGGCCCTGGTCGCGGGTCAGGTCGACGATCGTATCCGGCGCCACGGTGACACCCGCGGCGTCGCGCTCGAGCCAGTAGAGGCCGAGGCCCCCCTCGTCCTGCGCAGCGACGAGCAGGCGCTCGGCCTTGCGCGGCTCCTGCACGAAACAGGCCGTCCCGGACAGGCGCCCGCCCTTTGCCGTCACGGCGCTGTCGCCGGCGTGCCAGGAGCCCGCGGCGTTGGCGAAAGCCAGGGTGGCGGAACGCCCCTCGGCGATCTCCTCGAGGGCAGCGGTGCCGGCGTCGGCAGCGGCGAGCACGTAGCTGGTGGCGAGCGTCGCCGCGAGCGGGCCCGGGAAGGCGGCGCGGCCGTGCTCCTCCATGAGGCCGGCAACGGCCACCGCCGGCAGGCCGAGGCCACCGGCACTTTCCGGGATGGCGAGGGCCGTCCAGCCCAGCTCGACCATCGCCGGCCACAGGTCGTCCCGCCAGGCGGCGCCGCTGGGCGCTTCCGGGTCCGGGTTGGCGGCGACCAGCGCGTGCAGCCGGTCCACCGGCAGGTGCTCGGCAAAGAACTTGCGCGCCGAATCCTTGAGCAGCGCGCACTCGTCGCCAAAGCCGAAATTGATCGGTTGGGTCACGGTATTCTCCTGTGTCGCCTTGCTATCTTGGCCATCTACTTGGATTTGGCCAGGCCGAGCACGCGCTCGCCGAGGATGTTGCGCTGGATTTCGCTGGTCCCGGCGGCGATGGTCATGCCGTAGGAGTTCATGTAGGCCAGCGGCCACTGTCCCCCGGTGGGCGCGTGCTCGTCGGCGAGGTACAGCGTGGACGCGGCCCCGGCCACTTCGAGGCCCAGGCGGGCCGTGTCCTGGGCGAGCTCGCTGATCAGCAGCTTGTACTGCAGCTGCAGGCGCATCGGGTGGTCCTGCAGCGCCGGCACCCGGGAGCGCCGCTGGTTCTGCTGCAGCGCCTCCTCGCGGATGAACTGGCGCACGATACGGTCGCGCAGCAGGGGGTCATCGGCGGCGGTACCGTCCCCGCGGGGCGTCTCCTGCGCCAGCGTGCGCAGGTTGCGCGCCGTGGGCGAGAAGCTGGCTTTCGAGGTGAGACCGCCGGCGCGCGGTGTGACCAGCTCGCCGCCGCCGCGCTCGTGGAGCAGCGTGGTCATGGCGACCTGCCAACCCTTGCCGAGCTCGTCGAGGCGGTAGCTGTCGTCCACCTCGAGGTCCTCGAAGATCACCTCGTTGAAGCCGGTTTCCCCGGTGATCTTGATCAGCGGGCGCACGGTGACGCCCTTGCCCAGGGCGGAGCGGATCGGCACCACGAAGTAGGACAGCCCGTCGTACTTGTGGCCCTTGTCCGTGCGCAGCAGGAGGATCATCCACTCGGCGAAGTGCGCGAGGGAAGTCCACACCTTGTGGCCGTTGATCAGCCAGCGGTCGCCGCGGCGCTCCGCGAAGGTCTGCACGCTGGCGAGATCCGAGCCGGCCCCCGGCTCCGAGAAACCCTGGCACCAGATGTCCTCGCCGGAGAGGAGCCGCGGCAGGAGCCGTTCCTTCAGCGTTGCCTGCGCATGGTAGAAGAGTGTCGGCGCAGCCATGCCGAGGCCGATGACGTTGGGCAGGAACGGCGTGCGCGCCGCGAGCATTTCCTCGTTGGCCACCCGCTGGCAGTCGCTGCGGCCACCCCCGCCCACGGCTTCCGGGTAGTCGCAGCCGACGAGGCCGGCGTCGTAGGCCGCCTTCTGCCAGGCCTGCAGCCAGTGCAGCTGGGGCTCGGTCATGATCTCGATGGCCGACTGGGGCAGGCGCACCGGCGGCTCTCCCGGGTGGTTGTCGCGCAGCCAGTCGCGGCAGTAGCTGCGGAACTCGGCCTGTTCGGGCGTATCCTTGCGTTCGCTTTCCGACATGAACGGGGTCCTTGGGCTGGGTAGCATCGGGCGCAGGAAGTGTGGAGCATTGCTCGGCCGGCAGCAAGCAACGCTCAATCCTCGGCGGCCGGGGCGAGGAAAGGGCTCAGTAGTGGGGCGGTGGCGGCTCCACAGCGTCGCCGGCGGGTACCCGGTCGTCGAGGGCCCGCACCCGCGCGGCCAGCAGGCTGACCTGCTTCTTCAAGTCGAGCAGCGCCTGCTGCTGCTCGGCGTACGCCCGGTCCAGGGCGTGCAGGGTATCGCCCTGGAACGCAAGCTCCGTCTGCAGCGCCTCCAGCGCGGCCTGCAGGTTGTCATCGGCTGTTTGCTTGTCCGCCACTGCCTGACCTGTACGGCTGCCTCCGGGGCCCCGTAACATACACCGCCAGCGCAGGGACAGAAACAGTCAAACACGGGGAGCGCACCATGGCAGGACGCATCGTTTACCGGACCGACGGCGGCCGCACCTGCCCCGACTGCGGTGAGCCGCGCGCCGCGTGCCGCTGTGAGGAAACCGCAGCGACGGTGCCGGCGGGCGATGGCATCGTGCGCCTGCGGCGCGAGCGCAAGGGTCGCGGCGGCAAGGCCGTGACGCTTGTCGACGGTGTTCCGCTCCCCGCGCCGGCGCTGAAGAGCCTGGCGAAACGTCTCAAGCAGCGCTGCGGTGTGGGCGGCGCGGTCAAGGACGGACGGATCGAGATCCAGGGCGACCAGCGCGAGCTGCTGAAGGGCCTTCTCGAGGCCGAGGGCTTCACGGTAAAACTCGCTGGCGGCTGAAAATGCAGCCAGGCCACAGCTTTACGGTTTTTAGCAGCACATATCGCTATTTTGTCTCCATTTTTTCCGATCTTTTTGTGTTCCATGAGACGTCCAGAATGCAGCTTACGTCACTTTCCCTAAGCCCTCGCTAAAAAAATCACGTAACCCACTATTTTTTATTGAATTCTCTCATTTTCCTGTGCTACACCTAGAGGCGTGGGATGCTCCGGGGTACGGGCGCAAGGCCGCGGCACAAGCGGCAGCGCCGGGGACAGAACAAGCAAAAGGACCCCTCAAGTAACCGGGACCGGCAAGTTGGCGTCGCCACCGTGGACGAAGCAGAACAACAGGCACGGCACACTGCGAGGAACCGGTCATGTACATTACGGCGGAACACCTGAGGGAAGAGGTCATACGTCCCACCCTCACCTACCTGGGCGCCTGGAGTGACGCCCTCGAGGAGCGGCTGCTCAGCGCGGCCATCGACGGACCGGATGTCGGCCTTTTCGCCCGCAGTGGCGATGGCCTCGGCCTCTACCACATCACCCCGGCCCAGCACCGGGATATCTGGGACCGCTACCTGGCCTTCCGGCCGGAGATTGCCAGCCGCGTGCGCGGCCTCGCCAGCCAGCGGGCGTTTCTCAGCAACCCGGACCACGAACTGCGCACGAACCTGTCCTACTGCACGGCGATCGCCTGGTTGCTCTGCGAGCGCGCCGGCCTCGGCAACCAGCCGCTCCCGGCGGCCGCAACGGCGCCGGCGCGCAGCCGCGCCTTCAGCCTCCGCTAGGCGCCTTCCAGGCCGTCCAGGCGGCAAGGTCCTCCGGGCGGTCGATATCCCGCCGGGGGGCGAGCAGCGCCGCCCGCCAGCCCAGGGCGTCCACCCGCGCCAGCGTCTGTGCCAGCACCGCGCTCGTACTCCAATCCACACCCCGGAACAGCCGCGCATCAACCCGGCGCGCACCGATCAGCACGTAACCCCCGTCCAGGGCCGGCCCCAGCACCACGTCCGCCGTCGCCAGGGCCGCGAAGGCCTCCTCCACGTAGGCCGCATCGAGCCCCGGGCAGTCACTGCCCACCAGCACCGCCCGCGGCGCCTCGGCGAGTGCCGTGGCCAGCGCATGGCGCATACGTTCCCCGAGATCCGCTCCCTGCTGGCGTCGCACCGCGGCCCCGCCGAGGGCCGCGGCATGCACCAGCGCCGGGTGCGCCGGGTCCCCGGCGACCCAGAGTTCGCGTTCACAGCGGGATACGGTGGCGAGCCGCCGCGCCGTATGCGTGAGCAGCGCGATGTGCAGGTCGCAGGCGCCGGTCGCATCGAGCACCGGCTGCAGGCGCGTCTTCACCCGGCCGGGCACCGGCTCGCGCGCGAACTGGAGCAGGCGGCGCGCCGGCGCGTCCCCGGTCATGCTCTCAGCCCTGCCCCCTGCCCTGCCCTCTGCCTTGCGAGGACGCCTGCCGCCCCGTGCGCCGTCAGCCATAGTAGCGGGCCCACAGCCTCGCGGGCGACGCACCCAGCGCATAACGCAGGCGCAGCGTCCACATCAGCAGGACCGTGCGCAGGATGCCGTTCTCCTCCCAGCGCCGGCTCGACGTGCGCACCGTGAGCCCTGCACCGCCCGGGCGCGCGCGGCGGCGCAGGCGCTTGCAGAACTCCACGTCCTCCATGAGGGGAACCGGCGCGAAGCCCCCCTCCGCCTCGAACAGGGGCCGGCGCAGGAACAGCAGCTGGTCACCGGTGCCGATCCCGGTCAGGCGGGAGCGGCGATTCATGGCGTACTCGATGACCCGCAGCGCCGGCGCGCGGCCGCTCAGCCGCACCCGGCAGAACCCCCAGGGATTTCCCGCCGCCAGCGCCGCCTCGACGGCGGCGGCATCGAACAGCGGCTCGGTGTCCGCATGCAGGAACCAGAGCCACTCGCCGCGCGCCGCCGCGGCACCGAGATTCATCTGCGCCGCGCGGCCGCGCTCGCCGAGGAGCACCAGGTCGGCCGTCGCGAGGGCCTCCGGGACCGTGCCGTCCGTGCTGCCGCCGTCGACGACGACGCACTCGGCGCCGGGGAAGGCCGCCCGCAGCCGCGCGAGCAGCGGCCCGAGGCGACCGGCCTCGTTGAGTACCGGCAGGATGAAGCTGTGCTGGGGCATCTTCGTGGTCAGTAGCGCGCCGCCCGTTCGGCGGGCCGGAACAGGCTCGACGCCCCGCCCTGCAGGTAGTCGAAGAGCACCCGGTAGGCGAGCACGGCCTTGACGTAATCGCGGGTCTCCCGGAACGGCAGGGTCTCGATCCAGGCTTCCAGGGGCAGATCCCTGCCGCGCCAGTTGTCGACCCGGTTCGGCCCGGCGTTGTAGGCCGCCAGCGCGAGCACCCGGTTGTCGCCGTAGCGCTCCAGGAGCTGGCGGTAGTAGGCGCTGCCGATGAGCACGTTGTCCTCGACCCGGTACAGGGACGCGGCCGGCGCGATTACCCCGAGGCGGCTGGCGACCTGGCGCCCGGTCGCCGGGAGCACCTGCATGAGGCCCCGGGCCCCGGCGCTGGAGTGCGCCGCGGGGAAAAAGGCGCTCTCGCGCCGGGCGATGGCCATGAGCTCGGTCTCGGGAAGCCCCAGCGCCTGCGCCCGCGCCGAGAACACATCGCTGTAGGCCAGCGGGAAGCGCAGCTCCAGCGCATCGTGGGCCTCCGCGTCGTTGGCCGCATCGATGGCCAGGTGGTACCAGCCTTCCGCGGCGGCGAGCGCCGCCAGCGAGAGCCGTGCGTCCCGGTCCTCCGCGCGGAGCACCCCCCGCCACTCGGCGTGCGCGTCGCGCGCCTCGCCGTGCACGTGCAGTTCGCCCACCCGCTTCAGCCCCGGCTTTGCCAGCAGCTCGGGCGCTGCTGCCAGCGGCGGCAGCGGGCGGTGGTTGAAGGCATAGGGCACATCGAGCTGTTCCGCGGCGAGAAAGCCGTAGTAGCTGCGCTCCTTCGCGGCAGCGGCAAGGAGTTCGCGGCCGACCTCGCGCTCGCCGGTCGCCTCGTGGGCCACGGCGCGCCAGTAGCGCCACTGGGCCGATTCGCGCTCCGCCGCTGTCAGCGCCGGCGCCACCGCCAGGAAGCGCGGCCAGTCGGCCTCGGCGAGCAGCCAGCGCAGGCGCATGGCGGTGAGCTGGTCGTCACCCCAGGTCGCCAGGTTGGCGTCGATCCAGGGCGCGGCAGCGGGTTCCTTCGCCAGGAGCGCCTGGAAGGCGATGCGCCACTCGGTCCCGGCGCGGCCGGGGTCATCCGCCGGCAGGGCCGCGCTGCGCGCGCGCCAGGCGTCAAGCGCGCGCACGGGGTGGTAGCGGGCCAGGCGCCGCAGGCCCCAGTGCAGCGCCTCGTCGCGCCGGGCCGGGGCTATCGCAGCGAGGTGGTGCGCCAGCCGCTGCGGCTCCCGGTAGAGTCGGGCCAGGGCCTTCGCATCGGCCTCGAGAGCCGGCGGCGCGAGGGTGACGAGATAGCGGACAAGGGAACTCTGCCGCGCCTCGAAGGCGAGCCCGAGGCGGGCCCACACGCGGTCGGCCGTGGCCCCGCCGGCAGCCAGCCAGGGCGCGAAGAGGGGATCACAGGCCTTCGGGCGGGAGTAGCCATGCACCCAGAGGCGGGCGGCACCGGCAAAGGCTTCCTCCCGTTGCCCGGTCGCGAGCTGGGCGCGATGGTAGTAGCACTGCAGCGCCACATCCCGTGGCCGCGCGGTCGCGGCCGCCAGGAAATCGTCCCAGCGCCGGTCCCGCCCCGCCTGGTGAAGATAGGCATCAAGGAAGCGGTTGCCCACCGGTGAGCCCGCACTGCGCTCCACGAAGCGCGCAGCCCGGGCGCCGGGCACGAAGCGACGCTCCCGGGTGAGGCGGAAGTAGTCGAGGTAGAGCGCGAGGGGATAGTCGTCGAGACGCCCCCGCAGTTGCTCGAAGACGGCCATGTCGCCACCCTGGAGCGCCGCCAGCGCTTCCCGGTAAGCCGCGCGCTGCGCCTGAACGGCCGGGTCGTCGGGAAGCAGCGAGGCGTCCGCCGGCGCGGCCGCGACGGCAAGCAGCAAGGCGATCCTGGCGACAATTCTCGGCAACACGGCTTCCGCTGAGCGTCGGGCCGCCCCGCTGGCGACCGCCGGGGCCATCGTGCAGTGGCCCCTCGCCGAATGCAAGGCCGGCGGCCTCCCCCGCGCCGGCGCGATGGGGCACAATGACGCCAACGCCCTGCGGAGCCGCTGCCATGGCCTGCCTGCGACAACGGCCGCGAACCGGCCTGCTCACCGCCCTCGCCGTCCTCACCTGCCTCGGCTTCGCGGGTACCGCCGCCGCACACCCGAAGACCGACGTCCTCGTGCTCTACAACGGCGACCGGCTCACCGGCGAGATCCAGGCCTTGCGCGGCGGCCTGGTCAGCTTCGGCACGGATGCCATGGGCACCGTCGAGGTGGAGTGGAAAGAAGTGGCCTCGGTCGAATCGCGTTATGACTACGAGATCCGCCTCGCCAGCGGCGAGCGCTTCTACGGCGCCGTCGGGCCCGGAGGGCAGCCCGGCGCGGTCACCCTGCGCGAGGGCGCCGACAGCCGAACCGTCGCCTGGGACGAGCTGGTGGAACTGCGGCCCATCGAGAAGGAAGCCGTGGACCGCCTCGACATCTACACCAGCCTCAATGTTGCCTACACGCGGGCGAGCAATGTCTCCACCAGCGAAATCAAGGCCGACGTCAGCTACGAGGACGAGCGCTCCCTCAACCGCCTGACCGCGCGCAACACCTTGACCACTACCCAGGAGGAGTCGAGCTCGAGCCGGCGCCTGGGCCTGAGCCGGCAGACCTGGACGGATCGCGCGACCTACTTCCGCCTGCTGAGCGGCGGTTTCGAGAGCAACGACGAACTCGGCCTGGAGCGGCGCTTCACCGTGGGCGCGGGGCTCGGGCGCTACTTCATCGACACCCAGCGCTCCACCCTGAGCGGCTACATCAGCCTGCGCGCCCTGGAGGAGTTCGGTGAGGACGGCGGCAACACGGAAAGCCTCGAGAGCGAGTTCGCCATCGATTACGGCGTCTGGCGCTTCGACAGCCCGGACCTGGACCTCCGCTACAACCTGTCCCTCTTTCCCTCCCTTACCGAGTCGGGCCGGCTCCGCGGCGAGACGGAGCTGCGGCTGCGCTGGGAGATCTACCGGGACCTGTTCTGGGACGTGAGTGCCTGGGGCAGTTTCGACAACCAGGCCCTGGACGAGAACGCCGACCGGGCCACGGACTGGGGCCTGACCACCGGGGTGGGCTGGGAGTTCTAGCGGATCCGCCCGCCGATCGAGATGCTGCTGTGCATCCCGCTGCCCCAGCCGCCGTAGCCGTAGTGGCTGTAGCCGGTGGAGAACCCGACACTGCCGTAGACCTGCGGATCCTCGCAGCCGGCGAGACCGGCGCAGGCGGCAACGACGAGGAGCGCGGCGACCGCGCGTGACAGTCTGTTCATGGCGCAGTCTCCTGTTCGCGCTCGAGGGGCCAGGTCTGCAGGGCGATGCCGGCACCGGAGGGTCCCTGCAGCACGGCGAGATAGCCGCCGGCCGGGCGCGCCGTGGCCGGCTGCAGGACCCGGCCGCCGAGGTCCTCCACCCGCGCGAGGATGTCCTCCAGCGCGGCGAGATCGGCTACGCGCAGGTAGTTCGCCCAGAGCGGCGCGCTGTCGGGCACCGGGTGGGACCGGATGCCCGCCCGCGGCCGCTCCCGCGCCGAGAGCACGGTGTACGCGGGTTCACCCTCGAGGGTCACCGTCTCGGCCCGGTAGGGCAGCAGCTGGCGGTAGAAGGCTGCAGCACGCGCCGTGTCCACCGCCCAGAGCTCGTCCCAGAGGAAGCCGCCCGCTGCCGGCGGTTCCGACCGATCCGGCGGATCGCCCTCGCCGGTCTCGAGCAGGGCAAACACGGCGCCCTCCGGGTCCGCCGCCACGGCGACGCGCCCGCGACGGCCTAGGGAGGTGGGCGGCGTGAGCAGGCGGCCGCCGGCCGGCCCGACGGCGGCGGCCGCCACCTCGATGTCCTCCACCGCCAGCAGCGCCACCCACTGCGAGATGTCCTCGTCCACCGGCAGCCGGTCCTGGTCCACCAGGCCGCCGATCGCCCGCCCGTCGTGGCGGATCAGCGTGTAGTTGACCCCGGGAACCGGCTCGAAGGTCCAGCCGAAGAGCTCGCCGTAGAAGCGCTCGGAAGCCGCGGGCGTGTCCGTGATGAGATCATGCCAGACGACCTTGCCGGGCAGACGCTCGGGGCCCCCGGCGAGCCGCGGCAGGTCGTAGCTGGCAGGCGCGCAGGCGCCGAGGCAAAGCAGTAGCGGCAGTAAGAGCTGGCGCGGTCGGCACATGGCGCACTTCCTCTCGGGCGAGGGTGGTCCGCCTGGCAAGATTCGAACTTGCGACCTGCCGCTTAGGAGGCGGCTGCTCTATCCTGCTGAGCTACAGGCGGAGACCCGGGATTATTTCCGCTGCGGACTGAGAGTACAAGGGCGTTTTAGCCGGACACGGGGCCGACAGCGCGCTTTTACCCGCCCGCCGCCGGTGCGATACTTCCCCTGGACCCGTCATGAGGATCACAGGATGTCGGACACGGATCTCGAGATTGCCCCCTACCTCGCCCTGATGGTGAACAAGGAAGGCGAGGACATGTACCTCCACTCCGGAGCGAAGATCCTCATCAAGGGACCTTTCGGCTTTGCCTGGATCGGCGAGCGTCTCGCCAGCGGCCAGGTCGATCGCATCTTCCGCTCCCTGACATCGGACCGGAAGATCATGGAGTTCGAGGAAAACGGCGAAGTGGACTTCAGTGTCGGCGTGCCCAACCTGGGGCGCTTCCGCGCCGCCGCCTTCAAGCAGCGCGGCGAGACCTCGCTGGTCTTCCGCTACGTACGTAACGAGATTCCCAGTGTCGAGGAGCTCGGCCTGCCCCTGGTGCTGAACGAGCTGGTGATGGAGAAGAACGGGCTGATCGTGGTGGTAGGCGCCACGGGCTCCGGCAAGTCCACCTCGCTCGCCGCCATGATCGACCACCGCAACACCAACGCCGCGGGCCACATCATCACGCTGGAGGACCCGATCGAGTACCTGCACGAGCACAAGCGCTCCGTGGTCGCGCAGCGCGAGATCGGGGTCGACACGGAAAGCTTCAGCACGGGCATCCGCTCGGCCATGCGCTCGGCGCCGAACGTGATCCTCCTCGGTGAGATCCGCGATCTCGAGAGCATGGAGTACGCCCTCAAGTTCGCCAACACCGGCCACCTCTGCCTGACCACCCTGCACGCCAACAACGCCGTCTCGGCGCTGGAGCGCATGCTCACCTTCTTCCCTGCGGAGGACCAGGCCAACGAGACCATCCGCGTGGCGCAGAACCTGCGGGCCGTCATATCCCAGCGCCTCGTGCCCACCGTGGACGGCGGCAAGTGCGCGGCCATGGAAGTGATGATCAACACGCCCCGCGTCCAGGACCTGATCACCAAGCAGGACCTCTCGGAGTTGCGCGACACGATGGCCCAGGGCGGCAAGTACCAGATGCGCACCTTCGACCAGGCGCTCATCGAGCTCTACGAGAAGGGCAAGATCAGCGCCGAGACGGCCATTGAGTACGCCGATTCGAAGAACAACGTGTCACTGCACATCCGCCTGAACAAGGGCAACGCCTTCGACAACATCGACCTCGAGCTTGACGAGATCGAGCGGAAGTAGGCGCCCCCCGGGGGCGCCCGGTTCCGAGGCTCAGCCCATGGTGATGCAGACCTTGCCGAAATGCGCCTGCGCTTCCTGGTGCCGGAAGGCGGCAGCGAGGTCCTCGAGCGGGTAGCTGCTGTCGATCACCGGGTGCAGGTCCGCCGCTTCGATCGCTTTCACCATGTCGGCCTGGGCCTGCTGGCTGCCGACGGTGATACCCGCCATGCGCGCGTTTTTCTGGAACAGGGCCGCCAGGGGGAACTCCCCGGAGACTCCGGTGAGCACCCCGAGCATGGCGATGCAGCCACCGAAGCCCACGGCCCGCACCGATTCGCCGACCGTGCCGGGACCGCCGACCTCCACCACCAGCTCGACGCCGCGGCCCCCGGTGAGCTGCTCCACCGCCTTGCCCCACCTCGCTTCCTTGCGGTAGTTGATGAGATGCTCGGCGCCGAGCGCGCCCAGACGTTCGAGCTTCTCGTCGGAGGAGGACGTGGCGATGACCCGGCAGCCGATCATCCGCGCGAACTGCAGCGCAAACACGCTGACCCCGCCGGACCCCTGCACGAGGACCCAGTCGCCGGGCTTGAGCCGGGTCTCCACGAACAGCGCGCGCCAGGCGGTGAGCGCCGCGCAGGGCAGCGTGGCCGCCTCGGCGAAGTCCAGGTTGGCGGGCATGGGGCCGAAGGCCGCTTCCGCCATGGTCACGGAACCGGCGGCGAAGCCGTCGACGTGGTCCCCGGGAACGCCGAGGAGCTTGTCCATGGTGGCCGTGCCGTCGGCCCAGCCGGGGAAGAAATGACTGATGACCCGGTCACCGGCCCGAAAGCGGGTGACGCCCTCCCCCACGGCCGTGACGGTCCCGGCGCAGTCCGAGAGCGGCACGCGCCCCGGGGCCGTGGGAATCAGCCCGGTCACGACCACGTAGTCGTGGAAGTTCAGGGAACTGGCCGCGACCTGCACCTGCACCTCGCCCGGCCCCGGCGGCCGGGGCTCGGCCGTATCGAGGGCGAGGCTGTCGAGGCCGGCGGGTTCACCGAGGCGCATCACGTGCATGGCAGTCTCCTGTTGGCGTTTTCCGGGAGTGATCGTTGTTCGCCGATGGTCTCAGACGCTGAGCTTCAAGTCATCGCGGGCTTCGCGGGCGAGGGCCTCGCGGAAATCCGGGTGAGCGATGGCAATCAGGTCGCGGGCGCGCTCGCGCAGGGAACGGCCGCGCAGCTCGGCGATGCCGTACTCGGTGACGACGAAGTCCACCTGGGCCCGCGTGGTCACTACGCCGGCACCCGCGGCAAGGCTGGAGACAAGGCGCGTCGACGCCCCGCCCCGGGCCGTGCTGGGCAGGGCGATGATGCTCTTGCCCTTTTCCGAGTAGGTCGCGCCGAGCACGAAGTCCACCTGCCCGCCCACGCCGGAATAGATGCGGTGGCCGATGGAATCGGCGCAGACCTGCCCGGTGAGGTCGATCTGCAGGGCACTGTTGATGGAGGTGACCCGGGGGTTCTTCGCGATCACCGTGGGGTTGTTGACGAACTCGACGTCGAGGAAGGCCACCTGCGGGTTGTCGTGCACGAAGTCGTACAGCGCGGCACCACCCATGGCGAAACTGGTCACCGTGCGGCCCCGGCCGACGCGCTTGGCGCTGTTGTCGATGACGCCGCTGTCGATCAGGGGCAGCACGCCGTCGGAGAACATCTCCGTGTGGATGCCGAGGTGCCGGTGGTCACCGAGACAGCGCAGGGCGGCGTCGGGGATCGCGCCGATGCCCATCTGCAGGCAGGCGCCGTCCTCGACCAGCGAGGCGACGTTGGCACCGATGCGGCTCTCCACTTCCGAGGGCTTGCGGTCGCCCGCGACGAGCAGCGGTTCGTCACACTCGAAAGCCGTGTGGATCTGGCGCACGTTGAGGAAGCCGTCGCCGTGGGTTCGCGGCATGTGCGGGTTCACGTGGGCGATGATGCGGCCGGCCACCTCGCAGGCGGCCGCGGTGGCCTCCACGGAAATGCCCAGCGAACAGTTGCCGTGGTGGTCCGGCGGCGACACCTGCACCAGCGCCGTGTCCACCCGCTGCTCGCCCTTGCGGAAGAGCTTGGGCAGCTCGGAAAGGAACAGGGGGATGTAGTCCGCCCGGCCCTGGTTAATGAGCTCCCGGGTCTGCTTGCCCGCGAAAAAGCAGCGGTGCCGCAGGCGGCCGTCGAGGGACGGATCGGTCACCGTATCCGCGTGTTCCAGGTGCAGCTGCATGAGCGTCAGGTCACGGCATGAACGCGCATGCTCGGCGAGGCCCTCGAGAAGCCGCGTCGGCGTCGCCGCCATGGAATGACACCAGATGAACTCGCCGGACTGGATCTCATCCAGGGCTTCTCTTGCGCTATCTACCAGCCGCATGGCGCCGTGTGCTCCTCGGGAGGATGGTGGGAAGCCACCAGTCTAGGGTGCGCCGCAGGGAGGCGCAATAAAGTGCAACCCAAAGTGCGGCCTGAAGTGCGGTCTAAAGGGCCGCCTAGGTCGGGCGCACCGCGATGAGCCCGACGAGATAGAGCAGGTGACAGGCCCCCGCGACGAGCGTGAGCCGCGTACGCAGGCGCCGGTACCAGTCCGCCGGCAGAGTGTTGCGCTCGTACCAGAGCTGGGTGAGATGCCCGAGCAGGAGAAGCAGCGCGGCCAGCACCGGCTGTGCCGTCAGGAAGGCCAGGACCGCGAAGATCACCACCCCGTTACTGACCAGGATGCGCGGCGTGCGCTCGCCCTGGGCGACCTGGGGCGACGAGCCCCATAGCGTCCCCGCGAGGAAGCAGAGGATGGCGAGGGAGTAGACCAGGAAGCCCTGCTGCGCGAACGCGTGCGGGTAGTCCCGGAGGACCCAGACCCCGCCGGCGCCGGCGAGGAACGGCAGCAGGCCGGCATAGCCCAGGCTGCTCGCCAGGCGCTGGTTTACCATCCGTCCGCCTCCCCGAGACGCCGGATCACCAGGGTCAGCTCGCCGACCCGGAAGCCGAACTTGCGCAGCTCGGACTCGTTGAGCAGCGTCTGCTCGTCGATGAGATACATGCGGTCGTCGATGACAACGTCGATGCTGCCGTCACCCCGGGGCACGCGGAGCACGTAGTCGAGGAACATGGCATTGCCGGCCACCGTCAGTTCCCCCTCACCCACCACGTCGCCGGCGGTGCCCCGGTAGCGGCCCGGCCCGGTGGGTGTCAGGGTCCAGACCCGGCGGTCCGTCTCGCCGTCATCGAAGACGAAGTCCTCCTCGAGAGTGCCGACGCCGTCCTCCCAGTAGGCCTTGATCGTCGCCCGGAAGCGCCGAGTGACCTCGCCGCCGCGGTTCTTGAGCATGCCGTAGGCGACCAGGTCGCCGTCGAAGAAGCGTTCAGGCACGAGCGCAGGGCGCTCCCCGGCGTAGTCCTCGACGGTGACCGAACTGCAGCCCTGCAGCGCCAGTCCAAGGGTCGTGAGCAAGGACAAGAGCAGGCCGGCGGTGATGCGACGCATGAAGGGTCCTCCCGGTTGGCACGCGGCAAACAAGCAGTAAAAAAGCCCGGCCGCGAGGGCCGGGCCAGTAACCATCTGGGGGAAGAGATGGTTCAGGGGGTAGCGGGAATGATCCCGCCAACAGTGCTTACGACGCACGGGGTCGAGCGGATCAGCAAGACAGCAAACCTGCCCCTCAAAGGCGGTAGTTGCTGACCACGAGGCCCGAACAGGCCTGGCTCTGGTTGAAGGCCCGGAGGCGCTCGCTCACGAGGCTCTCGTCACCGTCGGGGATGCCGAACATGAGGCCGTCGAAATAGCCGAGGGCCTTGGCGTAGATCACGTCGCCCTGGCTGTCGTCGAAGCGCTCGAGGGCGCCGTCGAGGAGCGTATTGAAGTCGTCCTCACCCAGGTAGCCGAGCGCATCCTGGGCCAGGATGCAGGTGACTTCCCGCGCGGCGACGAACTCCTCGGGGCCGAGGGAGAGGGCCCGCGCGCCCTGGGCCAGGAAGAGGCCGAGGGCCAGGGTTGCGAGCGGGGCGAGCGTGCGCCCCCGAAAAAGGCTGGCAGTCATCATGGCGCGGACCATACGCCATGAAGGTGACAGTATTGTGACAGTTTCGGGTCAGCAAATGCCGCCAGATGACCGCGCCGCGGCGCTGGCTTACACTCAGCCAAACCCCGGTGAACAGAAGCCAGGAGCATAACAATGAACGCACCGATCCCCGAGCACGACCCCGCCCAGGTAGACGTCGACCCCTACAGCCTGCCGCTGGAGGCCATCGACGTCGCCAATCCCTACCTCTTTGCCGCAGACAAGCACTGGCCCTGGTTCCAGCGCCTGCGCGACGAGGCCCCGGTGCACTACTGCGCGGACAGCGCCTTCGGCCCCTACTGGTCCGTCACCCGCTACGACGACATCATGCAGGTCGATACGTCCCACGAGATCTACTCCTCCGAGCCCGCCATCACCATCCGCGACGCCGAGGACGACTTCCCCCTGCCCATGTTCATCGCCATGGACCGGCCGCGCCACGACGAGCAGCGCGGCACCGTCAGCCCCGCCGTGGGCGTGACGGCCCTCGCCGGCTTCGAGCCGATCATCCGCGAGCGCACCATCGACGTGCTGGAATCGCTCCCGGTCGGCGAGACCTTCAACTGGGTGGATCGCGTCTCCATCGAGCTGACCACGCGCATGCTCGCCACGCTCTTCGACTTCCCCTTCGAGGAACGCCGCAAGCTCACCCACTGGTCCGACGTGGCCGTCGCGACGCCGGGCATGGGGCTCATCGACAGCGAGGAAGAGCGGCGCGAGCACATGCTCGACTGCCTGGTCTACTTCCAGGGACTCTGGGAGGAGCGCGCGGCGGCCCCGGAAAAGAACGACTTCATCTCCATGCTCGCCCACGGCGACTCCACCCGGGACATGCCCGCGGAGGAGTATCTCGGCAACCTGCTGCTGCTCATCGTCGGTGGCAACGACACCACCCGCAGCACCATGAGCGCGAGCGTGCTCTGCCTGCACGACAATCCCGGCGAGTTCGCGAAGCTCACCGCCGACACCTCGCTGATACCGGCCATGGTCTCCGAGACCATCCGCTGGCAGACGCCGCTCGCGCACATGCGCCGGCGGGCCAAGGTCGACACGGAGCTCGGCGGGCAGACGATCCGCGCGGGCGACAAGGTGGTGATGTGGTATGTCTCCGGCAACCGCGACGAACGCATCTTCGACGACCCGGGCGCCTTTCGCATCGAGCGCGAGAACGTGCGCAAGCACATCGCCTTCGGCTTCGGCATCCACCGCTGCATGGGCAACCGGCTGGCCGAGCTGCAGCTGCGCATCCTCTGGGAGGAGATTCTCGCGCGCTTCGAGCGCATCGAGGTCGTGGGCCCGCCGGTGCGCACGCCCTCCGTGTTCGTGAAGGGCTACACGGAGCTGCCGGTCCGGGTGGTGCCGAAGGCCTAGAGGCCGCGCTGGTTGACGCGCCGGGACAGTGCCTCGGCGCTCTCGACCCGCTCCGAGTACCGGTCGGTCAGGTACCCCGAGACATCGCGGGTGAGGAGCGTGAACTTCATCAGCTCCTCCATGACGTCCACGATGCGGTCATAGCAGGCCGATGGCTTCATGCGGTCGGCTTCGTCGAACTCGAGAAACGCCTTGGGAATCGACGACTGGTTCGGGATCGTCAGCATGCGCATCCAGCGCCCGAGGATGCGCATCTGGTTCACGGCGTTGAAGGACTGGGAACCGCCACAGACCTGCATCAGCGCCAGGGTCTTGCCCTGCGTCGGCCGCACCGCGCCGAGGCTGAGCGGGATCCAGTCGATCTGCGCCTTCATGATGCCGCTCATGGCACCGTGCCGCTCCGGGCTGCTCCAGACCATGCCTTCGCTCCAGGCCGCCAGCTGACGCAGCTCCTGCACCTTCGGGTGGTCGTCCCCGGCGCCATCGGGCAGCGGCAGCCCCGCCGGATCGAAGACGCGGGTCTCGGCGCCGAAGCGGCGCAGGATGCGCTCGGCCTCGAGCAGGGCAAGGCGGCTGAAGGAGCGGGCGCGCAGGGAGCCGTAGAGAAGCAGGAAGCGCGGCGGATGCGCCGCCCGCGGCGCGCCGGAGAGGCGCTGCGGGTCGATGGCGGGAAGTTCCCCGGCCTGCAGGTTCGGCAGCTCGCTGTTCATGCAGACGCCTCCGCGGCCGGGAACCAGTGCCGGGTGCGGTTGGCCACGGCCACCAGGGACAGCATCACCGGCACTTCCACCAGCACGCCGACCACGGTGGCGAGGGCAGCCCCGGACTGCAGACCGAACAGCGAGATCGCCACAGCGACCGCCAGTTCAAAAAAGTTGGAGGTCGCAATCATGCAGGCCGGCGCTGCCACATTGTGCGGCAGGCGCAGGGCTTTCGCCGCGCCGTAGGCGACGGCGAAGATACCGTAGGTCTGCAGCAGCAACGGGATGGCGATGAGGACGATGGCCAGCGGCTGGGCCAGGATCGTCTCCGCCTGGAAACCGAACAGCAGCACCACCGTGGCCAGCAGGCCGACGATGGAAATGGGCTTCAGCACGGCGAGGAAGTGGTTCAGGCGCTCGTGGTTGTCGGCCGAATCCAGCCTGCGCCGTGTCAGCACCCCGGCGACGAGCGGCAACAGGACGTAGAGCACCACGGAGAGCAACAGCGTCTCCCAGGGCACGGCCACGTCGCTGACCCCGAGCAGGAAGGCGGCGATCGGCGCGAAGGCAAAGACCATGATGAGGTCGTTCACGGAGACCTGCACCAGCGTGTAGTTGGCGTCGCCCTTCGTCAGGTGGCTCCAGACGAAGACCATGGCCGTGCACGGGGCGACGCCGAGCAGGATCATGCCGGCAATGTACTCCCCCGCCGTCTGCGGATCGACCAGGTCGGCGAAGATCACCCGGAAGAACAGCCAGCCGAGGGCGGCCATGGTAAAGGGCTTGATCAGCCAGTTGACCACCAGGGTCAGCGCCAGGCCCCGCGGCCGCCGGCCCACGTCGCGGATGGACGAAAAGTCCACCTGCACCATCATCGGGTAGATCATCACCCAGATGAACACGGCGACCGGCAGGTTCACCCGGGCGACCTCCAGGCTGGCGAAGAACTGGAACAGGCCCGGCGCGGCGTTGCCGAGCGCTACGCCGGCGACGATGCACAGGCCCACCCAGAGGCTCAGGTAACGTTCGAAAAGTCCCATGGGCTCAGTGCTCCTCCGTCGCCAGTGATGACAGGGCCTCAACGAAATCCTCGCCGTCGAGGCGCGCGGGATCCAGTGCCAGCAGGCGCCGGAGCCTGCCCTCGATCGTCGCGATGACCGCGTCGAAGGCCGCGGACTGCTCGGCCTCCGAGCCTTCCACCTTCGAGGGATCCGGCAGGCCCCAATGCACCTTCGGAGAGCGGCCCATCCAGAGTGGGCACTGCTCGCCCGCCGCGCTGTCGCAGACAGTGATCACGGCGTCCGGATCCAGCCCCGCGAAAGCATCCCAGGACTGGCTCTCCAGCCCATCGGTGGCAATTCCCCGGGCCTCGAGGGCCGCGAGCGTGGCGGGGTGAACCGCGCCGGCAGGCTGGCTGCCCGCGCTCCTGGCCCGCAGGCGTCCGCCGGCGAGGTGATTGGTCAGCGCCTCGCAGAGGATGCTGCGGCAGCGGTTGTGCGTGCACACGAAAAGTACTGTTTTCACGGAATCAGCCACAGGCTACAGCACCTCTTCCAGGTGACGCGGACAACGCCGCTGCGCACTCCAGTCGCTGCCGCATGGCAGACAGCGCGTCGGCCTCTGCTGCCACGGCCTGCTCGAGGATCGCCAGGACCCAGGCCGGCAGCGCCGGGTGCAGGCGATAGTAGACCCACTGGCCGCGGCGCTCGTCGGCCAGCAGCTCGCAGTGGCGCAGCTGGGCGAGGTGCCGGGAGACCTTGGGCTGGGACTGGTCGAGGGCGGCAACCAGCTCGCAGACACAGAGCTCGCCCCGCTCGTGGAGCAGAAGCATCGCGGACAGCCGGGTTGGCTCGCCGAGGCAGTGAAACAATCGATGCGTGTTCATCGGACGGCTCCTGAGACACCTGCAGCAATTATATATGGATATGCGGATATGTAAATGCATAGACCGAAAAAAAGGGGCGGCCAGGCCGCCCCCGAAGTCGAGGACCTCTGCTTCAGAAATTCGCGCGAATACCCAAGGAGTAGGTGACCCCCAGGTCGTACTTCTCGAAGATCTGGCCGCCCTGGGTCCACTCGATGGGCTCGTCGAAGACGTTCGCCGCCTTGAACTCGAGCTCGAAATCCTGGTCCATGAACGACGACTGCCAGCGGAACAGCAGGTCCAGGCGGCCGCGGGCCTCCTGGATCACGTCCGGTGCGTTGATCGCGCCCACCAGGGCGATGTACTCACCCGTGTAGTTGTACGCCACGGACGCGGTGATACCCCGGTACTCATCCTCGTAGGAGAGCAGGATGTTGCCCAGCCAGTCCGCCTGGCCCGTTAGCGGTCGCTCGTTGGCGAAGAGGCGACCGATCTGGCGCCCACCGGTCAACGGAACGTCGGCCGCGGTCTGGCCCTCACCGAGCAGCGTTACCTCCGAGTCAATGTAGGACACGTTCGCCGACAGCACGAAGTTGTCCCACCACGCGTCGTTCCAGCCCTCGCTCTCGACCTCAAACCAGTCGGAGATGAGCAGTTCCTTGCGGAAGTCGTACTCGATGCCCGACAGCTCGGCTTCATCGGCGTTGAACCAGGTAAAGATGTCGTTCTGCGCCTGGATGAGGGCCTCCTCGATGGGGTCGGTGAACTCCTTGTAGAACAAGCCCAGGGACATGCTGTCCGCCGCGCCGAAGTACCACTCCCAGCGGAAGTCGTAGTTGGTGAGCTCCGCCTGCTCCAGGAACACGTTGCCGCGGTAGAGCTGGAAGTTCTCCGGGTTGCGGATCGTCGTACCGGTGATCTCCAACAGGCTGGGCCGGTTGACCGTCTCGGACCAGGCCAGGCGCACCTGCATGTTCTCGATGAACTCGTAGGTCAGCGACGCTGCCGGCAGCCAGTCCTGGTACTCCTGGTTGACGGCATTTTCCGTCCCCTGCTCCGTGTTGCCGCCCCAGGCATCCGCGAACAACGTCACGTCTTCGTAGCGCACGCCACCCTGCAGCCGCAACCGGTCCGTGAGCTGGGCATCGAACTGGGCGTAGTAGGCCTCGTTCTCCTCGCCGGACTCGGCGAAGGGGAAGATCCCGGCCGCGTTGGCCGCGCCGGCCGAGAAATCCCGAACCTCGACCCAGTCATTCTGGAAGTTGCGCAGGTCGAAGAGCTGGGTCGGATACTGCAGCGCGGCAAAATCGGGAGCGTCGTTGGTCAGGTCGAAACGGAACAGTCGCTCCTCACTTTCCCGTGTACGCTCGTAGTAGCCGGCGCCGAAGTTGAAGGAGACATCCACCCCGCCCAACATAACGGGAACCTTGAAATCAAAGCCGTAGTCTTTGAGAGAGTCATCAAGGCGGGCGTAGTTGCGCTCGGGCGCCTGGAACACCACGCGCAGGTCGCCGGCGGCCTGGCGGCTCGGGGTAACGACCTCGTCAAGGCCGTCCCGGTTTTCCGCGTAGCTGTAGGTGCGGGTATCCGGCGCGTCCCGGAAGGCGGAACCGTCGACGAGGCGCCAGTTGAACTCCGCATCATTGAGGGCCTCGATGAAATGCTCACCGGCCAGCTGCCACGTTTCGATCTCGTTCTCGGTCCACTGCAGACGAACGTTTTCCACCGGCGTCGCATCGGCCGTGACATCGTCCTCGCTGGACAGACCCTTCGCGAGCTGCGTCTCGTCGTCGGTCTGCCGCATGAGGGTATAGGTCAGCGATACCGAGTTGTTGTAGTCAAACTCGTAGCCGAGCGTCGCGAAGGCATTCAGCCCCAACCGGCGACGGGTGGTGAACTGCTCGTAACCCACGGTCTGGTTGGAGCCGCCATCCACACCGGTGAACTCGTAGCGGCGGAAATCGGTGCTCCGGTTCAGCCAGTCGTTGCTGTACTTGACCGAGCCGATGAAGCCCAGCGCGGACTCTTCACCGATCTCCCGGCGAAACCCGAGCTCGGCCTCGCCGCTCAGATTGGGCTCCATCTCTTTCTCGAGCAGGTCCCAGTTGTTGTAGAAGCTCGCACCGAGGGCCGCCCGTTCCGGGTACTCGGTTGCCTCGAACTCCTCACTGGTGAGCTGCTGCACGTTCAGGGGAATCTCGCGGGTTCCGTCGTCATAGCCGGAGCCATCCCACTGGCCACCGCTGTAGTGCAGCCCGTCACCGCCGGTCGTTTCGCTGTTGCCGCCGAGCGAAAGCTTGATGTTGGCAAAATTTTCCTGCGGCGTGCTCTTCGTGCGGATGTCGATCACACCGCCGCTGAAGTCGCCGGGGTACTGCGCCGAATAGGTCTTCTGCACGAGCAGACTCTCGACGATCTTGTTCGGCACGATGTCCAGCGGCACCGTCTTCTGGAAGGGCACCGGGCTGGAAAGGCGCGTCGCGTTGAGCAGCGTCGACGAGTAGCGCTCACCGAGGCCGCGCACGTACACGTACTTGCCACCGACGAGACTGAGGCCCGTTACCCGCGACAGCGAGACACCGACGCTGGTTTCGCCGAGCTTGGAAAGATCCTCGACGTCGAGGATGTTGGAGATTTCGGACGTGTCGCGCTTTTCGTCGGGAATGAATTCCCCGAGCACGAACACTTCCTCGATCTGCCCCGGGGGGGCCACCTGCGGCACGTCCTCCTGGGCCCGGGTTGTACCGGCCAGGCCGGCAACGGCACCGGCAACGGAAAGCGCGAGAATTTTACGTTTCATAATCACCTTTTCGCCTGTTCCACACGCCACCCAGCGGGCTGGCGCTTCGGTGAAGGGTTCGGCAAAACGACGCCAGGCCCCTTGAGGAACCTGGCGCGCTTCTACTTATGCCGAGTCGCCGGACCTCAGATACCGAAGGTCCAGTTGCCCTTCCAGCTGTCGACGTCCGCACCGATGGTGCCGTTGGCCTCGAAGAAGCCATCCGCAGGCAGGGTGCCGGCCGGAGGCGGGTTGGCGCCCTCGGATACGTTGCTGCCGTCCAGGAAGCCCTGGATCGCGTCCACGTCGTCACCCTCGACGTTGGTGGCGCAGTCGAGCTGGACACCGTCGAAGGTGATGCCGCTGCCGAGCAGGTTGAGGGACTCGCCCTGGATCCGCAGGCAGGTATCGCCGTTGAGCAGCTCCGAGTTGAAGAGCATCAGGCCCGTACCGCGGCGCAGCCGCACGGCGCGCTGGTCGTCGCGGGCGACGATGGTCATGTTGGCGATGCTGGGCATGGAGACCGGCGTTACCAGCTCGTCACCCTCGCGGTTGTCCGCCTCGATGCCGTTATCACCGGTGTCCGTCTGCTCGATGTAGACGTACTGCAGGCGGCCGGTCCAGCCGTCGGTCCAGTCGAGGGAGTCGTCGGCATGGCCCGTGAGGACCACGTACTTCGCGTCCACCGTGCCGCCGAAGAACTCGACGCCGTCATCCAGGTTGTTGTGCACCTGGATGAACTCCACCACCGTGCCGGAACCGACGCCCTGGAAGGCGATACCGTTGAGCTGGTTTTCCGGGTCGACGTTGGAGCCGGCGTACTTGACCACGACATAGCGCAGCTCGCCGCTGGAGTCCGTCGGGTTGTCACCGCCGAAGAGCCCGGAGTTGGCCTCACCCTCCTTGGTGCAGTCTGCGGTGCCGCCCTCGATGCCCGCGGGGCAGTCGTTGATCGGTGCGAAACCGTTGATCACCAGGCCGCCCCACTGGCCGCGGGTGGACGGGCTGACCGTACCGTTGATGTCGGAGAGGGAGGTGAAGGTGATCGGAGCCATCTCCGTCCCCAGGGCGAAGAGCTGCGAGCCGCGGCTGATCACCATGAAGTCCTCGGCGTTGCTGCCGATGATCGTGGTGCCGGACTCGATGTTCAGCGTCGCCGGGGCGCCCTCGTCGCCGACGGTCACCTTGCCGTCGAGGACGTAGTTGTTGTCCCGGGTCAGCGTCAGCGTGCCGGCAATGGTGCCGGTGAGCTGGCAGGCCTGCTTGCCGCCGATGGTACCGAGATCGCCGGTGCCGGTGGGGCAGCCGAAGCTGACGTTGCCGTCGGGCATGCCCACGGTCCAGCCGCTGGTCCAGTCGTTGGAGGGATCCTCGACGGCGCCGATGAAGCCGGTGGCGTCGAAGAAGGCATCGCCGGAGAGGTCCGCCGCCGCCGGCGCACTGGCGCCCTCGGCAACGTTGCTGCTGTCGAGGAAGCTCTGCACCGCAGCGACGTCGTCACCTTCATTGACCGTGGCGCAGTCCAGGGTCACGCCGTCGAAGAGGATACCGCTGCCAAGCTGGTTGAGGGACTCGCCCTGCACCCGCAGGCAGCTGTCGCTGCCCTGGACCACGCTGTTGTACAGCTCGAGGCCGGTGCCGCGACGCAGCCGGATACCACGCTCCGTGGCACTGCCATTGATGGTCATGTTGGCAATGCGGGGCAGCGAACGCGGCTCGAGGTTCTCATCGCCTTCGCGGTTGTCCGCCTCGATACCGTTGTCGCCGGCATCGTCGGCCTGGTCGATGACCACGTACTGCAGCGAGCCGGTCCAGCCGTCGGTCCAGTCGAGGGAGTCGTCAGCGTTGCCGGTGAGGACCACGTACTTGGCGCTCGCCGTGCCGCCGAAGAACTCGACGCCGTCATCCAGGTTGTTGTGGACCTGGATGTGGCTGATCTCCGTACCGGAGCCCACGCCCTGGAAGGCGATGCCGTTAAGCTGGTTCTCCGGGTCGACGTTGGAGCCGGCGTACTTGACGACGACGTAGTTCAGCGTACCGCTGTCGTCCGCCGGGTCCGCGCCACCGAAGAGACCGGAGTCGGCTTCACCCTGCTTGGTGCAGGCCTCGGTGCCGCCGGTTGCACCTTCCGGGCAGTCGTTGATCGGCGCGCGGCCGTTGATCACGAGACCGCCCCAGAGGCCGCGGTCCGTCTCGATGTCGGCGGAGCCTTCCACGTCGGCGCGGGCGGTCAACGTGATCGGCGCCGTGCGGCTGCCGTTGGCCTCGATCTTCGAGCCCTGGGCGATGACCAGGAAGTCGAAGCTCGTGCCGCCGAAGACCGTGGTACCGGCCTGGATGTTCAGCGTGGCCGGGTTCGCATCGTCGCCGATGGTGACCTTGCCGTTCAGCTGGTAGAGGTTGTTGGCAGTCAGCGTCAAGTCGCTGGTCACCGTGCCCTCGATGTCACAGACGCGCAGGCCGTCGATGGTCTCGTTCGCGTCGGAGGTACCGTTCGGACAACCGAAATCGGGCTGATCGGTGTTGTTGACGGTGCCGGGGATGGTCCAGCCGGCGGTCCAGTCGGTCGCACCGAAGGCGCCGACGAAGGTCGTCGCCTCGAGGCGGGAATCCGCCGGCGTTACCGCCTCGACGTCGCCGCCGTTCTGGGACACGTTGGTGGCGGAGTCGAGGTAAGCCTCGACCGCACCATCCGAATCCGAGTCATGCATGGTCGCACAGTCGAAGGTGACGCCGGCAAAGGTGAGCTCAGCGCCCAGCAGATCGCGGGACGTGCCGTCAATCCGCAGGCAGCGATCGGAGCCGGTGATCAGGCTGTTGCTCATGGCCAGGCCCGTACCGCGACGGATGCGCAGGGCACGCTCGGACGGGGCACCGAAAGCGCTCATGTTGGCGATAGCGGGATTCGAGCGCGGCTCGAGGTTCTCGTCACCTTCGCGGTTGTCCGCCTCAATCACGTTGTCGGCGGAGTCGGTCTGCTCCACGTATACGTACTGGACCGCACCGGTCCAGCCGTCCGTCCAGTCCAGCGAGTCGTCCGCCGCACCGGTGACGGCCAGGTACTTGCCGTTCACGGTGCCGCCGAACCACTCGATGCCGTCGTCCAGCGCATTGTGCACCTGCACGAACTCGACGACCGTACCGGAACCCACGCCCTGGAAGGCGATGCCGTTCAGCTGGTTCTCCGGATCGACGTTGGAGCCGGAGTAGCGCACGTTGACGTACTTGAGAATGCCGGAATCGTCTTCCGGGTCCGCGCCGCCGAAGGTACCGGAATTGGCCTCGCCTTCCTTGGTGCAGCCCTCGGTGCCGCCGGTCTCACCCTCGGGGCAGTCGTTGATGGGAGCACGGCCATTGATGACCAGGCCGCCCCACAGTCCGCGGTCATTGGCTTCCGCATTGCCGGCCACGTCCGCGGCCGCCGTGAAGATGATCGGCTGCTCGGCGGTGCCTTCGGCGTCGATGCGCGCGCCCTGGGAAATCACCAGGAACTCGAACTGGGAGCCGCCGGAGATGACGGCGCCGGGGGCCATTTCCAGGGTGCCGCCGGTGACGAAGAGCGCACCGCCGGAGATCTCGAAGATCGCATCATTGCCGAGCAGCAAGCCCGTCGGATCGAGCTGGCCGTCGGTGAGCTGGGCCACATCGATGGTGAAGATCGGCTTGTTGCCGAAGCCGCTCGAGGCCGTGCGGCCGGAATCGGTAATGACGTCGGAGAGGCCAGCGGGGATCACGGACGCCGTGACGTCCGGATCGGGATCGGGATCGGGATCGGGATCGGGGTCCGGATCCGGGTCCGGATCGGGGTCGGGGCTACCGCCCTCCACAGGGACTTCGACCACAATGGATCCGGGCGATACGTTATCCGAGGAGCCGCCGCAGGCGGCCAGGAGGGACGTGATCGCGAGGACCAGCGTGCGCTGCATGAATCGTTCGCTGAGCATTATCGACCTCTTCCAGTCATGAATGTGGACACGAAAAAACGAGCAGCCAAGCCGCGTTTATCGACCTTGGGCATGCTAGAGAGGCTTTGTTACTAAATTGTGATTTCTACGTGACGTTTCTGTGACAGCCAGCCACTCCCCCCCACGGGACCACAGTCACAAAAATTTCAGAATTTCGCCCTTTTTTCTTAACAGATCCCGCGCAGGCTGGTGCGCAACCGAAGCCCGACAGTAAGCGAGGGGTGTCGACATGCAGTACAGCAACGGAAACGTCAACCCGGTGGAAAAGCAGCGCCTCAGGGATGCCATCAACCAGGAGGTCAATCGGTTCCTCGAGGCCGGCGGGGCCATCACTGTGTTAGAGACCCGCGTGGCCGGCGAACGCGACTACCGCGCCGTCGCCTGGCAGGAAGGTGACGGCGTCGACGAGATCCTGGACTGAGTTGCCCCCATGCCGAGGACCCGACGCGCATGCTGAACATTGAACGGACGCTGGCCACCCACTACCCCGACTTCGTCCAGCGCCACCGGCGCTCCGCCCAGACGCTCAGCCGCTTCCTCGGCTTTCTTTTCTACGAATCCCGCTTCCAGAAGTTCGCCACCGACTACCCGCACCTGCGCGGCTTCGACTTCGTCGAGGAAGTCCTGCGCTATTTCGACTTCGACCTGCGGCTGACGGAGCGCGAGCGCGCGCGCATTCCCTCCACGGGCCGCGTGGTGATCGCCGCCAACCATCCCATCGGCTCCCTGGACGGTCTCGCCCTGCTCAAGCTGGTGCGCAGCGTGCGCCCCGACGTGAAGGTCGTCGCCAACGAGCTGCTCACCGCCATCGGCCCGCTGCACGATGTGCTGCTGCCGGTGGCGAACATGGGGACGGCCGGTTCGGCCCGCGACAACCTGAAGGCGATCAAGGAGCACCTGCTCGCCGACGGCGCGCTGATTATCTTCCCCGCCGGGGAGGTCTCGCGCCTGAGCCCCGGCGGCGTGCGTGACTGCGAGTGGCAGAGCGGCTTCGTCAAGCTGGCCAGCTCCACGCGCTCGCCGATCCTGCCGGTCTACGTCGCCGGGCGGAACTCGCTCTTCTTCTACAGCCTGTCGGCGCTGGCCAAGCCGCTGTCGACGCTCTGGCTGGTGCGGGAGATGTTCAAGCAGAGCCACAACACCGTCGATGCGCGTATCGGACGGCCCGTGCCGCACGAAATCTACACCGCCAACGGTTTCTCGGCGCGGCAGCTCGCGCGCATGTTCCGCAAGCACGTCTACCGCCTGGGCAGCGACAGGCCCATCTTCCGCTCCGTGGAAACGGTGGCCCCGGCGGAGAACCCGCAGCTCCTGCGCGCAGAGCTCGCCGCCTCGCAGTGCCTCGGGGAGACGCGGGACGGCAAGGTGATCTACCTGTGCACGATGGATGCCGCGCCCTGCGTGATGCGCGAGATCGGCCGGCTGCGGGAGTTCACTTTCCGCGCCGTCGGCGAGGGCACGGGCCAGCCGCGGGATATCGATCGCTATGACAAGTATTACCGGCAGCTGGTCCTCTGGGACCGGGATGCCCGGGAAATTGCCGGCGCCTACCGGATCGCGGATGCCGGCGCCATCATCGACCAGTACGGCCTCGATGGTCTCTACTCCGCCAGCCTGTTCGACTACGGACCGAGCATGCTGCCGCTCCTCCGCCAGGGCCTGGAACTCGGCCGCAGCTTCGTGCAGCCGCGCTACCAGACCCGGGGTAGCCTCGACTACCTGTGGTACGGAATCGGGGCCTACCTCAAGGGCCGGCCGCAGCTGCGCTACCTCTTCGGACCGGCCTCCATCAGCCGCTTCTACGGCACCGACGCCACGGCGCGGCTCGTTCACTACTACGGTACCCACTACAGCGGCGCTCACCTCGATGTCACGCCGCGCACACCCTTCGTCATTCCACCGGAGCTGCAACAGCAGCTGGCGGCGGAATTCGATGGCTGTGATGCGGAGGAGGACTTCAAGGCCCTGAAGCAGGCCCTTGCGGGCCAGGGCCTGCCCGTGCCGACGCTGTACAAGCACTACTCGCAGGCCACCAGCCCGGACGGGGTCTGCTTCAGCGCGTTCAATGTCGACGAGGACTTCGGCGACTGCGTGGACAGCTTCGTGATTGCGGACCTTCACAAGCTGACTGCGCGCAAACGGCAGCGGTACCTGGAGTCATAACGACCAGAGGAGTGAACCGAGATGCAGGCCCTACCCCCCGATGGCAAAGTGCGCTGCAAGGCGCTGTGGATCTCTGACGTGCACCTGGGCAGCGTGCACAGCAAGGCCGAGCAGCTGTTGCAGCTCCTCGACCGCGTGGAGTGCGAGCGACTCTACCTCGTCGGCGACATCGTCGACGTCTGGGCGATGCAGCGGCGCGTCCACTGGCCGGAAGCGCACACGCGGGTACTGCGCCGGATTCTCAAGTTCTCCCGGCACGGTACGGAGGTCGTCTACATTCCCGGCAACCACGACCAGAACTTCCGCGAGTTCTGCGGCAGCGAGTTCGGCGAGGTGCACATCCGCAAGGAAGTGGTCCACGAGACAGGCCAGGGGTACCGCATGCTGGTCACCCACGGCGACGAGCTGGACTTCGCCGTGCGCTACAGCCGGCTCAACCGCTTCATCGGCGACATCGCCTATGACCTGCTCATGTGGGTGAACCGGCGCGTCAACCAGGCCCGCGAGGCCATGGGCAAGCCCTACTGGTCCCTGGCCAAGTGGGTGAAGGTCAACGTGTCCCAGGCCGAGGCGGCCATCCGCGCCTACCAGCACGCGGCCGTGAACCTGGTTCGCGACCGCGGCCTCGACGGCATCATCTGCGGCCACCTGCACTACCCGCTGGTGCGGGAGATCGAGGGCGTCCTCTACTGCAACGACGGCGACTGGGTGGAGAACTGCACCGCGCTGGTCGAGGACCACGCCGGGGCACTCCATCTCCTGCGCGGGGTGGCGCACCCGGAAAAGCCCCTCGAGCTGATCTTCGCCGACGACCGCTTCCCGCTCACTGCGGACCCGCTCCCCGCGCCAGCGCCAGCATGAGCAGCGCCGCGCGCTTGCCCTGGCTGGCCAGGGTGGCCATGGTGGCGGTCTCGTCGACGGTGTGGCCGCCCTCCCCCATCAGCCCCAGGCCGTCGATGGCGGCGCGCACGTAGGGCGCGGCAAAGGAAATATCCGCCGCCCCGGCCCGGCGCGGGTCCACCGCCCGCACCGGGCCGAAGCCGAGGGCCTCGCTGCCCTCGCTGTAGAGCGACAGCAGCGCCTCGTTGCCCGCCGTGGGCGGCATGGGCGGGTAGCCCTCGGTGAACTCGAAGCGGGCCCCGGTCCCGGCCAGGTGCTCGCCGGCAATGCGCTCCATGGTGGCCACGGCCCGCTCGAGCTGGCGAGGCGTGAGCGCGCGGATACCGCCGCTGGCGAGCGCCGCCTGGGGAATCACGTTGTCCTTGCCGAACGCCACACCGCGGGTCCGCGCAGGCTCATGGGACAGTTCCGTCCCGGCGAGCAGCAGCCCCGCATTGAAGGTCAGGTTCTCCTCCCCGGCCAGCGCCGCGCGCCAGCCGTCGAGGATGCGCGCCAGCTCGAAGGCGGCGCCGTAGCCGACGTCTCGCCGGAAGATCTGCGAAGAGTGCGCGGGTTTGCCGGAGACAACGAGACGCCACTTGCTCGAGCCGCGCCGCGCGATCACCGCCGTTTCCGGGTCGCCGTCGCCGTCTTCGAAGCCGATGGCGTAGTCGGCCCAGCGGGCGGCCTCCACCAGCGGCGCCGTGGCCAGCGCCAGCGGTTCGCCCCGGTCCTCCTCGTCGCCGGCGAGGAATACCCGCAGCTGCAGGTCGTCGAGCCTGCCGACGCGATCGAGCGCCTGCAGCGCCGTCAGCAGCACCACGTTGCCACCCTTCATGTCAGTAATGCCGGGGCCGCGAATGCGCCCCGGGGCAACGGTTTCCATGGCCTGGAAGGGCCCGTCCTCGGGGAAGACCGTATCGAGGTGGCCGATCAGGAGCAGCTTCGGACCGCGGCTGCCGCGGGAGGCCAGCAGGTGGCCGGCACGGCCGAAGGGCTCACCGTCGATCCATTCCACGGCAAAGCCCAGGGCCGCGAGCGGCGCCGCTAAGCGTTCGCCGACGGCGCGCACACCGGCGAAGTTCATGGTGCCGCTGTTGATCGCGACGGTCCCGGCCAGCAGCGCCCGCGCCTCGGGCTGCAGCGCGTCCACGGCATCCGCGATGGCGCGCATGGCGGGGTCCTCGGCGCGGGCCGGCTGGGCGATGGCGAAAACGAAGCACAGGAAGAGTGGGGCGAAGCGAGGCATGGTCTTTCTCCGGGCAGTGAGCGGTGGACCGGGGGCCGACGACGTTGGGCCCGCCGGACCCCGCGCCGCGCCGGAACCGGGAGGGCAGCGTAACAGACCGCCCCTGCCGCCGCTAAGGCATTGGGGGCGCTGCAGTTTTTCGTCCTTATAAACAGGGGGCGCTAGAGCGGGAGCCCTTGTAACAAATCGTTCATCGACAGTGCGAGACCCCTTTGCTTAGATCAGGAAGCGGGCACCACGCCCGCCCCTTCCACCGCCACTGCTCAAGAGGCACCACGATGAAAAGACAGAAGCGCGACATGGCCAGCCGAGCCTATGACCGGGGTTATCTCGCCGGGGTATCCGGTCGCAGCAGCGACAGCTGCCCCCACGAGAACGAGCAGCAGCGGGTCAACTGGCTCTCGGGCTGGCGCGAGGGTCGCGCCGCCCAGTGGGATGGCATGACGGGCGTCTCCGGGGTGCATCGATTGCCTTCTGTCTGACCACCGACCCCACGGCGCGCAGGTGCCCGCCTGCGGCTGCGCCCGGGCCGCGGAGGCACCGCAGCGGGCAAGTTGACAGCGCTCACAGCGTGCCTATGCTTGCATGCTGACATGCAACAGGGGGGGTGCCCGTGCCAGGGCTGCCGGCGCAAGTCAATCACCCGCTGACCGCAGAGATCGCGGCGGGCCTTCTCGATACCGTCGAGTTCGGTGTGGCCATCTATCGGCCCATCGACGGCGCCCGGGACTTCGAGTTCGCCTACCTCAATCCCGCGGCCTGCCGCATCGCGAACGTCGATCTGCAGGCCGTGCTCGGCCAGCCCCTGACCCGGGTGATGCGCGGCGCCGGGTCCATGGGCATCGTCGAGGCCCTGCGCCGCGTCGGCCAGTCGGGCATTCCGGAAGCCCTGCCCTCGCTCTACTACGAGGACGACCTGCGCACGGGCTGGTACCGCAACGACCTCTACGCGCTCAGCGGCGGCTACGTCGCCGCGATCTTCAGCGACACCAGCGAACAGGTTCACCTGCGTCACGCCGTCGACGAGGAGCGCACGCGCTACCGCCTGCTCACTTCGGCGCTGGAAGAAGGCATCTGGGACTACGACCTGGTCGCCGACCGGGTCTACTTCTCGCCGAGCTGGAAAGCCCAGCTCGGCTACCGCGATGACGAGCTGGAGAACACCTTCGCCACCTTCGAGGCCGTGCTCGCGGAGGAGGACCGGGAGCCAGTCCTCGCCCACCTCGCCCGCTTCCGCGAGGATGGGGAGGGCCAGTGGGAGCACGCCTTCCACCTGCGCCACAAGGACGGGCACGAGGTCCCGATTCTCGCCCGCGCGACGCCGCTGCGGGACCGCGACGGCCGGGTCATCCGCCTGCTGGGGGTGCATGTCGACCTGAGCGAAACCCGGGCCCTGGAAGACGCCGTGGCTCGCCTCGAGCTGGCAAGCCGGCTCGTGGATCTCGAGATCTATGAACAGGCGGTTGCCAGCACGCAGGACCAGCTGGCGGCCGTGGACAAGGACTTCCGCTACCTGATGGTAAACAGTGCCTACGCGAACTTCTTCGGCTACCAGCCGGACGAGCTCATCGGGCATCGCGTGGAAGAGCTGTTCGGTGGGGAAGCCCTCGGCAGCAACGTCGCGCCCGGTCTCGCCCGCTGCCTGCAGGGCGAGACCGTCAGCTTCGAGGAGTGGCGGCAGCCGGCCGTCGGCGAGCCGCGCTGCTTCAAGGTGGTCTACACGCCGCTGCTGGATGGCGACAAGACGCGCGGCGTGCTGGCAAGCGCGCACGACATCACCGCCGTGCAGACCGCGCAGGCCCAGCTCGAGCGCATCGCTCACCACGACCAGCTGACCGGCCTGCCAAACCGCATCCTGCTCGACATCATCCTGCAGCGAAGCCTCAAGCAGGCGAACCGGGACGGCGGCCAGGTCGCGGTGATGTTCATCGACCTCGACCGCTTCAAGGCGATCAACGACAGCCTGGGCCATGCCGCCGGGGACGAGGTGCTGCGCCAGGCCGCAAAGCGCCTGCTCGGCGCCCTGCGCGACAGCGACTCCCTGGCGCGCGTCGGCGGTGATGAGTTCGTCGCGGTCCTCACCGGTGTCAAGGACCCCGCCAACCTGTCCCAGGTGGCCAGCAAGCTCATGGATGCCGTCTCCCGTCCCTTCGACCTCGGCGGCGAGCAGGCCCAGCTCAGCTGCAGCATCGGCATCAGTCTCTATCCCGACGACGCCGGCAGCGCCGACGAACTGCTGAGCAATGCGGACACGGCCATGTACGAGGCCAAGGAGCAGGGGCGCAACGACTGGCGCTTTTATACCGCCGCCATGACCGCCCAGGCCGCGGACTACCTGGCCCTCGTGGAAAACCTGCGCGCCGCGCTGGATGGCGACGGGCTGGACCTCGTGTTCCACCCCGAGTTCGACGTCTCCACCGGGGAGGTCGTTGCCGTCGAGGCGTTGACGCGCTGGGAAGATCCGCAGCTGGGCACCGTGCCGCCGGAGCAGTTCATCAGCGCCGCGGAGAAAGCCGGCCTGGTCCGCCAGCTCGACTTCCAGTCCCTGGACCGCGCCTGCGCGCATCTCGCCGCGTGGCAGGCGGACGGCATCGCCCCGCCGCGCCTCGGCATGAACGTGAGCCCGAAGACCCTGAACCACGCGGACACGCCGGCGCGGATCGCGGCGCTGCTGCGCCACCATGGCCTGGCGCCGTCGCTGCTGGAACTGGAGGTTCACGAGCAGGCCCTCATCCAGGACCCGGAGCGAACGACCCAGAGCATGGAGGCGCTGGAAGCCATCGGCGTCGGCCTGGTCGTGGACGGCTTCGGCTCCGGATCCCTCGGCCTGCGCTACCTGCAGGCGCTGCACGTGCGCACCCTGAAGATCGACGGCAGCTATCTCAAGGACGTGAGCGGCCCGGACGGCCAGCGCATGGCCCGGGCGATGATCGCCCTGAGCCAGGCGCTCGGCCTGGACGTGGTGCTCTCGGGCGTGGAAAACGTGGAGCAGGCCACCTTTCTCCAAGGCGAGCCCGGCGTGCACGGCCAGGGTTACTACCTCGCCCGCCCCCTGCCGGCGGGCGACGTCACGGCCTTCCTGCGCGGCGACGCACACATGCAGCTGTCGGGCAGCGCGGCGGGCTGACCCCGGCCCGGTCCTACGCCCGGCGGCTGCTCTGCGCGAGATCCAGCAGCTCGCGGTTGGCGACCGCGAACATCGCGAAGTCCGGCGCCGTGGTCGCGTGCAGCTCAGCCAGCATCTCGCGCCAGCGCGCGATCAGCGTCGCCTCCTGCTCTTCCCAGCGCTCGACGCAGGCGGCGCTGTCCAGGCCCTCGCAGCGCAGGCGCAGGATGCCCATCGCCAGCGTGCACTGCTGTGCCTGCAGGTCCTCCAGGTAGGACTCGCGCGCCAGCGCCTGCCACTCGTTGTCCACGGCGCTGCGCAGGATCTGCCCGCCGAACCAGTCGAGCTCGAGGCGCTCACCGAGGTGGAAGTAGAGCTCGGCCACTTCACCGAGGGGCGCTTCCGCCCGGCTGGCGACGTCGATGATGGCCAGGCCCGTGGCGGCGTAGAGCCCCGCCGCCACCGCGGCCGCCAGCGGCTCGTCGACACCGCCGGCGAGATAACGGTCCCGCCGTTCCTCGTAGAACGCCAGCGCGTTGCCGCGCAGCAGCGAGGGCAGCTGTCCGAGGAAACCGTCGATGCCGCCGGCAAACTCCTCGATCAGCAGCGAAGGCGCGAGCTGGTGGCGCCGGTTGCGCAGCAGCCAGCGGGTGGAGCGCTTCACCAGCCGCACGACGTCGAGCATCATCTCGTGCTGGAGCGCGGCCTCCACCCGGTGGTCGAGGGCCTCGATGGCGTCCCAGCGCGCGCCGAGGCCGTAGATGACCATCGCCGCCGTGTAGGCCCGGGCCACGTCGGCCACCGGCGCACCGGTCGCGCGCTGCTGCCGGCTCACGAAGTTGGGCCCCATGCGGTTGACCATGTCGTTGGCCACCTGCGTGCAGATGATCTCCCGGCGCAGCCGGTGCGCCGCGACATCTTCCGGGAAGCGCTCGACGAGCCGGGCGGGAAAGGCCGTGGCCGCGGCTTCCGCCAGGCTCGGGTCCTGCTCGAGGGCCGCTTCACCGAGCGACTCCTTGAGCACGGCCTTGCTGTAGGACACGAGCACGGCGAGCTCCGGCCGGGTCAGCCCGCGGTTCAGGAGCGCGCGTTCGGCCAGGTCTTCGTCACTGGGCAGGAACTCGAGCTCCCGGTCCAGGCGGCCGCTGGCCTCGAGGTTGCCGATGAGGCGCCGGTACTCGCCGGCGCGCTCCCGGGCCTCGAACTCGGCGAGGCTGATGGCCTGCACCTGGCGGTAGTTGTTGGCCAGCACCAGCGCGGCCACGCTGTCGGTCATCTCCTCCAGCAGCGTGTTGCGGTGCTTCTCGGTGAGGTCACCACGGGCGACGATGGCGTCGAGGAGGATCTTGATGTTGACCTCGTGGTCGGAACAGTCGACCCCGCCGGCGTTGTCGATGAAGTCCGTGTTCACGCGGCCGCCGTGCAGCGCGTACTCGACCCGCGCGAGCTGGGTCATGCCGAGGTTGCCGCCTTCGCCGATGACCCGGCAGCGCAACTCGTTGGCGTTGACGCGCAGGCTGTCGTTGGTCTTGTCGCCGACATCCGTGTGCGCCTCGAGGCTGGACTTCACCCAGGTGCCGATGCCGCCGTTCCAGAGCAGGTCGACCTCGGCGCGCAGCAGGTGGCTGATCAGTTCCGCCGGCGTCAGGTGGTCCGCGCTGATAGCGAAGCGCGCTTTCATCTCCCGGGAGATGGTCACCGACTTGGCGGCCCGGCTGAAGACCCCGCCCCCGGCGGAGATCAGTGCCGCGTCGTAGTCTTCCCAGCTCGAGCGCGGCAGGGCGAAGAGACGCTGGCGCTCGGCGTAGGCAGCCGCCGTGTCCGGCTCCGGGTCGATGAAGATATGCTGGTGGTTGAAGGCCGCAACCAGGCGGATGTGCGGCGACAGGAGCATGCCGTTGCCGAAGACGTCGCCGCTCATGTCGCCGATGCCGACGACGGAGAACGGCGTGGTCGCCACGTTGATGCCGAGCTCGCGGAAATGCCGCTCTACGGACACCCAGGCCCCGCGGGCCGTGATGCCCATCTTCTTGTGGTCGTAGCCGACGCTGCCGCCGGAGGCAAAGGCGTCGCCGAGCCAGAAGCCGTACTCCTGCGCCAGGGCGTTGGCGATGTCGGAGAAGGTCGCCGTGCCCTTGTCGGCGGCGACCACGAGGTAGGGATCCTCGTCGTCCTTGGCGACGACGTGGGGCGGTCGCAGCACGCCGCGCTCGGTGCGGTTGTCGGTGATGTCGAGCAGCCCGCGGATGAACGTCTGGTAGCAGGCAACGCCCTCGGCCTGCACCGCGTCGCGCTCCCAGTCGGCGCCCAGGCGCTTGCAGACGAAGCCACCCTTGGCGCCCACGGGCACGATCACCGCGTTCTTCACCTGCTGCGCCTTGACCAGGCCGAGGACCTCCGTGCGGAAATCCTCGAGCCGGTCCGACCAGCGCAGGCCGCCCCGGGCGACCTTGCCGCCGCGCAGGTGCACGCCCTCGAGGCGCGGCGAGTAGACGAACACCTCGTACAGCGGCACCGGCCGCGGCACATCCGGGATATCGCCCGGCGACAGCTTGAAGGAGAAATAGGGTTTCAGCTCGCCGCGGTCGTCGGGCTGGAAGAAGTTGCTGCGCAGCGTCGCGCGGATGACCGCCACGTACTGGCGGATGATCCGGTCCTGGCCGAGGTTCTGCACCGCGTCGAGGCCGGTGAGCACCCGTTCCTCGACGGCGGCTTCGCGCTGTGCGCGCCACTCCTCGTCGCCATCGAAGACCGGCGAGAAGCGGGTCAGGAACAGCTCGACGATGCCGGCGGACAGGTGCAGGTGGTCCGCCATGGTCTCGGCGATGTAGGCGAGGCTGTAGGGAAAGTTGATCTGCCGCAGGTAGCAGGCATAGGCGCGCAGCAGGGCGATCTCACGCCAGGAGAGCCGGGTGCCCAGGAGCAGGCGGTTGAAGGAGTCGCTCTCCGCCTCGCCGAACCAGATGCGCCGGAAGGCGTCCTCGAACTCGCCCTTGACCTCGTCGAGGTCGATGTTCTGCGCCAGCGTGTAGATCAGCGAGAACTCCTGGATCCAGTAGTGCTCGCCCCGCCGGGCCCGCACCGGGTAGGCGCGCTCGGTGACCACGCGCAGGCCGAGGTTCTCGAGGATCGGCAGCACGTCGGAAAGCGGCAGCGGCGCACCGAGGTTGTACAGGCGCAGGCGCAGGTGGTCGTCGCCTTCCTCCAGCAGCCGGTAGAGGCTCATGCCCAGGCGTTCGCCGGCGTCCAGCGCCAGCATCTTGTGCATGTCGACGACGGCGACCCGCGGGTCGAAGTCGTCCTGGTAGCCCGGCGGAAAACCCACGCCGATGTCGCGGAAGTGCCGCTCGCCCTGCTCCTCGCCGAACTCCTCGACGAGCCGGTGCCGCAAGCGGTCTTCCCATGCCAGTGTGGCCTGCACGATCTGTTCCTCGATCTCGTTGACGTCGTAGGCGCTGAGCCGCTCCGGGTCGACCCGCAGCACGAAGTGCACCCGGACCAGGATCGACTCCGTGAACAGGGTGGTGAACTCGGACTCCTCCGCGGCAAAGGCGCCGCTGAGGATGCGCTGGACCCGCTGGCGCCGCTCCGTGGTGTAGCGGTCCCGGGGCATGTAGACCATGCAGCTGACGAACTTGTCGTGCGTGTCCCGGCGCACGAAGAGGCGGGTCTGGCGCCGCTCCTGGATGCGGTTCACCGCGCTCGCGGTCTCGTAGAGTTCCTGCACGCTGGATTGGAACAGCTCGTCGCGGGGGAAGAGCTCGAGCACGCGGATCAGTTCGCGGCCGTCGTGTTCGCTGGTATCGAGGCCGGAGAGCGCAAGCACCGCGTCGACCTTGCGGCGCAGCACGGGAATGAGCGCCGGGTTCATCGTATAGACGGCGGCCGTGTAGAGGCCGAGGAAGCGATGCTGGCCGATGACCTCCCCGCCCTCGTCGAACACCTTGACCTCGATGTAATCGGGGTACGCCTGCCGGTGCACGCGCGAGCGCCGCCGCGACTTGCCGAAGGTGAGGACGCTGTCGTGCAGCGCGGCCGGCGCGGTGGTGGCCAGGTCCTCGGCGAGGTCGCGGGCACCCCGGGTCTCCCGCTCGCGCAGGATACCGAGGTGCGTGTCGGCGGGGCTCTCGACCTCGTAGCCCGCCCCGGCGCGGGCTACGGCGAGATACTCGTAGCCGAGGAAGGTCACGTGGTCGTGCTTGAGCCAGTCGAGGAAAGCCCGCGCCTCCTCGCGCCCTTCCCGGTCCACGCAGGCGGCCGCGGCGAGATCGGCGGCGGCCGCATCGAGACGCTCGCGCATGGGCGTGAAGTCGTCGACGACCCGGGCCACCTCGCCGAGGATAGCCTCGAGGGCCAGGCGCAGCGGCTCCAGTTCCGCCACGTCGGAATGGCGGCCGATCTCGAAATAGAGCAGGCTCTCGGCGGAGGCGCCGGCCGGCGCCTCCGCGCCCGGCGGCAGCACGGCCTCGAGCCCGCCGTCGCCAGCGCGGCGGGTGACCAGGTTGCAGCTGGCCAGGGTGTGGATCGGCAGCTGCCGCTGGTTGATCTCGCCGCGCACGGAGGCGGTGCAGAAGGGCATGTCGCGGCAGAGGATCGCCACCACGGTGGCACTGCTCTCCCAGCCGTGCCGGTCCAGCTGCGGATTGAAGATCCGCACCCGCGGCCCCTCCCCCGCCTCGAAGCGGCGCATGAAGCGCAGCAGACCGTAGAGGCAGCCGTAGAGATTCTCGGGCGAGCGCCCGCGCAGGTCCTCCGCCGGGAAGCGGCGGTAGAAGGCGGAGGCCAGGTTGTGCAGGGAGTCGCGCTTGTCCGCCTCGGCCCGGCGGTCGATGCGGTCGGCGAGCTCCGAGATCAGCGTCGCCTTCAGGTTCTCCCAGTTCATAAACCCGTCCATCAATAAGCTGCCGTGCGAGACGGCCGTGCAAGGCTGCCGT
>CAYTJQ010000011.1:62206-73006 GCA_964438205.1 uncultured Alteromonadaceae bacterium
GCCCAGTCTACCGAATTCGCCGCGCCCTTGCCGCCAAAACCCCGTGGAACTTTTGCCGGCAGCGCCAGTCCCATCCGCGGCGCCCGGGCTTTGTGCCCGACTCCTGCGCCTGGCGTTTTGAGTGCCGTTTTAGTGCCGTTTTGAGTGCAAGGGCCGCTGCGCTAGACTGCGCGCCTCCAGTACCCGACCCCCAATGACGAGGAGTGACCGTGGCGAAGGCGGAAATCCAGGCCCTCAAGGAATGGCTCGCGACCCAGGTCATCGGCCAGGAACACCTGGTGGAGCGGCTGCTCATTGCCCTCCTCGCCGACGGGCACCTGCTCGTCGAAGGCGCTCCGGGGCTCGCCAAGACGCGTGCCATCAAGAGCCTCGGCGACGGGCTCGAGGGGTCCTTCCACCGCATCCAGTTCACCCCGGACCTCCTGCCCGGTGACATCACCGGCACGGAGATCTTCCGGCCCCAGGAGGGCGGTTTCCACTTCCAGCAGGGGCCGGTCTTCAACAACCTGGTCCTCGCCGACGAGATCAACCGGGCGCCGGCGAAAGTGCAGTCGGCGCTCCTCGAGGCGATGGCCGAGCGCCAGGTCAGCGTCGGCGCCGAGTCCTGGCCGCTGCCCCGGCTTTTCCTCGTCATGGCGACGCAGAACCCGATCGAGCAGGAAGGCACCTACCCCCTGCCGGAAGCGCAGCTCGACCGCTTCCTCCTCCACGTCCGCGTCGACTACCCGGACGCCGCGGCGGAGACGGCGATCCTGCGCCTGACCCGCGCCGAGGCGGGCCAGGGCGGCACCGTGGCGCCACCGGTCGTGAGCCAGGAACAGGTGTTCGAGGCGCGGCACGCGCTCCTCGACCTGCACATGGCCGACGCCGTGGAGCAGTACATCGTGCAGCTGGTGATCGCCACGCGCCAGCCCGACAGCTACAGCCAGGAGCTCGCCGGCTGGATCGCCTACGGCGCCAGCCCCCGCGCCACCATCGCCCTGGACCGCTGCGCCCGCGCCCACGCCTGGCTCCGCGGCGCCGACTTCGTCGGCCCGGACGACGTGCAGGCGGTGCTGGGTGACGTGCTGCGCCACCGGCTCCTGCTCACCTTCGAAGCCGAGGCGAACGGCGTGACGCCTGACCGGGTCACCGAGGAGCTGCTCGCCCTGGTGCCCGCGGCCTGAGGCCCGTGGACTTCGAACGCGCACCGCAAGGCGCCTATTGCGAGCTCGCCGACCTGCTCGCGCTGCGCTTCGCCGCGCGGCAGGTGAACGTCACCAGCCGGCGCCGCGCCCTCTCGCACCTCGCCGGCAGCAATCGCGCCAGCTTCCGCGGCCGCGGCATCGACTTCGACGAGGTGCGCAGCTACCAGCCGGGCGACGACATCCGCGCCATCGACTGGCGGGTCACGGCGCGCACCGGGAGCGCGCACACCAAGCTCTTCCACGAGGAACGGGAGCGGCCCGTGCTGGTCGCCGTGGACCAGCGCCCGGGCATGTTTTTCGGCTCCCGCGACTGCTTCAAGTCCGTGCTCGCCGCTCACCTCGCCGCCCTGGTCGCCTGGAGCGCCCTGGAAGCCGGCGAGCGCGTCGGCGGCCTGGTCTTCGGCGCCGACGGGCACCGCGACCTGCGGCCCCGGCGCAGCCGGCAGTCGGTGCTCGGGCTGCTGTCCACGGTCTGCGACTACAACGCGGCGCTGCGCGATCCCGCCACCCCGGCCCCCGGCGCCGCCGAGCTGCTGGCGAAACTGCGGCGGATCGCCCGGCCGGGCAGCAGCGTCTTCCTGGTCAGCGACCTCTCCGGGCTGCTCGACGAAGGCGGCCGGGAGCATCTCTTCCAGCTCAGCCGGCACACGGAGCTGACCCTCCTCCATTGCACCGATCCGCTGGAGGAAACGCTGCCACCGCCCGGGCGTTACACGATCAGCGACGGCGATCAGCGCCATACCCTGGCCCTCGCTGACAGCGCGCTGCGCCGGCGCCTCGGTTCGGTCCTCGCCGAGGCGCGCGCCGAACGCGAGGCGCTGCTCGGGCAGCTCGGCATCCCCTGTATCGAGGCGAGCACTACCCGCTCGCCGCTGGCGCTCCTGCGCGAACTCTACGGGGGCGCGCGTCCATGAACCCCCAGGACCCGCTCGACACCCTGCACCCGTTGCGCACGCCGCCCGCGGTGGACGCCTGGCCTCCGGCACCGGGCTGGTGGCTCCTCGCCGCCCTGCTCCTCGCGGCAGTTGTCGCCCTCCTGGTCCTGGCGCTGCGCGCCTGGCGCCGCCGGGCCCACCTGCGCGCGGCCCGCCGGGAACTGGCCGCGCTGCGCGCGCGTTTCGCCGACGACCCGGCGGCGCTCACCGCGGCGACCAACGCACTGCTGAAACGCGTGGCTCTCGCCCGCTACCCGCGCCGCGACGCCGCGGCCCTGAGCGGCAGCCAGTGGCTCGCCTTCCTCGACGCCACCGCCCCGGCCCGACCGTTCGCCGCCGTGCGCGCGACGCTCCCCTATGAGCCCGCCCCCGCAGCCGGCGACGCCAGCGCCTTCTGCGAGGCCGCCGAAAGCTGGCTGCGCGCCCAGCGCGGCGGGAGCCCGGCGCCGTGATCGAGCTGCTCTGGCCCTGGGCCCTGGCCCTCGCACCGCTGCCGCTGGCAGTGCGCGCGCTGCTTCCGCCGCGCGCCCGGCGCGACGCCGCCCTGCGCGTACCGTTCAGCCTCCCCTGGCGCAGCGTCGACGGCGACGCGTCCCGGGGGACGGGGCAGGCCGGCGCCCTCGCTCTGCTGCTGCTCGCCTGGCTCGGCCTCCTCGCGGCCCTCGCCCGGCCGACCTGGGTCGGCGAGCCCGTGGCCCTGCCCAATGAAGGCCGGGACCTCATGCTGGCCGTGGACATCTCCGGGAGTATGCGGGTCGAGGACATGCGCGTCGGCAACGAGCTCGCCCGGCGCATCGACGCGGTCAAGGTGGTCGGCGGGCAATTCATCGAACGCCGTCGCGGCGATCGTGTCGGCCTCATCCTGTTCGGCAGCCGGGCCTACGTGCAGTCGCCCCTGTCCTACGACACGCGCACCGTGGACCGCTTTCTCCGCGAGGCGCAGATCGGTTTCGCCGGCCAGGAAACGGCGATCGGCGACGCCCTCGGGCTGGCCTTGAAACGGCTGCGCGAGCGCCCGGCCGAGAGCCGGGTGCTGGTGCTGCTCACGGACGGCCAGGACACGGCGAGCAGCGTCGATCCGCTCGAGGCGGCGGCGCTGGCCGCCTCCCTGGATATCCGGGTGCACACGATCGGTATCGGCGCGGAGAGCCTCACCGTACCCGGCATCCTCGGTTCGCGCTTCGGCAGCCGCCGGGTGAACCCCTCGGCGGACCTCGACGAGGCGACCCTCGAGGCCATCGCCAGCGGCACCGGGGGGCGCTACTTCCGCGCCCGGGATCCGCAGGAACTCGAGGCGATCTACCGGGAAATCGACCGCCTGGAGCCGGTGGAAACCGATACGGCGACCTTCCGGCCGCGGCGCTCGCTGCTGCACTGGCCCCTGGCGCTGGCGGTACTGGCGAGCTTCCTGCTCGCCCTGCGCGAGCTTCGCGGCGGCACGCTGTGGCCGCGGGGAGCCGACGCGTGAGCCTGCTGGCGGACTTCCACTTCCTGCGCCCGGCGTGGCTGCTCCTGCTGCTGCCGGCCCTCGCGCTTGCCCTGCTCGTCGCCCGCGCCCGTCGCCGCAGCGGCAGCTGGCAGACCGTAATCTCGCCGGACCTCCTTCCCTACCTGCTCGAGGACGCGGCCGGCCCGCGGCGCCGGGGGCCACTGCTGCCACTCCTGGTGGCGGCCTGGAGCCTCGCGACCGTCGCCGCCGCCGGGCCGAGCTGGGTGCGGCAGCCGCTGCCGGTGCTGCAGAAGCAGGATGCCCTGGTGGTCATCCTCGACCTCAGCTACTCGCTCTGGGCCGAGGACCTCGCGCCATCGCGGATCGACCGGACCCGGCGCAAGCTCCTCGACCTGCTCGAGCGCCGGCAGGAGGGGCAGACCGCGCTCGTGGCCTATGCCGGCGATGCGCACGTGGTCACCCCCCTGACGGACGACGCGCCGACCATCGCCAACCTGCTGCCGGCGCTGGACCCGGGCATGATGCCGCTGCCGGGCGCGGATGCGCCCGCGGCGGTGGAAGCAGCCCTCGCCCTGCTGGATGCGGCCGCCGTCGGCAGCGGTCGGCTGCTGCTGGTCACCGACGCGATCGAGCCCGGCGACGTGCCGGCCATCGCCGGCCTCCTGGAAGGCCGCGACGTCACCCTGTCGGTCCTCGGCGTCGGCACCCCCGAGGGCGCCCCCATTCCCCTCCCCGACGGCGGTTTCCTGAAGCGCGAGGACGGCAGTATCGTGATTCCCGGGCTGCCCGAGGCAGAGCTCGAAGCCCTTGCCCGTCGCGGCGGGGGCCGCTACCGGCGCATCGCCATCGACGACAGCGATCTCGCCGCCCTTACCGCCGAGGCTCCCGGGCCCGGCGAGAGCACGGAGACGGACCGCCGCGCCGAAGGGTGGGTCGACATGGCGCACTGGTTCCTGCTGCCGCTGGTCCCCCTCGCTGCCCTCGCCTTCCGCCGCGGGCTCGTCGCCGGCCTGGCGCCGGTCGCGCTGGCGCCCCTCGCCCTGGCACTGCTGCTGCCGGCGCCCGCCGCCCGCGCCGACCTCTGGCGCGATCTCTGGCTTACGCCGGACCAGCAGGGTGCCCGGGCCCTGGCCCAGGGCGAGGCGGAGCGCGCTGCAAAAACCTTCGAGGATCCGGGTTGGCAGGGAACCGCCGCCTACCGCGCCGGCGACTACGCGACCGCCATCGACCGCTTCAGCGGTGACGATGCCGACAGCTGGTACAACCGGGGCAATGCCCTCGCCCGCGCCGGCCGCCTCGAGGAAGCCATCGCCGCCTACGAACGCTCCCTGGCCCTCGCGCCGGAGCAACAGGACGCCGCGGACAATCTCGAGCTCGTGAAGTCGCTCCGCGACCAACAGCAGCAGGAACGGCAGCAAGGCGGCGGCGACGAGCAGGGTCAGCCGCAGCCGGGCAGCGATCCCGGCCAGCAGGGCGGGCAGGGTCAGCAGCCGGGGCAGCGTGATCCCGGTGAGCCGCAGGGCAGTGACCCCGGCGAGGACCAGCGCGGGGACCCGGGCGAGCAACCCGGTGACAATCCGTCGCAGGGGCAGCCGGGCGATGGCGAGGCGCAGGACGGGCGCGCCGCGCCGGAGGAAGGGGAAGAAGGGGATGCAGGCAACGCTGCGCAGTCCCTCGAGCAGCCCGCACCCGGGGTGGAGGCCGGCCAGGCCATGGCCGAAAAAATGGCCGAGGACATCGAGGCCCGGCAGGCCATGCAGCAGTGGCTGCGGCGCGTGCCCGATGACCCCTCGGGCCTGCTCCGGGAGAAGTTCCGCTACGAGAGCCGCCAGCGCCAGCGGCGGGGAGAGGAGAGAGACAATGGCAAGATCTGGTAAGGCCCGGCTGCGCCTCGCGCTGGGCTGCGTGGCGCTCGCCGCGGTGCTGGCGCCGTGTCTCGCCCTGGCGCTCGAGGCGAGCGTCGACCGCTACCGGGTCAATCTCGGCGACACACTGCGCCTGACCCTCACCTCCGATGGCGCCGTGGACCCGGTCGAGGCAGACCTCACGCCGCTCACCCGCGACTTCGAGATCCTGCAGCGCTCGAGCAGTTCGAGCACGCGCATCGTCAACGGCCGCACCAGCCGCGAGGTGGCGCTGGAACTGGAGATCACGCCGCGGCGCGAGGGCACCCTGTCCATACCGCCCCTGTCCGCGGGCGGCGAGCAGACCGCACCGCTGGTGATCGAGGTGGAGCCGGCGCCCGCCGCCGGCAGCCCGGACGCGAACGTGCTCTTCTCCGCCGAGCTGGACCGCGACAGCGTCTATGTGCAGCAACAGGTGCTGCTCACGCTGCGTATCCAGCAGGCCATCGCCCTCGACGACCGCAGCGTCACCGAGCTCAAGCTGGACGGCGCCTTCGTCAAGCCCCTGGGGCAGAATTCCTTCCAGCGCGATGACGGCAACCGGCGCTGGCTGGTGCACGAGATCCGCTACGCGATCTTCCCGGAGCAGAGCGGTACCCTGGAGATACCGGTGCAGACCTTCAGCGCGCGGATTCGCCAGGGCTCGCGCAGCCTGTTCGACCTGCGCAGCGGGCCGCGCCTGTCGCGGCAGTCAGAGCCGCTCAAGGTGACCGTGCGCGCCCGCCCGGACGCGTTCCCCGGGCAGACCTGGCTGCCGGCGGCAGAGCTCACGATCGAGGAAAGCTGGTCCCGCCCGCCGGAGCAGCTGGCCACCGGCGAGTCGGTCACCCGCACCGTGACCCTGACCGGCAAGGGACTGCAGGGCGCGCAGCTGCCGCCCGTGCGTTTCCCGGCCACCCAGGGTCTCAAGTACTACCCGGACCAGCCGCAAATCGAGGACGCGGAGGGGGCCGAGGGCGTGATCGGCGTGCGCACGGACAGCGCCGCCCTGGTGCCCGTGGCGCCGGGCCGCTACGAGGTCCCGGAGCTGCGCATCCCCTGGTGGGACACAGCGGCGGACCGGCTGCGCTGGGCCGTGCTGCCCGCGCGTATGATCCGCGTTACGCCGGCCGCGAATGCCGGCACCGGGACCCCGGACGCGGCGGACGCCTCCGCAGAGCCCGCGGGCGCGGAGCCCACGGCGACCGCCCCTGCCGGCCCCTGGCCGCTGGTCGCGGCCGCCTGCGGGGCGGGCTGGCTGCTGACCAGCCTGCTCTGGTGGCGCAGCCGGCGCCGGGCGCCGACCGACGACCGCCCGCCCGGCCCCGCTGCGGGGGAACCGCGGGCCTGGAAGGGCCTGCGCGCCGCCCTCGCCAGCGGCGACCCGGCGGCGAGCCGGCGCCAGCTGGCGCTGTGGCTGCGCACGCTGCCCGGAACGAGAGCGCAGGACGCGCTGGCGGCGCAGGCGCGAGCCGTCGGTGGGGAGGAACTGGCGGCAGCCGTCGCGGCCCTCGACGCGGCCCTGTACGGCCCCGGCCCCGGCAGCTGGGACCCGGCCGCGGTCGACGCCGCGGCCCGGTCGGCACGGCGTCGCCATGCCGGCGACAACGCCCGGGCGGACGGGGACAGCCCGCTGCCGCCGCTCTACCCAGCCTGAACCCGCCCGGCCTGAGCCGGCTTAGGCCGGCGCCTCGAGGCTCTTGCTCACGACCTCGTAGACGTCGGGAGAGAGCGACGTCAGCGCGGCCAGGCGCGACAGCTCGGCGCGCATGGCGTCGGCCCGGGCCGGCACCGTACGCCACTTGGTCAGCGGCGCGAGCAGGCGGGCGGCAAGCTGCGGGTTGCGCCGGTTCAGGGTCTCCACCACACCGCCGAGAAGCCGGTAGCCGGCACCGTCGGCGCGGTGGAAGTGGACCAGGTTGGCACCGGCGAAGGCGCCGATGAGCGCGCGCACCCGGTTCGGGTTGCCGAGCTCGAAGGCCGGGTGCGCCAGCAGGGCGGTCACGCGTTCCACCGCATCGGGCAGGTCCAGCGTCGCCTGCAGCTGCAGCCAGTGGTTGATCACCAGCGTCTCGTGCTGCCAGTCGGCGAGGAAGCCTTCCAGCGCCTCCTCGCGGGCCGTGTCGTCGCCGGCCTCGGCGATGACCCGCAGCGCCGCGAGGCGATCGGTGAGGTTGTCGGCCGCCGCGAGCTGCGAGCGCGCGAGGGCAAGACCGGTCTCCCCGCGCGTGGCAAGGTAGGCGAGGCAGGTGTTGCGCAGGCTCCGCGGGCCGATCTGTTCCCCCACCGGGGCGTAGGTCGCGGCCGGCGGGTGGCGCCGCACGCAGTCGACCAGCGCGTCCTCGAGCGTCTCCGCGAGGGCCGCGCGCAGCCATTCCCGGGACCCGTGGATGGCGTCGATATCGGCACCGCCGCCATGCGCCGCCAGTTCCACCAGGGTGCTCTCGCCGGGCAGCGCCAGCATCGCGGCGGCCACGGCCGGGTCCGGTGCCGCCGGGTCGAGGAGCGCCTGGCAGGCCTCCGCCAGCAGCGGGTCAAGGCTGGGCGCCTCTTCGGCGGCGAGGGCCGCCCGGACATCATCCAGGGCCGCGACCATGAGCTGCTGCCCCGCGTCCCAGCGCACGAAGCCGTCGTCGTCCCGGGTCATGAGGGCGCGCAGCTGCTCGCGGGTATAGGGATAGGCGAGGCGCACCGGGGCGGAGAAGCCGCGCAGCAGTGCCGGCACCGGCCGCTCCGGCAGGCCCGTGAAGGTGAACGACTGCTCGGCCTCCTCGAGCACCAGTACCCGGTGCGTGTTGTCCGCCTGCTCACCGTCCGCCGCCTCGCCGGCCAGCGAGAGGCGGAGGTTGCCCGCATCGCCGAGGAGGCCCAGGGCCAGCGGCACCACCAGCGGCGCCTTCTCCGGCTGGCCCGGGGTCGGCGGTGTGCGCTGCTGCACGGTGAGCGTGTAGGCGCCGGCAGCCTCGTCCCAGTGGTCCGTCACGGTCAGCTCCGGCGTACCGGCCTGGGCGTACCAGCGCTTGAAGGCGCTGAGGTCGGCACCGGTCGCGTCGGCCATGGCGGCGACGAAGTCGTCGCAGGTCACGGCCTGGCCGTCGTGGCGCTCGAAGTAGAGGTCGCTGCCGGCGCGGAAGCCGTCCTCGCCGAGGAGCGTGTGCAGCATGCGCACCACTTCCGCGCCCTTCTCGTAGACCGTGACCGTGTAGAAGTTGTTGATCTCGATGTAGCTGTCCGGGCGCACCGGGTGCGCCAGCGGCCCCGCATCCTCGGCAAACTGGGCCGTGCGCAGGAGCGTGGCGTCCTCGATACGCTTCAGGTCCGGCGATCCCATGTCGGCGGAGAACTGTGCATCGCGGAAGACGGTGAAACCCTCTTTCAGGCTGAGCTGGAACCAGTCCCGGCAGGTCACGCGGTTGCCGGACCAGTTGTGGAAGTACTCGTGGGCGACGATGGACTCGACGCGCTGGAAGCCCGTATCCGTGGTGGTGGCCGGGCAGGCGAGCACGCAGCTCGTGTTGAAGATGTTGAGGCTCTTGTTCTCCATCGCGCCCATGTTGAAGTCATCCACGGCGACGATGTTGAACACGTCGAGGTCGTATTCCCGGCCGTAGCGCTCCTCGTCCCAGCGCATGGAACGCTTGAGGGACTGCATGGCGTGGTCGCACTTGGCGACATCTTTTTCCTCGACAAAGAGACGCAGCGTCACGTCGCGGCCGCCGCAGGTACGGAAGCTGTCCTCCACGCAGGCGAGGTGGCCGGCCACAAGGGCGAACAGGTAGCCCGGCTTCGGGAACGGGTCCTCCCACACCACCCGGTGCCGGCCGTCGACGAGCTCGGCATGGGCCGTGCGGTTGCCGTTCGACAGCAGCACCGGGTAGCGGGCGAGCTCCGCGTCGATAGTCACGGTGAACACCGACATCACGTCCGGCCGGTCGGGGAAGTAGCTGATGCGGCGGAAGCCCTCGGCCTCACACTGCGTGCAGAACATGCCCCGGGACAAGTAGAGGCCCTCGAGCGCCGTGTTCGCCCGCGGGTCGATGCGCACCGTCGTACTCAGCTCGAAGGCCTCCGGCGGGTCGTCGAGCTCGAGGCCCTGCTCATCGCAGCGCCAGCTGCCCTGGCCGGGTTCCGCGCCGTCGATGAGCAGTTCGCGGAGCTCGAGGCCCTCCCCGTCCAGGCGCAGCGGCCCGCGCTGGTCACTGGCCGCATTGCGCACGAGCTGGAGCGTCGCGTGCACCAGCGTGAAGGTCTCGTACAGCTCGAAGTGCAGGGCCGTACGGGGAACGAGGTACATCGGCGGCCGGTAATCGGCGAGCCGGATCGAGCGGGGCTGCGCGTCGCGCATGGTCAGACCTCCGTGGCTGTTTCGAGGGTCAGCTGGTAGCCCCCGTACTTGCGCATGTTGATCACACCGCCATCGAAGACGAGGTACTGCCCCTTGATGCCGAGGAGCGTCCCGCCCACGCGTGGCGTCTTGTCGAGGTTGAAGGACTTCACCTTCACCGGGTACTCGAGCACCGGGTAGCGGATGGTCGTCTCCTCGGCGCCCTCCAGGCGCGACAGGGCCTGCAGGCCGTGTTCCTGCTGCAGCGCGGCCACGTCGTCGGCACAGCGCTCCAGCAGCGCGGCCGCCGCCGCGTGCAGGTCGCGCGCCTCCCCGTCACCCTTGAGCATGGCCTGCCACTGGGTGCGGTCGCCGATCTCCCGGGCGAGCGCCACCTCGAGGAGGCCGGAGTGCAGCCGCGAATCGACCCGGAACAGGGGCAGGGCCTGGGTGGCGCCCTGGTCGATCCAGCGCGTCGGCACCTGGGTGCCGCGGGTGATACCGACCTTGAGCCCCGACGTGTGCGACAGGTAGACGATGTGGTCGATCATGCAGTTCGCCAGCCCCCACTCCGGCTCCCGGCAGGTCCCCTCGTGGAAGTGACACTTCTCCGGGCTGACGATACAGCTGTCGCAGCGCGCCAGGCGCTTGAAGCAGGGGTAGCAGTAGCCCTGGTTGAAGCTCTTGCTGGTCTTGCGGTCGCAGTAGATGCAGCGGATTTCACCCTCGAACTGCAGGTACACCACCTGCCCGAGCAGCGGGTTCATGGGTATCTCGCCGTCGCCGAGGGGGAGCGCGTAGCTGACCGGTTCGTCGAGGGCGGTGCGCATCTTGCGCACGCCGCCGCGGCCGAGAACGCTCACGGCCCGCCCTCGCCGTCCGCCCAGCGCAGCGGCCGCGGGCCGCTCTCGCCGGGCGCGCTCTTGCGGCCGCGGTCGATGTAGCCGACCCGTTCCTCCGCCGGCAGGTGGCGCTCGCCCCAGCTGATCACCGCCTGCAGGCAGTGCTCGCGCTGCTCGGC
>CAYTJQ010000012.1:0-14463 GCA_964438205.1 uncultured Alteromonadaceae bacterium
CCAGCACGCCCTGGAAGGCCTCCGGGTTGAAGCGGAAGGTGGTGCAGCCCTTCAGCCCCTTCTCGTAGGCGTACAGGTAGATGTCCTTGAAATCCTCGAAGGGGTAGTCCGTGGGCACGTTGGCCGTCTTCGAAATGGAGGAGTCCACCCACTTCTGCGCCGCGGCCTGGATGTCGACATGCTGCTTGGGCGTGACATCGTCGGCGACGGTGAAGTACCCCGGCAGCTGCTCGCCCTCGTTGTCGGAGTAGGGCATGGCCTTCGCGTTGATCAGCTGCCGGTAGGCCAGCAGCTCGAAGGAGAAGACGTCGACCTTCTCCTTGGTCTTGCGGCCCTCGCGGATCACGTTGCGCGCATAGTGATGGGCAAAGCTCGGCTCGATGCCGTTGCTGGCGTTGTTGGCCAGGGACAGGGAGATGGTCCCGGTCGGCGCGATGGAGCTGTGGTGCGTGAAGCGCGCGCCTTTCTCGGCCAGCTTGTCCACCAGCTGCGGCGCCACCTCGGCAACGCGCTGCATGTAGCGGCTGTAGCGCGCGTGCAGCACCCGGCCGGGCAGCCTGTCGCCGACCTTGATGCCGTCGCGGGCCATTTCCGGTCGCGCGTCCAGCATCGCCGTGGTGACCTCGAACTCGTCATCCATGATCGGCGCCGGGCCTTTCTCTTCGGCCAGCTCCACCGCCTGTTCCCAGCCGGCGATCGCCATTTCCTTCGCGACCCGCTCGGTGAAGGCCACCGACTCGTCGTCACCGTAGCGCATGCCGAGCATGGTCAGCGTGGAGCCGAGGCCCAGGAAGCCCATGCCGTGGCGGCGCTTGTAGGTGATTTCGTGGCGCTGCTCCTCGAGCGGCAGGCCGTTGATCTCGACCACGTTGTCGAGCATGCGCGTGAACACGGCCACCACCTCGCGGTAGCGCTCCCAGTCGAAGCGGGCCTTCTCCGTGAACGGGTCCAGCACCAGCCTGGTCAGGTTCACGGAGCCGAGCAGGCAGGAGCCGTAGGGCGGCAGGGGCTGCTCGCCGCAGTTGTGGGCATGCAGGCCGTTGCCGTCGAAGGTGTTGATGCCCGGTACCTGCACATCGTAAACGTCCTCCACGCCGTCTGCCGTGACGGCCGCCACCGTCGCGACGAAACGCTCGCGGTTCTGGCTGCGGCGGTAGCCTGCGAGAGCGTCGTCGAGGCGCGCCTGCTTGGCCGTATCCGCGAAGCCGACCCGCTCGGCAAAGACGGCGAGGTTGTCGCCGCTGATCACCAGCTCGTGCTGGGCGCGCGCGGCGTAGCTGGCCGTGCCGCCCCGGCCGTCGGGGAGCGCCGCCTGACCGGCGGGGCGGCGGTCGCGGTAGAGCGTGCTGTTGATACCGAGGCGCAGGAGCATGCGCTGCGCCGCCTCGAGGGTGGCGACGTCGGACTGCGCCAGGCGCACGCTGACGCCTTTGGCCTGGCTGCCCTGCACGGAGCCATCGGCGTCGAAGAGGCCGCGCAGCAGGCCGCGGTGGAAGTCGCCGGAACTGCGCTCGGCCTGCGCGGTGATCGCCTTGCGGCCGGGCGCCATGCCAAGGTCTTTAGCGAGTCGGCGCAGGGCGCCGGTTGCCAGGCGGTATTCGTCACGGCCGGCAACCTTTTGCCAGCCCGCGAAATCAGCGCGGTGGGGGAGCGTGCGGGCGGCGTCGAGCGCCGTGGCCATCACGCCCTCCTGGCGGGGTGCTTCGTTGACCGCCAGCGGCTGGGTCCAGACCGAGAGCACGGCCTTGTCGGCTTCCAGGGTGCCGTCGCCGATGAGCAGGCCGGTGAGGTAGCCCTCTTCAAAGCTGTACTTGCCGTCCCAGTCAGCCGCCCTCCGGTGGTCGTTGAGGATGACCTGGTCGCCGGGCTGCAGCTCGCCGGCGGCGCACCACTCGGATTCGCGGCGCCAGCGCGTCAGGGCGCTGACGCGGCGCACCCGGTGGTCGGCGGTCAGGCGCAGGCTGTGGCCCTCGCGCGTCTGCAGGCGCACCACAGCCTTGGTCGCCGTGCGGAAGAAGCCTTCCTCGCCGCTGGCATGGTCGACGCCGTCTACGCGGGCCAGGAAGGGCTGGCCGACCAGGTCGGCCACCTGGCGCGGGCCCGCCGCGGTCTGCACCCAGGTGTCGGCCGTCACGCAGGGGTTGGTGGCGCGGATGCTTTCCGTCCACCAGTTGTTGTTCATCTCGTTGACCTTGTCGATCAGGATGAAGCCCGGCTCGGCGAAGTCGTAGGTGGAGGACATGATGAGGTCCCAGAGGCGCCGCGCCGGCAGCGTCTTGTAGACCCGGCAGGCGACCTCGCCGTGTTCGTTGCTGAGGTAGTCCTTCATGACCGGGAAGGGGCGCCAGACCACCTGCTTCGGGTCATTGAGATCCAGGCCTGAGTCCTTGGCTTCCTTTTCCGTCATGGGGAAGGACAGGGGCCACTGCTCATCCGCCTTGACCGCATGGATGAACTCGCTGGTGATCAGCAGGCTTAGGTTGAACTGGCGCAGGCGGCCGTCCTCGCGCTTGGCGCGGACGAAATCGAGCACGTCCGGGTGGTTGACGTCGAAGGTCGCCATCTGCGCCCCGCGGCGGCCGCCGGCGGAGGAGACGGTGAAGCACATCTTGTCGTAGATATCCATGAAGGACAGCGGACCCGAGGTGTAGGCGCCGGCGCCGCTCACGTAGGCGCCCTTCGGCCGCAGCGTGGAGAACTCGTAGCCGATGCCGCAGCCCGCCTTCAGGGTCATGCCCGCCTCGTGGTTCTTGTTGAGGATGTCGTCCATGGAGTCGACGATGGACCCGGACACCGTGCAGTTGATGGTCGACGTGGCCGGCTTGTAGGCCTGGGCGCCGGCGTTGGAGATGATCCGGCCCGCCGGCAGGGCACCGTTCTGCAGGGCCCAGACAAAGCGCTGGAACCACTGCTTCTGCTTCTCTTCCGTGGGTTCCGCCTCGGCCAGGGCCTTTGCAACCCGCTTGTAGGTGTCGAGAATATCCGCGTCTACCGGGTTGCCGGCGCGATCCTTGAGACGGTACTTCTTGTCCCAGATATCTTCCGATGCCGGCTGGACATCGATGTCAGGACCCGCCGTGAAAGCCTGGACTGCTTCTCCCATGGTTGTTATCTCCGCTGCGCTCGGTGTGACGTGAGGAACCCACAGTCTGCGCGACGCGGCGGGGGCTGACAAGCCCTGAAGCACCTTATTTAGTTTTTTTATATGGAGTGCCCACTATATGTAGTGTTTTTTCCTGTGGCTAAGCTGTGGACAGGCGGTGTGGAAGCAGGCGCCCCCGGCAGGTGCTTTTGCCGTTGGCGATGCCGCCCGGGTCTGCTATGATCGCGCTCCCGCTGACGTCGGTGTGTAGCGCAGCCTGGTAGCGCACTTCCTTCGGGAGGAAGGGGTCGCAGGTTCAAATCCTGCCACACCGACCATTTCGGCCGATTTTTCCTCCCTGCTCTCTACTTTTCCACCGGTTTGTCTGCCGGTTTTCCGCTCGCCCGTGCCAGTCGCGCCGCGTTCCTGGCCGCGTTCTCGAACGCCGGGTCGATGGCCAGGGCCGGCTCGCAGCTGGCCCGGGCGCCCGCAGGCCCTTGCCGGCGCGCGGCGCCATGCCGATACTGGCCCTCCACACAACCCAGGCAATCCAGGCGGAGCAGCGAGGAGATGCCTTGAACGAAGTCCGCAGCGTCAGCCTCGTGCTCGGCAGCGGCGGCGCCCGGGGTCACGCCCACATCGGCGTGGTCCGCGCGCTGCTCGAGCGCGGCTATGCGATACGCAACATTGCCGGTACCTCCATGGGCGCGCTTATCGGCGGCGTCTACGCCGCAGGCGCGCTCGATACCTACAGCGACTGGGCCTTCCACCTGGAGCGGCGCGACGTGGTCCGCCTGCTCGATGTCTCCTTTTCACGCCGTTCCCTGTTCAAGGGCGAGCGGGTCTTCGAGGTGCTGCGGGAGCTGCTCGGCGAGCGCCACATCGAGGACCTCGACCGCGGCTTCGTCGCCGTCGCCACGGACATCAACGCCCAGCGGGAGGTCTGGCTCAACCGCGGCGAGCTGTTCCGCGCGATCCGGGCTTCCAGTGCGGTTCCCGGGGTGTTTACGCCGGTCACCCGGGAGGGCCGGGTGCTGGTCGACGGCGGCCTGGTGAATCCCATTCCCATCGCGCCCACGCTCACCGATACCACCGACGCCACCATCGCCGTGAACCTCAATGCCCTCGGCGGGCGCCGGCGCCACGGTGCTTCGGGTGAGCCCGCACACGCGAAGAGCGTGCAAGCCGCGGAAGAAGCGGAGACAGCGCCCGATGCGGAAGCTGACAGCTACCGCGTGCGCATCGCCCAGTTCTTCCGCGACCAGTTCGGCGACAGCGAACCGGCCGAGCCGCAGCCCACGGCGATGGAACTGCTGTCGAAGTCCTTCGACACGATGCAGGGGCAGATCGCGCGCATGAAGCTGGCGACCTATGCGCCCACGGTGACCGTGGAGATTCCCCGCAGTGCCTGCGGCTTCTTCGAGTTCGACCGGGCCGAGGAACTCGCCGCTATCGGTTACGAGGCGGCCAGCCGGGCGCTCGCGGCCCTGGGCCCGCCGGCGGGGCAGCCGCCGGTCGCCTGAGCGGCGGCGTCAGCCGGGCAGCATTTCCGCGCCCGGCAGCCGCTCGAGGGCCTCGCTGCCCTCCCAGCGGTCGGCCCAGGCCGCGAACTCGGCGGGCGGCAGCGGCCTCGCGATGCCGAAACCCTGGGCGACCTCGCAGCCGATGGCTCGCAGGCAGGCCAGCGTGTCGGCGTCCTCCAGGCCTTCGGCGACCACCCGCATGCCGAAGATTCTCGCCAGCTCGACGATGGTGCGGACGAGGCCCGCGTCCTCCGCTGACAGCAGCAGCCGGCTCACGAAGGACCGGTCCACCTTGAGCTCGGCGGCGGGAATGTCGCGGAAGTAGGCCAGGGACGAATAGCCGGTGCCGAAGTCGTCGATGGAGATGCGGCAGCCCAGGTCCCGCAGCTGCGCCATGATCCGCAGCCCGGCCTCCGCGTCCCGCATGAAGGCCTGCTCGGTGATTTCCAGGGTCATGCGCGCCGGGGGCATGTCCCAGATCTTCAGGGCGCCGTTGATCATCCCCGGCAGGTCCGCGCGGTCGATGAGGCTCGCCGGGATATTGACGGACAGCGGCACCTCCCGTCCCTCCCGGGACCATTCCCGGTACTGCCGGGCGGCGGCGTGCACGACCCACTTGGTCAGTTCGAAGGAGCGCTGGATGTCCTCGGCGATCTGCACCGCGACCTCCGGCGAGATCCAGCCGCGCTCGGGGTTGTGCCAGCGCAGGAGCGCCTCGGCGCCGGCCAGCTGCCCGCTGGCGATGGCGACCTTCGGCTGGTAGTAGAGAAGGAAATCGTTGTCGTGCAGTGCCTCGGTGAAGGGCCGGATCAGGTCGTCGGGGCGCGCCTGGCTGTCCGCGAGCACCTCGCTGAGTTCCCGCCCGTCGCCGCGGCGAAGCGCCGCCAGGTGTTCTTCCGCCCGGGCCAGGGTCAGGAGCGGCGACAGGCGGCAGGCCCGGTTCAGGGCGACGGCGATGAGGAGTTCGACGGCGGTCAGGTAGCCGTCGAGTTCCAGGGCCTCCTCGAGCGCCGTGCGCATGCGGCCGACGACCACCGGGAGCAGCTCCGGCTGCGTGACCGTGGGCAGGATGACCGCAAAGGTGTGTGAGGCGATGCGGAACACCGTGTCCCCGACCGGGGCGAGCTCCGCCAGCTGCCGTTCCGTCTCCGAAAGGACCGCGTCGCCGATGTCGAAGGCGTGCCGGTGGTTGATCTCCCGGAGGTTGGTGATGTCGACGAGGAGCAGGCCGAGATCGGGGGCCTCGCCGCCGGCCCCGGCGGTGAGCTGCTGCAGGCGGTCCAGGAAGGCGTCGCGCGCGATGGCGGGGACCGCGGCCACGTCACAGACCCAGGCGGCAGGGGTCGATGCCGTGGGCGCCGGGCGCGAGGCTGGTGAGAATCTCCAGCGGCCTGCCGCTGGCGTCTTCCGTGGTCTCGAGCAGGTCCAGCATGCGCGGTTTCGGCAGGGGCTGCTTGTCGCCATCTAGGAGCAGGAGGACCCGGGGACGCAGGCGGCGGGTGCGGTATTCCGACACCACGACCGCGACTTCCCCGGAGGTCAGCTCGATGAGCGTGCCCGCCGGGTAGATGCCGATGGCCTGGATGAACTCCTCGACGAACTCCGCCTGGAACTCGCAGTCCCGGGCGTCGTGGAGGTACTTGATGGCGCTCGACGGCGACTGCCCGCGCGCATAGCTGCGGTCCGAGGTGAGGGCATCGTAGCAATCGACGATGCCGGCGATGCGGGCGAAAATCGGAATGTTGTCGCCCTTCAGGCCATCGGGATAGCCGGAGCCGTCGTGACGCTCGTGGTGGTGCAGGGCCATCGCGATGATGTCGTTGTTCAGGGTGCCGCTCTCGGTGATGAAGGCCGCGCCATGGTGGACGTGGGCCCGCACCTGCTCGAGATCCTCGCCTTCGAGGCGCTCCGGGCTGTTCAGGAGCTCCGGTGGTACCTGCAGCTTGCCGACGTCGAACAGGAGGCCGCCGACGGCGAGGGTCCGCAGGTCCTGCTTCGGCAGGCCGAGCTGCCGGCCCATGGCCACGGCCCAGATCGAGGTGGCCACCGAGTGCTGGTAGGTGTACTCGTCGAGCTGCCGCAGCCGCGCGAGCCAGATACAGGCGTCAGGGTTGCGGGTGATGCTGTCGATCATCGGCTCCACGGAGCGCTTGATGCTCAGCATGTCCACCGCGCCGCCGCGGGCGAGGGAACCGTAGACGCCGCGCACCTCGGCCGAGAGTGTATCGACCGCCGTCGTGGCCTGCGGGTACTCAGTCTCCCAGTCGGACTGGTCCCGGTAGGTCGTGAGCTCCCGGCCCGGCAGCAGTTTGGCCTTGTCGAGGCGATCCCGCGTGATCGGGTCGCTGCCCTTGCGCGGCTGGCGCCGGCGCTCGTGGTGCGCCGGTGCGACCCGCGGAGCAGGTCGCCGCGGCTCGCGCTGCTCGCCCTTCTCGATGTCGATGAACACGTACTTGCACAGGGCGCGCAGTGTCGCCAGGTCCTTCTCGTCCTTGATGAGCAGGCCCTGCACGGCAAAGGGGCTTTCCAGCCAGGATCGATCCAGTCCCGACACGAACATGCCGAGCTCGAGATCTTCGACGTTTACCTTGACGATTTCCAGCATCTGTCAGGCCACCGGGGACGGGACTTGCAGCTTTCCTGATTGGCGAGCCTACACGAGATGGCCCCGGCGCGCCCAGTGAGAGCCCGGGGCTTCGGGGACAAGGCCCGCCAGGGGGCTAGCGCGGGTAGGCGGGGGCCAGCTCGCGCTTGCTGGCGGCCCCGGGGACTTCCCGCACCAGTCGCGGCACGAGGTACCCGGGCCTGCGCGTCGCCAGCTCGCCGACCAGCGCGCGCGCGCACTCTTCGCTCACATCGAAGTGGGCCGCGCCGTGCACCGGGTCCAGGAGGTGCAGGTAGTAGGGCAGGATGCCCGCGCCCCACAACGCGTCCGACAGGCCCGCGAGGGCATCCGCGCTGTCGTTCACCCCGGCGAGGAGCACCGCCTGGTTCAGGAGCGTGATGCCCCGGGCCCGCAGCCGGTCACAGGCCGTGCGCACGGCGTCGTCGATCTCGTTGCCGTGGTTGGCGTGCAGCACCACGATGCTTTTCAGGCCGTCCGGGTCGAGGGCATCGAGCAGGCCCGGGGTCACCCGGTCCGGGATCACCACCGGCAGCCGGGTGTGCACGCGCAGGGTCCCGAGCCGCGGCAGCCGCGCCAGGGCGTCGACGAGCTCGGCCAGGTAGCCGTCGCCCGCGAGCAGCGGGTCACCGCCGGAGAGGATCAGTTCCTCGAGGTCTTCCTGGTCCGCGAGCCAGGCGAGCGCCTGGTCCCGCTCGCGACGCCCGAGGGCATTGTCGCCGTAGGGAAAGTGGCGGCGGAAGCAGTAGCGGCAGTTCACCGCGCAGCCGCCGGCAACCAGCAGCAGGGCGCGGCCGGGGTACTTCTGCACGATGCCGGGCCACGGGTTGGCGCCGGCAACCTCGCCGACCGGGTCCTCGTTGAAGCCGGCGGCCGGCTGCAGCTCGGCACCGGTTGCCATGACCTGCCGGAGCAGCGGATCGTCGGGGTCGCCGCGGCGCATGCGGGCGAGAAAGGGCCGCGGCACGCGCAGGGCGAACGCCGTCGCGGCGCCCCCGCTGTCGCCGAAGAGCCCCGGGTCGAGGTCCAGCGCCGCAGCGAGCTCGGCCGGGTCCGAGAGGGCCGTGCGCAGTTGCGCCTGCCAGTCCTCGGCCGGGGTGAGGGGGATCGGGTCCCGGGTCATCGCAAGGGCTCAGCGGGCGAGGCGGTCGCGCAGGCTGTAGAAGAGCATGCCCGCGACGAGGCCCGGGAAGCGCAGCGCCGTACCGCCGGGGAAGCGCCGCGTGGGCATGCCGGCCATGATGTCGAAGCGCTCGGCGCTGCCGCTGATGACCTCGGCCAGGATCTTGCCGGCGAGGGTGGCGATGGGGACGCCGTGCCCCGAGTAGCCGTGGGCATAGAAGATGCGTGCGGAGAGGCGGCCGAGGTCCGGGAGCCGGCTCATGGTGATGGCGAGGGTGCCGCCCCAGCCGTACTCGATGGCGACGTCCTCGAGCTCCGGGTAGATCTTCAGCATGTAGGGCCGCACGAAGGCCTTGATATCGCTGGGGAAGGCCCGCGTGTAGGTTTCGCCGCCGCCGAAGAGCAGCCGGTTGTCCGCGGACAGCTTCCAGTAGTTGATGACGAAGCGCGTGTCGGACATGGAGGCATCGTCGCGGATCAGCCGGCGCGCGGTCTCCGCGGGCAGCGGTTCCGTGGCCAGCATGTAGTTGTTGATGGGCATGATGCGCCCCGCGCAGCGTTTCTCGAGCTTGTCGAGGTAGCCGTTGCAGCCGAGCACGAGGTAGCGCGCCTTGACCGTGCCCCGCGCGGTGCGCACGCGCACGGCGGTGTCTTCCCGGTAGTCGAGGACGCGGCTGCCCTCGAACAGCTCCGCGCCGAGATCTCGTGCCGCGGCAGCCAGGCCCAGCGCGTAGTTGAGCGGGTGCAGGTGCCGGGCGCCGTAATCCATGAGGCCGCCGTGCATGCCCTGGGCCGAGGTCCACTCGGGCAGTTCCGCCGGCGGCACGTAGCGCAGCTGCTCGTAGCCGTAGCGCTCCGCGAGGTGCGCCGCCTCGCTGGCGAGGTCCTCGCCCGCCTGCGCGCTGGAGGCGACATGCAGGTTGCCGGTCTTCAGCTCGCAATCGATGGCGAACTCGTCGATGAGGCCGCAGACCGTGTCCACGGCCTCGAGGCCGAGGTCCCAGAGGGCCCGGGCACGCTCATCGCCCACCAGTTTCTCGAGCTCTGGCTGGTCGACCCGCTGCCCCGTGCCCACGTGGCCGCCGTTGCGCCCGGAAGCGCCCCAGCCGACCTTGTGGGCCTCGAGCAGGATGACGCTGTAGCCCCGGCGCCGCAGGTGAATGGCACTGGAAAGGCCCGTGTAGCCGCCGCCGATAATACAGACATCGACCTCCCGGTCACCTTCCAGGCGGGGGAAGGCCAGGTCTCGGTTGGCGCTGGCGGCATACCAGGAATCGGTGTGGGGCTGGCCTTCGTTCATGGCAAAACTCTAGCAGCTGCTGATGCGCGCCAAGGATACCACCCCGGGGTTAGCTGCACTTGCCGCCTTGCGAAAGGTGCTGCGATACTGCCGCCAACTCCCCCAGTGGACGCGCCCATGGACGATGAGAAGCAGGTCATCCGGGACTGGCTCAAGCAGCACCAGATCTCGGAGGTCGAGGTGCTGGTGCCCGACCTCACGGGCAATGCCCGGGGCAAGTTCATCCCCGCCCACCAGTTCCTCAACGACAGCCTGCCGAAACTCCCCGAGAGCATCCTCGTCCAGACGGTGACCGGTGAGTACTCGGACGAGCACTGGGAGTTCGTCGAGCCCACCGACACGGACATGCTCCTGAAGCCCGATGTCAGCACCCTGCGCGTGGTGCCCTGGGCGCGCGAGCCCACCGCACAGATCATCCACGACTGCTACAACCTGAAGGGCGACCTGCACCCGCTGGCGTCGCGCACCATCCTGCGCAAGGTGCTCGCCGCCTTCAGCGAGGCCGGCCTGGTGCCGGTGGTGGCACCGGAGGTCGAGTTCTACCTGGTCGCCCGCAACCTCGACTCCGACTACGAGCTCGAGCCCCCTGCGGGCCGCTCCGGCCGCAAGGAGACCGCGCGGCTGTCCTACGGCATCGATGCCGTGGCGGAGTTCGAGGACTTCGTGGAAGACATGTACGAGTACGCCGATGCGCAGGAGCTCGACGTGGATACGCTGATCCACGAGAACGGCGCGGCGCAGATGGAGATCAACTTCCGCCACGGCGACCCGCTCAAGCTCGCGGACCAGGTCTTCGTGTTCAAGCGCACCGTGCGGGAGACGGCGCACAAGCACGCCATGTACGCCACCTTCATGGCCAAGCCGATGCGCATCGAGCCGGGCAGCGCGCTGCACATCCACCAGAGCCTCCTCGACGCCGAAACCGGCCGCAATGTCTTCGCCGAGGACGATGGCAGCTTCACGCCCGCCCTCCTCAGCTACATCGCGGGCCTGCAGCGCTATACACCGGAGCTGATCAGCCTCTATGCGCCGAACGTGAATTCCTACCGGCGCCTGGCACCGGACATCTCTGCGCCGATCAACCTGAACTGGGGCTTCGACAACCGCACCACCGCGTTCCGGGTGCCGCACAGCGCGCCGGATCACACGCGCGTCGAGAACCGCTTCCCCGGCGCCGATGCCAACCCCTACCTCGCCATCGCCGCGAGCCTGGCCAGCGGCCTCCTCGGCATGCGCGAGCAGCTGACGCCCACGGAGCCCCACGCCGGCACGGCCAACGAGGACGACGTGGAGGTCGCGCGCACCCTGGAAGAGGGCCTGCGCAACCTGCGCGCCACGGCCGCGCTCTGCGACCTCTTCGGGGACCTGTTCCTGCGCGCCTACACGGCCGTGAAGCTCGACGAGTTCGAGGAGTTCAACCGCGTGATCAGCTCCTGGGAGCGGGAGCATCTCCTGCTGCAGGTCTGAGCGCGCGATGACCCTGACCGGTCGCCTCTTCGACAGCCGCAGCGGCTACCGCCTGTTCCGGGCGGTGAAGTACGCCACCTATCTCGCGCTCTGTTTCAACGTCTACCTGTTCCTGCGCGAGGAACTGCTTTCCCTGGAGCACACCTTCACCGGCGGCCTCGCCCCGGGCGAGGTAATCCAGGTCTTCGCCGCCACCATCGACACCGCGGCCTGGGTGATCCTGCTGCTGCTGTTCGAGCTGGAGACCTCGGTGCTGGACGACGAGAAGATCCGTGGCTGGACGCGCCGGTCACTGCACTGGACGCGGCTCGCCTGCGGCGTCGCGATCGTCTATGCGTTCACCGGCTATGTGGCCGAACTGGCGACGCTTCTCGACGCGACCGTGCTCGAGGGCTTTGACGCCTGCCAGCGGATGTCCGAGCCCTGGTCCGTGCTGGAAAAGCTCGATGAGTACGCGCCGCTGACGGCGGCGAACTGCGCCGGGCTGGCCGGCGCACCGCTGCAGATCAACGGTTTCCAGATCCTGGCCGACGCCGACGTGCTGCAGCAGGCGCGCTGGCTGGCATGGACGGACGTCATCAATGCCGGCGCCTGGATCCTGGTGGTGATCCTGCTCGAGGTGGAGGTGCGTCTGCAGCTGCGGGGCGACCTGTCGGACCACATCATGCGGATCAACAAGTTCCTCAAGTTCGGGGTGTACGGGGTGCTGTTCCTGGCGGCCGCCTACTGGGGCTACGCGGGGGACTTCCTGGATTTCTGGGACGCTTTTCTCTGGCTCTTTGCGTTCATCTTCATCGAGCTGAACGTTTTCGACTGGCAGCAGGAAACGACGCACGGCGCGCCGGCCTGAGGCGCGCCGCCAGCCGTCCCGCGGCCCCGGCTAGTAGTCGTCCAGCTCGAGGTCGTAGTCGCCCAGTTCCTCGCGCAGGCGCTTCTCTTCCAGCCGCCGCTCCGCCCGCCGCCGCATGGCGGCGAGGCGCTGCTTCTGGGAGCTGAAGGCTTCCAGTGGCTCGAAGTCGTCGTTGTCGTAATCGCCGACGATGGGCTCGAAGCCGTCGTCGTTGCCGTCCAGGTCCGCAGCCTGTTCGCGCTCACCCATCAGAGAACCTCCCCGGTATTGGCCAGCACGTGATTTCCGCGGAATATCGGACACCGTGGCCGCCGAGTAAAGTGAATTTTGCTGGCATTTGGCGGGCCGGACCTGTCGCCTTTTGCGGCCCGTTTTCGCGCCCTATCCATGGTCCCGGCGCCGCATCGTGGCCTTGAAACCAGGCGGCCCGGCCCCTTCCCTGGCGGGTGCCGCGCAACGTCCCTGTCGCCGCTCTTCCCTGAGCGCCTGGCCGACCGGGCCGCCTGAGGGTGTTCCAGCAAGGCGCATGCCAGCGCCCGGAGCCGGTGTTTGCGGCGCTTTCCGGGATCGGCCGCGGCACAGCGGGCGTCGCGGACGCGCCCGCGGACGTGCCGGGGTCAGGGTAGGGCGCGAAAGATCGCGTCGGCCACGGCATCGGCGTTGCCGGCGGTGGCGTCCACGATGATATCGGCGTAGCGCTTGTAGAGGGGGCAGCGCTCTGCAAAAACATCCGCGTAGCTCTGCCCCGCGCCGCGGGCGATGCCGCGCAGCGGGTTTGCCGCCACCCGCGCCTCGAGGGTGGCGAGGTCCGCGGCGAGGTAGACCACGGGCCCGGCGGCGCGCAGCCGCCGCATGACGGCATCGGAGTAGATCACGCTGCCGCCGGTCGATACCACGGCATCGTCCAGGGGTACCTCGAGGAGTACCTCCTCCTCGATTTCCCGGAAGCGGGGGTTGCCGACGCGATCGACGATGTCCTGCAGGATCTCGCCCTCGCGCACCTGGATGGCGAGGTCCGTATCGGTGAAGGCAAGCCCCGTGCGCTTGGCGAGAATGACGCCGACAGTGCTCTTGCCCGCGCCGGGCATGCCGATGAGGCTGATGGTCTGGTGGCGGCTGGTCATGGCGGGCCTCGTTGCCGGGGAAGGGGGCATTATCCGATTCCCTGCCGCCGCGGCAAGCTGTGCCCGCCTGTCGTGCCCGGCACCGGCTTGCCTCCTGGCCGGGGGGCTGGGTAGAGTGTCGCGCCTGCCCGCCCGGAGAAAACGCCCATGAGCCTGCTGACCACGCCTCTCGACGCCCTGCACCGCGAGCTCGGTGCCCGCATGGTGCCTTTCGCCGGTTACGAGATGCCGGTGCAGTATCCCGCCGGCATTCTCCGCGAGCACCAGCACACCCGTGAGCAGGCGGGGCTCTTCGACGTGTCGCACATGGGCCAGGTGGTCATCGAGGGCCCCGGCACGGCGGCCCTGCTCGAGCGCCTGGTGCCGGCAGACGTCGCCGGCCTGCCCGCACACAGCCAGAGCTATGCGCTGCTCACCAATGACGAGGGCGGTGTCCGCGACGACCTCATCATCACCCGCTGGGGTGAGGAGCGTTTCTTCCTGGTGGTGAACGCGGCCTGCAAGGCCGAGGACATTGCCTACCTCGAGGCCAGCCTGGACGACGCACAGTCCCTCACTGTGCTGGAAGACCGCGCCCTGCTCGCGCTGCAGGGGCCGGCCGCGCGCGCGGTCCTCGCGGAGCTCGCCCCGGGCCTCGCCCGCCTGCCCTTCCTGCGCGGCAGCGAAGCGGTCATCGACGGCGTCGAGTGCTATGTCACCTGCTCCGGCTATACCGGCGAGGACGGCTTCGAGCTGTCACTGCCCGCCGCCGCTGCGGAGGCGGTGGCCCGCCGCCTGCTTGCGGCGCCGAGCGTGGCGCCGGCGGGCCTCGGTGCGCGCGACTCGCTGCGCCTGGAGGCGGGGCTATGCCTCTACGGTCACGACCTCGACGCGGGGACCAATGTCGTCGATGCCGGCCTGTACTGGTCCGTGGGCAAGGCCCGCCGTCCGGGCGGCGAGCGCGAGGGTGGTTTTCCCGGTGCCGGGCCCATCTTCGGCCGCAAGGCGACCGGCCCCGAGCGGCGCCGCGTCGGTCTGCGGGTGGAGGGCAAGCGCCCCGTGCGCGACGGGCAACCGCTGTTCGCCGCTTCCGGCGAGGCGGTGGGGGTTATCACCTCGGCCTGCTACGGGCCGAGCGCCGGCGGCCCCATTGCCATGGGCTACGTGGCTACCGCCTTCAGCGACATCGCCACGCCGCTGGAAGCCGAGATCCGCGGCAAGCGCCTGCCGGTGACGGTGGCGCGGATGCCTTTCGTGCCGCAGCGCTACTATCGCGGGTAGTTGCTATCGCGGGTAGTTGCCGGCGCTCAGTTGGCCCAGTCACGCTCGGCGCGAAATTGCCTGGAGAGATACTCCATCTGGTCCGCGAGGATCCGTTCCTTGGCGAGAAAGT
>CAYTJQ010000012.1:14563-22487 GCA_964438205.1 uncultured Alteromonadaceae bacterium
TGCCTGGAGAGATACTCCATCTGGTCCGCGAGGATCCGTTCCTTGGCGAGAAAGTGCCACTCGTAGGAGTTCGGCCGGAAGGGCACCGCCAGCAGCGGCATGCCCGCTTCCTCCGGTGTCTGGTTGTCCTTCTGCCAGTTGCAGCGCCGGCACGCGGCGACCACGTTCTCCCAGCGGTCCGAGCCGCCGCGGGAAACGGGCAGCACGTGGTCGCGGGTGAGCTCTCCCCGGGGGAACTGGTTGCCGCAGTAGAGGCAGCGGTGGTCGTCCCGGCGGAACAGGGTGCGGTTGCAGAGAGGCGGGGTGAAACCCTGGGTGACGCGCCCGTCGAGGGCGACGATCGGCTGTACCTCGATGAAGGATCGCTCGCCGCTCCGGCGCTGGATGCCGCCGAAGACCGGCGGCAGCAGGTCGCCGATGCCGTAGACCACCGCCCCCCGGGCGTAGGCGGTAATCGCCTCGTGAAGGCTCATCCACCCGCGGGGTTGTCCCGCGAGGTCCAGCTTCAGTATCGCTTGCACTTCGGCAACGCTCGCATAGGGCGCGATCCAGGGAAGTTCAAACAACGCTACTGCAATTGTCGCGGGGAGACAATCCCTCCTCAGGGCTCGGCGGTCCACCGGGCGCTGCACAGGGGTGCGCCGTCCGCGAACACCGTACCCTCGAAGATCGCGCCGGGGTCGATGGGTCCCACCCCGGCCGGCGTGCCGGTCATGACGATATCCCCGTCCTCGAGCGTGCATAGCCGGGAGAGCTCCTCCAGGATGTAGGCGGGCTTGTAGATCATGAGCCCCACGCTGCCCGCCTGCCGTTCCTCGCCGTCGACGGTGAGGCGCAGGGAAAGGGCCGTTACCGGGCCCTCGAGGGATGCAAAGGCGCTGAACAGCGCGGCGCCGTCGAACGCCTTGGCCCGCTCCCAGGGCAGGCCCCTGCTCTTCAGTTCACCCTGCAGCGCCCGCCGGGTCAGGTCGAGGCCGAAGGCTGCCGCGGTGTAGCGGCCGCGCTCCACGAGCAATGCGATCTCGCCCTCGTAGTGCAGCACCTCGCCTTCCCGTGTCGCGCACAGGCGGTCGCCGATCGCCGAGTTCGGCTTCGCGAAGACGACCATCTGGTCCGGTATCTCGTTCCCGAGTTCCTCGATGTGGCGGACGTAATTGCGCCCGACGCAGAGGATCTTGGACGGGGTGACGGCGCGGCCGTCGACATCGATGCTGTTCATGGTTCCCTCCTGCCGGTACCCGGTGTCGGCATGGCCCCCGCGGCGTCAGTCCCGGGCGGCCCAGACCAGGGCGATGAGCTTGCTGCCCGGGTCCAGGGGCGGCTCCTCGTCCTGGGTGAATACGCGCAGCTTCTGGCCCTCGCCGAGGGAGAACAGCGGAATGAGCCGATTGCCCGTGGTCTCCTTCCAGTCTTCGACGTCGAAGGTCTCGGTGAGATTGATCACTTTTACCTCCGCCCCCTGGGCGAGCAGGCTGGCAAACTTCTCGTAGGAAAGATCCCCGCTGAACATGCGCGGCACCTGGTAGTCCTCCGGCAGGCGTTCGCGCTCGCTGGCGTCCCGGTCCTCGGCGTTGCGCAGGCTGAAGACCCGGTTCGGCCCGAACTCGCCACGGTACTTCATGCAGGCCAGGGTGTTCCAGCGCGAGCGGCGGGACATGGCGAAGAGCCGGCCGATGCCGACGAGCTCCAGGTACTGGTCGGCGTGGGAGGAGATCGGGTCGCCGTAGTAGGTCTCGAGGCCCGCCATGCGCGCGGCGCGCACCTCCTCGTAGGAGGTGTCGGCGAGCTTGACCCGGAAGCCCTGGCGCCGGAGCACGTCGCCGATGGCCCGGGCCACGGGGTTGGCGCCGACGATGAGCATGCCGTTCGGTTCTTCCTCGGCGAGACCCAGCGCGCGGGTCACGGGGCGGGCCGTGATGCTCTGCAGGACGACCGTGGCGATGATCACGAGGAAGGTGTAGGGCACGAGCTGCACCGCGTCGGCGTAGCCGACTTCGGCGAGGCGCAGCGCAAAGAGGCTGGAGACCGCGGCGGCGACAATGCCCCGGGGCGCGACCCAGGACAGGAGCGCCCGCTGCTGCCAGCTGTAGCCGGCGCCCACGGTGCAGGCCCAGATCATCACGGGGCGGGCCAGGAGCACGACGAGCAGTACCGTGACCCCGCCCCAGCCCGTGGCCAGGATGTCTAGCGGGTCCACCCGGGCGCCGAGGACGACGAACAGCACGGAGATAACCAGGATCGACAGGCTCTCCTTGAAGCTGAGGATCTCGCTCACGCCGACGTCCTTCATGTTGCCGAGAAGTACGCCCATCACGGTCACCGCGAGCAGGCCGGACTCGTGGGCCGCGAAATCACTGGCGGCGAAGACCAGCACCACCCAGGCCAGGGTGACGACGTTGGCGAGGTACTCGGGTACCCAGTGCCGGCGCAGGACGAAGCCGAGGCCGAAGGCGCCGGCGAGGCCGATCACCAGGCCCACCGCGATGCTCTTGCCGAAGACCACCCAGCCCTCGCTGCCGGGCACCAGGTACTGGAACACGAGCACGGCGAGCAGGGCGCCGACCGGGTCGATGAGGATGCCCTCCCAGCGCAGCACCTGGCTGACATCGGCGCGGGCGCGCATGGTACGCAGCAGCGGGTTGATCACCGTGGGCCCGGTCACCACCATCAGCGCGGCGAAGAGCAAAGCCAGGTGCGGAGCAAAGCCCGCGAAGGCCACGCAGCCGCCGGCGATCAGCAGCCAGTTGAGCAGTGCGCCCCAGCTCACCAGGTTGGTGACGGTACGACCGTGCCCGCGGAGGTCGCGGAAGCGCAGCGTCAGGCCGCCCTCGAACAGCACGAGGGCGACGCCGAGGGAGATGAACGGAAACAGCAGGTCGCCGAACTGTTCGTCCGGGCGCAGCACCCCGGTGACGGGGCCGGCGACGATGCCGAGGACCAGGAGGGCGAGGATCGACGGCGTCTTCAGCCGCCAGGAGAGCCACTGCGCCCCTACCCCGAGCACCAGCACGGCGGCGAGGATGTACAGCAGGTGGTTTTCCATGGGCGTACCCTCGCCAGCGGGCCGCCCGCGGGGCGGCGGTCAGTCGTCGCCGCTACAGTACAGCTTGTAGAGGACGCTGACGACCTCCGCGACCTTGCCGTCGCTGATGCGGTAGTAGACGGTCTGCGCTTCGCGGCGGGCGACCACCACGCCGCGGTGGCGCATGCGGGCGAGATGCTGGGACAGGGGGGACTGCTTGATGCCGAGGCGCCGGGCGAGATCGCCCACCGACGCCTCGCCGCTCTTCAGCTCGCACAGCAGCAGCAGGCGGTCCCGGTGGCCGAGGAGCTTGAGCAGCTCGGTGACCTCCGTGGCGGCGGCGCGCATCTTGTCAGGATCCATCGCTTTGTCTCAGGCTTTCCCGCCCGGCACGGTAGTCTCGCGCGCCGGGGTATGCAAGGGCTCGCTCACGCATCGGCCAGCATGGGCTGGCGGGCCAGGATGGCCGCGCGCAGCGCGGCCGGGATGGGCGTAGAGCGCCGGCTGTCCCGGTCGACGAAGACCTGGCGGATGTGCCCGCGGGCCAGGGCGGTGCCGCAGGCGTCGTTGAACAGGGCAAAGTCCAGCTTGGCGCTTGCGTTGCCCAGGTGGCTGTAGCCGACCTCCGCCCGCACCGTGTCCTCGATGCGGCACTCGTCGAGGTAGTCGATGTTGATGTTCACCGTGAACACGAGGCAGGGCGTCCCGGCCGGGTCGCTCCAGTCGAAGCCGAGCGATGACAGGTAGGTGCCGGCGGCCTCGTCCGCAAAGACCAGGTAGTTGGCGAAATACAGGTGTCCCTGGGCGTCCGTATCCCGGTAGCGGACCTTGAAGAACTCACGGTGTGCCGGTGTCTGTACCGCTGTCCTGTCGCTCATGTTGTCCTCCCTGCTCGTGCCGGGAGTCTTGCGCGCCCCGGCCGCTCTGTCCAGAGGCGTCGCCACGACGGCGTTCCTCGAGGCGCCGGCGCAGGTCGCGATGCACGGCCTCGTCGATGGGGAAGCGGGCCATCATCGCGACGGCGACCAGCTTGAGGGCGATGCTCGGCGCGCCGTAGAGCACCGCCAGGAGGCGCACCGCCTGGTCGCTGTTGCCACCCTGGGCCGAAAAGCCGACGAGGTCCAGCAGCGGGAAGATCGTGCCCACGGCCAGGGCGAAGGCGAGCTTCGAGGCGGTGCCCCAGAGCGCGAAGAAGAGCCCCGGGCGCCGCTGGCCGTTTTCCCACTCGTCCCACTCGATGAGGTCACCATTGATGGCGCTCGGTAGCGACAGGTCCGCGCCGATCATCAGCCCCGTGCCCGCGACAATCGCGACGTACCACACCGTGTCCCCGGCGCCGAGGAAGGGCGCGCCGGCGAAGAACAGGCAGGAACCGACGACCGCCACGCACCAGGCCTGGTGCTTGCCGATACGCCGGGCGACGGCCACCCAGGCGGGGATGGAGACGGCGCTGGCCGCGAAGTACAGGAACAGGATGGGCCCCGCGATGCCCGGGCGCTCGAGCACGTGGGTGACGTAGAGCAGGAACAGGGTCGCGGGGATCGCGTTGGCCGTGCCGTTGACCAGGAACGCCAGCAGCAGTCGCCGGAAGGGCGACGGCCGATGCAGGAGCGCCCAGGCGCCGCGCAGGCTGTTGCCGCTGCCGGTCACCGGCGAGCGGTCCGGCACCCGCCAGGCCGCCCAGGGCACGACCACGGCGAGGCCGATGATCAGCAGCAGGGCGATGGCGCGCAGGGACGCCGCCAGCGTGTCGTTGTCCGTGTTGTCGATCAGCAAGAGGCCGCTCAGGGTACCCAGCAGCCCGAAGAGGGTTCGCGCGCCGGTGATCCGCGCCCGCTGGTGATAGTCGGCGGAGAGCTCGGCGCCCCAGGCGTTCATGGGCACCACGGCGAAGGTGCCGGCGATGTAGATGGCGATGCCCCACCAGAACAGGTAGCCGTTGCCGACCCCCGGCGCTGGGTTGAACAGGTACCAGGCGGCGATGGCCAGGAGCGGGGCGCTGGCGGCGATCCATACCCGGCGCCGGCCGAGGTGAGGCGGCGTGCGGTCGGAGAGGAAACCCACGACCGGGTCCGTCACCAGGTCCCAGAGCCGGGCAACCAGGAGAATCCCGCCCACGGCGCTGAGGCTGAGGCCCAGCACCTGGGCGTAGTAGGTGGGGACGATCACCTGCAGGGCGATGAAGCCCGCCGCCAGCGGAAAGGCGAGGGCGCCATAGGCAGCGAGGAGTCCGGGCCCCGGCGCGGCGGCGCTCTCCCCGGCAATGTGGGTTGAACGTTCCTGTGCGCTGTTCTGTGAAGTCATGCCCTTCCTACGCGCTGCGGGGTAAAAAGGACGCACGGTCGTCCCGGGAGTAAACTGTCGCCATCCCGTTGCGAGGAAGGGCACCGTGACCGACAGCGTCGCCAAGGCTTCCGCCCCCACCAGCGCCTTCGTGGCTGCGGACTTTGCCGTGCCGGCCGGGCTCGAGACCCCGCGCTGGCGGCTGCGCATGATCACGGTGGACGATGTCGACCTCGACTACGAGGCGGTCGTCAGCAGCGAGGCGCACCTGGTCGCGCGCTTCGGCCCCGGCTGGCCCACGGGCCTGACCCGGCGGCAGAACCTCGTCGATCTCGGCTGGCACGAGAAGGAGTTCCAGCGCCGCGGCTCCTTCGCCTATACCCTGGTGGCGCCCGACGAGAGCCGGGTGCTCGGTTGTGTCTACATCGAACCGACGGCGCTGCCCGGCCACGATGCCGCCGTCCGCTACTGGGTGCGGTCGAGCGAGCTGGAAACGGGCCTCGAGGCCGAGCTCGGCAGCGCCCTGCGCGACTGGCTTGCCCGCTGCTGGCCCTTCCGCAACCCCCGCTTCGTCAGCTGAGGCCCGCCGTGACCCGCAGCCAGCGCCCGTTATTCCGGCTCGTTCTCGGCCTCGCGCTCCTACTGGTCGCCGGCGCCGGCGTCTATCGCTGGGCACTCGCCAACCCGGGCAACCTCGGCCCGCGTGCGCTCGCGGAAAGCGCCGCCCGGGGGTACCTGTTCGGCTACCCGCTCGTGCTCATGGACGAGTCCGCGCGCAGCGGGGCTGCGGACGTGCCGGGCTCGGCCGTGAACGCCCTGCGCCACGTGCGCGACTTCCCCGGCGCCGGCTTCCGGGCGGTGGTGCGCCCCAACCTCGATACGCTCTATTCCATCGCCTGGCTGGACCTGTCGGCGGGCCCGCTCCTGCTCTCGCTGCCGCCGATCCCCGACCGCTTCTACCAGTTCCCGGTGCTCGACGGCTGGAGCAACGTGGTCGCCTCCCCCGGCTCGCGGACCCTGGGAGGCAGCCCGGGGCGCTTCCTCATCGCCGGGCCGGGCTGGGCGGGGGAGGTACCGGCGGCAGCGAAGGGAGCGACGGTGGTGGCCGTGCCGACGCGCATTGCCTGGCTCCTCGGCCGCATTCACGCGCGGGGCACGGCGGACTTCCCGGCGGTCCACGCCCTGCAGGACCAGGTCCGGCTGGTGCCTCTCGGCGGCGCGGCGGCGGGCCCCTGGCCGGCGGCGGCTGCCGCGCCCGCGGTCGCCGGTGACCTGCCGCCGGATCGCGTCGCGGCTCTGCCGGCGCTGGCATTTTTCCAGCGCCTCGGCGAACTCCTCGCGGACAACCCGGCGGCGCCGGCGGACCGGGACGCGCTCGCGGTACTTGCCCGCCTCGGTGTCGAGCCCGGCGCCGGGCCAGATCCCGAGGCCTACGGCTGGCTGGCGCGGCGCCTGCTCGAGCGGGGCGTGGCGGCGGTGCGCGCGCGCCTGGCGGCAGCGGTGGCGGACCGGGTCGGGGGGGCGACCGGCTGGCGCCTCGTGGTCGACGGCATGGGGCGCTACGGGACCGATTACCGGCTGCGCGCCGGGGTGGCGCTGATCGGCTTCGGCGCCAACCTGCCGGAGGACGCCGTCTACCCGACGACCGACCGCGACGGCAACGGCGATCCGCTCACCGGCGGCCGCGCCTACCGGCTGCACTTCCCGCCGGAGGGCCTGCCGCCGGCGCGGGCCTTCTGGTCGCTCACGGTCTACGACGGCGAGGGGTACCTGCTGCCGGACGTCGGCGGGCGGCATCGCCTGGGCAGCTCCGATGCGCTCCGCCGCGATGCGGACGGTGGTCTCACACTGTACCTCCAGCCCGAAGCGCCGGCCGGCGATGCGAAAACGAACTGGCTGCCGCTGCCGCCGTCCGGCCCGGTGCAGGTGACGCTGCGCCTCTACGAGCCCGGCGAGGCGGTGCTCGCCGGCCGCTGGCAGCCGCCGGCGGTGATGCCCGCGGAGGGCTGAGCCTCAGGGCGACCGGTAGACGACATCGCCGTCGACCAGGGTCATGACCACGTCGGCCTCGTGAATCGCGTAGGGATCGAGGTCGAAGAGGTTCCGGTCCAGCACCACCAGGTCCGCCTGCTTGCCGGGCTCGATGGAGCCGATCTCGTCTTCCAGGCGCAGCTGCCAGGCCGCGTCCAGCGTATAGCCGCGGATCGCCCGGGCCAGGGCGATGCGCTCGTCCTCGGGAGGCTGCACCGGGTAGTCGGCGTCGCCGGCGGGCTGGCGGGTGAGCGCCATCTCGATGTTGTAGAGCGGGTCGAGGCCGTTGAGGCCGATCCAGCTCGCGGGATAGTCACTGCCGAGGGTCACCTTCGCCCCGCCCTCGGCGATGGAGCGCAGCGGGTAGAGGTGCCCCAGCCGCTCTTCGCCGAGATAGGCCAGCGCGATCTCGTCGTAGGCGTACCAGGTGGGCGTGGACTGGACCACGACACCCAGCTCGCCGAAGCGCGGCACGTCCGCCGGGTTCACCACCTGCGCGTGGCAGATCGTGAAGCGGCTGGTGGTGTCCGGGTGTGCCTGCCTGGCGGTGGCCACCATGTCGAGGGCCATGCGCACGGCGCCGTCGCC
>CAYTJQ010000012.1:22587-63035 GCA_964438205.1 uncultured Alteromonadaceae bacterium
GAGCCGACGATGCGCAGGGGAATCCGGTCCTCGGCGGCGAGGCCGCCCATGAAGTCGAAGAGCCGGCCACCGCGCTCGATCATGCCGGCATCGAAGGCGGCGGTGATGCCCATGGCCGACAGCGTCGGCAGGAACTGCTCCGCCGCCCGGGCGAGCGCCTCGCCGGAGGCGACGCCCAGGGCTTCACTGACCCAGCCGAAGGCCTCGCCCTCGATGAGCCAGCCGGTGGGGCGGCCGTCCGGGTAGCGCTTGTAGTAATGGGCGCCGGGGATCGGGTCCTCGCTGTCGGCGTCGAGGCCGACCTGTTCCATGGCGGCCGTGTTGATCCAGGCCGAGTGCCCGCCCTCGTCGATGATGATCGCCGGTCGGTCCGGCACGGCCCGGTCGAGGTCTTCGGCCGTCGGCCCCTGCGGACCGAAGGCGGCGCCGAGGAAACCGAAGCCCAGCACCGGGTCCAGCGCCGGGTTGGCCTCGGCGTGGGCGCGGATCGTCTCGATCAGCTCCGCCGGCGCCATGTCCGGCGACAGGCTCACGGCCTCGAGATAGGGCAGGGTGCTGCCGATGTGCATGTGGCTGTCGATGAAGCCCGGCAGCACCAACTGGCCGCCGAGTTCCACGATACGGGTGGCGGGGCCGGTGAAAGCGGCGACGCCGGCGTCGTCGCCGACATACAGGATGCGGTCGCCGCGGATCGCCACGGCCTCGGCCCAGGGGGCATCGCTGTTCAGCGTGTAGACCATGCCGCCGCGGAGTACGCGGTCGGCGATCTCTGCGGCAACGGCCTGGCCGCTGGCGAGGGTGAACGCCGTGGCGATGATCGACGCGCGGGCCGCGGCCGCGCCCCTGCGGAACGCGCCCCTGCGGAGTGCACTCCTGCGGAAAAAGCTCTCCCTGACTTCCTTCATGCCGTCGGCCTCCCGCGCGTCCGCCATCGCCCTGTGCCCCGGAGTATAGCCCGCACCCGCGCAAGGGCCGATGGCGCCTACCCCCGAATGGGTAGCCGTGAGGCGACGCTTCCGCTTGCCGCTCCCCGGGGTTTTGCGTAGCCTCAGGAAAAATACCGACGGGCGATCGCTTGCTCTCCTGGACACGGGCGAAGGCTAGGACCGGATTGCCGCAGGACGCGGCTGGCAGGCCCAGCGACAGATCGGTAGCAAGGCACCCGCGAGATAACGTTGAGTCCATCGCAGCGCGCACCGGCACCGGCCGGCGTGGCCTGTCGCCGGCTCGAGAAAAAGAGAGGGTTAGCCATGAGCAAGCGTCACCGTTCCATCCCGTTCAGCGCGCGCCGGGGCCTCAGCCTGGCCGTATCCGCAGCACTCTTCTCCGGCGCCAGCAGCGCGCAGCAGCTGGAGGAAGTGATCGTTACCGCCACCAAGCGGGCCGAGTCCGTCATGGACGTGCCGCTCGCGGTACAGGCCCTGTCCGGTGACTTCCTGCGCACCGTGAACACGGACGACATCAAGGACCTCGTCGCCTTCACGCCGGGGGTCACCGGGAACTCCAAGGACAGTTTTCTCGACACGATCGCCGTCCGCGGTATCACGACCAACGATTTCGGCAACGGCGGCGACCCGTCGCTGGGCGTCTACAAGAACGGCTTCTACCAGGGGCGCAACGGTGCCGCTGTCACCAGTATCTTCGACCTCGAGCGCTCCGAGATCCTGCGCGGGCCGCAGGGCTTCCTGTTCGGGCGCAACTCCATCGCCGGCGCCCTCAACATCATCACCAGGAAGCCCGTGCGCGGCGACAGCGACACGTACGTGGACCTGCGCGCCGGGGAGCGGGGCATCTTCCGCGCCGAGGGCGGAAGCAACTTCGATATCGGCGAGGCGATCGCCGTGCGGGTCGCCGGGCTGCACTCGCGCGAGGACGGCTATGTCGACAGCGTGCTGACCGGCAACGAGCACATCGAGCACGAGAAGACCGCCTTCCGTGTGACCGGCGTCTACGACGCCGGCGGTGCGCTGGATGCGGCGCTGTACCTCGAGTACGAGGACCGGGAGCAGTCCGGCACGATCTACCGGGCCACCGGCAACGGCCCCGCCTACGCCTTCCTCGAGAGCATCTACGGCGAGATCCCGGTCCCCGGTGATCCGCGGGATGTGCGCATTGACGAGCCCCGCAACGGGCTCATCGACAACGGCGAGATCTTCCAGGTCGGCCTCGAGGTGAACTATGACCTGGGCTGGGCGACGTTGACCTCGCTGACCGGCTACAAGGATCACGACTACCACTACACCGAGGACTTCGACGCCACGGCGCTCACGATCTTCAACTACGAGCAGGTGCAGGAGGGCGAATACTTCGAGCAGGAGCTGCGTCTGACCTCGGACACGGACGGGGCGCTCAGCTGGTACGCGGGGGTTTCCTACTACCGCGAGGAGATCGACACGGAGTTCCTCGGGCAGCAGGACGAGGATGTCTACTGCAATGTGTACTGGGGCCAGACCTGTGCCGACCTCTTCGACTTCTACAACAACTACTACGGCGGCGCCTACGCCTACATCCTCAACGACTACTGGGGCACCTACAGCTGGACGCCGAGCGCGAACGACGGCCTGATCGACGACTGGAACCGCACTCGGGGCAAGTACCAGGGCTGGGCCGCCTACATCGACCTGCAGTTCCGCTTCAGCGAGCAGCTCGATGCCAGCTTCGGCGTCCGCTACAACGACGACGAGAAGGAGATGTCCCAGGAAGTCCTTACGGACAGGAACCAGAGCCTGCTCGGCCAGGTGGTGCAGACCGGCTTCACGACCCCGGAGGGACCCGTGTCCGACACGCAGAGCTGGAGCGAGCCCACCTGGCGTGCGGTGGTCAACTGGCGTCCCACGGACGGGCAGCTGCTCTACGCGAGCGTGACCACGGGCTACAAGCAGGGCGGCTTCAACAGCTTCTCCATCACCCCCGGCGGACCCTTCAGTGGCGTCGAGGCGGTGCCGGGGCTGTTCCGGCCCTCGTCCTTCGACTCGGAGACGGTGATCTCCTACGAGGTGGGCTACAAGGGCACGCACCTCGACGGCGCCAGCCAGCTCCAGCTCAACGCCTTCGTCTACGAGTACGAGGACCTGCAGGCCACCTGCAGCGAGCCGGGCTCGCCGGTCGTCATCGTCTGCAACACCGGGACCGTCGATGGCCAGGGCGTGGAAGGGGTGTGGAACTACGCCTTTACCGACAACTGGAGCTTCGGCGTCGGTTTCTCCTGGTTCGACAGCGAGGGCAAGGGCGTCCAGGACTTCTGTGCCGACGGCGAGGAGTTCCTCGGCGACCGCAACGCCTGCGAGGGTTCGCCGCTGCCCGGGATTCCCGAGTGGACGGCCTACGCGACGGTCGACGGCGCCATCCCGCTGGCGAGCGGGGAGCTTTTCGGCAACCTCACGGGCTTCTGGGAGGATGACGCGCCCGCGGACTGGGTGCCGTTCACGCCGGAAACCATTGCCGCCGGCGCCCGCGAGGGTGGCGGCTACACGGAGGTGCAGGCCCTGGCCGGTTACCGCTCGCCGGTCGGCTGGTCGCTGGCCCTCTACGTCGAGAACCTGCTCGACGACGAGTACTACGATTTCGAGGGCGGCGTCTCGTCGGCGAGCTCCCCGTACGTGCAGTCGGATATCAGTCCCAGTCGCCCGCGCACCGCCGGCGTTCGCTTCAGCTGGAACCTGTAGCGCCAGGGCCGCAGCGGTGACGCGTCGCCTGTCGATCACCCGCCGGGATTTCCTCGGCGGCGTTGCCCTCGGCACGGCCGCCGGTGCCCTGGCGCCGGCCGAGCTGCTCGCCGGTTCGGGGCCCGCGCCCTATCCGCCCGCCCTCACGGGCCTGCGCGGGAGCCAGCCCGGCGCCTTCGACGTCGCCCATGCGCTCGCCTGGGAGGGGCGCGAATACCCCCGCCCGGCGACGCCGGACGAGGACACCTACGACCTGGTGGTGGTCGGCGGCGGTATCTCCGGCCTGGCGGCGGCGTTCTACTGGCGCCAGGCGAAGGGGCCGGAGGCCCGCATCCTCATCCTCGACAATCACGATGACTTCGGTGGCCACGCCCGGCGCAACGAGTTCACCGTCGATGGCGAGCTTCTCGTGGGCTACGGCGGCAGCCAGTCCATCGACACGCCGGGCAGGTACTCGCCCGAGGCCGGCCGGCTGCTGCGCGACGTGGGCATCGTCACGGACCGCTTCTACGAGTACTTCGACCAGGCCTTCTCGGAGCGCATGGGGCTGGACGCCGGTATCTGGTTCAGCGCCGAGGCCTACGGGCGCGACGTCACGGCGCCGGGGCTCGACCTCTGGCGCAAGCCTGACAAGGCGCTGGACCCGGCGCAGGTCGCGGCCTATCCCATCGACGATGCGTCCCGCGAGGCGCTCCTTGCGCTGCTGGGGAGCCGGCGCAACTACCTCGCCAACCTGGCCCCGGAGGCGCGCGTGCCCTGGTTGAAGCGCACCAGTTACCGCGACTTCCTGCTCGGGACCGTCGGCGTTCCCGAGGCGGTCTACCTGCTGTTCCGCGACCAGATGCGCGGCTGGTGGGGCGTCGGCTGGGATGCGGTCTCCGCCGCCCAGGCCGCGGACCTCGGCATGCCCGGGACACGCTACTTGGAGCTGCCGGAGCCCCCGTCGGACGCGCCCGAGCGCGACGAGCCCTACATCTTCCACTTTCCCGACGGCAACGCCGGCGTCGCCCGCTCCCTGGTACGGGCCCTCGTCCCGGAAGCCATTCCGGGCAGCACCATGGAGGACCTGGTGCTGGCACGCGCCGACTACGGTGCGCTCGACCGGCGAGGGCAGGCCTGCCGCCTGCGCCTCTCGAGCACGGCCGTCGATGTCCGCCACCTCTCCGACGAGTCCGCCGTGGATGTCTGCTACGTGCACAACGGCCGGGTGCGCAAGGCCCGGGGGCGCCACGCGGTGCTGGCCTGCTACAACGCGATGGTGCCCTACCTCTGCCCCGAGCTACCGGCGGCGCAGCGAGAGGCGATCGAGTATGCCGAGAAGGTGCCGCTGGTCTACCTGAGCATGGCCGTGCGCAACTGGCGGCCCTTCGCCGAACTCGGCATGCACAGTATCAGCGTGCCCCAGCCGGATCTCATGCACTCCTTCGGCCTCGATTTTCCGGTCAGCATGGGCGGTGTCGAGTTCGCCCGGGACCCGGGGCAGCCCACGGTGCTGCACGGCAGCTACATCCCCGCCGCGCCGGACCGCGGCCTCTCCGCCGTCGAGCAGCACCGGGCCGGGCGCCGGGCCATCTACGAGCTCACCTTCGACGATTTCGAGCGGCGCATCACCCGCCAGCTCGACGGCGCGCTGGGTGCGGCCGGCTTCGACGTGGAGCGGGACCTCGCCGGGCTGACGGTGAACCGCTGGCCTCACGGCTACGCCTACGAGTACAACGAGCTCTTCGACCCGGCGGACTGGGGCCGCGACAACGGGCCGCACCGCCTCGGCGCGCGACAGCTCGGCCGCATCTCCATCGCCAACTCTGACGCCTCGGCCTGGGCCTTCGTGGATGGCGCCATCGACGCAGCCTGGCGCGCCACGCGCGAGCAGCTGGGCTAACCGGGGACACATCGATGGAAGTGACTGACTGGGGCGCGCTCTGCCTGCTGCCGACGGGCCTGGTCTTCGTCCTCGCCCTCTGGACCCACCGGCCCATCGAGTCCCTGCTCTCAGGCTCGCTCCTCGGCCTGACGATGCTTCACGGCCCGGGGTTTGTGACCGCCATGGCGGAGACCTCGGTCACGGTCCTTACGGACCCGGATGTCGCCTGGGTGATCCTGGTCTGCGGACTCATGGGCGGGCTGATCGGCCTGCTCCTGCGCACCGGTTCTACCGCGGCTTTCACGGTCTATCTCACGCGGCGGGCGGGTACGCAGCGGCGGGCACTGTTCATCACCTGGCTGCTCGGCATCGCCATGTTCGTGGACGATTACCTCAATTCTATCGCCGTCGGTGCGGCGATGCGCGACATCACGGACCGCTTCCGCGTCTCCCGGGAGAAGCTTGCCTACATCGTCGATTCCACGGCGGCGCCGATCAGCGTGATCATTCCCTATTCCACCTGGGGCGCCTTTTTCGCCGGCCTGATCGTTGCTAACGACCTGGCCGCGGACGGTGAGGGGCTGGCGGCGTATATCGCTGCCATCCCCTACATGTTCTACGCCTGGGCGGCGGTGCTGGTGGTGCCGCTGGTCATCATGGGCTGGCTGCCGTCTCTCGGCCCCATGCGCGCGGCCGAGCGCCGCGCCGTCGAGGAGGGCGAAATGGTGCCGCCGGAGGCCGCGCACATCGAGGCGGCGAACCGCTCCATCCAGCCCAAGGCCGGCGTCAGGCCGCGGGTGTGGTTGTTCGTGGCGCCCATGGTGGGCCTGGTCGCCGCCACCATGGCGGCGGGCAACGACTTTCTCGTGGGCATCTACATCGCGCTCGGCGGCACCGTGATCACCGTGCTGGTCCTGCGCCTGCTCGACCTGCACGAGGCCTTCGACACGGTCATCGACGGCTTCAAGATCATGATCGAGCCGCTGGCCGTGCTGGTGGCCGCCTTCATTCTCAAGGAGGTGAACGACGAGCTGGGCCTGCCTGCCTACGTAGTCGCCAGCCTCGAGCCGCTGCTTTCGGCGCAGTCGCTGCCGGTGGTGATCTTCGTCGGCATGGGGCTGGTCTCCTTCATGACCGGCTCCAACTGGGGCGTTTTCGTCATCGTGCTGCCCATCGTGGCCAGCCTCGGCCAGAGCCTCGGTGCCGACATGACGCTGCTCATCGGCGCCACGCTCTCGGCCAGCACCTTCGGCAGCCACGCCTGCTTCTACTCGGACGCCACGGTGCTGACGGCGCAGGCAACGGGCTGCACACCTTTGCAGCATGCGCTGACCCAGCTGCCCTACGCGCTCGTCGCCGCGGCGATCGCCGCGGCCGGTTATCTCGCTATCGGCTATCTTTAACCCGGTACGCCGGACCCATTCACTGACCCGAACCCAGGAGGTTCCCATGTTTCGCACCAAGTCCCTGATCGCCACCGGCATCCTCGCCGCCGCGCTGCCCTTCGCTGCCCTGCCCGTCGCCGCCCAGGACGAGGCCACCCACCCGGCGGAAATGAGCCGGGAAGACCTCGCGGGCGGGCTCTTCGACAGCCCGGAGACGCTGGTGTCGGAAAACGGCTCGGTTCTCGACATCACGTCGCTGAAGTCGAGCGACGGCAAGTTCGCCTCCGGCATGTACCGCGCCGGTCCGTCGCGCTGGGAGATCGACGAGCCCTACGGGGTCGACGAGTTCATGTACTTCCTCGAGGGCGGTGTCACGCTGACCTCCAGTGACGGCACGGTCACGGAGATCGAGGCGGGCGAAGCGGTGACCATTCCCAGGGAGTGGACCGGCGTCTGGGAGACCGACGGCTACACCAAGATCTGGGTAATCTACTCCGCCGACGGTTCCGGCCTGTAGCAATCCCCGCCATGGCCGCGCGTCGTTCCGCCGTTCGCAACGCAGGCGATGCCGCGCTATGGTAGTGGGTCCGATCGCTTCGGAAAGCTCCGGGAGAGGCTGATGATCAAGTTCACCGTCAACGGCGAGGCGCACAGCGTCGAGGGTGACGGCGCGCTGCCGCTGCTCTGGTACCTGCGCGACATCGCCGGCATGACCGGCACCAAGTACGGCTGCGGCGCCGGCCTCTGCGGCGCCTGCACCGTCCACCTCGACGGCGAGGCCGTGCGCAGCTGTGTGACCTCCGTTGCCGCGGCCGAGGGCAAGGCCGTGACCACCATCGAGGGTCTCGCCGAGAACGCGGACCACCCGGTACAGCGGGCCTGGGCAAAGCACCAGGTGCCGCAATGCGGCTACTGCCAGCCGGGGCAGATCATGCAGGCGGCGGCGCTGCTGGCGAACAATCCGTCGCCGGACACGGATGCCATCGACGAGGCCATGGCCGGCAACCTCTGCCGCTGCGGCACCTACCCGCGCATCAGGGCCGCTCTCCTCGACCTCGCGGAGCCCGCGTCATGACCGATTACTTCGACCTCTCCCGCCGGCGCTTCCTGCGCACGACGGCGGTCGCCGGCGCCGCCGTGTTTGCCGTCCCGCTCCTCGGCCGCCGGGCCGTGCCCGGCGCCGTCGCGTCGGAGGCGGCCGCCGCGGACAGCGAGGCACGGCTCTTCGTCGCCTTGCAGCCCGACGGCACGGTGGAAATCACCTGCCACCGCTCCGAGATGGGCCAGCACGCCCGCACCGCGGTGGCGCAGATCGTGGCCGACGAGCTCGAGGCCGACTGGGACCGCATCACCATCGCCCAGGCACTCGGCGACAAGCGCTACGGCGACCAGAACACGGACGGCTCGCGGAGCATCCGCTTCAACCTGGAGCGGCTGCGCCTGGTCGGCGCCACCGTGCGCCGGATGCTGCGGGACGCCGCGGCCGAGCGCTGGGGCGTGGATCCCGCGAGCTGCCGCGCCGAGCAGCACCGCGTCCATCACGATGCCAGCGGGCGCTCCGTCGATTACGGCGAGCTGGTCGAAGCCGTGGCTCGCCGGGAACCGCCGACGGACGTCACGCCCAAGGACCGCAGGGACTGGCGCTACATCGGCAAGGGCAAGGCCATCGTCGACATGCAGGACATCGTCGCCGGCCGCGCCACCTTCGCCGCCGACGTGCGCCTGCCGGGCACCCTGGTGGCCATGATCGCCCGGCCACCGGTGGTCCTCGCCGACGTGGCCTCGGTGGACGACAGCGCCGCTAGCGAGGTGCCCGGCGTGGTGGATGTGATCCGCATGCCCGCGCTCACGGAGAACCCGGTGCTGTTCAAGCCCCTGGGCGGCGTGGCGGTGCTTGCCGAGCATACCTGGGCCGCGCAGCTGGGTCGGGACAAGCTGAAAATCAACTGGTCGGAGTCGCCGAACGCCGGCTACGACTCGGCCAGCTTCCGCGGCCGCCTCGAGGCGGCCTGCCGCGAGCCCGGGGACGTGCATCGCAGCAAGGGCGACGTCGAGGCCGCGCTGGCCGGGGCCGGCGACGAGCGGCGCCACGCCGCCGAGTACTACGTGCCGCACCTGGCACAGGCGCCCATGGAGCCGCCGTCCGCCACGGCGCGCTTCGAAAACGGGGTCATGGAAGTCTGGGCCGCGACCCAGAACCCGCAGGCCGACCAGTCGCTGATCGCCGAACTGCTCGACCTGCCGCCGGAGAAGGTGAAGGTCCACGTGACGCTGCTCGGCGGCGCCTTCGGCCGCAAGTCCAAGCCGGATTTCTCCGCCGAGGCCGCCTGGCTCGCCTACAAGAGCGGCCGCCCCGTGCGCGTGCAGTGGCAGCGCGAGGACGACATCCGCCACGGTTTCTTCCACACCGTGAGTGCGCAGCGCCTGGAAGCGGCGCTCGACGGCGACGGCCGTCTCGCGGCCCTGCGCCACCGCTCGACCTTCCCGACCATCAATGCCACCTTCGAGGCCGGCGCCGAGGTGGTGCCGGGTTTCGAGACGGACCTCGGGCTCTCCGACGCGCCGCTGGCCATCCCGCACATCCAGGCCGAGACCGGCCGCGCCCCGGCGCAGGTGCGCACGGGCTGGATGCGCTCCGTGGCCAACATCTACCACGTGTTCGCGCTGCAGTCCTTCCTGGCGGAAATGGCCCACAAGGCCGGTCGCGACCACCGCGACTTCCTTCTCGAAGCCATCGGCCCGGACCGGATCATCGACTTCAAGGCCGAGGGCTCGAAGTTCGACAATTACGGGGCCGACTTCGACGAGTACCCCTTCGATACCGGACGCCTGAAGCACGTGCTGCGCCGCGCGACCGAGATGGCGGGCTGGGGCCGGGAGCTGCCGGCCCGCTCCGGCCTGGGCCTGGCGGTGCACCGCAGCTTCCTGACCTACGTGGCGACCGTGGTCGAGGTCGCCGTGGCCGAGGACGGCAGCCTGCGCATCCCGGGGACCTGGGTGGCCGTGGATGCCGGCACGGTGGTCAACCGCGACTCCGTGCGCAACCAGATGGAGGGGGCGTCGGTGTTCAGCCTGAGCTACGCGCTGCACTCCGCGATCACGGTGAAGGACGGCGCGGTGGAGCAGGGCAACTTCGACGACTACCCGGTGGCGCGCATGCCGGAGGCGCCGGCGGCCATCAGCGTGGAGGTCGTGGCTTCCGATGCGCCGCCCGCCGGCGTCGGCGAACCGGGCACGCCGCCCTTCGCGCCGGCGCTGTGCAACGCGATCTTCGCCGCGACCGGCAAGCGCATCCGCGAGCTGCCCATCGGCGAGCAGCTCCGCGCCTGAGCCGCGCGGGTTCGAGGACCGCTCCGACCTATGAGGCGCTCCTGAATCGTGTCGAGGCCGATGAGGCCCGCCATCGAGATGCATGGATGCCGATAGCGTTTATTTGGCCACCATGCCAAAGTTAAGCACAGTTAACTTTGCTTAACGCCATTTTTCCATGAAAGACGTTTCCAATCAGTAGGTTGCAGAGCACCTTAAGCGCCTGAGTCCCCGGTGGGCCAACGCACAGGTAGATCTGCAGCTACCAGAGAAGAGCACGCCACCCAGGTTGCATATTCGGTTGCAGGCGCAGCTAGGCAACGTCTCTGGCCGCAGCGGCCTTGTCCAGCTCAAAGGTCGCCTGGAGGTTCATCCAGAGTTTTGGCGACGTCCCCAACGCATCGGCGAGGTCCAATGCAGCATCTGCCGTGATGCCCCGTTTTCCACGAATCAATTCGTTGAGTCGCGCCTTGGTCCAGCCAATCTTCCGGGCGAACGCTGCTTGGCTCATACCCTGGGGTTCGAGAAACTCCTCCAGCAACATTTCGCCGGGATGAAATGGATTTTTCGGTTGCCTGTCCACGGCCTCCACCTATCTGTGATAGTCCACTATCTGTACGTCGTATGACTGTCCGCCGCTCCAGCGAAAGACCAGTCGCCATTGATCGTTGATCCGAATCGAGTGAAATCCCTTCAGACTGCCTTTCAGGGCTTCGAGCCGATTGCCGGGAGGAACTCTCAGATCCCGCAGATCTGTTGCATCGTGCAGGTAGAGTAGTTTTCGCCGGGCGATCCTCCGAAGCTCATTGGGAAACGATCTGGTTGCTCTGCTCTTCCGGTCGTAGAAGAGATCTTCCGCGAGTAAATTTCCAAAGGATTCGACCACGTTACGATGTTATCGCAATTCGATAACATAGGCAAAGACACTGTTCACGAATAGCTTCAACTCAGGCCGCCGCCGGCCCGCGGCGCCTGAGCTGCACCAGTTCTGCCATGATCGCCACGGCGATCTCCAGCGGTGTCTTGCTGCCGATGGGCAGGCCCACGGGCGCGTGCAGCCGCGCCAGCGCGGTCTCCGACACACCCAGTTCAAGCAGCCGCGCGCGGCGCGCCTCGGTAGTGCGCCGCGAGCCCAGGGCGCCCACGTACCACGCCTCGCTGTCCAGCGCCTCCATGAGCGCCATGTCGTCGATGCGCGGGTCGTGGGTGAGGGTGATCACCAGCGAGTGCCGGTCGGCCGCGTGCTCCCGGGCGATGTCATCGGGCATGCCCTGCAGGAGCGGCACGGCGGGCCCGGTCCACTGGTCCAGGGCGCTCTGCCGCGGGTCGGTCACCAGCACGTCGTAGTCCATGGCCAGCGCCAGCTCCGCGAGGCTGGCGGCCAGCTCCCCGGCGCCGACCAGGAGCAGGCGCTGCTGGGGGCCGAAGACCTGGCGGAAAGTACCCTCGTCCAGCTGCGGGAGCGCCGGGGTGTCACCGTCAGCGAGGGTGGTCTCGCCGCTCGCCAGCGCCACGCTGCGACAGAGGCAGCGGCGCTCGCCGATGGCCGCGCCCAGGGCCGCGAGCCAGGGGCGGTCGCCGGGCCCGAGGCGCTGCAGCAGCAGGGTCAGCCGGCCACCGCAGGGCAGGCCGAGGCGGGCGTTCTCCTCGGCGCTCACGCCGTATTCCAGCTGTGCGGCGCGGCGGCCGGTGAACTCGCCGTCGGCCAGCCGCTCGAGCAGGTCCTCCTCCACGCAGCCGCCGGAGACGGAGCCGGCGCGGGTGCCGTCGTCCGCGCAGGCGAGGAGCGAGCCCACGGGCCGCGGCGAGGAGCCGCTGGCGGCGATGATGGTCACCAGCCAGGCGCCGCGCGCGCAGTGCTCGTGGGCGAAGGCGAGGACCTGCTGATCCCGGTGTTCCATCCATGCTCCCTGGCGACGGGGCAGTGACCGCCCCGGGGCCCTCGATTATAGTCGCGCCCATGGCGACCGCTCGACCCCCGATCACGCTGCGCCCCGCGCGCCCCGATGACCTGCCCGGCCTGCTGGCCATCGAGGCAGCGAGCTTCACGGGCGACCGGCTCAGCCGCCGCGCCCTGCGCCGCTGGCTGCGCGTGCCCCATGGCTGCTGCCTGGTGGCGGAAAGCGCCGGTGCGATCGTCGCCTACGGGCTGGCCAGCCTGCACCGGGCCGGGCGGGTAGCGCGCATCTATTCGCTGGCGGTGGCGCCCGGGGCCCGGGGCAGCGGGCTGGGCGGAAGGCTGCTGGCGGCCCTGGAAAGCACGGTGCGCGAACGCGGCTACGCGGTGGCACGGCTCGAGGTCGCCGTGACGAACGCGCCGGCGCGGTCCCTTTACCGCGGCGCGGGCTACGGCGAGCGCGAGCGGCTGCCGGGTTACTACGAGGACGGCGGGGACGGGCTGCGGCTCGAGAAACGCCTGGACAGCTGAACCAGCGCTAGCCCCGGCCGCGGAGCTCCAGGCGCCGGGCGAATTCGGCCATGATCAGCGCATACAGCTCGTCGCCCAGGTAGCGGTCCTCGACGCCGCGCTCGATGCTCGGGTTGTCGTTCACCTCGATGACGTAGACCTGGCCGTCGCGCTCCTTCAAGTCCACCCCGTACAGGCCGTCGCCGACCACGGCGGCGGCGCGGGTCGCCGCCTGCAGTACCTTCGGCGGCACCTCGAAGGTCGGCAGCGTATCGAAGCCGCCCGAACTGTCCCGGCGCCGGCCGTGGTGATAGATCTGCCAGTGGTTGCGCGCCATGTGGTAGCGGCAGGCGTAGATGGGCCGGCCCGCCAGCATGCCGATGCGCCAGTCGAAGGCGGTGAAGCAGTAGGCCTGGGCCAGCACCAGGGTGGTCTCCGCCAGCAGTTCGCCGAGGCGCTGGCGCAGCTCCGGGCGGTCGTGGATCCGGAAAACGCCGCGGGAGAAGGAGCCCTCGGGCAGCTTCAGCACCACCGGGTAGCCGAGCGCGGCCTCGATGCGGTCCAGTTCACTCTCCGTCGCGGCGCCCACCACCAGCGTGGGCAGTGCGGGCACGCCCTGGTAGCTGAAGGCGTCGTGCAGGAAAATCTTGTTGCAGCAGCGCAGGATGGAGCGCGGATCGTCCATGACCACGAGCCCCTCGCGCTCCGCCCGACGCGCCAGCCGGTAGCTGGGGTGGTCGATGGCCGTCGTCTCGCGGATGAACAGGGCGTCGTAGCGGCTGATCGGGTCCGCCTGCTCGTGGGTGATGGTTTCCGCGCGGATGCCCACTGCCGCCGCGGCGGCGATGAAGCGGCGCAGCGCCCCGGCGTCGCTCGGCGGGCTGCTCTCCGCCGGGTCCGTGAGAATGGCCATTTCCCAGCGCAGCCGCTTGTCCGCCGGCGGGGCGCGCCAGACCCGGCTGGTGAACCGCTCCAGGGCAGCCAGGCACCGCCCGCGTTCTTCGTCCCCCAGGCTGGCGAAGCTGCCGCGGCCGATGCGCACCGCGCCGCTGTCCTCGCGGCGCAGGGTGAGGATCGGCGACGGGTAGCGTCGAAAAGCCTGCCGGACGACGCCCTGCCAGGCGGCGTCGCCGCACTGGCCGAAGAACACGAGCGCGCTGTCCCCGGGCGCCTCGCTCACCTGGCGGGCATCCTTGCCGGCGGGCAGCAGCAGCGGCCCGGGCTCGTCGTCGCGCTGACGCAGGTCGTTGATGGTCTCGACGCTCGGCAGGGCGGCGTGCTGCCGCGCCTCGGCGAGGAGGGAGCAGTAGTAGCCGCGACTCAGGTACCGGGCCGTATCGCAGAGGTTGATCAGTCGCGTCGGGGGCTCCCCGGCGCGGGGGTAGTCCTCCAGGTAGGCCTGGAAGGTGAGCCAATGGTCGCCGGCATCGGCCGGGAGGCAGCTGTCATCGTCGACAACGATGAGGGTCTTGCGCATGTGCGAGTCTTCCGGGGCGTTGCGCTCGCCAGCGTGGCGGCGCGGCCTTGCGCCCTGCGCAGGCTAAGTAGCACAGGCACCGGTCCGCGACAAATGGTATTTTTGCGGGGGAAGGCCGGGGAGGAACAAGATGGACGATTGGCCGGCGGGTGTGATCCACGCCCTGCAGCTGGACGGTGCCGGCGGCGCCCGGGAAGTTCCCTGGGACGAGGTCCTGGCCTGGCGCCCCGGGAGCGGTTGCCTCTGGGTGCACCTGCGCCTGGACGAGCCTTCGACCCGCGCGTACCTGGAGACGCATAGCGGCCTCATCGACATCGCCATCGACGGGTTGCTCATGGAGGAGACGCGGCCCCGGGTGCTCACGCGGGCCGACAAGCTCCTGCTCACGGTGCGCGGCATCAACCTGAACCCGGGAGAGAGCCCCGAGGACATGGTTTCCCTGCGCCTCTGGAGTGACGGGGAGCGGGTGATCACCGTGCGCCGCCGCCGGCTGCAGTCCACGGAAGACATGCTCGACGGGCTTCGTGCCGGCGACGGTCCCGGGTCGGCCCCGGCGCTGCTCGTGGCCTGGCTCGACCGCCTCGTCCAGCGCATGAGCGACAGCATCGAGGGTTTCGAGGATGCGGTGCTCGGCCTCGAGGAGGACCTGCTCCTCAACGAGACGTCCTCGCTGCGCTCGACGCTCGCGAGCCTGCGCAAGCGCACCATCGCCATCCGCCGCTACCTGGCCCCCCAGCGCGAGGCCCTGGCCCGGCTGGCGACGGAGCCGCTGCCGTGGATCGGCGAGCTCGACCGGCTGCGCCTGCGCGAGATCGCCGACCGCCAGGTGCGCCTGGTCGAGGCGATCGATGAGGCCCGCGAGCGCGCCGCGGTCGCGCACGACGAGCTCGCCGCGCGCCTGTCGGAACAGCTCAATGCCCGCATGTACCTGCTGTCCCTGGTTGCGGCACTGTTCCTGCCGCTCGGCTTCTTCACCGGCCTGATGGGCATCAACGTCGGCGGTATGCCCGGCGTGGATAACGAGAACGCCTTCTGGGTCGTCGCCGGAGGCTGCTTCGCGGCGGCGATGCTGGTGCTCCTGGCCTTCCGCCTTCGGCGCTGGTTTTGACCGGGATCATCCGGCTGCGCCGGCGCTGCGCTAGACTAGGGGGGTTTTCCCTGACAGGAGCGAGCCGTGAAGAACTCCCACGACCTCGTCGCCGACGCGAAGGCGAAGATCCACGAGGTGACCCCTGACGAGGCCGAGGCGTCCCTCGGCGACATCGACCTGCTCATCGACGTGCGCGAACCGGAGGAATTCCGGGAGGACCATCTGCCCGGCGCCGTGAACATCCCGCGGGGACTGCTCGAGTTCAAGCTCAGCGCCGACCCGGCCCTGGAAGACCGCAGCCGGCGCGTGCTGGTCTACTGCAAGACCAGCGGCCGGGCCGCCCTGTCGGCGGTCGCCATGCAGGAGATGGGCTACCTCCACGTGGCCTCCATTGCCGGCGGTATCGACGCCTGGCGGGAGGCGGGCAAGGCACTGGTGAAACCCGCGCTGCCGGATTTCGAATAGGCCGCTCAAGCAGGCCTCGGGACAGGGCTTCAACCGGAGAGGAGTACGTCCTCGCAGATCGCGCGCACGTCGTGTGCCTGCCCGCCCTCCTCGAGGGTGAGGTAGAGGGTGATCAGGTAGAAGCCGACCCAGACGAAATCGCTGTGCAGCGTGTAGTCGTGGGCCAGGAAAAAGTCGAAGAGCTCGTCGAAGGATGCCTTGAAGCTGTCGATGGCGAAGCGCTGCCGCGACTGGCTGATGCCGAAGTGCTGCCGCAGCAGGCCGAAGAGCTCGTCGCGGGCCGCGTCGGGCAGCCCTTCCTGGAGCATGCCGGTGGCCAGGAGGGCGCGTTCCAGCAGGGCCTCGTCGCCGCTGTAGAAGCCGCGGTAGATATCGGCCATGCCCTCCCGGAACGCGGGCCGCAGCTGCATCCAGAGCCCGTTCGGGGCGAACACCAGTGCCTGGCCATCCACCGCCAGGCGCTGGCTGCGCAGGTCCAGGAAGAGGCCGTCCTCGTTGAGCCACTGCGCGAAATAGAGCCGCAGCAAGTCATCGCCGCAGCGCTTGCGCACCCGCGGTCCGTCCACCGCTGAGAGCGGGCGGAGGCCGTCCAGGCTCTCGGCCAGCACGACCGCCGGGTCGCTGCCCGCCAGCCCCTCGCGCAGTTTGTCCACGCCCGAGCCGCTCACGAAGCGCCAGCTCACGGCGCGCAGGCTGCCCAGCAGGGGCTTCCACTCGATCGCATCCCAGCCCCGGGCCGGTACGAAGCGGGCGAGCTGGCGCAGGTCCTCCGGAACGAAGCGGGGCAGCTGCACGGCTCAGTCGCCGTCCCGGTCCGTGGGCCGGGTCATCGCGTCCACGTCCACGAGGCGGTCGAAGGTCGCCCCGTCCACCGCGCCGTCGGCGAGGGCCGCGTCGCGCAGCGTCGTGCCCTCGGCGTGCGCCCGCTTGGCAATGGCCGCGGCGCGATCGTAGCCGATGGCCGGGGCCAGGGCGGTGACCAGCATGAGGGACTGCTCGAGGTGCATCGCGATCCGTTGCCGCTCCGGCGCCATCCCCGCGAGGCAGCGCTTCGTGAAGCTGTCCGTGGCATCCGCGAGCAGCGCGATGCTGGTGAGTACGTTGTAGATGATCACCGGCTTGAAGGTATTGAGCTGCAGCTGTCCCTGCAGGCCCGCGGCGGTAACGGCAGCGTGGTTGCCGATCACCTGCACGCAGACCATGCCGAGGGCCTCCGCCTGGGTCGGGTTGACCTTGCCGGGCATGATCGAGGACCCGGGCTCATTGGCCGGGAGCCGGAGCTCGCCGATACCGCAGCGCGGGCCCGAAGCGAGCAGGCGCACGTCGTTGGCGAGCTTGCCGAGGCTGACGGCCACGGTGTTCAGCGTGCCGGAGAGCTGCACCAGCGCGTCGTGGGCTGCGAGGGCCTCGAACTTGTTGGGTGCGCTGCGGAAGGGCAGCCCGGTCTCTTTGGCGACGAGCGCGGCGAAGCGCTCGGCAAAGCCGGCCGGGCAGTTGAGGCCGGTGCCGACCGCGGTACCGCCCTGCGCCAGGGCGTAGACGTCGTCGAGGCCCGCCTCGACACGCCGGCGCCCGAGCGCGGCCTGGGCCGCGAAGGCGGAGAACTCCTGCCCCAGGGTAAGGGGCGTGGCATCCTGCAGGTGCGTGCGTCCGATCTTGTTGATCCCGTCCCAGGCCGCCGCGTGGCCGGCGAGGGCCGCCTCGAGCCGCGCGAGGGCAGGCAGCAGCCGTTCCTGCGCTTCCCGGGCCGCGGCGATATGCATGGCCGTGGGGAAGGTGTCGTTCGAGGACTGACCGCGGTTCACGTGATCGTTCGGGTGCACCGGGTCGCGGCTGCCGAGCGCGCCGCCGAGGAGCTCGCAGGCGCGGTTGGCGATGACCTCGTTGGTGTTCATGTTCGACTGGGTGCCGGAGCCGGTCTGCCAGACCGGGAGCGGGAAGTGTTCGTCCCAGTGTCCGTCCATCACCTCCCGGGCGGCGCGGGCGATGGCGTCGGCGAGGGCTTCCGGCAGCGCGCCGAGTTCGCCATTGGTCCGCGCCGCGCAGTACTTGACCAGGCCGAGGGCGCGCACCAGCGGCAGCGGCATGCGCTGGTCGCCGATGGGGAAGTTGCCCAGGGCGCGCTGGGTCTGCGCGCCCCAGTAGCGGTCGGCCGGTACGGCGACCGCGCCGAGGGCGTCCTGCTCCTCCCGGGTGCTCACAGCCGCTGGTCGCCGAGAACCCGCCGCAGGGCGTGCTGGAAGGTCTGCATCAGTGCCGCGGTGGAAATGCCGACCATGAGAATGCCATTGATGGCCTCGAGGGGGCCGAGGAGCGCGTGCCGTTCGGACATGACGATATCTCCGTAGCCGAGGGTCGCGAAGTTCACCGCCGAATGGTAGACGGCCCTCGAGAGTTCGTCGAACTCGCCGATAAAGAGGAACAGCGCCGCCCAGGCGGCGACCTGGGCGAGGTTGCCGAAGATCAGGATCAGCATCACGACGGTGAGGACCTTGAGCGCCGAGCCCAGCGCGTGGTCGCGGATGTTGGCCTGCCGGTTGACGTAGAAGCGCAGGGCGAAGACGACGAGCGTCGACTGGAGGATGAGGCAGACGGCCATGACAGGCACGCCGAGGAGCAGGTTCAGGAGCACGGCACGGCCTCCGGGGTACGGGTGGGCGCGGTGCGGCGCCGTTCGCGCCAGCGTTCCAGCGCGGCCATGGCCAGTATGGCGTAGCCGGTGACGCCGATAAATAGCGCCATGCGCAGGGCGAAGGCCTGGTAGACGTCCTTGCCGGCGGCGCTGTCCTGTACCGCTGCGCCGAGCAGGATGAGCAGCGTGACCAGGGCGTTCACCCACCAGGACGGACCGTGGCGGGTCGGCGCCAGCCCGTAGAGGCGGTAGCCCGTGTAGCCAGCGAAGACTGCCGTCCAGAGCGTGAAAAACCACAGGGTCGGGGCGAGGCCGAGAAGCAGCCAGAACAGCACGGCGCCGGCGCCGCCGGCAAGGGTCGAGGAGAGCAGCTCCCGCGTGGCCGTTCGCGCGCTCGTGGCAGAGGCCTCCCGCGACAGGAGCAGTGACTTCATGGCCACGGGCAGGTAGAGGGTCGGGTCGAGGAGCAGCAGAGCGACCGGCGGCACCATGAACAGCGTGGCGCGCAGGGCGATCCACTGGCTGTCGGCGAGTGCCGGGGCCGGCGGCGGTGCCGGGGCCGGGCCGGTGGCAGGGAAGAGCGCGAAGGCGATGAGCTGGCAGAGCAGGGCGACACCCATGGCCAGTACCATGGCCCGGATGAGCGTGGCGGCGAGGCCCGGGTCAACCGCGGCGATGGCCGGGATGACCGCGCAGCCGATGGCGAGCAGCGCGCCGGCCGGTGCCTTGCCCTCGCTGGTGGCGATGCGGGTGCTCAAGTAAATGCCCACGGCCATGAGTGTCAGGCCGGTCACCGGGTAGGTGCTGGCGAGGGGGCCGAGGAGCACGCCGATGCCGAGGGTCAGCGCGACGGCCAGCAGCATGGCGACGATGCGCTTCGTCCCGGGCGGCTCGCTGGCGCCGCTGGTCAGGAACACGGCGAAGAGCGCGGCGAGGAAGGGCAGCGGCAGGGCCAGGCCGTAGCCGGCCGCGATGGCGAGGGCGGTTGCCGCGGCGAGGCGGTGGCTGCGGCGGCGGGCCTCGAGCGGAGCCATCAGTAGGCGTAGGACAGCAGGCTGGCGAGGCGGATGTAGAGCTTCCCGAGCAGTGCGAGCAGCCCCGAGCCCTCGCCGTAGGCGATCACCGAGGCCTGGCCGCCGACCAGGAGTCGAGCACGGAATTCCGCCGGCAGCGGCTCGTCGAAGGCCACCTGCACCGGGAAGCGCTGCGCCGGGCGCAGCCAGTCCCGGCTCGAGCGCACCGTGGGCAGGTTGCCGGCCTGTGTATCGCGGCTGCCGCTGACGCCGCGGCCGATGCCGCGGATGCGCCCGGAGTAGACGCGCCCGGGCAGCACGTCGAGGACGATGTCCACCGGCGTGCCCGGCGCCAGGTGGCCGAGGTTGTTCTCGGTGAAGGCGGCGTCGATCCACAGGTCGTTGAGGGCGATGAGCGTGAGCACCGGGCTGCCGGTGCCGGCGAACTGCCCGACCTCGGTCCGCAGAGCCGTCACGAAGCCGTCGCTCTCGGCGACCACGGTGGTGTTGGCGAGGTCGAGTTCCGCCTTCGCGACCCGGGCCCGGGCGGCCGCGAGCTGGGTGTTGTCGTCGCCCGGGCCGCCCATGGCGTCGATGGCGCGCTGGATCTCGGACTCGGCAGCGGCCACCTGGGCCCGCGCTGCCTCGAGGCTGGCCTCGGAGATCTCGAGCCGGCGCAGGGAAATGGTACCCGGGTCCTCCTCGCGCAGCCGCCGGAGCCGGCGCGTGTCCTTCTCGGCCTTCTCCCGGTTGGCCTCGGCGGCGCGCAGGTTGGCCCGGGCGGTGGTGACCGCCGCCTCGCCGGCGCGCACCTGCTGGCGCACGTTGGCGAGGTCGGCCCGCGCGCCCTCGGCGGCGATTGCGTACTGGCTGTCGTCGATGCGGAAGAGCGGCTGCCCCTCGCTCACGCGTTCGTTGTTGCCGACGAGGACGGCGGTCACCTTGCCGGCGACCTTGGGGGCGACCCCGACCACGTAGGCCTCCACCCGCGCCTGGCTGGTGTAGGGCGTGTAGCGGTGCGCCAGCAGGTACCAGCCCAGGCTCAGGACGATAAAGGCGAGAAACAGCAGGCCGCCGCGGCGCCCGGCCGGGGGCGGGGCCTGCTCCCGGGGCTCTTCGGGGGGCGCTTCCGGCGCCGGCGTGTCGGGCTCGGTCATGGCGTCATCCTATTCATGGTGGTGCGGCGGGTCTGCCGGCGCCGCGTCGAGGAGGGCGTCCCAGGCACCGCGGGCACGCAGCTGCTCCCGGGTTTCGCGGGGCAGCAGGGTCTCGGCCGTGGCGGGTTCCCAGCCGCCGCCGAGGGCGGCGTAGAGCTGGATGACCGCCTGCAGGTGATCGCCCTGGTTACCGATGGCGCGGTCCGCCTGGGCGGCCAGGGCGCGCTGCGCGTCGAGGACCCGCTGGAAACCGGAGTAGCCCTCCTGGTAGCGGCGGGTGGCCAGGTCGAGGGCGCGCTCGGCGGCGTCGAGGGAGGCATCGAGGTCCCCCTGGCGCTCGGCGGTCTTGACGACCTGCACCGCCGCGTCGTCGATTTCCCGGGCCGCCGTGAGCACCGCCGCCCGGTACCCCTCCAGGGCCTGCTGCAGCCGCGCATCCTCCACGCGTACCGCGTTCTCGAGGCGCCCGTAGTTGAGGATGTTCCAACGCAGCGTAGGCCCCGCGGCGAGCACCGTGCGGTCCGGCGAGAGCGCGAGGGAACTGCCCGACCAGCCGATGCTGCCGGCGAGGCCGATGGCCGGGTAGAGATCCGCTGCGGCGATACCGATGCGCGCGCTCTGGGCGGCGGCCTGCCAGGCGGCCGTGCGCACATCCGGGCGCCGGGCCAGGAGTCGCGCCGGCAGCGCCGGGATGGCCTCCGGGGCGACGGCCGGCAGGCTGTCGTCGATGGCCTCGAGGCCGGGAATGTCGCCCGGCGGGCGGCCGAGGAGCGCGGCCAGCGCGTTGCGCTGGCGGGCGAGGGCAATCTCCAGGCTGGGTATGCCGGCCCGGGTGCCCAGGTACTGCACCTTGGCCTGCTGCAGGTCGAGCTCGGCGGTCTGTCCCTCGTCGTAGAGACGCGTCGTGATTTCCAGGCTGCGCGCCTGCACCTTGACATTCTGCCGGGCTACGCGGATCCGGCGGAGCGTGGTCTTGTAGCCGTAGTAGCGCGCGGCGACCTCCGCCGTCAGCAGTAGCTGGGCATCGCGCTGGGCGGTGATCGAGGCGAAGCTCGCCGCCTCCGCCGACTCCACGGCGCGGCGGAAGCGGCCCCAGAAGTCGAGCTCCCAGGCCAGGGAAAGCCCGAGGCTGGCGCTGGTGTCGCTGCGGTCCGGGGCGAGGCCGGAACTGTCGTCGACCCCGGCGATCGAGGCGCTGCCCTCGATGCGCTGGACCTGCGGATAGCGGCTGCCGCTGGCGATCCCCAGGGCGGCGCGGGCCTCGAGGACGCGCAGGCCCGCCGTGCGCAGCCCCGGGTTGTCGCTGTGGGCGAGGGCGAGTAGCGACGCCAGCTGCGGATCCTCGAAACGGGTCCACCAGCGGGCCAGGCTGTCCTCGAAGGCGGGGTCGCTGCCGTCGACCTGCCCGTAGAGCGACGGCTGCCAGGCCGCCAGCCAGTCGACCTCGGGCTCCCGGAAGTCCGGGCCCAGCGGTGCGCAGGCGGCACCGGTTGCCAGTGCCAGCGCGAGCGTCAACGGTCGGGCGGCACGCATGGGTGGGGCTTCAGGCGCCGTCCTGCCCGGTTCCCGCTGCCGGCTCGGGCTCGGGCTCGGGCTCGTGCTGGGGCTGGGCAGTGCTGCCCGGAACCCCCCGGTCGACCCAGGCCATCAGCAGCTGGTAGCCCATGGCGAGCAGGACGGCGCCGGTGAACAGTCCCATGAGGCCGCTGCTGACCATGCCGCCCAGGGCGCCGAGCAGGATGACCGGCATGGGCGCATCGACACCGCGGCCCAGCAGCAGCGGCTTGAGGACGTTGTCCGCGAGCCCCGCCAGGAAAAAGTAGATCGTGAAAACAGTGTTGGCGACCGTGCCGTGGTCGCTGCCGACCCAGAGCCAGGCGATGGCCGGCAGGGTGAAGATGATCGCGGGGATCTGCACGATGCCCAGGATCAGCGCCGCCAGGGCGAGCAGCCCGGCAGCGGGCACGTCCGCGAGCAGGAAACCCACGCCGAACAGCACGGCCTGGATGAAGGCGACCCCGACAACGCCGGCCGCCACCGAGCGGGTGGTGGCCACCGTCAGGGCGTGCAGCCGCATGCCGCGTTCCTCACCGGCGGCCCGGCAGCAGAGTCGTTGCAGCGCGCCGGTGCCGCTGTCGGCGTACGCCATCATGACGCCGGCGATGATGAAGGCGCCGGTGAAGAACAGCAGCGTTGCCACGGAGCTGCCGGCCGCGCCCATGGCCCAGCGCGTGATACTGCGCAGCTGTTCGCGGTGCTCGTCGAGGAAGTCGGAGAAATCGGCGGCGGCCTCGGTCCAGGCGGCATGGAGTTCCGGCCCGACCACGGGCCATCCGGCGACCGCATCCCGCGGCGGCGGCACCGCCAGGGTGCCCGCCTCGAACGCGCGGTAGCCGCTGACCACGTCGCCGGCGAGAGAGGTCGTCAGGAGCACCGTCGGGGTGCCGATGAGGGCGAGAACGGCCACTACGAGGAGCGTGGCGGCACGTCCCCGGCTGCCGCCGACGGCGCCGGCGAGGCGCCGGTTCAGCGGGTTCAGGGTGACCGCGAGGATCAGCGCCCAGAGCAGCAGGTTGGCGAAGGGCGACAGGATGCGGGCGCAGGCGAAGGCGAGGAGGGCGAGCAGTGCAACCTGCACAACGGTTTCGATGACCGGACCGCCGCGGTGCTCCGTGGTCATGGTGTGCTCCCCTGTCCTGGTTGCTGATCCCCGGGCCGCGGGCGGCGCGGCGCTGTGCCCCGGGGGATAGTAGCACGGCACCGGGGCGCGGTTTCCCGCGCCCCGCGGCGTCTGTTAGGGTGACCAGATGCCTGGTAATGACGCCGGGTCCACAGCCAATCCCGGAGGAGGCAAAGCATGAAACAGGCACAGGCGGGTGACACCGTGCGCATCCACTACAGCGGCACGCTCGACGACGGCACGCAGTTCGACACGTCGGAAGGCAGCGATCCGCTCGAGTTTGCCGTCGGCAGCGGCATGGTGATTGCCGGCTTCGACAAGGCCGTGGAGGGCATGGCCGTCGGTGAAAGCAAGTCCGTGAAGATCCCGCCGGAGGAGGCCTACGGCCCCCGGCACGACCAGCTCGTGCAGGAAGTACCCAAGAGCACGCTGCCGGACGACATCGCACCCGCCGTGGGCATGCAGCTGCAGGGCAAGAGTGCCGATGGGCAGGTCATGAACCTCGTCGTCACCGACGTGGGTGAAGCAGAAATCACCGTGGATGCCAACCACCCGCTGGCTGGTGAGGAGCTGACCTTCGACATCGAGCTGGTCGATATCGTCTGAAGCGATGCGCCGCCCTTGAGTGCGGCGGCGCGGTGCCTATCATGGGACCTACCCCGGGGCGGGCCCGGGGGCGTTGCCCATTTCAGGTTGTCACGCCATGCCCAGTTCAAGGTCCAACCCGGGGCCGAGGCCGGGCCGGAACATGAGCTCCGGCCCCGCCCGACCATCCGCGCTCAACGCCCTGCAGCGCAGCCTGGGAGACCGCGAGCAGGGGTAAGAGGCGGCCGTCGGGTTCAGCTTCGGCCGCACCCGGGCGTCCAGGGGCGGGTCCCCGGTCCCGGCAGCTGCTCCGGCTTCAATGGCTATTGACGATAATGATTATCATTTTTATCCGTTTCCCCGCTCCCCGCACGGCCGCTACAGTCTGGAGAACGACAAGGGAGGAAACGCATCATGGCTGGAAAGAAAACGGTGAGTTTTGCGGCCATCCACTTCACGGTCGCTTTCGCGCTGGGCTGGCTGGTCACGGGCAGCCCCTGGCTCGGAGGCACCCTCGCGCTGCTCGAACCACTGGTCAATACGGCGGCCTTCTACCTGCACGAACGCGCCTGGCAGTCGAGCGCCGCGGCGCTGGGATAGCGGGCGCGGGTGTCCTCCGCGGTCTCAAGCCCGTCAGCGCACCAGCAGCCAGCTGGCGCTGGCAATGGTCAGCACGGTGGCGCTGCCGTAGCACAGGAGCGCGACCAGGCCGTGGGGCAGGGGCACGTGCAGTTCCTGCAGGCCGTGATGCAGCCGGTGCACCGTGTGGTAGAGCGGGAGAGCGATCACGGCGAGGATGGCCAGCTTGCCCAGCGGGTGCGCGATGAACGCATCCACGGCGTGCCAGGTGGCCACCGGCTCGCCGAAGGGGAGCAGGAAACCGGTGGCGAACACCAGTCCCGGCCCGATGAGGGCCAGCAGCATGCCGCCGGCGCCGAACAGGCTCCAGGCGATGGGTTCGTTCGACCGCTTCACGATCCACCCCCCCCGAGGGGCCAGCTGGCCAGGGCCGCCCCGACGACCACGGCCGAGCCGATCAGCGCCGCCACCTGGTGCGCGCGCTTGGTGGTGGGACCGCTGACGCCCGGCAGCACCAGCAGCTTGGGCACGAGCTCGATCCAGGTGATCGCGTGCAGCACGCAGGCGGCCGCGGCGAGCGCGTGGAACGCGAGCCAGCCGGGGGACTGCAGCGTTTCGAGCCAGCGGGTAAAGGCCAGCTGCCCCTGCGTGTAGCGATAGAGACCGCTGACCAGCACCAGGGCGTAGACAAAGAGCGGCAGCGCCGTCGCCTCCCGCAGCAGGTAGCGGCGGTAGGCCGGGTTGTGCTGCCACCAGTTCCAGCGCTGGGCCGGCCGCCAGGGTTTACGCATCGCGCTTGCCTCCCGCGAGCCGGAGCAGGTTCAGCCCGTAGTTGATGGTGGAGGCGACCTTGCCCCGGTTCACGGCCTGGGCCGGATCCACGTCCTTCGGGCACACCTCCGAGCAGTAGCCCACGAAGGTGCAGCGCCAGACGCCCTCGTCGGCATTCAGGGCGGCCATGCGCTCGCTGCTGCCGTCGTCGCGGGAGTCGAGGTTGTAGCGCAGCGCCAGGGTCAGCGCCGCCGGCCCCAGGAAGCTGTCGTCGCGCCCGAACTGCGGGCAGGCGGCGTAGCAGAGGCCGCAGTTGATGCACTGGCTGAACTGCTGGTAGCGCTCGAGTTCCGCCGGCGTCTGCCGGTATTCGCCCTCCGCCAGCGGGCGTTCGGCCTCGTGGGTCATCCAGGGCTTCACCGTTTCCAGGTGGTCCATGAAGCCCTCGAGGTCGACGATGAGGTCGCGCTCGACGGGGAAGTGGTCCAGGGCCCGCAGGTGCAGCTCGCCGCGGTCCGCGAACTCGCGCAGGAAGGTCTTGCAGCCGAGCCGCGGCTCGCCGTCGATCATGACACCGCAGCTGCCACAGATGGCCATGCGGCAGGACCAGCGGTAGGACAGCGTCGGGTCCAGCTCGTCCTTGATGTAGTTGAGGGCCTCGAGGACGGACAGGTCCGCGCTCAGCGGCACGTCGTAGCGCTGCTCCGCCGGCGCTTCGTCCTCGCCGGGGCGGTAGCGGGCCACGTAGAGGGCGATCGTTTCGCTCATTGCGCCGCCTCCTTCGCGCGTGCGGCGCCACCGTAGAGGCGCTCGCCGGGCTGGGAACGGGTGATGTTCACGTCCTGCCAGTCCACCACGGGTGCACCGGCGGCGCGGTAGTGCGCGAGGCTGTGCTTCAGGAAGTGGCTGTCATCGCGCACCGGATAGTCCTCGGGGCGCTGGTGGCTGCCGCGGGACTCGCGGCGGGCCAGGGCCGCGGCGGTCATGGCCTCGGCCACGTCGAGGAGAAAGCCGAGCTCGATGGCCGACAGCCACTCGGTGTTGAAGACGAGGCTGTCGTCCTCGAGCCGAAGCCGTCCATAGCGCTCCCTAAGGTCGCGGAGCGTTGCCGCGGTCTTCTCCATGGCGGCGGGCATGCGCTGGATGCCGACGCCGGCCTCCATGGCCTCGGCCATGGCGTTGCGCAGGTCCGCGAGCTTCTCCGTGCCCTGCCGTGCGCGCAGCGCGTCCCAGCGCGCCGCGTTTTCCCGCGCCTGCGCGAGCAGCTCGTCCTCCGGCGGCGTATTGCCGGCCCGGGCTGCGGCGGCGGCCTCTTCACCGGCGACGCGCCCGAAGACGGAAAGCTCGGCCAGGGAATTGGAGCCGAGCCGATTGGCGCCGTGGAGCCCCACGCTGGCGCATTCGCCGGCGGCGAACAGGCCGGGCAGGGCGGTGGCGGTGCGTCCGTCGGTCTGGATGCCGCCCATGGTGTAGTGGGCGGTGGGGCGCACCGGGATCGGTTCGTGCACCGGGTCGACGTCGATGTAGGTGCGGGCCAGCTCCCGGATGAACGGCAGGCGCTCGTTGATGCGCGCCTCGCCCAGGTGGCGGAGGTCGAGGTTGACCGCCTCGCCGCGCGGCGAGGCGAGCGTGCGCCCGGCCTGGGACTCGTGCCAGAAGGCCTGGCTCACCTTGTCCCGGGGCCCGAGCTCCATGGTCTTGTTCTGCGGCGCGCCGAGCGGCGTCTCGGGGCCGAGGCCGTAGTCCTGCAGGTAGCGGTAGCCGGCGCTGTTGGTCAGCACGCCCCCCTCGCCGCGGGCGGCCTCGGTGATCAGGATGCCCGAGCCCGGCAGCCCCGTGGGGTGGTACTGGACGAACTCCATGTCGCGCAGGGGTACGCCCTGGCGGTACGCCATCGCCATGCCGTCGCCGGTGACGATACCGCCGTTGGTGTTGTAGCGGTAGACCCGCGCGGCCCCGCCGGTCGCGATGATCACCGCCGGGGCGAGGAGCGCGACGGTGTCGCCGCTCGCCATGTGGATGCCCTGCACGCCGCCGCAGTGCCCGTCGGCAACCAGCAGGTCGGTGCAGAACAGCTCGTCGAAGCGGCGGATGGACGGGAACTTGAGCGAGGTCTGGAACAGCGTGTGCAGGATGTGGAAGCCGGTCTTGTCGGCGGCGAACCAGGTGCGCTCGATCTTCATGCCGCCGAAGGCGCGGACGTTCACCCGGCCGTCGGGTTTGCGGCTCCAGGGGCAGCCCCAGTGCTCGAGGCGCAGGTTCTCCTCCGTGGCGTGGCGCACGAAGTACTCGACCACGTCCTGGTCACAGAGCCAGTCGCCGCCGGAGACCGTGTCGTCGAAGTGGTTGTCCAGGGAATCGTGGTCCTGGACCACGCCGGCGCAGCCGCCCTCGGCCGCCACCGTGTGGCTGCGCATCGGGTAGACCTTGGAGACGAGCGCGATGTCCAGGGTCGGCTCCGCCTCGGCCGCGGCGATGGCCGCCCGCAGGCCGGCGCCGCCCCCGCCGATGATCACGATGTCTGCGCGCTCCTGCCGCATTCTGGGATCTCTCGTCAATCGAGGGGGAGAGTGTAACGAAGCCGGGCGCCGACGGTCAGGTCGGCGCGGCTTTACCTTGATTTAGGTCAGGGCCCGCCGCGGTGCAGGGCTTCGAGGCGGTGGGCGATCCGAAGCAGCGTGTGGTCCTCGCCGCGCCGGGCCGCGGCATCGGGTTCTCCGTCGCCATTCGGGGGGCATTTGACGTTAGCACCGGCCCGGGTGACTATCCAGCGTACTCTCGTTGCCTGGAAAGTACGGAGCGTTGTCATGGTTCACATCGACCCCACCCGCGAGCAGTTCGAGGCCTTCAAGGCGCTGCCGCGGGATACCCCCATCCTCATGCTCAACCTGATCCGCCTCAAGGAAACGGTGACGTATCCGGATGGCGAGACCGTGAGCGGCGCCGAGGCCTACCGACGCTACGGCGAGTACAGCGGGCCGATCTTCCGCGGCCTCGGCGGCGAGATCGTCTGGCGCGGCACCTGGGAAGCCATGGTGATCGGGCCCGACGACAAGCAGTGGGATATCGCCTTCGTGGCCCGCTATCCCGACGCCGGTGCCTTCATGGCCATGGTCACGAACCCCGATTACCAGGCAATCGTCCACCACCGCACCCTGGCGGTGGAGGACAGCCGCCTCATGCGTTTCGGCGAGGGCGCCGGGGGCGAGGGGTTCGCCGGCTGATCCCCGGCGACCGCGGATCGCCCAGCAGGCCGCGACGGGCCAGGCCGGCAACCTCTCCCCGCCGGCGTGCAACCCCCGCTCCTTTCATGAACGTTCAGGAGGCAACAGGCGATGATTCGCAAACTGAACCCCCGTCCGGCCTTTTGCCTGACCTGTGTCCTGCTGGTGCTGACGTCCCCTGCCCGGGCCGTATACCCGCACGAGGACGAGCCCATCGGCTCCGTGCGCGAGGTCTACGACGGCCGGCTCCTGCCGGATATCCAGGTCAACACCTTCCGCAATATCCACCGGCTCTTTCCCACGCGCACGGTGCGCGCCGCCGAGTCGCCGCGGCCGCTGCCGCCGGCTGCGGAAACGCTGGGCAACTTCCGCTTCGAGTCCCGCGGCCGCGACTGGGATCTTTACGACTATCTCTCGGTCAACCGCGTGGCCGGCATGCTGGTGCTCAAGGAGGGCGAGGTCGCCTTCGAGTACTACGGCCTCGGCAATGGCCCCGACACACGCTGGATGTCCATGTCGGTGGTCAAGTCCATGACCGCCACGCTCGTGGGCATGGCGATTCGCGACGGCTACATCGACAGCCTCGATGACACGCTCGAGCGCTACCTGCCGCGCTTCGAAGGCAGCGCCTACGACGGGGTCACCGTGCGCCAATTGCTGCAGATGGCCTCGGGCGTGCGCTGGAACGAGACCTACACGGACCCGGCCTCGGACCGGCGCGCGATGCTCGAGGCGCAGCTGGACCAGGAGCCCGGCGCTATCCTCGACCTCATGGCGTCACTGCCGCGCGCAGCAAAGCCGGGCACGCGCTGGAACTACAGCACCGGGGAAACCCAGGTCGTGGGCGCCCTGGTTGCCGCGGCCACCGGCCGGCCCGTGGCCGAGTACCTCTCGGAGAAGCTCTGGCAGCCCGCGGGCATGGCCGCGGATGCCACCTGGTGGCTCGCCTCCCCCGGCGGGCTGGAGATCGGCGGCAGCGGCCTGTCGGCAACGCTCCGGGACTATGCGCGCTTTGGCCAGTTCATGCTCGAGGGCGGGCTCGTTGAGGACGAACCGACGCTGCCCGACGGCTGGATCGAGGCCGCGACCGGGCCCCAGCGCATCGGTGGCGAGACGGTGGAGTACGGCTACATGTGGTGGTCCCTCGACGAGGGCGCCTACGCCGCCATCGGTATCTTCGGGCAGTTCGTCTACGTGCACCCGGCGGACCGGCTGGTGGTGGCCCTGTGGAGCGCCCAGCCCAAGCCCGAGGGCACCGACGCGATCGACGAGTACGAGTTCTTCAACGCCCTCGCCGCCGCCCTGCGCTGACCGGGCCGGTCACAGCGCCAGACGGGTTTCCATCCCGACGGCGGTTGACCCGCTGCAGGGCCTCGGCGTGGCGCTCGAGACCCCAGCTAGAGCAGGGGCGCGATCACCAGGCTGACGATGGCCATGACGTTGATGAGGATGTTCATGGAGGGGCCGGAGGTGTCCTTGAAGGGGTCACCGACCGTATCGCCGACGACCGCCGCCGAGTGCGTTTCAGAGCCCTTGCCGCCGAGGTTCCCCTTCTCGATGTACTTCTTGGCGTTGTCCCAGGCGCCGCCGGCGTTGGCCATCATCAGGGCGAGCAGCACGCAGCCGAGGAGGGCGCCGCCGAGCATGCCGCCGAGAGACTGGGCGCCGAGACCAAAACCGATGACCACCGGCGCGGCGACCGCGATGGCGCCGGGCAGGATCATGCGGCGCAGCGCGGCGGTGGTGGCAATGTCCACGCAGCGCGCCGTGTCCGGCTCTGCGTTGCCCTCGAGGAGGCCGGGGATCTCGTGAAACTGCCGGCGGATCTCCTTGATCATGTCAAAGGCAGCATCGCCCACGGCAGTCATGGTGATCGAGGCAATCAGGAACGGAATGGTGCCGCCGATGAACAGGCCCACGAGCACCTTCGGATCTGAAAGCTCCAGGGCAAAGCCCGGGTTGTTCACGGTCACCGTTTCCACGAAGGCGGCGATGATGGCCATGGCCGCGAGCGCCGCCGCGCCGATGGCAAAGCCCTTGCCGATGGCCGCCGTGGTGTTGCCGACCTCGTCGAGGCCATCGGTGATCTTGCGCGTCTCCGGGCCCATGCCGGCCATCTCGGCGATGCCGCCGGCGTTGTCCGCCACCGGGCCGTAGGCATCGATGGCCATGGTGATGCCGACCGTGGCGAGCATGCCCACGGCGGAGATGCCCACGCCGTAGAGCCCGGAGAGCTCCGTCGACACGTAGATGATGCCGGCCAGGAACAGGATGGGCAGCACCACCGACTGCATGCCGACCGCAAGGCCCGTAATCATCAACGTCGCCGGGCCCGTGCCGCCGGATTCGGCGATTTTCCTGATGGGGCCGCCGCCGGTGTAGTACTCGGTGATCAGGCCGATGAACACGCCGCCCACGGCGCCGGCGACCACGGACCACCAGAGGTTGCTGTCCAGGCCCATGGCCGCGACCAGGAACCAGGCGGCCAGGGCGAACAGCACCGGTGCCAGGATCGTGCCCGTGCGCAGCGCTGCTTCCGGCGCGGCGCTGGAGCGCGCCCGGACCACCACGATGCCCGCGAGGGAGGCGAGAAGGCCGATGCTGGCCAGGGCCAGGGGCAGGAACATGAGCGCGGCCTGGGTGTCGGCCTCCACGGCCATGGTGGAGGCGATGGCGATGCAGGCGATCATGGAGCCGCAGTAGGACTCGAAGATGTCCGAGCCCATGCCCGCGATGTCGCCGACGTTGTCCCCGACGTTGTCGGCAATAACCCCGGGGTTGCGCGGGTCGTCCTCAGGGATGCCCGCCTCGACTTTGCCCACCAGGTCCGCGCCGACATCCGCGCTTTTCGTGAAGATGCCGCCGCCGACGCGCGAGAACAGCGCCACCACGGAGGCGCCCATGCCGAAGCCGTGGATGGCGTGGGCCGTGTGCGGGTCACCGCCGAAGTAGTAGTAGAGGCTGCCCAGGCCGATGAGTCCCAGGGAGGCGACGCACAGGCCCATGATGGAGCCGCCATAAAAGGCAATGGCCAGCGCCGGGCCCTGGCCGTGGTTCTGCGCCGCCACCGCCGTGCGCACGTTGGCCTTGGTGGCCGCCCACATGCCGAGGAAACCGGCGGTCGCGGAGGACAGGGCGCCGACGGTGAAGGCGATGGCGGTGTTCACCGACAGCGGCGAGGCGAGGATGGCCACCAGCAGCGCGGCGGCGAACAGCGCGAGCAGCTGGTACTCCCGGCGCATGAACACCATGGCCCCGAGGTGAATCTGGTCGCCGATGTGCTTGACGATGCCGTCGCCGTGGTTGTGACGAAGCAGCAGGTGGTAGATGAAGAACGCGACCAGCAGGCCGCCGATGCCCAGGAGGGGCGGATAGATAAAGAACTCGCTCATGCAGGAACTCCCTTGCGGTTGGCGTGCCTGTCGTTATTGTTCTCTCACGATAGCACCTCGCTGCAGAGCTGGGGAAGCGGTTGCGATCGAGCTCCCCAGTGCGGCCGGCCCCCGACGGTAGCCGTTGCGGAAGCTTGCGAAGAACCGCTCTCGCCGCGACGCGGTGGGTGGCTCCCCGACCCTGTCGGCGCGTGGGCGCGCCTCCCACAGAGCCCCCGGAAGCGTACCAAGAGCCACAAAAAAGCCCGGCCACCTTGCGGTGACCGGGCTCGAGTGATCCGCAGCGGTGGGGCCGCCACGGGTCTCCTCAGCTGCGCTTAAGGTCGAAGCGGTCGGCCTGCATGACCTTGACCCAGGCGGCCACGAAATCGTTGACGAATTCCTCGTCACCGTCCGCGGAGGCGTAGGCCTCGGAGATGGCGCGCAGTTCCGCATTGGAGCCGAACACCAGGTCGACCGGGGTGGCGGTCCACTTGACCTCGCCGCTGGCGCGGTCGCGGCCCACGTAGATACCCTCGTCGTCTTCCGACGGGGCCCAGGCCGTGTCCATGGTGAGCACATTGACAAAGAAGTCGTTGCTCAGGACGCCGGGCCGATCGGTAAACACGCCGTGCTCCACGCCGCCCGTGTTGGCGCCGATGGCGCGCATGCCGCCGACCAGGGCGGTCATTTCCGGCACCGTCAGGCCGAGGAGGTCCGCCTTGTCGACCAGCAGGTCGGCCGGCGACAGCCGGTTGCCGGGGCCGTAGTAGTTGCGGAAACCGTCGGCCGTGGGCTCGAGCACGGCGAAGGACTCGACGTCCGTCTGCTCCTGGGTGGCATCGGCGCGCCCCGGTGCGAAGGGCACGTCGATGTCGTAGCCGGCTTCGTCCGCTGCGCGCTCGATGGCGGCGGCACCGCCGAGCACGACCAGATCGGCCAGGGACACCTGCTTCTTGTTGAACATGCCGCCTTCGAAGTCTTCCTTCACCCCTTCGAGCGTGTCGAGGACTTTCGCCAGCTCGTCCGGGTCGTTCACCGGCCAGTCCTTCTGCGGGGCCAGGCGGATGCGGGCACCGTTGGCGCCGCCGCGCATGTCGGAGTCACGGTAGCTCGAGGCTGCCGCCCAGGCCGTGCGCACCAGCTCGGCGTTCGAGAGGCCCGTATCGAGGATCGCGTCCTTCAGCCTGGCGATGTCCTTGTCGCCGATCAGGTCGTAGTCCACGGCCGGGATCGGGTCCTGCCACAGCAGGTCGGCGTCCGGCACGTCGTCTCCGACGTAGCGGGCCTTCGGGCCCATATCGCGGTGCGTCAGCTTGAACCACGCTTTGGCGAAGGCCAGCTCGAATTCGTCCGGGTTGTCCAGGAAACGCTTCGAGATCTTGCGGTATTCCGGGTCGGCCTTCAGCGACAGGTCGGTCGTGAACATCATCGGCGCGTGGAATTTGCCCTCCACGTGAGCGTCGGGCACGGTGCCTTCCGCCGCTCCGTCCTTCGGCTTCCACTGGATGCCGCCAGCCGGGCTTCGGGTCTGCTCCCACTCAAAGGAGAAGAGGTTCTGCAGGTACATCATGGTCCACTGGGTCGGCGCGGCGGTCCAGGCGCCTTCGAGGCCGGCGCCGGTGGTGTCTTCGGCGTTGCCTTTGCCGCAGCTGTTCTTCCAGCCGAGGCCCTGCTGCTCTACCGAGGCTGCGGCCGGCTCCGGACCGAGGCACTCGGACGGGTCGTGGGCGCCGTGGGTCTTGCCGAAGGTATGGCCGCCGGCGATCAGGGCGACGGTTTCCTCGTCGTTCATGGCCATACGGCCGAAGCTGAGGCGGATCTGTTCTGCTGCTGCCAGCGGGTCGGGGTTGCCGCCGGGGCCTTCCGGATTCACGTAGATAAGGCCCATCTGCGTTGCGGCCAGCGGGTTCTCGAGCTCGCCTTCCTCGTCGTAGCGCTCGCGGCCGAGCATGTCTGCTTCGGGGCCCCAGTAGACGATATCGGGCTCCCAGTCATCGGCGCGGCCGCCGGCGAAGCCGAAGGTCTTGAAGCCCATGTCTTCCATGGCCACGGTGCCGGCGAGGACCATGAGGTCTGCCCAGGAGATGTTGCGGCCGTACTTCTGCTTCACCGGCCACAGCAGGCGCCGGGCCTTGTCGAGGTTGACGTTGTCGGGCCAGCTGTTGAGCGGATCAAAGCGCTGCTGCCCGCCGCCGGCACCACCGCGGCCGTCAGCGACGCGGTAGGTTCCGGCGCTGTGCCAGGCCATGCGGATGAACAGGGGGCCGTAGTGGCCGTAGTCCGCGGGCCACCAGTCCTGGGAGTCGGTCATCACCGCTCGCAGGTCTTTCTTCAGAGCGGCGAGGTCGAGGCTTGCGAAGGCTTCGGCATAGTCGAAGTCTTCACCGTAGGGGTTGGACGACGCGTCGTGGTCGCGAAGCTGGGTGAGATCCAGCTGCTCGGGCCACCAGAAGCTGTTCGGCTTGGCCTTGCCCTGCATTGTGTATTCGGCGGCGCTGCCGTGCATGTCGGCGCTTGCCGAGGCAGACATCATGGCCGCAAGGATCGCGGCGGGGAGAGTTTTTCTTACCATGGCTTTTGCCTCCTGGCTGTGGGTGTCTTGCGGTTTCAACGCGTGAGAGAGAAGCAGGCACCGGCCTGCCTACGCGCTCTCGTAACCCGGCCCCTGCCATGCCTGCGCGACTGTCGCCCGCAGACCGCTGGCCGACTTCACGCTGGCCACGAGATGTTCTAAGGATAGGTCGATCATAAACGGCGTTTCCATCGGTTTTTTTCGATGATGCTGAGCAGGAATTCCGATCAAGCCCCTTCCCGGAATGGGGGTTCTCGGTTTGCGACGGCCCGCCGTCCCAGCCGGCGCAGGCTGTGCAGCAGGCTATAGAGGAACAGCAGCGGCAGCAGCACGGTCTTCAGGAGCAGCGCCGCGAGCAGCGTGATCAGGTTGGTCGCAAAGGTATCCACCCGCTCGCCGAGGGCAGCGAGCTGGGACCGCAGCTCTCCCACCCCCCGGAGCCGGTCGCCGAGGCCGCTCTCCTCCCCGGCCGGGTCGGTCTCGAGGGAGACGCCGGCGCGGCGGCCCACCTGCTCGAGTTCCCCGCGGAAGTCCTGCATCCGCGCATGGCGCGCCCGCTCCTCGCCGGCGAGGAAGAGCTGGTCCGTCCAGCCCGCCGCCAGCGTTGCCAGTACCAGGGCCAGCCGGGCGGCGGCGAGCACGGTGAAGGCGAGCAGCAGGCCCCGGCGCAGCGCGGCCGGGCCGCCGGCGCTGGCCGCCGCGGCGGCGATACCCACGACGGTCAGCAGGGCGTTGAACAGCCGGTCCGTGACCAGCGTGAGCAGGACCTTCTGCAGGGCCAGGGACCCGAGGGCCACCATCATCATGGCGGAGAAGCGCTCCACGAGGTCGTTCACCGGGTCCAGGAATTCACCGATCGTGAACGACAGTAGCGGCACACTTAACTCCGTGCCCTGCAGCACCGAGACCAGCCCGTTGATCGCCCGCGCGGTGGCGTAGATGGCGCCGGCGCCGAGGAGCGCGGCATCGAGGTAGGCTTCGGAGGGCCGGTCGAGCACACCGCTCCAGGCCAGGACGAGGACGGCCGCGACGGCTGCCGTGACCGGCACGGCGGCACGGGGGTGATACTGCGAAGGCATAGCGGCCATGAAAGGCGGGGCGTTCCTAGCGGGCGCGGACTGTGCCCCGAGTATGACGCCTCGCCGCGTTCGAGGCACGCGCCTCAGCGCTGGCGGGTTACCGGCTCCGAGCTGACGCCGCGACCCCGGCGTTCCTGCCGGCCGTCGTAGCTGCCGAAGACAAAATCCCAGAGTGGCGAGCTGAGCCCGTACTGGCTCGTCGCGCAGCGGTAGTGGTGCGCCTTGTGGAAGCGGCGCAGGAAGCGCCCGGCCGCCGTGCGCGGCCGGCCGTGGTGCGTGTAGTAGTGGACCCAGTCGTAGCAGAGATAGCCGAAGAACGTGCCGGCCAGTAGCGGCGCCCAGTGCCCGGGGAAGAGCAGAACCACGAGGCCGGCCAGCGCGGAAGCGATGGGCACGGCGAGGATGGGCGGGGCGACCAGGCGCCGCGGGTCCTCGGGGAACTCGTGGTGGTAGCCGTGCAGGCCGAACTGGATCGCCCGCAGCGTCCGGTTGCGCGCGGGTTCCAGGTGAAACAGCCAGCGGTGCAGCCAGTACTCGGCGAAGCTCCAGCCGAGCATGCCGGCCAGGAACAGGGCCGTCACGACTGTGGCGTCGCGCGCTTCCGTCACCAGCGAGCGGTGCAGGCAGAAGGCGACCAGCGGCAGGGCCCAGAGCCCCGGCAGGGTCCAGTGGGCGCTGGTGAGCCAGCGTTCGAGGAAACCGTTCTCGAGCACCCGGATGCCGTCCCTCCGCGCGAGGTTCGCCGGCGCCGGCCGGTCGGCGATGCCCTGCCAGTTGGCGAGGGCCTCGTCATAGGCTGCGGTGGTGCGGAAAAGGCCCATAGGAGTCGCTGCCGGCCGCTCAGGCCGCGGCCGGCAGCGAGGCGATCACCTGTTCGAGCTTCGGCGCCTTGCGCAGTACCAGCGGCGCATCCTTGCGCACGTGGTTGGCGTCCATCTCGCGGCGGATCATCGCCTCGGTCACGGTGCCATCTTCGACGCACTCGCGCAGCAGGGCGAAGAACAGGTCCTCCTGGTTCTTGTCCGGATGCGCCCGGTAGTGGCCCAGGAAGGCGTAGTCGCCGAACAGCTTCCGCCGCAGGTACATGAGCCAGCCCAGGGGCGGGAACGCGTCGAACTTGTCCGCGGGCACGAAATCGATGGGCAGGCCGGCCTTCCAGGGCTGGGTCCAGCGCCGGGTGGTGTGCAGCAGGCGCGTCTCGCGGTTGAGTACGTCGAGGTCGTTCCAGCTGTTCTCCAGCAGGCCGATGGTGGCGCGGTCCTCGTACATGAGCGTGATCCACTGCTTGTAGTCGCGCTCGCCGGTGAACAGCTCGTTGAATTGCGCCTCGGCGCGCCAGTGGGTCAGCTTCGCGCAGTCCAGCAGCATCACGCTGGAGGCGAGCGGGCCGTTGATGTCGGGGTTTTTCTTGTTGCGCGGCCGGCAGAGGATGGCCTTGCCGCCCATGTCCCGGGAGAGCAGGTCCCAGACATCGCCCACGGCGAACACGTCCGGGTCGATGACCACGGCGCGGCCCCGGTAACCCATGAGCTCCGGCGGCATGAAGCGCAGCGGCGTGAACGACTGCAGGTCATTCATGCGCCACTTGCGCCACACGCCGTTGCGCAGGAAGGGCTGCGCTTCCCGGGCGCGCAGGAAGGGGTGGTCCCGGGTCTCGATGAAGCGCACGTCGAACTGGTCGTTGTGCTCCGAGAAGTAGCGCAGGGACTTGGCGCCCACGTGCGCGCCGAGGATCTGCTTGTGATTCACGTGGATAAAGACGCAGGGCTTCGGTTCGGCCTGCGCATCCGGGGTCTTGGTCGTAGCACTCATGGCTGTTTCTGTCATGGCTGTTTCTGTCATGGCTGTTTCTGTCATGGCTGGCTCTGTCATCGCTGTCTCTCTCCTGGCAGAGGGGCTCTGTCGTCTGTCCGTGTGCCGCGGCTCAGTGGCCGATCCCGAGGACGCGCTTGCCGAAGTGGGTACCGAAGCGGTTCACCTTCTGGCTGAGCTGGGCAAGCTTGCTCGAGGACAGGAAGTTGTACTGCAGCATGCGCCGCTCGCCGACGAAGGGCCTGTGGCCGTGCCAGGAGTGGTCCGTGCGGCGGAAGGCCAGCAGCTGGCCGCCGAGGGGCTTCACCTCGGCCGTGTAGTCCTCGAGGTCGTGCTCCGAGCGCAGCATGCGCAGGCGCCCGCCCTCGTGCTCCCAGCTTTCGTTGAAGTAGACCAGCACGGTGATCACCTTGCTCCAGTGGTCCGTGTGGATGTTGCCGTCACTCTGCTCGCAGTACTTGCGCACCGTGATCGTGGTCGGGCAGTGCGCCAGGTCCACGCCGAACTTGTCGCCGAGGGCCTGGCGGAAGGCGTTGGTCTGCAATTCGCCGAGGAACGTCGAGAACTGCGCGCCGTAGCGCAGGTCGGCGAGATCGTGGTTGGTGGCCGTGTCGATGGCCGGGTAGTCCGCGTTCACGCGGGCCAGGGCCGCAGGCGGGAGGAAATCCGGCACCACGATGTAGTCGAAGGGGTCGCTGTGCAGTTCACAGGCCTCGAGGGCCGACAGGTCGATCAGGGTCATGGGGTGCTCTCTCCCGGCGTGAATGGGGGCTCGGCGTTAGTGAGGGGCTCAGGCGGCCTGCTGGCGGATCAGGTCCAGCGCGTCGTGCCGCACATGGTTGTGGGCCATCTCGTGGCGGACGTCCTGCTCGCTGATGATCCCCTTGTCCAGGCACTCGCTGACGAGGCGGAAGAAAAAGGTCTCCTGGGCCGGGTCCGGGTGGCGCTTGTAGGTCCCGGCGAGCGCGTAGTCCCCGAACACCGCGCGGCGCGCGCGGCGCAACCAGTGCTTGGGCGGGAACAGGCGGAACTTGTCCGCCGGGCGGAAGTCGATCGGCAGGCCGGTTTTCCAGGGCTGGTGGCGGCGCTTGGTGGTGTGCAGGAGCTTCGTGCGCGGAGTCAGCCGGTCGAAGTCGTTCCACTCGTCCTCGAACAGGCCGATGCGGCTGCGGTCCTCGAGCTTCAGGCTGATCCAGTCCATGTAGTCGCGCTGGAACGTGAACATCTCGTTGAACTGCTCCTCCACCCGCCAGTGCGTGAGCTGCGCGCAGTCCAGCAGCATGACGCTGGAGGCCAGCGCGCCGTTTTTGCCCTTGTTGCCGGATTTCGGCCGGCACAGCAGGGCCATGCCGGCCATGTCGCGGGAGAGTAGTTCCCAGACATCACCCACGGCGAACACGTCCGGGTCGATGACCACGGCGCGGCCGCGGTAGCCCATGAGCTCCGGCGGCATGAAGCGCAGCGGGGTGAAGGACTGGAGGTCATTGTTCAGCCAGGGGCGCTTGTCGCCGTGGCGCAGGTACAGCTCGCCCTCTTTCGCGTGCAGGAAGGGCTGGTTGCGCACCTCGATGAACTCGACGTCGAATTTGTCGGCGTGCGCCGAGTGTTTCTCCAGCGAGTACTTGCCGACGATGGCGCCGAGGATCTGCTTGTGGTTGACGTGGATGTAGACCTTCGGCTTCGGCGCTGCCGACGCCGCTGCACGGTGTTTGCTGCTCATGGTGGCCTCTTTTCTTGACGGAGAGCGGGACGCCCGGGGGCGTCCGTTCGGGCTGACGCCACCCTAGCGGCGAGACCGGTAATCGACATCGGCCGATTGACCGAGGGTGGGGCGGTAATTTTCCGGGCGCGCTGCGGGGAACTTTCCGGATGCTTCAGGCGCGTTCAGCAGCGTTCAGGAGAGATAACCGAGCTGGTAGCCGCGAGCGACCACGGCGGCCTGCGTACTCGCGCCCAGCTTGAGGCGCAGTTTCTCCACGTGGGTGCGCACCGTGGAGGTGCTGAGGCCCAGCAGCCTTGCGGCGCTGCTGGTCGTTTCCCCGGCGGCGAGGAGCTCGAGCACGGATAGCTCACGCTCCGTGATCGACTGCCAGGCCGCCGGCTGGGCCCTGCCGCCGGGGGTCAGCGAGCAGATCACGTTGTCGCCGACCGGCAGGCAGGAGAGCAGGTGCTGCTGACCACCCCGGCGGACGCTGGCGGCGGCCGGGCTGTCCAGGCCCGCTTCCAGCAGCCGCCCGGCACAGGCGGCGTGACAGGGCAGGTCGCCGCCGGCGCCCAGCGCCGCCATCACGTCGCAGCAGCGCTCGCCGCTGCGGTCGCCGAGGAGCTGCCGGCTGGCCCGGTTCTGTCGGTCGACAGTGCCGTCTCTCGCCACTATGGTAACGGCGGTTCGCAGCGTCGGAGTTGCCATGGGCCGGGTCTCTATAGATTGCTTCAGGCACCGCATTTTGCCGCCAGCGGTGCGCGATGGGCTTGATGCAGATCACCGCGCAGGCTGATAGCCCGGTCGGGCAGGAAAGCCCGTGATTCGCTGGCTGGTAGCGGCCTTCCTGGCCGTTGGCCTGTGGCTTACCGTGGGTCTGCTGGTCTTCGCGTACGCCGAGTGGCTGGCGCCGACGCTCTGAGCCAGCGTTCGGTCAGCGCGCGGGACTGCGCGCCTGGGCATAGGGCAGCGCGGCCCGGGTCGTGGCCGCCACACCCGGGAAACCGGGCAGGGCTCATTGCTCGAAATCCAGCGACGGCGGCCCCGGCAGGGTGTCGAAATCGCCCAGGATGCCGATCACCGGCTTGCCGCTGCCGATGGGCTTACTCGGCGTCGTCGTCGGGCGCGGCGGCCAGGCACTCGATTTCCGTGCGGGCCCCGAGGGCAATACCGCCCGCGGTACCCAGCGCGCTTCGTGCCGGCTTCTTGTCGAAGAACTTCACGTACTCCAGGTTCATGGCGGCCCACTCCTCGATGTCGGCCATGAATACGGTGCACTTGATGACGTCATTCATGGTGGCGCCGGCGCGGGCGAGGGTGGCCTGGATGTTCTCCATGGTCTGGCGCGTTTCCGGGCCGATGCCGCCCTCCACGAGCTTACCGGTCGCCGGGTCCACACCGAGCTGGCCGCTCAGGAAAATGAAGTCGTCGTAGATGACGGCCTCCGAGAAGGGCAGGTCGGCGAGGGCGCCGGGCGGTGCCATGTGCACGAGTTCGTCGGCGAGCGCCGGTGTCGCGGTCATTGCCAGCAGGCTCGCGGCCGCGATAGTCCTTCGGAATGAGTCCATGTCACTTCTCCTTGTTGTGCTGGACAGGGTAGGCCGCC
>CAYTJQ010000012.1:63135-66998 GCA_964438205.1 uncultured Alteromonadaceae bacterium
CAGGGTAGGCCGCCCGTGCCACGAAGTCACGGCTTCGGCTCTCCGGAGAGGGCCGACGGCGGGCCGGCTCCTGCGGTCAGAAAAACACCAGGCAGCGCGACTCCAGGCTCTCGCGCGCCGGCGCATCCTGCGGTGCGGCCGGGTCGGCGAAGGAGGAATGCGGCGTGAAGCGCGCTCGCCCGTCCTCCGCCGAGTCGTAGGTCTTGAACAGCAGCACCTCCTCCGGGCGCATCTGCGGATAGTAGTACCAGCGCTGCGCCGGGTTGTAGAGCGCGACCTGCAGCTCGCCGATGCGCTCCTCGGCGCGGCGCTCCATGGCGACCAGGTCGCCGTCGGCGATACTGCCGGCATCACAGAGCACCAGCGGCTGGTCGTAGACCGGGCCGTTGATCGGGCGCCAGGCATTGATGATCGCGAAGCGCCCCTGCTTGAGTGCTTCGGCCTCTTCCGGGGCGTCGGCGAAGAAGTCGACGAGCCTGCGCGGTCCGGAGGCGGCGGTGTAGTCGTTGTGCACGATGTTCGCGGGCTCGCGGATGCCGCGCGTCTGCTGCGTGGCGACGGAGGCGCTGCGGCGCGTGTCATCGAAGACCTCGACCCGGCGCGCACCGGTTAGGGCCTTGATGAGCGAGATCAGCTCGCCGTGGTAGTTCGTGCGCAGCGCCTCGTCGTCATAGAAATCCTCGACGCCACTGGTCTGCTCAAGGAGCACGAAACCTTCGTGATCGAGGTCTGTGGCGGGCAGCGCCTGCCGGGCATCGTGAACCTCGACCGCGTGTGTGCGGAAGTTGCCCTGGTGTTCCGTCTGGTCGCCGCCGCCTTTCGACGGGACGTAGACCAGCGGTTGTGACAGGTCGGCCAGGAACTTGAGTTCGGCCGTTACGGTCGTTTCGCGGGCTTCAGGCAAGGTCACCTCCCATTCCCCGGAATGTTTTCGTCGCGGAACTCATGGTGCCGCGCCCGTGGCCCAATCAACAAGATGCCGGAAGTCCGTAAGCAGGCGGCCGCTAGCGCAGCTGGCTGTCCTTGCTGCCGCGGCGGTTGTAGCCGGAGGTCGCCCGCGGCTTCCCGTCGGCCAGCTCTTGGCAGGCAACGCAGAGTCGGACGCCGGGCACGGCCTGGCGCCGTGCTTCGGGAATCGCCGCGCCGCATTCGTCACACTCGCGCGCACTCTCACCGCGCGGCAGCCGGCTGCGAGCCCGGTTGATCTCGTCGGTCAGGCTGGCGTCGATCTGTTCCTGGACCGCCCCGTCCTTTGCATAGCCACCGGCCATGGGGGTCTCCGTGGTTTCTCCTTTAGCGCCAGTTTATTGGGGCGGTAGCAGCGTTACCGTGCTAGCTTGGATGGGCAGTACCCCAACCAAAGCGAAAAAAAGGATACACGCCCATGTTCAAGAAGTTGTCAGTCCTCGCCCTTATTGCCTGCCTGCCGATGGCTGCAGGTGCCGAGCTATGGAAAGACTATACGCCCAGCGAAGAGATCACGGAACTCGTGGTCGTCGACGTTAAATCAAACTACGCCGATGACTATCTCATGCAGATCAAGACCACCTGGGTCAGAGCCATGGAAATTCAGAAAAAGATGGGTCACGTCGTCGATTACGGCGTCTGGGCTGCCAATGTGTCCGACTCTCCAAACATTTTCCTGACCACAACGTTCAAGAACGCCGCCGCCATGCAGGGCAGCGAGGCTCGCTACGACCAGCTGATGGAGGCGCTCCGGGAGGCGGGCATGGACGAGGAAGAGGAGGACGCTACTGCCAAGGGCTACGAGGACATGCGGGAGATCGTCGACTACAAGCTCCTGCGCAGGATCACCTACAAATAGCACAGCTTATTGAACATAGTGCCGCCCCTCCGGGGGCGTTTTTTTGCCTTTTTGCAGGCTGCCAGGTGCCGTCATGAGCCCGTCATGGGCTATGCTGAACTGTCGTGCTACGGAACCCTGCTGGAGACTGCTCGATGAAAAACGCACTGTTGAGTGCCGCCACGGCGGCCACCCTGTCGCTGGCTTTAGCGGCTGTCGCCGATAACCGCACAACCGAAAAGATTGAGGCCGCCCTCGCGCTCGATTACCGAACGGAGGCTGACACCAGTCGCGACGCGAATCGAGCACCCCTGGAGGCGCTGCAGTTGATGGGGCTCAGGGACGACATGAAAGTCTTCGAGTTTGGTCCGGGGGCAGGCTGGTACACGAAAATCCTGGCGCCAGTACTCAAAGACGAGGGTGAACTCATCATCGGCTACAAGAAGGAGTGGATCGACGAGCTTGCCGATTTGCTTGCCGAGCCGGAACTGTCGGCGGTGCGCCGGGTTAACCTCGACATGGACTGGGACAGCGAGCTCTACGCATTCTCCTTTAACAGTATGGATTTTGATGCGGAGGACCTGGACATGTTCCTTAACATCCGCGAGTACCACAACTTGAACGGTGACGACCGCATGGCCTTTAACAGGGCAGTGTTTGAAGCGCTGAAGCCCGGTGGCCGCTACGTGGTTATCGACCACTCTCGACGACATATGCAGCCTGATGGTCCGGAGAACGTGCGTCGAGAAGATCCAGTCAAAGTGCTGCTCGAAGTCCAGTCAGCGGGTTTTGACCTCCTCGACTATTCCGACATGTTTTATCGGCTCGATGACAGCCTCGAGTACGAAGTGGGGCGCCGCACGGTCGCCGGAAACACCGACCGTTTCTTCTTCGTGTTTGCGAAGCCTGAGTAACTCGCATCTGCACGCGGGAACGCCCCGCGCCACCGGCAATGGGCGGAGAGCCGGGCCCAGGGCCGCGCTAAACCCACCTGAAAACTAGGCCGCTCCCTTCAACCTGGCCATGGGCCCGAAGACGAAACCGCTGCCGCAAGGCAATTCGCGAGCTCACGTTTGCACTAACACGTTTACCGTCTGTTGTTGCAGCGTGATTGGTTCAAAGCTTGCCAGGAACGCCACCTCGGCCGCATCGAGCCCCATACCGATTCGGGCGATCTGGTTTGAGGCGGCCATTCCCGTCGCATCTACAAGGTGCCAGGCGTGATCGAGGTACACCTCCGCAACTGCGTGAAAGTCAGGAGGCGTAACAAATGGTGCGTAGCCGCTGACAAAGCGCGCCGGGATAGACGATGCCCGGGCCAGCGCGATGAGGACATGGGCGAAGTCCCGGCACACGCCTTGACCATGCACGAGTGAATCTACCGCCGTGGTGTGTTGGTTGCTGCTGGCTGCCGAATAGCGGAAGCGTTCGAAAATCCAGTCCCGAATGCACGCGATGCGCTGGCCACCGGCACTGCCGCCAAACTCAGCTTCGACAAAGCTTTGCAGTTCATCGGACTGGCAGTAGCGTGAGGGCATCAGGTAGCGCAGCGCATCATCGGGAAGTCGGTGGGGTGGCAGTGCGGGGAGAGGCGCGATATCGACGAGCGGTCGGTCGATTGCCACCTGCGTCGTATAGTGGCACTCGAAGTCTTTCTCAACATACAGAAGCCGACGATTCCCGAACCCCGTCTCAGCAAGCGCTGAAGCGCTGTGCAGCGATTCGCTCAGAACCAACTGTTCGTTGGTGACGCGCTGATCTGCAAAGTCCGGCACCTCGATCTGCAGGATTATGTCCGTCTGCGACTGCACCGCGTAGTGCAAGTGCACGTCTATCTTGAGCATCACGCTGTTCAGCTCCTCGAAGTTGATTGACGAGCAAATGTCGGGCTTCTATACGCAGTTGCGGCCGGAGTGTCGACCAGTTGATCGCGCTGGCTTGGCATTATCGATGCGTGAATAGCTATAAACGCCCCCGTTAATGGGGTAGAGCCGGTAGAGCCAATAAAGTGTCACCTATGCGCCCGGAAAGGACCCCTAGAAAATTGGTGGGCCCAGCA
>CAYTJQ010000013.1:0-2965 GCA_964438205.1 uncultured Alteromonadaceae bacterium
CGGGAACGGCGCGCGGCACCGCCGTGCTCGAGGACGTGATGAAGATCGGCAACCCCGATGAGGAGGCCTTCCGCAGCCTCTTCGAGCGCGAGTAAGCCCCTCTCTGCGCAGGACTTCGGCTACCGCCCCTTCACCACCGGGGGAATGCTGACTCTGCCGATCCGGTTGCTGCTGCTCTGGTGGATCAGCAGGTCCCCCTCCCGCGTCACCCAGCCGTTGCGGATGATGCCGACCCCCGAGGGAATCGCCCAGCTCTGGAAACGTTCCGTCGCCGGGTCGAAGCGCACCAGCGCATCGGGGCGCATGCCGGACTCGTTATACCAGACCACGTCGTCGATCACGGCCAGGGAATAGGGGTGGGATGTGGGCCCACTCGGCGACGGCCATTCGCGGGTCTCGCCGCTTTCCGGGTCGAGACGGCCGATGCGGCCAAGGCTCGAGTTTACGTACCAGATCGTGCCGTCGCTGGCGATGTCGAGGCGGCGGATGCGCGTGCGTTCGTCGGGGATGGGGAAGTAGGTGACCTCGAGGGTTTCCGGGTCCATGGCGCCGATTGCGTTGGTGCCGTTGTAGGCGACCCACAGACGCCCGTCGGGCCCGACCTTGATGCCGTAGGGACGGCGCCGGGTCTCGATCTCATCGACCTTGCCGGTGGCAGGATCGAGGCGGCCCAGCATGCCGGCGTGCTGCGCCGTGAAGTAGAGCCTGCCGTTGGGATGGAAGATGGCCGTGTGCGGGTCACCGGCCCGCGTCGGGTACTCGGTGATGCGGCCCGTCGCCGGGTCCAGCCGGCCGATGGTGGCGTTGCTGTTGCCCGTGTACCAGATACTGCCGTCACGGTGGGGCACGATGCTGTGCGGCCGCGCTGCCGGCGGCAGCCGGTATTCCGCCATGGCGCCCGTCTCCGGGTCCAGGCGGCCGACCAGGCTGGCCCACATGCCCGTCCACCAGATGCTCCCGTCCGGCGCTTCCACCGGGTCCCGGGGACGCTGGCCCAGGGTGGGTACCAGCCACTCCTCGATAGTGATCCGCGTGTCGCCCGCGACGAGCGTCGGCCGCCGCGCCTCGCGCGCGGGGAAGTGCTCGGCGAGGTAGGTGGCAAGGGTATCGGCCTGCGGGTCCGCGAGGTCGATCATCGTATCGATCAACGCCCGCCACTCGGCGGCACTGTCAAAGCCGCCACTCCGCGGGATGTAAGCCGTGCTGTGGCAGCTGCTGCAGAGGCTCTCGACCAGGTGCCTGCCCGGCCCCGGTGGCAGGTCCTCCGCAGCTGACACGGACTGACCGGCGAGCCCCAGCAGGGCGCCCAGGGCGAGGGGGGCGCTGCCGGCAACGCCTGCACGGTGGAAGCGGCGTAGGCGGGGGAATGGCATGGATCTCCTCCTCGGGGCGGAACCGGTTCGACAGCATTGCGGGCGACCGTTATCGTCAGGGAGTGAAAGCCACAGGTCAACGACGGGCCCGGCGGCCCCGGAGTCTTCGCATGCTCGCTTCGCTCCTCGGCGCCGCGGTCCTCGCCCTCGCCGCCTACGATGGCGTGGTGATCGGCCGCGCGCTCCTCGCCGGCGGTGAGCTCGCCCGGGACAGCAGCGCCTACCGCCAGCAGCCGGCCGACGCCACGGCCGCCCTGCTGGTCGTGGGCGACAGCACCGGCGTGGGTACCGGCGCCGCGGACCCGGCGGACAGCGTCGCCGGGCGGCTCGGCCGCGCCCTGCCAGAGACACGCATCGACAACCTCGCGGTCAACGGCGCGCTCACGGCGGACGTGCTGGGGCAGCTTCGCGATGCGCCGCTGTCGCGCTACGACGCGATCCTGGTCCAGGTGGGCGGCAACGACGCCCTGCGCTTCACACCCCTGGCACAACTGGAAACGGATATCGATGCGGTGCTCCGCCGGGCGAAGGAGCGCGCATCCTACACCGCGCTCATGAGCACCGGCGACCTCGGCGCCGCCCCCGCCCTGCCCTGGCCGGTCGCCGCGGTCTACAGCGCCCGCTCCCGCGCGGTGCGCGACCGTTTCCTCGCCGCCGCCCGCGAGCATGGCGCCGACTACGTGGACCTGTTCACCGGGGCGGGCGACAATGGCTTCCGGCAGGCGCCCGACCGCTACTACGCCCGCGACGGGCTGCACCTGTCCGGCGCGGGCTACGGCAGCTGGTACGACCGGCTGACCGCGGCGACCGCCCTGCCCGAACGCCTGCAAAATCGCTGAAGGAACCCCTATGCACAAACGCTTTCTCGCTCCCCTGTGCCTCGCCCTCGGCCTGCCGCTGCTGGCCCATGCCGAGGCCGACACACCGACACGCCCGATTCCCGAGCCGACCGCCTTCGTCAGCGAGCACCGCGGTACCTTCAACGGCCAGGCGCTCAGCTACGAAGCCCGCGCCGGCGAGACCTACCTGCGCGACGCCGACGGCGAGCCCACGGCCAGCATCTTCAGCTTTGCCTACCTGGCCAAGGACGGCGGCGAAGACCGGCCGGTCACCTTCGTCTGGAACGGCGGCCCGGGTTCGGCCTCCCTGTGGCTGCACATGGGCAGCTTCGGACCCAAGCGCGTCGTGGTGCCGAGCGATGCCAGCCACCCGGGCGTGCCGCCCTACCCCATCGTCGACGCCACCGAGACGATCCTCGATATCACCGACCTCGTCTTCGTCGACCCGGTCGGCACCGGTTATTCGCGCGCCCTCGGCGACCACGAGAGCACGGAGTTCTGGGGGCTGACCGAGGACGCCGAGTCCATGGCGGCATTCATCAGGCGCTGGCTGAGCGCCAACGGCCGCTGGAACTCGCCGAAGTTCCTCCTCGGCGAGAGCTTCGGCACCACGCGGGCAGCCCTGGTCGCAAAACTCCTCGAGGACGAGTACCGCGTCGCCCTGAACGGCCTGGTCCTGATCTCCCAGGCTCTCGACTACGCCGGGTCCTCGCCCTACGTGCGCGACAACCTGATCTCCTACGTGACCTACGT
>CAYTJQ010000013.1:3065-20421 GCA_964438205.1 uncultured Alteromonadaceae bacterium
CTCAACGACGCGCGCTATACCGCCGAGCCGGTCGACACCCTCGCCGCCCGCCCGGAGAACGACGCGGCGAGCGATGCGTTCTCCGCCGCCTTCACCGGATCCCTGCTGAGTTACCTCCACGGCGAGCTCGGCGTGGACTGGGAACGCCCCTACCTGTCACCGGCGGACCCGGAGCTCTCCGATCACTGGAACTGGAGCCGCAAGGCACCGGGGGAAACCTGGGAACCGCACTGGGTCAATACGGCGCGGGACCTCGCCCGCGCCCTTGAGGCGAACCCGGCGCTACGGGTCTTCGTCGCCGGCGGCTACCACGACCTGGTGACGCCGTTCTTCGACGCCGAGTTCACGCTGCGCCGCCACGGCATCGGCGCGGAGCGGGTGGATTTCCGCTTCTACCACGGCGGTCACATGATGTACGTGCACGAGCCGTCTCGGCAGGCGCTGCTCGGGGACGTGCGTGCCTTCATGAACGGGGCACTGCGCGACTAGCGCGCGCATAGTGCCCTGACCTCACGCGCTGTGACTGCCGTCGCAGCGCGGCGCATCCCCGGTCGCCTTGCAGGCGCAGAAGAACACCTTCCCCGCCTCCGTCGCCGTGTACTTGACCGGGGTGATGTCCGTACCGCGGTGCGAGCCATCACAGAAGGGCTGTGACGCACTGCGCCCGCAGGCACACCAGAAGTAGTCCCCACCCGCCTCCACCTCGACGGGGATCGGCCGATCCCCGGCTCTCACTGCCTCTGTCATGGTCGCTCCTTCTGCCGCCCCGGTGCGCAAATGCTTCGCAATCGTGCCATGCACTTGCAAATCAAACAACTGCTTGGTAGGTTGAAATCGCGCGGTCTGGCCGCGCACGCGGTGCTTCAGGCACCACGGCTGATAACCATAATGCGAAAGCCAGGAGATACACGATGAAGACCCCCTACCCTGACCGTCGTCCGCTGTGCCAGGCGATTCTCCTCGCCTCGCTCACCGCCACACCCGCCATCGCCGCCGCCCAGGTTCCCGCCGGGGAAACGGGCTTTGCCGGCATCGAGGAAGTGATCGTCACCGCACGGAAGCGGGAGGAAAGCGTGCAGAACACGCCGGTGTCCATGGTCGCCGTCGGAGCCGAGGGCCTGAAGGCCCGCTCCGTCGACAGCTTCGGGCGCCTCGGCGAGGTCGCGCCCAATATCGAGATCAACGGGGGTATCCCCAACGGCGGCGGCAGCGCCACGCAGATCTTTATCCGCGGTATCGGCCAGGATGACTACTCGTTCCCCAACGAGCCGGGTGTCGGCCTGTACATCGACGATGTCTATATCTCCCGCAGTGCGGCGGCCGACTTCGGCTTCATGGACATCGAGCGCATCGAGATCCTCCGCGGCCCGCAGGGCACGCTCTACGGCCGCAATACGATCGGCGGCGCGGTCAAGATCGTCACCCGCAAGCCCGAGGGCACGAACAGCGGTGAGGTTGGCGTGACCGTGGGCCGCTACGACCGCCTCGACGTCTACGCCAACTACGACATGGCCCTCACGGACAACCTCGCCGCCAAGTTCGCTGTCGCCACCTTCAACCGCGACGGGCTGGGCACCAACCTCATCGGCCAGGACCTCGGCGAGGACGACGAGATCGATGCGCGCGCCAGCTTCCGCTGGGAGGCCAGCGACACGCTGGAGGTCCTGTTCACCGCCGACTACATGAAGCAGGAGCAGGCCGGGCCGGCGGGCTCCATGGTCCGCTTCGACCCCCTCGACCCCGGCACCGACAGCCTCATCAACGACCTGCTAGCGCCGCCGGTGGTCGAGGAGTTCAACCTGCAGCCGCCCTTCGATCGCTACGGCGAGGCGTGGGTGAAAACCCTCGATGACTGTGACAAGTGCGTGTACGACTCGGGCGGTACGGTAGAGACCCGCGACGACGGGGAGATCTGGGGCGCGTCGCTCACCGTCAACAAGACCGTGGGCGACAACCTGTTCCGCTCGATCACCGCCGTGCGCGACTACGACATCGACATCCGCCGCGACTCGGAGCACACGCCCTTCGACATCGTGCAGGTGGACAACCCGGAGACGTTCACGCAGTACACGCAGGAGTTCCAGTGGAACGGCACGGGGATGGACGGCAAGCTCGACTACGTCCTCGGCGTGTTCGGCCTCTACGAGGACGGTGACAGCGAGCTCTTCGCGCCGCTCCTGTCCGGGCTGTTCGAGGTCACCGGCGGTCTCGCCGACAACACCGCCTTCATCACCGCCGAGTACGAAGCCTACTCCGTCGCGGCCTACGCCGAGGCGACCTACGCGCTGTCGGACCGGCTTGCGCTGACGCTCGGCGGGCGCTTCACCCACGACGACAAGGAGTACATCTACGGCCTGTCGCGCCCCGAATCCGGCCAGGTGCCCCTGCCGCCGGAACGGCTGGCGGACGACTGGACCGAGTTCCTGCCCAAGGTGGGGCTGGAGTTTCAGCAGTCCGACGATCTCCTCTGGTACGCCAACGCATCGCGCGGTTACAAGGCCGGCGGCTACAACTCCCGCGCTCTGTCCGGCATTGCGCCGAAAGCCTATGACCCGGAGTTCGTCGACGTTTACGAGGTCGGCTTCAAGTCGAGCTGGGCAGACAATACGGTGACGCTGAACGGCGCCTTCTTCTACAACGAATACACGGACATCCAGCTGCTCGCAGTGCTCGACCTGGGCGGCGGCAACGTGGAAACGGTGATCGAGAACGCCGGTGAGGCCACGATCGTCGGCGGCGAGCTGGAATTCCAGTGGATGCCCACGGCGAACTGGAACTTCTCCGGCGGCATCGGCCTGCTGGACGCCGAGTACGACGACGTCGGTGCATCGGCGGCCAGCGCGGGGATCGCCGAGAGCAACGAGCTGATCAACGCACCGGAGCTCAGCGCAAACCTGTCCGGCGAGTACCGCTTCCCGCTCGCCAGCGGCGACCTCGCACTCCGCGCCGACATGATCTACCGGGACGATCAATATCGCGATGCCGTGAACACCCCCGAGCTGCAAGCCGACGCCTACACGCTCTGGAACGGCCGGGTGACCTGGACCTCGGCAAGCGAGCGCTGGGAGGTGGCGGGCTTCGTCACCAACATCACCGACGAGATCTTCGTGACCAACGGCGTCTCGGTGCTCGGCCTCGGCTACGTCGAGGCCTACTACAGCCGGCCTCGGGAGTGGGGCCTGTCGGTCACCATGAATTTCGGGAGCTGAGGCGCAGCTCCCTCCCCTGGGCGCCACCGTTCGGGGTGGCGTCTTTTTTTTTGACCGTCTTTTTTGACCGCCTGCTTTTGTCCGCTTGCGGGCCGCGTCAGGCGGCCGGGTCAAGCTGGAGGCGGAAGGCATCGACGATGCCGCGGGCGATACTCGCCGGGGTGTCGCTGCCGCCGGGCTGGTACCAGGTGGGCGTCCAGTTGAGCGCCCCGAGCAGGGAGAGACGGAAGATGCCCGGGCTTACCGCCTCCGGCAGCGGCAGCGCCGCGACCAGCTCCCGGAAGATCGCCTCGTAACCGTCGCGCTGGCGCAGCAGCGTTGCCCGCACCTCGCCGTCGAAATGGCTCGGGAACTGCGGCGTGATCACCTGTGAGAAAGGGCTCGGGCCGAGCAGGACCTCGAGGTGCGCACGGCAGGCCGCCGCCATGCGGTCCCAGGGGAGCTTGCCCGCAGCCGCGAGCGCCGCTTCCACCGCCTCGGTGACCTGCGCGACACCGCGCGCATGGGCCTCCAGCAGGAGTTCTTCCTTGGAGGCGAAATGGTAATAGAGAGAGCCGGAAAGAATTCCCACCTGCTGGGCGATGTCGCGGATGGACGTGGCCGCGTAACCCTTGCTGGCGAAGAGCCCGGCGGCCGCTTCCAGTACGTCGTCCCGGCGGTTGCCGCGGTCGCTGAGTGCTGCCCTGCCTTTCGCCACGTTCCGTCCCGGCTCGAAGTCAGGGCTGATAATACTGCTTGAAGAAGTCGAGGGTAAGCGTGTCGATGACGTTGTCGTCCTCGTCGAGGATATCGAGCATCTCCGGCCCCGTGCCCTGGAAGCTCGCGTAGACCATCATGCCCTGCTCCGACGAGTAGGGCGTGTGGGCGCTGCCGGGAGGCTCGTAGGAAAAGGTGCCGGGGAAATGCAGCTCCTCACCCTCGCGGTAGCCCCAGAGCCCCTCCAGCGTTAGCGCCACGGCGGTGCAGCGGTGGTTGTGCTTGGCGAACTCCTTGTGCGGGTCCTGGCGGAAGAGGAAATCCACGCGGTGGCGTTTCTCATCGACGGTGAGCACCTTGATGTAGTTGCCCGGCTGGCCGTCGACTTCCCGCCAGTCGATCAGGTTGCTGTTGACGTTCTCGATCTCGCCGAAGCGGGTGCGCAGGGTGTCCTCAAGTACGTTGATCGCAGTCACGGTCTCTACCTCGTTAGCTCTCTTATCGGTGGGTCCTGGTCGGTATGGCCTGACGCCAGGTGCCGGCGGCCGGCCTATAATCAACCAATCGCTTGGTAGCCTCAGTATAACCTGATATATTTTTCGCCCTCCACCCAGATCACCGGGACTGAGGACGCGAACAATGATAAAACGCATCCACCCGGGCCATCACGGCACCCTCCTCGGTGTCGTCCTGGCCCTTGCCCTTTCGGGCTGCGGCCGGGAGCCGGCTGCGGACAGCAACAGCAGCGACACGGCAGCCGCAGGGGAGCCCGCCACACCCACGCTGACGGTTTCCGCCGTGGATGGCGCGCCCCTGGCCGGGGCGATGGTCAGCGTCATGCTCGATGCCAACCGCCGCCTCACCCGCTTCACGGGTGCCGACGGCAGGCTGGACCTCGCCACCCTGCCGGAGAGCGAAAGTCCGCTGACCGTACGCTACCCCGGCCTCGAGCCCCGCCCCGTGCAGCCCGGTGAAGCAGCCGTCACCCTGCCACCGGACCCGGCCTTCCTGCGCACCCTGCCCAGCAGCCAGTGGCTCACGTTGCTGCCCGAGGGGGAGCGCAAACGGGAGTTCACGGTGAACTGCGGCACCTGCCACGAACTGAGCTACGGCCGCGTGATGATCGACGGACGGCCCCGCAGCGAGGCCGAGTGGCTCGCCGCCATCGCCATGATGCGGGCCATGGATGCCTACGAAGTCATCCCGCCGGACTTCGACGACGCCGCCTACGCCGCCTGGCTGGCGGACAGCTTCACCGCCGAGCGCATCGCCACTCTGGCACCCGCGCCGCCGGCCGACGCCGAGGCGCTGGCCGCCGTGGAAATCACCGAGTACGAGCTGCCGGAGAGCGACTCCCTCCCGCACGACCTCGTGATCGGCCCCGGAGGACGCGTCTGGATCACGGCGTTCTTCTACGACGAGCTCTGGGCCCTGGACCCGGCAAGCGGCGCCATCGAGCGCTTCAGCGCCGACGACCGCCCCGACGTCAACGCACAGCCGCGGGCACTCGAGTTCGATGCGGACGGCACGTTGTGGGTGGTGAACGGCGGCACCGAGGCGGTCCTGCGCTTCGATCCACAAACCGGCGCCTACGAGGAGATTCCCGTCGGCATGTACGCGCACAGCCTGGACATCGACCCGGCCGGCGATATCTGGGTCAACGACTACTTCGCTCCCGAGGAGCGCATCGCCCGCGTGTCGGCCGTCGACAGCTCGGTCACGACCCTGCCCGTGCCGCCGGCGCGACGCCCGGCGAGCGAGGGGCTGCCCCTGCCCTACGGCCTGCAGGTGGATGGTGTGGGGCGCCTTTACAGCACGCAGCTGGCTGCGAACACGCTCGTCCGCTACGACACCCGTAGCGGCGAGGGCACGCTGTTCGAGATGCCGGCGCCGAACAGCGGCCCGCGCCGCCCGGGCCTCGACCGCAACGACGGGCTGTGGATCCCGGAGTTCAACACCGGCCACCTCGCCGGGTTCGACCCCGAGGCGGAGCGTTTCGAGCGCATCCGCCTGGGCCCGTCGTCGATCGGCCTCTACGACGTGGAGGTCAACCAGGCCAACGATGACGTCTGGGCGACGGGCTCCCTGGCCTCCACGCTGATCCGCTACCGGCCGGGCGACGGCTCGATCCTCTCGGTGCCGCTGCCGACGGAGCCGGCGTATACGCGGCACCTGGCCGTGGACGAGGCCACCGGCGATGTCTGGACCGCCTACTCGTCCCTGCCGGCGGCGATACCGCGGGTGGCGCGCCTGCGTTTCCTCGACTAAGCGAGCGCGGGCCGCGACGTCAGCCCCGCTGCAGGATCACCACCGAGCAGGCCGCCTCGTCGAAACCGACCACGCCGCCGCCGTTTTCGGCGAGGGCCGTATGCGCCCCGGGTACCTGGCGGGCACCGGCCTCGCCGCGAAGCTGCTCGGTCAGCTCGGCAATCATCGAGAGCCCCGTCGCACCCACCGGGTGGCCCTTGGAGACAAGACCGCCGGAGGTGTTGATGGGCAGGCGGCCGCCGAGCGTGGTCGCGCCGCTGTCGACGAAGGTTCCGCCCTGCCCTTCCTCGCAGAAACCGAGCATCTCGGCCTGGTAGAGCTCGCAGAAGGCAGTGGCGTCGTGAACCTCGGCGACATCGATGGCCTCCGGGCCCAGGCCCGCCTGGGCGTAGGCTTTCTGTGCCGCCACCCGGCTCAGACCGGGCTCGTCCAGGGAGCGGTACTTGCCGCCCGAGAGCGCCGTGGCCGCCACGCGTACGGCCCGTTCCCGCACCGCGGCCGGCAGCTCACGCAGGCGGCGCGCAGAGACCAGCAGCGCGCCCGCCGCGCCGTCGCCGATCGGCGCGCACATGGCGCGGGTCAGTGGCCAGGACACCTCCCGGTCGGCGAGCACTTCCTCGACCGTCATCTCGAACTGGTACTGGGCCCGGGGATTCAGCGCCCCGTGGCCGTGGTTCTTCGCCGCCGCGGCGGCGATCTGCGCCCGCGTCGAGCCGTAGCGCTTCATGTGGTAGCAGGCCTGCATGGCGTAGGTATCCATGAAGATGGACCGGCCGGGGCCCGGCTCAAAGGCCTTGCCCGCGACCTCGCCGGCGGCGGCGTAATAGGCGCGCCACTCGTCCGGGTCGTACTGATCGATACCGCCCTCGAACAAGCGCGACGACTGTCGCGGGTCGTCGGGATAGAAGGTCTTTTCCACGCCGAGGGCCAGGACGGTGTCCGCCGTGCCCGCGGCGACGTCCTTCCAGGCGCCGTTCAGCGCCAGGGAGGCCGTGGCACAGCCGCCCTCTACGTTGACGACCGGGACACGCTCCGGGAACAGGCCGTCGCGCACCAGCGGCGTGAGACAGACCTGGCCGCGGATACTGCCCTGCTCCTCCACCCACATACCGCAGTTGCCGAACCAGCAGCTCTCGATGCTGCCGCCGTCCGCGAGCCCCGCATCGGCGAGCACGCCGAGGTAGGCCTCGCGCGCGAGATCCTTCACGCTGCTGTCGGGACGCTTGCCGAAGGCGGTGCTGAAGGTACCGACGAGGTAGACGTCGCTCACGAGGCCTCCCAGTACGGCGCCCGCAGCTCGCGCTTGATCACCTTGCCGAGAGCGTTGCGCGGGAACGCCTCGCGCAGCTCCACGGCCTTGAGGCGCTGTGCCTTGGCCAAACGCTCGTTGGCCCAGGCCAGCAGCACGTCGGGGTCCGTATCCGACCCCGCGACGGGGATGACGAGCGCGAGCGGTGTCTCCCCCCACTTCGGGTCGGGGATGCCGATCACCGTGACGTCGGACACGTCCGGGTGGGCGCCGACCACCTCCTCGATGTCTTTCGGGAAAACATTGAAACCGCCGGAGATGATCATGTCTTTCTTGCGGTCGAGGATGTAGAGGAAGCCGTCGTCGTCGACCTTGCCGATATCGCCACTGCGCAGGAAAGTCCGCCCGCGCTCGTCGCGCCAGATCGCCGCCTCCGTTTCCGCCTCCCGGTTGTGGTAGTGCTTCATGAGCCCGCCGCCGTAGCCGACAATTTCCCCGGGTTCGTTCGCCGGCAGCTCCCGGCCCTCGTCATCGACGATACGCAGGTCGAAACCGATGACCGGCGTCCCCACGGACCCGCGCTTGTGCTGCTGTTCCGGCCGGCAGAGGGTGGCGAAGCCCTCGGAAAAGCCGTACAGCTCGAACAGGCCGGGACCCAGGCGCTCGAGGATCGCCTCCTTCGTGTCCTGGCGCAGCGGCGAGCCGGCCGAGAGCATGTAGCGGAGGCTGGAGAGATCGGCCTCCGGCAGCGCCGCGCTCTCGAGCACCCCGATGTACTGCGTGGGCACCATGAAGGTGTGGGTCACCCGCTCCCGGGCTACCAGGTCAAGGAAAGCCTCGGGCGAGAAGCCCTCCATGACCACCACGGTGGCGCCGACGAAGAGCGGCGGCAGCAGCATGAACCAGGTACCGTTGCTGTACAGCGAGGTGGTCGCCAGGGCAACGCTCTCGTGATCCATGCGCAGTTCGAGGGCATTCGAGTAGGACCAGTGCTGCCGCGCCCGGTGCGTCTGCACGATGCCCTTCGGCGTGCCGGTGGTACCCGAGGAGTAGATGATGTTGAAGTCGTCGCCGAGGTCATAGCGCACCGGCGGCTCGCCCTCGTCCGCACCGTCGAGCCAGCGGGTGAGGGACTGCCAGCCGTTGCCGGCCTCACCGTCGACGAGCAGCAACCGCTCGCCGCCGTCATCGAGGCTGGCCAGGGCCTCTTCGGCCAGCGGGCGGGTCGCCTCGCCGGCGAAGAGCACGGAAGCGCCCGAGTCGGCGAGCAGCGTCGCAACCTGGGCAGCCGTGAGCATGGTGCTGATGGGCACGACGCAGGCGCCGGCCTTCATGATGCCGAGGAGCACCACGGCGGTCCCGGCGCTGTTGTTCATGAGCACCGCCACCTTCGCGGGCCTGCCGGCGCCGGCGGCGAGCAGGGCGTTCGCGACGCGGTTGCAGCGCCGGTTCAGCTCGCCCCAGCTGAGGCGCTCGCTCCCGCAGACCAGCGCCGTCTTGTCGGCGCGAAACCGCGCGTGACTCGCCCAGAGCTCGGGCAGGAAAACCTGGGTATCGTCCAGGGCCATCGAACACCTCTCGTTATTGTCGTCTTATTGATCCAGTTACGCTCGGTCTGCTCAAACCAAGTGATCGCTTGGTTGGTTGGCTTCGCGCTGTTAACATACCAGCGTACACGGGTGATGCAAGGGGAAACCATGGCGACCGGCAAGGCCTCCGCACCGGCGGGCGTGCACTACGACCCGCGGGACCAGGCCACCATCAACGACCCGATCCCGGTGCTGCGCACGCTGCAGGAACAGGCGCCCGTGTACTGGTGCGAGGCCCTGCGCGGCTGGGTCGTCACCCGCTATGACGACGTGAAGGCGGTGCTGCGCAACGAGAACTTCTCTGCGGACCGCATCACGCCCTTCTACGAGGCGCAGCCCCCCGAGCGCCAGGCGCCGATCCAGCAGCTTATCCGCTACCTGAACACCTGGGTGGCCTTCAAGGACCCGCCGGAGCACACGCGGCTGCGCAAGCTCATGAAAACCGTGTTCACACCGGAAACCGTCGCCGGCCAGCGCGGGGTCGTGGAAAAGTCCGTGCAGCGCCTCCTCGCGCGGCTGGAACACCAGCGCGAGTTCGATTTCATCAGCGAGTTCGCCTTTCCCCTGCCGGCCATGGTCATCCTCGATCTCCTCGGCCTCCCGGAGGAGGACATGGACGACCTCAAGAACTGGTCGAACAAGATGCAGCTGTTTATCGGCAGCGCGACCACCTCGCCGCAGAAGTACGACCTTGCCGAGGAAGGCGCCATCGCCATGGCCGCGTATTTCCGCGAGGCCATCCGCGAGCGCGAGCAGCACCCGGGCAACGACCTCATCACCCACCTCCTGGCCCTGCGCGAAGTGGATGACGCGCTCACCGAGGACGAGGTCATCGGCACCTCCATGCTGTTCCTCTTCGGCGGGCACGAGACGACCACCAACCTCATCGGCAACGGCGTGCGCGCCCTGTTGACGCATCCGGCGCAAAAGCAGCGTCTTCTTGACGATCCCGCCCTCATCGACAGCGCCATCGAGGAGATACTGCGCTACGACGGCCCCACCGGCGCCTCCGTGCGCCTGGTCAAGCACAGCCACAGCATGCACGGCGTCCACCTCGAGGCGGGCGAACGCGTGTTCGTGATGATCAATGCGGCGAACCGCGATCCGCGCGCCTGGGACGCACCGGACCGCTTCGACATCACGCGCTCGCCGAACCTGCACCTGACCTTCAACTTCGGTCCGCATTTCTGCATGGGCGCGCCGCTCGCCCGGCTGGAGGGGCAGGTAGCCATCGGTGAAGTGCTGCGTCGTCTCCCCAACCTGGCGCTCGCGGCCGACAGCTACGACTACATGGACACCATGATCATGCGCGGGGTGCGCAGCATGCCGGTGCGCAACGGGAACTGAGCGACAGAACTCTCAGTCGAGGTCCGCGGGGGCGTGGCGCTCCCGGACCTGCTCCTCTTCCGACCCCCACACCCGGTTGACGCGGCGGCCGCGCTGCACGGCGGGGCGGGCGTCGATGGCCTCGGCCCAGCGCCTGACGTGCACGTAGCTTTTCACGTCGAGGAATTCCTGCGCATTGTAGATATCGCCGGTCACCAGCACGCCGTACCAGGGCCAGGTCGCTATGTCGGCGATGGTGTAGTCGTCGCCGGCCAGGTAGTCGTGGCTGGCGAGGTGCCGGTCGAGCACATCGAGCTGGCGCTTCACTTCCATGGCGTAGCGATTGATGGGGTACTCGAACTTTTCCGGGGCGTAGGCGTAGAAGTGACCGAAGCCGCCGCCGAGGATCGGCGCGCTCGCCATCTGCCAGAACAGCCAGCAGAGCGTTTCGCTGCGGGCCCGACCCTCCTTCGGCAGGAAGGCGTCGAACTTCTCGGCGAGGTAGAGCAGTATGGCGCCGGACTCGAAGAGCCGCGTGTGCGGGTCGGTGCCGCGGTCGAGGAGCGCCGGGATCTTGGAGTTCGGGTTGATGGAGACGAAGCCCGAGCCGAACTGGTCGCCTTCGAGGATGTTGACGAGCCAGGCATCGTACTCGGCGCCGCCGTGGCCGAGGGCAAGGAGCTCTTCGAGCATGACCGTGACCTTGACCCCGTTCGGCGTGGCCAGGGAGTACAGCTGCAGCGGGTGCTCCCCGACGGGCAGCTCCGCCTCGTGGGTGGCGCCGGCCACCGGGCGGTTGATGTTGGCAAAACGGCCACCGCTGGCCGCATCCCAGGTCCAGACGCGCGCGGGGGTGTAGCCGGACTCCTCGCTCATGGTTGTGTTTCCTCTTCCTCGTGAGACTGCCTGCTCGACGTGTCGCAAGAACGGCTGCGCGGCGCGCCGAAGGGAATCGCATGCTCGCCCGCCGACCGCGGCGCTGTCAAAGCACCCGGCTCAGGCCGCCTCCGCGGCCCAGTGCGCATCGAGCAGGTTGCCGATGGTGTTGGCCTCGACCAGGTGGGCGGCATACCAGGTATGCAGGCAGCGGATGCGGCGGAAATCGGCGATGCCGCCGATCCCCCGCTCGGCGAGCGCCGCCCACTGGCCTCGGGCGGCGAGCAGTTCCCGCTCGGCCGGTGCCAGGTACTGCTCGCGCAGGGCAATATGCCGGCGGTGGTCGCCGGCCATCGAAGTGGCAAGGCCCGGCTCCGCGTCGACGCGCGCCTGTAATTCGGCGATCAGCCCCCCGGCCTCGGCACGGTCAATGCGGTAGTTCAGCACCGGGTCGATGAGCCAGAACAGCGTCGGAAAGGGTTTGCCGTCGACCATCGAGGCCACGCGGATTACCGCCGGCTCGCCGGCCGCATCCCGGGCGGCGACGGCGCGCAGGCCGCGCGGTTCGCGGCCGAGACGCCGGGTGATGGTGGCGAGGGTGGGGGCATCAATATCCATGCGCCGCATTCTAGCGCAATGTTTGACATTACCCGGACAGCGCCCTACAGTCTGCGGCGTCCAGGGTGCCTACCGGTGGCGTGCTTGCACGGCATCTGGGTAGGTTAAATGGGAAGACTGGTGCGGCCCCCGGGGCCAAGGCCAGCGCTGCCCCCGCAACGGTATGCGGCGGCGTTCATCCGAACGCGTCGCGAGCCCGATACCTGCCCGGACATGAGCACCGATGGAGCGGAGGGCTTCATTAAAGGTCGCTGAATGTTCGCGCATTCCGTCTCCTTGATCCCCTCCCTCAATCGCCCGTTACCGGCAATTGAGGATTCAGCATGAAACACCCCTTCCCGGCCCGTGCCCTGGCGCTCGCCCTGGCACCGCTGGCTGCACTCGCGCAGCCGGCCAGCGACAACCCCCTCGAAGAGATCGTGATCACCTCCTCCCGCGTGCCCATGCCGCTGCGGGAGGTGGGCACGGCCATCAGCGTCATCGACGAGGACGAGATCACCCGCCGCGGCTTCAATTCGCTTGCCGAGATCCTGCGCACGCAGCCGTCCGTGGCCGCGTCCAACACCGGCGGCCCCGGCAAGGCGACGGCGCTGCGTATCCGCGGCGAGGAAGGCTTCCGCACCAAGGTCCTGGTGGACGGGATCGACATCACCGACACCTCCGGCACCCAGTTCAGTCCGCGCATGGAACAGTTCCTGTCTTCCGGCATCCAGCGCGTGGAGATCCTGCGCGGCCCCCAGGGCCTCATGTACGGCGCCGATGCCGGCGGCGTCATCAACATCACCACACTCACGCCGCAGGACGGCCTCGGCGGCCGGATCGCTGTAGAGGCCGGCAGCTTCGGCACCCGAGAGCTCAGCGGCAGCTTCGGCGGTGACCTGGGCGCCGTGGACTTCCTTGTCGGTGCGGCCGGCTTCGAGACCGACGGCTTCAATTCACGCACCACCGACACGGACCTCGCCGACGACGACGGCTACGAGAACGCAAGCTACAACGCGCGCCTGGGCTGGGACGTGACGGACACGCTGCGCCTGTCCGTCGCCGGGCGCCGCACCGAAGGCGAGAACGAGTACGACAACTGCTTCACCGTCGACACCTTCGCCCTCAGCAACAGCTGCAACGATGACTTCACGCAGGACGCCCTGCGCCTGGCGGCCGACTACGAGGGCCGGCAGTTCACCCACCAGCTGGCTTTCAGCGAGAACCGCACGGAAAAGGACTTCTACACGGAAGGGCTGCGCAGCTTCGGCGCCGACGGCGAGCTCAGCCGCTGGTCCTACCTGGGCAGCTGGCGCAGCGGCGAGGTCCTGCGCCTGGTCTATGGCCTCGACCGGGAAACGCAGGCCATCGACGACGGCAGCTTCGACCGGGACCGCGACCAGACCGGCCTCTACGGCGAGGTCCAGGGCCGCTTCGGCAACGGCTTCACCGTGACCGCCGGCGCCCGTAACGACGACAACGACGACTACGGTAGCTTCACCTCCTACCGGGTAAGCGGCGCCTGGGTGGCGCCCCTGGCCGGCGGCGAGCTCAAGCTGCGCGGCACCTGGGGCACCGGCTTCCGCGCGCCGAGCCTGTACGAGATTTCCTACAATCGCGGGCCCTTCGCCTTCCCGCCGGCGGCGACCGCGGGCCTCGAAGAAGAAACCAGCGAGGGCTACGACCTGGGCGTGGCCTGGGCCGGCGAGCGCGGCGAGTACCTGGAGCTGACCTGGTTCGAGCAACAGGTCGAGAACCAGATCTTCTTCGACCTCGTCGGCTTCTCGGGCTACCTGCAGGAGGATGGCGAGTCCGAGTCCCGCGGCGTGGAGCTCGCCGCAAGCTGGCCCCTCGCAACAGGACTCACCGTGGACGGCAACTACACCTGGAACGACACGGAAACCGCCAGCGGCGAGCAGCGCGCCCGCCGCCCGGAGCACCTGGGCAACCTGGGCTTCACCTTCACCGGCCGCGACGAGCGCCTGAAGCTCGGCGCCCACCTGCGCCTGTCCCGGGACGCCGTGAGCACGATGGCCACCCCCCTCGACGACTACGAAGTGGTGGACCTGAACGCCAGCTTCGAACTGGTCCCGGGACTGACGCTCTTCGGCCGGGTCGAGAACGCGCTGGACGAAGACTACGAGGAAGTCCCCACCTACCACACCGCCGAGCGCGCCGCCTACGCCGGCGTGCGCTACCGCTTCTGAGACCGGAGACAGCACGATGAGTGACGAGACGAACCGCGACGAGAAGCACAAGCGCGCGATGCAGAAGCAGAAGGAAGCAGTGGACGCGAGCATCGCGGCCGCCCAGCTCGAGCGCGGCGTGGCCGTGCTGCTCACCGGCAACGGCAAGGGCAAGTCGAGCTCGGCCTTCGGCATGGTGATGCGCGCCCTCGGCTACGGGCAGAAGGTCGGCGTGGTGCAGTTCATCAAGGGCGAGCAGCTCTCCGGCGAGGAGCTGTACCTGCGCGACAAGTGCCCGCAGGTGGACTTCTACCAGATGGGCACGGGCTTTACCTGGGACACGCAGGACCGCAGCGGCGACATCGCCGCCGCGAAGCGCACCTGGGAGAAGGCGAAGCCGATGCTCGCAGACCCGGCCTTTGACCTGGTGGTCCTGGACGAGCTGACCTACATGCTGTCCTTCGACTACCTGCCCGAGGAGGAGGTGCTCGAGGCCCTGGCGAACCGTCCCCGGGAGCAGAGCGTCGTGGTCACCGGCCGCGGCGGCGGCACGGGCCTGCAGGCCATCATGGACACGGTGTCTGAAGTCCGGGACATCAAGCACGCCTACACGGCGGGCATCAAGGCCCGCAGGGGCGTGGATTTCTGAACGCCACGGACGCGCGCCAGCGGCGGGCCCGGCGCTTCATCGCGCTGCTCGCCGCCCTCCTCCTGCCCGCGGCGCTCGCCAGCCTCGCCCTCGGTGCCGTTCCCCTCGGGCTGCAGGGACTTGCCGCGGGCCTTTCGGCGGCCCTGACCGGCGACTTCAACGACCCGGCGGCTACCATCCTCGCGCAGCTGCGCCTGCCGCGGACGCTGCTCGCCGGGGCCATGGGCGCCGTCCTGGCCCTCTGCGGCGCCGTGAGCCAGGGCCTGTTCCGCAACCCGCTCGCGGACCCGTCGCTCATCGGCGTCACCGGCGGTGCCATCCTCGGGGCGGCGGCGGCCATGGTGCTCGGTGCCGGCGCCCTGCCGGCGCTGCCGGTACTGACCGTGGTCTCTCTCGGCGCCTTCGTCGGCGGGGTGGCCGCGGTGCTCCTCGTCTACCATCTCGCCACGGACAGTACGGGGACTTCCGTGGCGACCATGCTCCTCGCCGGGATTGCCATCACGGCCCTCGCCGGCGCCCTCGTCTCCCTGTTCGAGTTCTACGCGGACAATACGCTGCTGCGGCGCATCAGCCTGTGGAAGATGGGCGGTCTGGAAAGCGGCAGCTGGCTGGAAGTGGGTCTGGCCCTGGTGGTCACCGCCACGCTCTGCCTGACCCTGCCCCGGCACGGCACGGCACTGAACGCGCTGCTTCTCGGTGAATCCGAGGCCGCCCACCTCGGCATCCGGGTGGGCCGCCTGAAAGCGACCCTCGTGGCCTGGATCGCCCTCGGTGTCGGCGTCTCCGTCGCCCTCGCGGGCACCATCGCCTTCGTCGGCCTGGTCGTGCCCCACGTGGTGCGCCTGGCCATCGGGCCGGACCACCGCTACCTGCTGCCGGGCTCCGCGCTCGCCGGCGCGATCCTGCTGCTCCTGGCCGATACCGCCGCGCGCCTGCTGGCGCCCCCGGCGGAGATCCCCGTCGGCATTCTCACCGCGCTGGTGGGTGTGCCCTTCTTCCTCTCCCTGCTGCGGCAGCGGGCGCGCTTCGGCATGGTGGCCGCGTGAGCGCGCTCCTCGAAGCCCGCGGGCTGAGTGCCGGCTGGGGTGCCTGCCCGGTACTCTCGGGTATCGACCTGGCGCTGGCCGCCGGCGAGGTGCTGGGCCTGCTCGGGCCCAACGGCGCGGGCAAGTCGACGCTGCTGCGCGCCATGGCCGGGGACCTGGCGCCCCTCGCCGGGCGCCTGGCGCTCGACGGCCGGCCGCTGGCGGACTGGGCGCCGGAAGAGCGGGCCCGGCGCGTGGCCTACCTGCCGCAGGCATCGACACTCGCGTTCCCGTTCACGGTGCACGAGGTCGTGATGCTCGGGCGCTTGCCCCACGAGGCCGGGCGCCGCGCGGACGAGGCACTGGTCCGCGCGGCGCTCGCCTGGACCGATACCACGCACCTGGCGGGCCGGCTCTATACCCTGCTCTCCGGCGGTGAGCAGCAGCGCGTGCAGCTCGCCCGGGTTCTATGCCAGTTATTGCATAGGTCAGCGGATGAACCCCTGGACGGCCGCCTGCTGCTCCTCGACGAGCCGAGCGCGGCGCTGGACCTGCGCCACCAGCAGCTGCTGGCCGACACGGTGCGCAACCTGGCCGCCCGCGGCTGCAGCGTGGTGCTGTCGCTGCACGACCTCAACCTGCTGTCGAGCCTCGCCGATCGGCTACTGGTCCTCGCCCACGGTGAGTGCCGGGCGCTGGATACACCGGCGGCGCTCCTCACCCGCGAATTCCTCGGCGAGCTGTTCCGTACCGAGCTCGCGGTGCAGCCGCATCCACTGAAGGGATACCCGCTTGTTTTCCCGGGCGCCTGAGCGCATGCGCCTGCTGCAGGGCGGGTGGCGGGCGCTGCTGCTGTTCTTTTCGGCGACGCTGCAGGCTGCGCCCGTCAGCGTCGTCGACAGCCGCGGCGAGGCCGTCAGCCTGCCCGCTCCCGCCGAACGGATCGTGGCGCTGGCGCCGCACCTGGCGGAGAACCTGTTCGCCGCCGGCGGCGGCGGCCGCCTCGTGGGTACCGTGGCCTACAGCGACCATCCCGCGGCCGCCCGGGACGTGCCGCAGATCGGCGGCTACAATGCTCTCAGCCTCGAGGCCATCGTCGCACTGCAGCCGGATCTCGTCCTGGCCTGGGGCTCCGGCAACGGCGCCGCCATCGTCCGCCGCCTGGAGACCCTCGGCATTCCCGTTTACGTCGACGAGGTGCGCGACCTCGCCCGGATCGGCGAAACCCTGACGCACCTGGGCCGGCTCGCCGGCACACCGGCGCAGGGCGAGGCGGCAGCCGCGGCTTTGGCGGACGGCTTCGCCGCCCTCGGCCCGCCACCGGGCAGCCGACGGCTGCGCGTGTTCTACCAGCTCTGGCACGATCCCATGCAGACCGTAGGCGGCAACCACCTGATCAGTGCGGTCATCGAACGCTGCGGCGGGGAGAACCTGTTCGCGGACGTGCCGTCGCTGGCGCCCCGGGTCAGCCGGGAAGCGGTGCTCGCGCGCGATCCGGAAGTCATCATCGCCAGCGGCGCAGGCCGGGAGACGCCGCCCTGGCTCGCCGAGTGGCGCCGCTTCCCGCGGCTGTCAGCCGTGGCGGCGGACGCGCTCTACGGGCTGAACCCGGACCTCATCCAGCGGCCGACGCCGCGGCTCCTGGACGGCGCCCGCGCCGTCTGCGCCCTCCTCGACGCGGCCCGG
>CAYTJQ010000013.1:20521-66671 GCA_964438205.1 uncultured Alteromonadaceae bacterium
TCCACGGCCCAGGTGTAGACCACGTCCGTGCTCGAATTGAGCGCGGTCTCGGCCGAGTCCTGGATCACGCTGATCACGAAGCCCACCGCCACCACCTGCATGGCCACGTCGAGGGGAATGCCGAAGAGCGAGCAGGCCAGGGGGATGAGCAGCAGGCTGCCGGAGGGGACGCCGCTGGCGCCGCAGGCGGCGAGGGCGGACACGACGCAGAGCACGAGAGCACTGGCAAAGCTCGCCTCGATGCCGAGCGTATTGGCGGCGGCCAGGGTAAGCGTGGTGATGGTGATCGCGGCGCCGGCCATGTTCACGGTGGCGCCCACCGGGATGGTCACCGAGTAGAGCTCCTCGCTGATGCCGAGCTTCTTCGCCAGCGCGAGGTTCACCGGGATGTTGGCCGCGGAGCTGCGGGTGAAGAACGCGGTGATCCCCGACTCCTCCAGGCAGCGCAGCACCACCGGGTAGGGGTTGCGGCGCGTCACCAGGAAAACAATCAGCGGATTGACGAGCAACGCCACTGCCAGCATGGCGCTGACAAGGAGCAGCGCCAGGGCCGCGTAGTCGGCCAGGGCCGCGATGCCGGTGGTCGCGACCGTGGAGGCCACCAGCCCGAAGATACCCACCGGGGCGAGGCGGATCACGTAGCGGACCACGTCGGCCACGCCGCCGGCGAGCGTTTCCAGGTGCTCGCGGAAGCTTGTGGGCGCGCGGCGGAAGCTGATGCCGAGGAGCACCGCCCAGGTGAGGCAGCCGAGAAAATTTCCCTCGAGCAGCGCGTTCAAGGGGTTGTCCACGAGCTTGAACAGCACATCGGCCAGCACGCTGCCGACTGCCGCCGGCGGGCTCCCCTCGGCCGCATCGACGAGGACCAGGGTCTGCGGGAAAGCGAAGCTCAGCAGCACGCCCACCAGCGCTGCGCACACGGTCCCTGCCAGGTAGAGCAGCAGCGTCAGGAACGTACGCCGCGCATCGCCGCCGCGCTCGTGCCGGTTGGCGATCGCGGACATCACCAGGAGCAGTACGAGCAGCGGTGCCACCGCCTTCAGCATGCTGACGAAGAGACGCCCGAGCAGGCCCACGGACTCCCCGGCACCGGGCAGCAGGGCGCCGCAGAGCGCACCGAGCACGACCCCGGCGAGGATCTGCGGCACCAGGCCCCAGCGCAGTGGATTCATGGGCAACCTCCAGCGGCTGACAGGGGAAGAAGGGGAAAGGAGCGTAGTGTACGCGAGCGCCGGCGGCTGTGGTAAGTTGCGACACCCCGCAAGCACCCGAGCAGAGGACACCCGCATGAAACCCGAGACCATCGCGCTGCACGCCGGCTACGACGGCGACCCGGCCAGCAGCCACGCGGCCACCACGCCGATCTACCAGACAACGTCCTACACCTTCGACAACACGCAGCACGGGGCGGACCTGTTCGACCTCAAGGTCCCCGGCAACATCTACAGCCGGATCATGAACCCCACCTGCGCAGTGCTCGAGGAGCGTCTTGCGCAGCTCGAAGGGGGGGTCGGCGCCCTCGCCGTCGCCTCGGGCATGGCGGCGATCCGCTACGCCATCGAAGTGATCGCCGAGGCCGGCACCAATATCGTCAGCACGTCGCAGCTCTACGGCGGCACCTACAACCTGTTCGCGCACACCTTCCCGCGCCAGGGCATCGAGACCCGCTTCGTCGCCGCCGACGACTTCGACCGCATTCCCGAGCTCATCGATGGAAAGACCCGGGCACTCTTCTGCGAGTCCATCGGCAACCCCGCCGGCAACGTGGTCGACGTCGCGCGCTGGGCTGAGATCGCCGAGGCCCACGGCGTACCGCTCATCGTCGACAACACCGTACCCACGCCTTTCCTCTGCCGCCCCTTCGACCACGGCGCGCACATCGTCGTGCACTCGCTGACCAAGTACATCGGCGGCCACGGCACCACCGTCGGCGGCGCCATCGTCGACTCCGGGCGCTTCGACTGGAAGGGCAATGCCGAGCGCTTCGCCGTACTCAACGAGCCGGACCCGTCCTACCACGGCGTGGTGTACACGGAAGCGCTGGGCGAGGCCGCCTACATCGGCCGCTGCCGGGTGGTACCGCTACGCAATACGGGCGCCGCACTGGCCGCCCACTCGGCCTTCCTGATCATGCAGGGGCTGGAAACGCTGGGCCTGCGCATGGAGCGCCACTGTGAGAACGCCGAGCGCATCGCCGCCTGGCTGGCCGAACATCCGGCGGTCACCCACGTGAACTACGCGACGCTACCGGACAGCCCCTACCGGGCCACCTGCGAGAAGATCTGCGGCGGCCGCGCCTCGGGTATTCTCAGCTTCGGCGTCAACGGCGGCCGCGAGGCCGGCGCCCGCTTCATCGACGCCTTGGAGCTGATCCTGCGGCTGGTGAACATCGGCGACGCCAAGTCCCTGGCCTGCCACCCGGCGAGTACCACGCACCGGCAGCTGTCACCGGAGGAGCTGGCCTCCGCCGGCGTCACCGAGGACATGGTGCGCCTGTCCATCGGCATCGAGCACGCCGACGATATCATCGCCGACATCGAGCAGGCGCTGGCCGCCAGCCAGCAGTAAACCCGGTGAAACGGCCCGGACGGCTCTAGCCGACTCAGCCGCCGCCTGGCGTGTCCCCGTAATAGGCGCGCCAGCTGGCGAGCTTCTCCGGGATATCGGCGCCTGCCGGCTCCTCGTAGGCGCGCATGCGAGTCGCCAGGCCCGGCCCCAGGGCCTCCAGGTATTCCGCTGTCGGCACGTAGTAGAAGAAATCGAACAGGCGCTCGGCGAAGCGCCAGGCGCCGTCTTCGCGACGGTAGCGGTCCGAATAGCGGATCGCCGCCAGCATCGGTTCACCCTTGCGCTGCATCTCCGCATGCGACAGCACAATGCCCGTGGCCTCGTCGGGATCGTCGCCGAAGCGGATGATCCTGTCGTGGGTGAAGTGGTTGCTCGGACCGAGCACGGCGAAGCGGCCCCGGTACAGCTCGATGACCGCGTCGCGGCCGCGGGCATCCATCACCCCGTCCCGGGACAGGATGCGCACGTCTTCCGTAAACAGACCCGGCATGGCAGCCATGTCGCGGTCATCCATGACCAGGCCGTAGCGGGCGATGAGTTCCTCGATGGCAATGCGGTCTTCGAGGCGCTGCAGGCGCGTTTCGAGCGAGTTGTTTGAGTCCATGGCTTTCCTCCCGAGTTATTTTTGAATATCATTCAAGAAAAGCATAACGCATTGCAAGGAGTCCCGCATGTCTCTTGCTTTCCTCGCCGAGGAAGACCGCCTCTTCCGCGACACCGTCCGCAGCTGGGTCGACGCCGAGATCCCCAAGGACTGGTGCCGCGAGCTGGAACGTGACGAAGATGCCTTCCCCCACGCCTTCTGGGACAAGCTCTCCGCCTTCGGCGCCCACGGCATCGGCATCCCGGAGGAATACGGCGGCCAGGGCGGCAGCATCGTTACCCAGGTGCTCTTCGCCCGGGAGCTCGCGCGCACCGCAGCGGGTGTCGGCTGGGTCTGGGGGGTCACCTCCTTCAGCGGCGGCAAGGGCGTACTCGGTGCCGGCAGCGAGGAACAGAAGCAGCGTTTTCTGCCGGAGATCGCGGCCGGGCGCCTGAAGACCGCGATGGCGTTCACCGAAGCCGGGGGCGGCACGGACCTCCTCGGCGGCATGAAAACCACGGCAACGAAGGTCGACGGCGGCTGGCGCCTGAACGGCGAGAAGATCTGGAGCACCGGCGCCGGCGTGGCCGACTACCTGTTTCTCATGGCCCGCTCCGACAAGGACGTAAAACGTCGCTCTGACGGCGTTTCCCTGTTTTTCGTGCCGCGCGAGGCCGACGGAGTCAGCATCGCTTCCATGCCGAAGCTCGGCATGCGCTGCATCAGCTCCTGCACCGTGCACCTCGACGATGTGTTCGTGCCCGACGACCTCCTCCTCGGCGAGGCCGGCAGGGGCTGGGGCTACTCCACGGGCACGCTCAACAACGAGCGGCTCGTCAACGCCGCCTTCTGCCTCGGTATGCTCGACGGCGTGCTGGAGGACGCCGTGGAGCACCTGCAGACGCGGCGCGCCTTCGGCCATGTCATCGGCGAGTTCCAGGCCCTGCAGCACTACGTCGCCGATATCGCCATGTGGCAGAAGCAGGGCGAGCTCATGCTCCTCGACGGCGCCGCGCTGCAGAGCGCCGGCGAGCCCTGCGCGAACGCCTCCAACATGGCCAAGGTGCTGTGCTCGGAGTACGCCGGGCGCGCCGCCGACCTCGGCATCCAGATTCTCGGCGGCATGGGCTATTCTGCAGAGACCGACATGCAGCGCTACTGGCGCGATGCCCGGCTCCTGCGCATCGGCCCGATCAGCAACGAGATGGCGCGCAACATGATCGCCGAGGGTCTCGGCCTGCCGCGCTCTTTCTGAGGCGAGACACGTGAGGCGGGGCAAGACCATGGACCTGCAGACCATCGAAGCGACATCCCTCGGCGACCTCCTGGTGCGGGCGGCGAGAGAGCACCCGGAGCGCCGCGCCCTGGCTTTCACCGGCTACGAGGTCACCTATCGCGAGCTGCTGGCCCGCTGTGAAGCCCGGGCCCGGAGCCTGCTAGCCCTCGGCGCCAGCGCCGGCGACCACGTCGGCATCCTCGCCCACAACCGCCCGGAGGTCGTTGAGCAGCTGTTCGGCTGCGCGCTCGCCGGCACCGTGGCCGTGCTCCTCAATGCGCGCTACCGGGTCGACGAGCTGCGCTACGTGCTCGGCCATGCGGATCTCACACTCCTGTACACCGGCGCGGAAGACACGCCCACGGACTTCCCCGCACTGGTCGATGCCGCACTGGATGGTGCCCTCACCGCGGCCAGGGACCCGCGCACCCTCACGGCGGACGCCGCGCCGGCCCTGCGCACCGTTATCCTGCTGGGCGACGGTGCCCGCGCGGGGTGCCTGCCCGCCGCAGCGGCCACCGCCCTCGGCGAGGCCGTGGACGCCGCCGCCATCGACCGGCGGCGGCGGGAGGTCCGCCTCCGCGAGCCCTGCCTGATGATGTATACCTCCGGCACCACCTCGCGGCCCAAGGGCTGCCTGCTCTGCCACGAGGCGCTCGTGCGCAACGCGCTGGCCATGCGCGACCGGCTGGCGATCACGGCAGACGACCTGCAGTGGAACCCCCTGCCCCTCTTCCACATGGCCTCGATCCTGCCGCTGCTGGCGATGGTCGGCGCCGGCGGGGGCTACCTCGCGGAAAGCCATTTCGAGGCCGGCCCGGCGCTCGAGCAGCTGTACCGGCACCAGCCGACGATTCTCTACCCGGCGTTCCCGGCCATCATGGCGGACCTGCTCGCGCACCCGGACTTCGATGCCGGGCGCCTCGGCTCTGTGCGGCTGATCAACAACGTCGCGCCGCCGGAAACCCTGCGCGCCAACATGCGAGCGCTCCCCGGCGCGCTGCATATCAGCGCCTACGGCATGACCGAGGCCTCGGGCATCTGCTGCCACGGCGCCGCGGACGAGGACGACGAGACCCGGGCCACGACTTGCGGCCGGCCCTACCCGGGGGTGCAGCTGCGCGTGGTGGACCCGGACACGGACGCGGTGCTGCCAGCAGGGGAGCGCGGTGAAATCCAGGTCCGCGGCTTCTCCCTGCTCGAGGGCTACTACCGCGACCCGGCGCGCACCGCAGAGGCCTTCACCGACGACGGCTGGTTCCGCACCGGTGATCTGTGCAGTCTCACGGCGGCGGGCCAGGTCGCCTACCACGGCCGCCTGAAGGACCTACTCAAGATCGGCGGCGAGAACGTGTCACCGCTCGAACTCGAGAACTGGCTCGGCACGCACCCCGCCATCCACCTCGCGCAGGTCGTCGGCGCCCCCGATGACCGGCTCGGGGAAGTCGCGGCCGCGTTCGTGCAGCTCCGGGAGGGCGCGAGCCTAAGCGCGGAGGAACTCGTCGACTACTGCCGGGGCCAGATCGCCTCCTTCAAGATCCCCCGGCACGTGCGCTTCGTCACCGAGTGGCCCATGTCGGCGACCAAGATCCAGAAGCACCTACTGGCGGAGCGCCTGCGGGAGGAGTTACTCGGGTCCTGAACCCGTCAGCCGAGCAGGCGGTGCTCGAGCCCCCACTGGTACACCGTGGTCAGACTGATGCCGTACTGCGCCTGTAGGGCTTCCATGTCAACGGTGAAAGGCGAGGGCCGGGCCTCGTTATACCAGCGGTAGATCGCGGCGAGGTCGGCAGCGATCCGTTCAGAGGCAGAACGCTCTCCCCCGCCGAACAGCAGACCCATCTCCTGCGCGAAAGTCTCGACCGGCAGGCTCTCGAAGCGAACGGTCTGCCCCCAGGCACGGCTCAGTGCCGCCGCCGTCTCGGAGCCCCGCAAGGCCTCGGGGCCACCGACGACGTACTTCCTGCCGACCGTCTCCGGGTCCTCCGCGAAGGTCACCATCAACCGGGCAACATCACGGAGACTGATCCAGCTCACCGGCAGATTCTCCGCGTGGGGATAGCGGAGCACCCGTCGTTCCCTGAGCGCCGGCAGGGCCCACCCTCGCAGGAGATTCTCGATGAAGATGACCGGGCAGACCGCCGTCGCGGCAACCCGGGAAGCGAGCAGCTGCTCAACGATCCGGTAGCGAGTATCGTGGGCCGGATACCCCTTCGCCTCATCGCTCACATACAGGCTGGCGTTAAACAGCACGCGAGCGACGCCTGTCTCCTCGGCCGCGCGCAGGAAGTGCTGAAAGCCGTTGATTACGACCCCCGGGTCGGAGAAGGAGGCGGAGGGGAGATTCAGGAACACCGTATCGAAACCGGCTAGGGCTCCCGCAAGTGAGCCGGGGTCGTTGAGATCGAGATGCACCGTCGGCGTTCCGCAAGGCAGGGTTGCGCAGGCCGCATCACGCGTGGCGCCGGCAGTGCGATAGCCCGCAGACCGGAGCGCGGCAACCTGCGCCGCGCCCTGGTCCCCGGTCGCGCCTATGACGAGGACGGTTTGCACCGTTCGTCGCGCGCTAGAAGTCGGCCCGCAGTTCCACGCCGTAGGTGCGGGGCACACCGCCCCACACGGCGCGGTGCGTGCCGCCGTCGAAGCCAAAGTCGTGGAACTCCTCGTCAGCGAGGTTTCGCCCGAACAGAGACACGGACCAGCCGCTCGCAAGGCGTTCGTAGGTCACACTTGCGTCCAGCAGTCCGTAGGCGTCCACGGCAATACTCGGACTGTTCAGCGTGTCGACGAAGTGATCGTCGCGCCACTGGTAGGAAACGCGCGAGCGCAGCATGCTGTCGCCCGCCAGCGGCATGCTGTGCTGTAGCGTGGCGGTGAACTCGAACTCCGGCACGCGCTCGAAATCGAGCTTCTCGGCCGCCGCATCATCGATTGCCGGCTCGTAAACGCCGTTGCGGTCGGCATCAATGCCGGGGAACTCGTCGTACTCCGCGTCGAGGTAGCCAAGCGAGAAGTCCGCTGTGAGCGACTCGGTCAGGAGCATCGACGTCTCGATCTCCAGGCCGGCGATGGTCGCCTGCGCTGCGTTGCGAAGCACCTGCGTGACCTGCGGGTTGCCGTCGATGATCACGGTGTCCGAAATCGTGCGCTGGATGTCGTCGTATTCGCTGAGAAAGACGGCCGCGTTGAAGCGCAGCCGGCCTTGGAGGAGCGTTGACTTGATCCCGGCCTCCCAGGTGATGACCTCCTCTTCATCGACCGGGCCGATCGCCTCGGGGACGCGGGCGCGGATGTTGTAGGACCCGGAGCGGAAACCCGTGGACCAGCTGGCGTAGGCCATGACGTCTTCCGACAGCTCGACATCGATGCCCACGCGCGGCGAGAAGCTCGTCCAGTTCTCGTCGTCGTTGACGGGGTTCGCGCAGTCGTTCATGTCGAGACTGGCGTAGACCACCGGGTCTGCGCTGAAGGGACAGAAGGTGACCTCCTTCGTCTCGTCGGTGATCCGGCCCCCGAGCAGCAGGGTCCAGCGGTCACTGAGATACCAGCTGAGCTCACCGAAGGCCGCGAGAGATTCGTCGTCGGTCAGGCCCAGCCCCACCTGCTGCAGCAGCGTCGGCGACTCGGGGGTACCACCGATGAAAAACTCCCGGCGCTCGCCGATGTCATACTCCTGGGTGAAGTAGAACAGCCCGGCGGTAAAGTCGAAACGATCAGAGAAGCTGGAGGCATAGCGCGCCTCGACCGAGAATTGCTCCTGCTTTTCGCGATTGTCGGGGAAGTGGAACACCGGGAAGGGCGAGCCGTCGAAGTCTGTCGACGTGTCGTAACGCACGTCCCGGGCACCGGTCACCAGCGTAAAGACACCGTGGTCGGCCTGGTAGCTGGCATCGAGCACGAGCATGCGCGTTTCCGCATCGAGGTAGCCCTGCAGGTCGTGCTGAATGTCGTACTTGTCAGCGGGCGGCGTATAGCCGAAGACACTCTGCACGACGGACGGCCCCGCGACCCGCGGGTCGATACGGCTGTCCAGGTTCTGCGACGCAGACGACCCGCTGCGGCTGCGGTAATACTCGCCGATGAGATTCAGCGTGAGCCGATCGGTTGCATCCCAGCGCAACACGGGGCGAAGGATGTCGATGTCCTGCTCCGGCTTGGTCTGGTCCGTGAACTGGTTCTTCCAGTAGCCATCCCGGGAGCGGCTCGTGCCCGCGAGCCGAAGCGCCAGGTCGTCGGTGAGCGGCAGATCGACGGCACCGGTGAGCTGGATGCTGTCGTAGTTGGCAAGCTGGGCGCTGGCGTAGCCGCCGAACTCACTCCCGGGCCGGCGGCTGGTCACGGAGACCGCCCCTCCGGTCACGTTCTTGCCGAACAGGGTGCCCTGGGGTCCCCTCAGTACTTCCACCGACTCAAAGTCAAAGGCCGCAGCAATGGAACTCGGACCGAAGCCCACGTAGATGCCGTCGAAGAACGCACCCACGGCCGGGTCCTGCGAGCGGGTCGTGTTGCTCACGCCGACGCCGCGAATGAAGAAGTTGGCAAAGCCCGGGTAGGTACCGGCGTCGTTCAGCTGGACGTTGGGGGCGTAGCGGCCGACATCGGTAAGATCGACTGCGAAGGCCTGTTCCAGTGCATCACCGCTGTAGACGGAGATCGCCGTGGGGATCTGTTGTACATCGAGACTCGTCGCGCGCTTCTGGGAGGTGACGACGATCTCCTCCAGCACCTGCGCTGTGGCCTGGCCGGCGAGGACGGGGAGCGCGGCGGACAGCGCGGTGACAAGAGTCCTGCGGTGTAGAGACTTGCTGCTGGCAATGCGGATCATAAACAACCTCGTTATCTTTTTTTTCAAAACCGTGTTTTTGAACTATGTTCAAAAAACAGGCCCCACGATAAGCAAGGAAGGTCACCACGTCAATCCCTCGCCCGGAGACCCGCGTCACGGGGACCGCGAACTCAAGGGCATAAAAAAACCGCGGCCCGAGGGCCGCGGTTTCTCGCTGCGCCGCTGAAGTCCTAGAAGGACTTGCGCAGGGTCACGCCGAGCATGCGCGGCGTGTTGGTGCGGAAACCGAGGCGCGCGCGGCCGCCGCGCTCCCGGTCGAAGGACAGGTCCGCGTTCTCGTCGAAGGCGTTGTTCAGGAAGACCACCGCTTCCACCGTGTCCCAGACCCAGCCGGCGCTGAAGTTGACGATCTCGTAGGCGTCGAGCTCGAGGTCGAGGCTGGTCACTTCCGAACCCGTGGCACCGCCGAAAGGCAGGCCGGAGACGAAGTCGCCGGCGCCGGGCACCTGGTCCGACGGCTGCGTGTAGCGCTCGCCGACGTGCTGCACCAGCGCGTTCAGGTAGAACTCGTCGGCGCCGAACAGGCCACCGGGGAAGGTGTAGGTGGCGGATGCCGAGAGCTGCAGCTCGGGGACCGAGGGCAGCCGGTTGCCCTCCTCCACGCCGCCGAGAATGTTACCGGCGCTGTCGGTCACCGTGGAGTCGAACTCCGCCTCGATGAGGCTGCCGTTGAAGGTGACCAGGAAGTTCTCCGTCAGGTAGCTCGAGAGCTCCCACTCGGCGCCCATGGTGTGCGCTTCCGGCACGTTGAAGGAGATCCGCGAGGAACAGGAACCGGCGTCCAGGGTTACCTGCAGGTCCTCGATGTCCGTGTAGAACACGGCGGCGTTGAACTGCAGGCTACCGACCATGGACTTGAAGCCCAGCTCGTAGTTCCACAGGGTCTCGTCGTCGTAGGCCTGGAACGAGCCGAAGGTGTTCAGGTCACCCGGGTCGCAGAGCGGCACGTTCAGCGGGTCGTTGACGCCGCCGAGGCGGAAACCCTGGGAGGCCTGGGCGTTCACGGTCACCGTGTCGTTCAGGTCGTAGCTCGCCATGAAGCGCGGGTTGATACCGTCGGAGGCCGTATCGTCGGTCTGGTCCGCGAGGCTCGAGAAGAGGCCGCCCTGGAGGATGTCGCGCTCTTCCTCGAAGTCGTAGTAGCGGGCGCCCGCGGTCAGCTTGAGGCGCTCGGTGACCTGGTAATCCACCTCACCGAACAGGGCGATCTGCTCGATATCGTAGGGCAGGTCCGAGTTGAAGGGCGAGTCCGGCGGGAAGCCGTTGCGCAGCGACTCGGCGGTACCCGCGCCGAGCACGATGTCGGTGACCTGGTCATAGCCCGGGGTCGGGAGACGCTGGGCGTAAAAGCGCTTGATGTCCGAGTAGAACACGCCGCCCACCCAGTTCAGCGGGCCGTCGTAGTTCGAGGCGATGCGGAACTCGTGGGTGATCTGCTCGAGGTCCGTCGTGTCGCGCAGGTTCGAGGGGATCAGCGCCGCGCTCTCGCCGAAGCCCAGGTCAATGGAGACGGAGCCGGTCAGGGCGCTGGCGTCCCGGCTGACCAGGATATCCCGCTCCGTGTAGCTGCCGGCATAGGTCAGCGTCAGGTTGTCGAGGTTCCACTCGACCACGAGGTCGGCGATGAGGGTCTCGTCCTCGAACTCCTCCTCGAGCAGCAGGTACTGCTCGCGCTCGCCAAGCTCGATCGCCGGCCGCGTCGTCGTGTACGGGTTGGCGAAGAGGTTGAACGCCTCCTGCCGGTTGAACCCGTCGGCGGTGATCTCCTGGTAGACGACCCGCGGGGTAATGCGCAAGTTGTCCGTGGGCTGCCAGGCCAGGGCGATGCGACCGCCGTAGCGGCCACCGCTGTTGACGTCTTCCTGCTTCGGCAGACCCTCGCGGAGCGCGTCGATGAAGCCGGCGTACTCGGTGCCGTAGGCCACGGCACGGATGGCCACCGTGTCGGAAATCGGCAGGTTGATGGCGCCCTTCAGGTGACCGCCCTCCTCGCCGTCGGTCACCGTGTTCATGTTGGCTTCGATCTTGCCGTAGGTGCCGCCCTCGATATCGGGCTGGTTGGTGATGAAACGCACGGTGCCGCCAACGGAGCCGGAGCCGAACAGCGTGCCCTGCGGACCGCGCAGGGTCTCGACACGGTTCAGGTCGAAGAGGTCGAGATCCGGGGTGAACAGGGACAGGGAGATGACCGTCTCATCGAGGTAGACGCCCACCTGCTCTTTCACGCCGGGCTGGTCGCGGACAATCTGCCCGGCGGAGACGCCGCGGATGGCGACCTGGCTCTGGCCGGGGCCCAGGTTCTGGATGGTGAGGCCGGCGACGTTGCGCGACAGGTCCTCGAGCGTGAACACGTTGTTGCGCTCGATGGCCTGCTCGGACTGGGCATTGATGGAGAACGGCAGGTCCTGCACCGTCGACTCGCGCTTGGTCGCGGTCACCAGGACTTCCTCGATCTGGGCGCTGGCGAACTGCGGCAGTGTTGCGGCGACGGCCACGGTCAGCGCCGTGTGCTTCAAGTTTTTCATTGCGGGCATCTCCCTCTGGGGGCGTTTCTGGTTGTTGCCCAGATTGTAGCCACGGCGGGCACCTGGAGGGCTTGAAAAACCTGTTATTTTTTAACAGCTTTGTTTTGTAACGCGCTGGTTTTGAGGGAAATTCAACCTCAGTCCAGCAGCTCCGGCTGTTCCGCGACGATCACATCGTAAAGCGGCTGGAAGCTGAACCAGCCGGCCAGTGCACTGCCCACGGTCTCCCGCGTTTTCAGGGCGTATTCGTGGGGAATCGGCTTCGGCGTGCCCGCGGCCTCGGCGAGCAGCTGCGCCTGGCAGCTGCGCTCCATGGTGATGTACCACCAGGCCGCCTCGTCGACGGAGGCGCCCACGGTGAGCAGGCCGTGGTTCTGCAGGATCAACGCCTTGTGGTGATCCACGAGCCCGGCAATCCGGTCGCCCTCCCCGCTGTCGAGCACCACGCCGGTGAAGCTCTCGAGTACCGCGTGATCCTCGTAGAAGGCGCAGGCGTCCTGCGTCAGCGGGTCGAGCTTGCGGCCGAGGGACGCGAACGCCTTGCCGTAGAGCGAGTGCGAATGGGCCGCCGCGGTGATGTGCGGATTGGCCATGTGGATGCGCGAGTGGATCGTGAAGGCCGCGCCGTTGAGCAGCCCGTCCCCTTCCACGACATTGCCCTCGTGGTCCACGCGCAGGAGGTCCGAGACGCACACCTGCTTGAAGGAGCGGCCCATGGGGTTCACCCAGAACTGGTCCAGGTGCTCCGGGTCACGCACCGTGACGTGGCCGGCAACGCCCTCGTCGAAGCCGAACTTGCCGAAGAGACGGAGCGCGGCGGCGAGACGCTGCTTGCGCAGCAGGCGCTCCGAGGCCGGGTCGCGATCGGCACCGGGAACCATCGCTTCCGGGTTGTCGCTGTTCATGACGATGTTGTTGGCCGCTTCAGCCATGGGATCACCTTTTCCTTGTCGCTGCTTCGAGAACGAAGTCTAGTCGAGCGCGGGCTCCCTCGACAGGAGCGGGAACGCCGGCAGCTCCCGGTCCCCCTCCTGCGCCTCCGGTACGTGCAACGCGAGGGCGGGCCCGACCTCCGGCAGGACGCCCTCCGGGCGCAGGGGCTCCCCGCATTCGCTGCAGGTGAGCTGCGGCCGGGTCTGCTTGCCGCAGGCATTGTGCACGTAGACTACCGGGGCGCCGTCGCCGCGGTCCATCCAGTCATCACCCCAGTTGCCGAGGGTCATCAGCACCGGGTAGAGCGCGAGCCCCTTACGCGTGAGGCGGTACTCGTAGCGCGGTGGACGCTCGCTGTAGCGGACCCGGCGCAGCACGCCGTGGTCCACGAGCTTGCCCAGGCGCTCCGAGAGCCGGTGGCGCGTGATGCCCAGGCTGGCCTGGAACTGGTCGAAGCGGCGCGTTCCAAAAAAGGCATCGCGAAGGATCAGCAGGGTCCAGCGTTCCCCCACCACGGACAGCGCCCGTGCGACGGAGCAGACCTGGCGATCGATTTCATCCCAGCGCATGTCGATTCCTCCCTAGAACGGACCAGTATAAGTGGGCTTGCGGCAGCGTGGAACCGGCACCGGATGCTATGATCGGCCGCGTTACGAGACGCGAAAGCACTTTGGAAGAAGCAGGGAGCACAGCATGACGGCAGGTGTGGGCGGCAGCGACGCGGCGAAAGAACTCGGGGCGCTGCGCGCAGGCGGCGACCGCACCGCCGGGGCCGAGCCCATCGCCGAGGCCGAGTACCGGTCCCGGCTCGACAAGGCCTCCGCCCTGCTCCGGGAGCACGGCATGGCGGCGCTCTATCTGAATGCGGGCAGCAGCCTGCGCTACTTCACCGGCACCCGCTGGTCACCGAGCGAGCGGCTGGTTGGCGCGCTGCTCACCGCCGGCGGCGAACTCCACTACCTCGCGCCCGCCTTCGAGCGCGGCACCCTGGCGGGCTACCTGGTGCTGGCGGGGGAAATCCACGGCTGGGAGGAGCACGAATGCCCCTATCGGCTGCTGGCGAGGGTGCTGGAAGCCGCGGGCGTGCGCGAAGGCACGCTCGCAATGGACCCGGCGGCGCCCTTCTTTCTCGTTGACGGCGTCCGCGGTGCGCTGCCCGCCTCCCTCGAGGTTGCCAACGGCGCCCCGGTGGTGGCCGGCTGCCGCGAGTGCAAGAGCGCGGCGGAGCTCGCCCTCATGCAGCGCGCCAAGGACATCACCCTGGACGTTCACCGGCACACCGCCCGCATGCTCAAGCCGGGCATCAGCACGGCGGAGGTCGAGGCCTTCATCCACGCCGCCCACCGCGCCGCGGGCACCGGCGGCTCGACCTTCTGTATCGTGCTGTTCGGGCCGGACAGCGCCTTTCCGCACGGCGTCGCAAGGCCCAAGGGGCTCGAGGAGGGCGACATGGTGCTCATCGACACGGGCTGCGAGGTGCACGGCTACCTCTCGGACATCACCCGCAGCTACGTCTTCGGCGAGCCCTCGGCGCGGCAGCGGGCAATCTGGAACCTCGAGCAGGCGGCGCAGCAGGCGGCCTTCGACGCCGTGCACCCCGGCACACCCTGCGGCGCCGTGGACGCCGCCGCCCGCGCGGTCATCGAGGAAGCCGGCCTGGGCCCGGGCTACCAGTTGCCGGGCCTGCCGCATCGCACCGGGCACGGCATCGGTCTCGACATCCACGAGTCACCCTACCTCGTCCCCGGCAACGGGACGCCGCTCGCCCCCGGCATGTGTTTCAGCAACGAGCCGATGCTCTGTGTGCCGGGGGAATTCGGGGTGCGGCTGGAGGATCACTTCTACGTGACGGAGACGGGGGCGCAGTGGTTCACCGCCCCATCACCGTCCATCGACGCCCCCTTCGGCGACTGATGCGGCCTCAGTCGCCCTTCGAGCCCATCGCCGCTTTCATCTTGTCCATGTCGACCGACTCCTTGGCCTTGTCGACATCGACGGCCTCGGCAGCCTTCTCGTAATCCACGCCGTCGGTGCTCACGGCGTCCTTCATCTTGTCCGTATCGACGGACTCCATGGCCTTCTTCTCGTCGACCGCATCCATCAGTTTCTTCATGTCCTGGGCGGCGGCCGGCAGGGCGACGAGGGCGGTGGCGAGTACGGCGAGGGTCAGCTTGGCGGCATTCATGATCGATGATCTCCGAAGTGTGCGGGCAGGAGCGCCCGCAAAGAGACTACTGCATACCCGGGCCCGCCCGCCACTACCCGTTCTCGGCCCGCGTACGACCCTTGCGCCGCTCCCGCTTCACCGCGTACATGCGGCCGTCGGCGGCAGCGAGGAGCGCGGCAGCATCCCTGCCGTCCGCGGGATAGACGGCCCAGCCGATACTCGCCCCCAGGGCGAGCTGCCAGCCCTGCCCGCGATAGGGTTCCACCATCGCGGCCTCGAGGCGCCCGGCGAGGCGCTGCGCCACCGTGCCGTCGGCGCGGTCCAGCAGTACCGCGAACTCGTCGCCGCCGATACGTCCCACCACGTCACCGGGGCGCAGCACGGCCTGCACCCGGCGGGCCGTCTCGCGCAGCACCTCGTCACCGGCCGCATGGCCGTAGCGATCGTTCACGTCCTTGAAAGCATCGAGATCCAGGAACAGTAGGCCCAGCGGCCACTCGCCCTGGCGCCCGTCCAGCCGCTCGTGCGCCAGCTCGAGGAAGGCGCGGCGGTTGAGCACCTGGGTCAGCCCGTCGCGGCTGGCCAGGGACTCGAGGTTGTCGCGCTCCCGCCACTCGGCGGTCACGTCCCGCAGCAGCACGGCGGAGCCCGCCGGTCCGTCGCCGGGACCGCGCAGCGGCACCCGGTGCGCGCTAAGGACCATTCCCTCCACGCGCACGTCCCGGGGCTTGCCGCCGGCCTCGAGCTCTGCGACCGGCAGGAAGGGGAAGGCCGCCGTGAGCCCCTGCTCGAGTGGCCGGGCCAGTGCGGAGAGTGCTTCCGCTGCCGGGTTGATATCGATAATGCGGTCCTCCCGGTCGAGCATTACCACCCCCTCCCCCGCGGCCATGAAGATCTCCCGGTAGGACAGCGGTGAGGATCCGAGGAGCCCACGGAACAGGGACCAGCCGATGCCGGCGGTGAACACCGGGAGCAGGAGCGGCGACGGCTCGAGGCCGTAGACGGTAAAGCCGCCCTGGGTATAGGCCACGTTGAAGAACATCACGCACACGGCGCTGGCAACCACGCCGATGACCTGGGCGCGATAGGCCGCCAGGTCGCTGAAGAAACGGCTGACCAGGAGAACGAGCCCCAGGCCGAAGAGCAGGTAGCTGTAGGGCACGTGGACCCAGGTGAACCACCAGCCGTGCTCGATGCCGAGGTTCGGCACCGGACCGCTCTCCAGCCAGACATCCGCCCAGAGCCAGCCGTGCTGCGGGTTCGTGGCCGTCAGCAGGATGGTCAGCAGTGGCAGCGCCAGCAGGACGGCGAGCTGCGGGCGCCCGAGCCAGCGGTCATAGCCCGTGTAGCGCGCGGCGAAGACGAGCCAGGCCACCGGGCAGGTCGCACAGCCGAGGTAGAGGGCGCGACCGAAAAGCTGCTTCAGTTCGAAGCCCGGGGCGAGGTGCTCCAGCGCCGCAAAGCCGCTCCAGGTACCGACCAGCAGCGCGAAGACCCCGAAGGCGCGCCGCCCGGCGACCCTCGGCCCGGTAAAGGCGAAGGCGGCGGCGAAGAGCATGGCCAGGGTTCCCACGGTGGGCAGCAGGACGATGAGGAGCTGCAGCGGCGTCATGGGCAGAGGGCTCGGCGAGATCCCGGCCAGTGTAACCCAAAAAAAAGGGCGGCACGGGGCCGCCCTCGGGGGACACTGCGCACCGCTCGGCGCGCGGTGTTCCTCAGCCGAACTGGTTCATGGTGTTGTCCTTGCCACCGGCCTTCAGCGCACCCTCGCCGGAGAAGTACTCCTTGTGGTCGTCGCCGATGTTGGAGCCGGCCATGTCCTGGTGCTTGACGCAGGCGATACCCTGGCGGATCTCCTTGCGCTGCACACCCTGCACATAGGCCAGCATGCCTTCCTCGCCGAAGTAGCCCTGGGCGAGGTTGTCCGTGGACAGGGCCGCCGTGTGGTAGGTCGGCAGGGTGATCAGGTGGTGGAAGATGCCCGCTTCCCGCGAGCCGTCGGCCTGGAAGTTCTTCACCCACTCGTCGGCCTGTGCCGCCAGCTCGGAGTCGTCGTACTCGGCGCTCATGAGCTTGTCGCGGTCGTAGGCAGCCAGGTCGCGGCCCTCCGCCTGCCAGGCGTCGAAGACCTGCTGGCGGAAGTTCAGCGTCCAGTTGAAGGACGGCGAGTTGTTGTAGACCAGCTTGGCATCGGGCACGTGCTGGCGGATCTTCTCGACCATGCTGCCGATCTGCCCGACGTGCGGCTTCTCCGTCTCGATCCAGAGCAGATCCGCGCCGTTCTGCAGGCTGGTCACACAGTCGAGCACGACCCGCGCTTCGCCGGTGCCGGGCTTGAAACGGTACAGGCCGTTGGGCAGGCGCACCGGGCGCACCAGCCTGCCGTCCTGCTTGATCACCACGTCACCTTCGTTCACGTCCTCGGCGCTGCGCACCTCCTCGGTTTCGAGGAAGGCGTTGTACTGGGAGGCGAGATCACCGGGCTCGCGGGATACGGGGATCTTCTGCGTCAGGCCGGCGCCGAGGGAGTCGGTGCGGGCGACGATCACGCCGTCATCGACCCCGAGTTCGAGGAAGGCATAGCGCACGGCGTTGATCTTGGCGAGGAAGTCCTCGTGGGGAACCGTGACCTTGCCGTCCTGGTGGCCGCACTGCTTGGCGTCGGACACCTGGTTCTCGATCTGGATGGCGCAGGCACCGGCCTCGATCATCTTCTTGGCCAGCAGGTAGGTCGCCTCCTCGTTGCCGAAGCCGGCGTCGATGTCGGCGATGATCGGCACCACGTGCGTCTCGAAGTTGTTGATCGCATCGAGGGCGCGCTGTTCGGCGACCTGGTCACCGGCCTTGCGGGCCTCGTCGAGCTCGCGGAAGAGATGGTTCAACTCGCGGGCGTCTGCCTGCTTGAGGAAGGTGTAAAGCTCCTCGATGAGGGCGGGCACGGAGGTCTTCTCGTGCATGGACTGGTCCGGCAGCGGGCCGAACTCGCTGCGCAGGGCGGCGATCATCCAGCCGGAGAGGTAGAGGTAGCGCTTGCTGGTGCTGCCGTGGTGCTTCTTGATGGCGATCAGCTTCTGCTGGCCGATGAAACCGTGCCAGCAGCCCAGGGACTGCGTGTACTGGCTGGTGTCGGCGTCGTACTCGGCCATGTCGCGGCGCATGATGCCCGCGGTGTAGCGCGCGATGTCCAGGCCCGTGCGGAAGCGGTTCTGCAGCGCCATGCGCGCCGCGAACTCCGGGTTGATGTTGCGCCAGCTACCCCCCTGAGCCTTGCAGAGAGCGGCAAAGTCAGCTGTCTTTTCCTGGTAAGTCGCCATGGGAAACCCTCGACTGGTTGTGATGGAAGATCGTTGGCCGGTCCACCGGCTCGATGGAGGCAGTCTAGGGACTGGCCCTCCATAAATGAAATAGATGTTTTTGATTTTAGCTATTCATCAGGAAAATGGCACCCGCGGTGCCTTGTGGTCCCGCGACGACCCGCTAGACTGCTCGAAAGTCATCGTTTACACCTGCTCGCCAACGAATAAGGACAAGCTCATGGCGTACTTCATCACCGGCGGTACCGGCTTCATCGGCACACACCTCATCCGGCGGCTGCTGCGCCGCGAGGGCACGCTCTACATCCTGACCCGGGAAGGCTCCCGAGCCCGCTTCGATGCCCTGCGCGAGGCGGCCGGTGACCAGGTCGACCGGCTGGTGCCGGTGACCGGCGACCTCCGCGAGCCCATGCTCGGCCTCGACAGGGACCTCATCGCCCAGCTCCGTGGCCGCATCGACCATTTCTTCCACCTCGCCGCGATTTACGACCTCTCTGCCGACGCCGCCTCGCAGGCGGCCACCAATATCGAGGGCACCCGCAACGCGGTGCAGCTGGCGAGCGCCCTGGAAGCCGGCTGCTTCGAGCACGTGAGCTCCATCGCTGCCGGCGGGCTCTACCGCGGCACCTTCCGCGAGGACATGTTCGAGGAGGCGGAAGCCATCGAGCACCCCTACTTCGCCACCAAGCATGAATCCGAGGGTATCGTCCGCCTGGATTGCGACATTCCCTGGCGCATCTACCGGCCCGGCATGGTCGTCGGAGACTCGACCACCGGCGAGATCGACAAGATCGACGGCATCTACTACGTCTTCAAGCTGCTGCAGAAACTGCGCCGGGCGCTGCCGCCCTGGGTCCCGCTGGTGGGCCTCGAGGGCGGCAAGTTCAACATCGTTCCCGTCGACTATGTCGCCGATGCCATGGACCACATCGCCCACCGGGAGGGGCTCGACGAGCGCTGCTTCCACCTCACGGACCCGGAGCACTACTCCCTGGGCGAGTTGATGAACATCTTTGCCAAGGCCGGGCACGCACCGAGCTTCAGCATGCGCCTCGACAGCCGCATGTTCGCCTTCGTACCGCGCACCGTGCGCGACACGCTCAGCAACCTGCCCCCGGTCAAGCGCGTCACGCGAACCATCCTCGACGACCTGGGCCTGCCGGAATCGATTACGCTGTTCCTGAACTATCCCACGCGCTACGACAACCGGGATGCGGAGCGCGCGCTCAAGGGCAGCGGCATCACCGTGCCGTCCCTGCGCGACTACGCGCCGAGGATCTGGGACTACTGGGAGCGCCACCTGGATCCGGACCTGTTCGTGGATCACTCGCTGGAGGGCAACGTCAGCGGCCGCAACGTGCTGATCACCGGCGCCTCCTCGGGCATCGGCAAGGCCACGGCGCTGCGCCTTGCGGACGCCGGTGCGCACGTGATCCTGGTGGCCCGCACCCTGGAGAAGCTCGAGGCGACCGTTGCGGAGATCGAGCTGGCCGGCGGACGGGCATCGATGCACACGGCCGACGTGTCGGTCATGGACGATGTGGACCGGCTGGTGACGGAAGTGCTCGAGGCGCACGGCGCCGTCGACGTGCTGATCAACAACGCCGGGCGCTCGATCCGCCGCTCCCTGGAGCTGTCCTTTGACCGCTTCCACGACTTCGAGCGCACGATGCAGCTCAACTACTTCGGCGCGATCCGGCTCATCATGGGGCTGGCGCCGTCCATGCTCGAGCGCCGCGGCGGCCAGGTGATCAACATCTCGTCCATCAGCGCACTCATGCCGGCGCCGCGCTTCTCCGCCTACGTCGCCTCGAAGAGCGCCCTCGACGCCTGGACCCGGGCGGCCGCGGTCGAGTTCTCGGACCGCAACGTTCGCTTCACGACGATCAACATGCCGCTGGTGCGCACGCCGATGATCGCCGCCACGGAGGTCTACAACTCCATGCCCATCATCTCCCCCGAAGAGGCGGCGGACATGGTTGCCGAGGCCGTGATCAAGAAACCGAAGCGCATCGCGACGCGCCTCGGCATCTCCCTGCAGGTGATGAACGCCCTCATGCCCCATGTGACCGAGGTGCTCATGAACACGGTCTTCCGCATGTTCGGCGACTCCGCCGCGGCCCGGGGCGAGAAGAAACCCGAGGAGGTGCAGGTCTCCAACGAGCAGGTGGCCCTCGCCGCCCTCATGAAGGGCGTGCATTTCTAGTTACCTTGTGTCCTGTCCGGCGAGCTAGATCTCCCAGCGGTGCCGGCGCAGCCAGACCGCACCGGTGAGCAGCAGCGCGGCGGCGACCAAGCCCGCACCCATGCTCGGCAGGTCCACGGCGCGCCAGTTCGGCCCGAACAGGTAGAGCCCCGCCGAACCCGGGTCGGCCTCGACGTCGGCCACGAGCTTGGGCAGGTGGTCCACCACGGTGCTGAGGACATGGGTGCTGCCGAAAAGCAGCGCCTCGGCGACGGCAAGGGCGACGACCGGCGTCACGGCGAGCAGGAAGGGCGAGCGCCGCGCCGCAGCCGACGCCAGCATCAGCCAGGCCCAGATCGGCGCCAGCCACAGCGCCGTGAGCACCCAGCCGCCGAACTGGTTCAGGGCCAGCCGGCCGAGGGCGAGGCCCTCGAAGAGTTTCTCCGCGGGTAGCTCCATGCGCCAGGCGAGCACCGCGGCCAGCGCGAGGGTCACCACCTGCAGCAGGAAGCTGATGATGAACACGACGCCCGGCGCGACCACGACCACCACCGCGAATTTCGACAGCACGGTCTGCCACTCGGAGACCGGCATCGAGCGCCAGAACAGGATACTGCGGTCCTTGCGATCATCGAACAGGGTGCCCAGCAGGTAGTTTGCCGTGGTGAACATGAGCACCAGCACCAGGATGTAGTGCAGGACATTGAGTACCGGGCTCAGGCCGCCGACCTCCTCCGGGCCCGGGGCCGCCGCCTCCTCCGCGTCCGCGGCGCGGGGCGGGCTGAAGGTCCAGTCCCGGGAGAAGTTCCAGGCTTCCGGCGGCGGCGGCGCCTCGGGCTCGCTCACCGGCAGGTCCAGCGGCGGACCGAGGCGCTCGTCCAGCTCCCCGCGCCGGTAGACGGTGACTTCGTCCTCGCCGACGCTGATGGAGATGTTCAGGGCGCCGTCACCGCCCTCGTGCTCCAGCACCTGCATGAAAGCCTCGCCGAACACGCTGATACGGTCGGCGAAGAAGACGCTGGCGCTGAGCAGCAGCACCAGGCCCGCGGCAATGGTCACCGGCGTCCACAGCAGCGAGGCACGGTACTCGCGCATTTCCCGCTGCAGCAGCGTGACCAGGGTGTTGGGGGGTGTTCTCGCGGTCACCGCTTCAGCCTCCTACCTTCGCCATGAACAGGTCTGCCACCGAGGGCGTGCGGCATTCGCCGAGGGGCGCGATGAGCGCGCGGTCCACGTCCTCGTAGATGAAGGCCTTCCCGCCCAGGATACTGCGCTTGCCCACGTGGGGGATGGCATCGGCCCGCGCCACCGCCTCGCCGACGGCGTGCAACTCCACGAAGCGCTCCTCGAGGCGCGCCGTGGCTTCCGTGAGCACCAGGCGGCCGTGGTTGATGAACACCACGTGGGTGAGAATGTGCTCCACCTCCTCCACCTGGTGTGTCGAGATGATGATGGTGCGCTCCTCGTCGAAGTAGTCGTTGAGCAGCTGCTCGTAGAAACGGCGCCGGTAAAGGATATCCAGCCCCAGGGTCGGTTCGTCGAGCACCAGCAGGCGGGCGTCGATGGCCATGACCAGGGCGAGGTGCAGCTGCACGGTCATGCCCTTGGACAGGTCGCGGACGCGGCGGCGCGGGGTCACCTCGGTGGTGGCCAGGAAGCGCTCCGCGTGGTCGCGGTCGAAGTTCGGGTGAACGCCAGCCACGTAGTCGAGGAGTTCCGCCACGCGCATCCAGCGCGGCAGCACCGCGGTATCGGCGATGAAGCTCACGTTCTGCATGAGCCGGGCGTGCTCGGCGAGGGGATCGCTGCCGAGCACCCGGAGTTCACCCTCGCAGGCCGTCAGGCCGAGCAGGGCCCGGAGCAGCGTGGTCTTGCCGGCGCCGTTCGGGCCGATGAGCCCGACCACGCTGCCGCTGTCCAGGGCGAGGTCGACGCCGTCGAGGGCGCGGATGTCGCCGAAGGTCCGCCGGACACCCCTAGCTTCAATGATGTGTGACATGCTGCTCCCCGCCCGCGTCCTGCAGGCGCTCCACAATGTTATTGATAGGCACACCCAGGGTGCGCGCCCGCGCCGCAAGGGCGGGCACCTCCTCGTCCAGGAAGCGACGCTTCTCCTCGCTGGAAAGCGCTGCCTGGGCTCCTGGCCGGACGAACATGCCCAGCCCCCGGCGCTTTTCCAGCAGGCCCATGTCGACCAGCTCCTGGTAGGCCCTGCTCACGGTGATGTGGTTGATCCGGTACTCGGCGGCGACCTGGCGCACGGAGGGAATGGACTTCCCCTCGGGGAAGGAGCCGTCCAGCACCCGCTGCATCACCAGGTCGCGGAGCTGGCGGTAGATCGGCTGGGCGTCGTTCCACTCCATGGCTGCGGCGGCGCTCAGTCGTCGCCGTCGTGCAGGCGGCCGGAGCCGAGGATCGTCGTGCTGATGTCGGGCTTGCCGCGGTAGTGAATATCCCCGCTGCCCAGCACCGTCACGTCCAGGGTCTTCACCTCGCCGATGCGCGCATCGCCGGAGCCGACGATGTTCACCTCCGCGTCCACGGCGTCGATGCGCCCGAAATCGATGTCACCGGAGCCGACAATCGCCAGCTCCACATCGCCCGCCCTGCCGCGCTCCCGGGCGGTGATGTCGCCGGAGCCCTTGAGCACCACATCGATGCCGGCGTCCACCACAACCGCACCGAGGCTCAGATCGCCGGACCCCGCGAGGGAGAGCTGCAGTGTCTCTGCGGAGAGCTCCGCGACCTCGAGGTCGCCGGAGCCATTGATGTCGAGCCGCAGCGCGTGGCCACCGGCGTCGATACCGTAGAGGCGCAGGTCGCCGGAGCCCTCCAGGAGCACCTGCAGGTCATCAACCACGAGCGGACGGACATACACGGTGCCGCTGCCCGCCATGTGCAGGGCTTCGAGCGACGGCAGGATGAGCTTGTAGCGCACATCGCTCACGTCGGCCCGGCTCCCCTGCTCGCTGTCCCCGAGGACCAGGAGCTTCTCCCGGGCGATGAAGGGGCGCTGTGCCAGCTGCTCCGCCGGACCGCGCATGAGCAGCCGGGCGGGCTCGCCCTGGCTTATCTCCACCTCTACCGCGCCGCGCACGGTGACCCGGCTCATGGGCAGGTTCTCCACACGCAGCGTCTCCAGGTCCCGGGCGTGAGCCACCCGCGCCCAGAGCACGCTCGCCAGCGCGCAGGCGGCAAAGAATGCTGCGCCGGCGAGAAGCCCGTTGTCGCCCCCGAAGCGGCGCTTGCGATGAGGGAAAAACATGTCCGCGATCCTTCCTGCGTGGGTGTTATAGGGGACTATAGCACCCGCAAAACGCGCCACAAGGCGGCAGCCGGTCACTCATCGCGCGCGGCCGGCCGTTCGTCGCAGGGAACCTCCAGACCCGCCTGCATGTTCGCCGCGATGCGGGTCGCGAGGCACCGGGCGCGCTCGCTGACAGGCCCGGCAAAACCGGCGTCCAGGGTCGTCGTGAACAGCGCAAGCCAGCGCTCGAAGTCAGCGGGCCGGAAAGGCCGGCGCGCATGCACGGCGCGATGGATGTTCATGGTATGGCGGCGATAGCCGGGCTCGCCGAGGAGCATCTTGCGCCAGTAGGCGCGGATCCGCGGCAGGTGCGTGGGCAGGTCGATACCGGCGGCATCGATGAAGATGGGCCGGAGCTCGGGGTCGGCGAGGAGCCGCTCGTAGAAGCGGTCGACAAAGGCGGCAATCCGCTCCGGGCTGTCGAGGTCCGGCCGGGGCATGGCTCAGCGGTCTTTCTTGCGCTGCCGGCGCTTCTTGTCCTGCTTGACGTGCGCCATGAGCCGGCGCTTGCGATCCACCTGGCGCTTCGACAGCGTGTTGCGGCGGCCGGCGTAGGGGTTCTCGCCGGAGCGCAGTTCGACCCGCACCGGCGTGCCGCTCAGGGAGAGGGCCCGGGCGAAGGTCTTCTCGAGGTAGCGTCGATAGCTGGCGGGGATGTTGTCCGTGCCGCTGCCATGGATGACGATGACCGGCGGATTGCGCCCGCCGGCGTGGGCGTAGCGCAGCTTGCTGCGACGGCCCGCGACCATGGGCGGCGGGTGGTCCGCGAGCGCATCCTGGAGGATGCGCGTGAGCTGGCTGGTCGACAGCGGCCGGGTGGCCGCTTCATAGGCGGCGTCGATCGAGTCGAAGAGGAGCCCGACGCCGGAGCCGTGCAACGCGGAGATGAAATGGGTCTCTGCATAGTCGACAAAGCGCAGCCGGCGCTCGAGCTCGCTCTTCATCCGCTCGCGCTGCCCGGGCTCGAGCCCGTCCCACTTGTTCACCGCAAGGACCAGGGCGCGCCCGGCCTCGATGCAGTGACCCAGCAGGTGAAGGTCCTGGTCGACGAGCCCCTCGCTGCCGTCCATGAGCAATACCACGACGTTGGCCGCGTCGATCGCCTGCAGCGTCTTGACGATGGAGAACTTCTCCACGGCCTCACGCACGTTCTTGCGCCGGCGCACGCCCGCGGTGTCGATCAGGGTATAGGGGGCGCCGTCGCGCTCGAAGTCGATGAAGACGCTGTCCCGGGTGGTGCCCGGCTGGTCGTAGACCACGACCCGCTCCTCGCCGAGGAGCCGGTTGACGAGCGTGCTCTTGCCGACGTTCGGCCGCCCCACCACGGCGACACGCACGCGATCCTCCTCGCTGTCCGCGGGCGCTTCCGTGGGCGGGAAGTCGGTGAGGACGGCCTCGATGAGCGCCCGCACGCCGCGCCCGTGGCTGGCCGCGATGCGGTAGAAATGCTCGAGGCCGAGGCGGTAGAAGTCGCTCGCGGCCACCTCCGGGTCGAGGCCGTCGACCTTGTTCACGACCAGGTCGAAGGGCTTGCCGCGGCGGCGCAGTTCCCGCACCAGCTGCTCGTCACCGGCGGCGAGGCCCGCCCGGGCATCGACCAGCAGCAGTACCCGGTCCGCTTCCTCGATGGCTGCCAGGGACTGGCTGGCCATGGCGGCATCGATCCCGGCCTCGTCGCCGCTGATGCCGCCGGTGTCGATGACGATAAAGCGGTGGTCGCCGCTGCGACCCTCCCCGTACTTGCGGTCCCGGGTCAGCCCCGGCAGGTCCGCGACCAGCGCGTCACGGCTGCGCGTAAGCTGGTTGAAAAGGGTCGACTTGCCCACGTTGGGGCGGCCGACCAGGGCGATGACGGGGAGCATGGGGCATCAGTCCCTGGGGGCGATCTCGTAGGCCACGAGCTTGCCGCTATTGCCGTAGACATAGAGCACGTTGCCGTCCGCGAGCATGTCCGCGCGGGCGCCGTCCCCATCGACGCGGGTACGGCCGACGAACTCGCCGTCGACCTGGGACAGGACATGCAGGTAGCCCTGGTAGTCGGTGACCGCCAGGTAGGAACTGACCGGCGTCGGCCGGGACAGCTCGCGGAAGGCCAGCGCCGGCTGCTCCCAGCGGATTCCCTGGCCGTCGCGAAGGTAGGCGGTGATCGTACCGTCGTCGTCCGCGACGTAGACGTTGCCGAAGCCCTGGGATACACCGGAGAAGGAAGACAGGTTTCGCTGCCAGAGCTTGCGGCCGCTGCGGATATCGAGCGCGGTAATGCGGCCCTGGTAGCTGGCGGCGTAGAGCTCGCTGCCCTGGATCACCATGGTGCCATCGACGTCGACGATGCGCTCGATCTCGGAGCGCCCCTGGGCGATGGCCACACGCGCCTCCCAGGTGACCGCGCCGGTGAGGGCGTCGAAGGCCAGTACGCGGCCGTTGGCGAAGCCGGCGTAGACAGTGCCGTCGCGGAGGATGGGCGTGCTCGTACCGCGGATAGTCAGCACCGGCACGTTACTGTCGTAGCTCCAGAGCCGCTCACCGGTGTCGTGGTCCAGGCCGTGCAGCTTGCCATCGTAGGTCTGGGCGATCACGACACGCCCGTCACCCTGCGGCGGGGCGAGTACCTCGCCGGTAACCCGCGCGGACCAGCGCACGCTGCCGTCGCGGGCATCCAGGCGCAACACCTCGCCGTCGGCACTGCCGAGGTAGAGGTTGCCATCGTCGTAACCTACCCCCCCGGAAAGACCCGTTTCGACCTTCTCCTTCCAGCGCGTGCGGCCGCGGTCGCGCTCCACGGCGCGCACCTGCCCGTCGACGGACGCGGCGAAAATCAGGTCGCCGGCGATGACCGGCTGTAGCTTGTAGAGGCCCTTGCCCTGCCCGTCACCGACGGAGACGGACCAGAGCCGGTCGAGCGTCACGCGGGTGTCGATATCGATGAGCTCCGCAGGCTTGCGCGGGTCTTCCTCCTCGCTCCAGTCGAACCAGTCGCCGATGGTGCTGCAGCCGGCGAACAGGGGCAGCAGGGCGAGGAGCCAGGCGGCGCGCAGCGTCGCGCTCATCCCTGCACTCCCGCCGTGGGCGGCTGCGGGTCCAGGTAGTCCAGCTTCTCCGCGAGCCCCGGCAGCGGCCGGTCGGGGTCGGCGAGCGACTCGGCCTCGCGGTAGGCGGCAGCCGCCTCGCTGTCGCGGCCGGCCGCGAGCAGGACGTCGCCCCGGGCCATGGCGTAGGCGCCCGCATAGGGGTTGGCGGCATCGCTCGCGAGCAGCGCGAGCGCATCCTCCGTGTCGCCGCGGGCGGCCAGCACCCGCCCCAGGCGGAGCTTGGCGACACGGTGCAGGTCGTCCTTGGGTGAGGTCTCGGCAAGCACGGTGCGCAGCGCCGCGTCCGCCGCGCCGAGGTCGCCCTGGATCACGTGCAGCCGCGCCAGGTGCAGCTCGGCAAAGCGCGCATAGGCGGTACCGTCGTACTCGGTGGCGATACGGGTGGCGATCTTCTCCGCCTCGGCGGCACTGCCGCCCTGCTTCGCGGCGCCCAGCGTCTCGAGGAACTGCTGGAACAGGTTCGAGGCGGACTCGGCCCGTGCCTGCTGCCGCGCCTGCCAGCCCTGCCAGCCGAAGGCGACGGCCACGGCGAGGAGGATCGACACCAGCGTGCTCGTGCCGTTCTCCTTCCACCAGCGCTTGAGTGCCTCGAGCTGTTCTTCTTCCGTCCGGTAGCTTTCCACGTCAGTGTCCTTGCGTCATGATTTCGGCCAGCGCGGGTACGACCCCGGCCAGGGGCAGGCGGCGCTGCTCCCCGCCGCGCAGCGGCTTCAGGACCACCTCGCCCGCGGCGACCTCGTCCTCGCCCCAGACCAGCGCCACCGGGGCGCCGCTCTTGTCGGCCTTCTTCAGCTGGCTCTTGAAGCTGCCGCCGCCCGCGTGGCGCACGATGCGCGCGGACGGCAGCGCGTCGCGCAGCCGCTCGCTCTCGGCGAGAGCGGTCCGCTCCGCGGCGTCACCCACGGCAACCACGTACACGTCCGGCGCGGCGGCAGGTGTGGCCACCGCGAGCTCCGCGCGCAGCAGCACCAGGCGCTCGAGGCCCATGGCGAAGCCGACCCCGGGCGTCGCCTTGCCGCCGAGCTGGGCCACCAGGCCGTCGTAGCGACCGCCGGCGCAGACCGTGCCCTGGGCACCCAGGGCCTCCGTGACCCACTCGAAGACGGTCTTGTTGTAGTAGTCGAGGCCTCGCACGAGACGCGGATTGTGCACGAAAGAAATGCCCGCTGCATCCAGCAGCGACCCGAGGCGGTCGAAATCCGCCGCCGCTTCGTCGTCGAGATGGTCGGCCAGGGAGGGCGCGCCCTCGAGCACCGCCCGCGTGCCCGGGTCCTTGCTGTCGAGGATGCGCAACGGGTTCGTTTCCAGCCGCCGCTGGCTGTCCGCGTCGAGGGCCTCACGATGCACCGCCAGGTAGGCGACGAGGGCCTCCCGGTAGCGACCGCGGGCCTCCGGGGAGCCGATGGAATTGAGCTCGAGGCGCACCGCGCCGTCGATGCCGAGCAGGCGCCAGAGCCGCGCGGACAGCGCGATCAGCTCCGCGTCGATATCGGGGCCCGCGAAGCCGAAAGCCTCGGCGCCGACCTGGTGAAACTGGCGCTGGCGCCCCTTCTGCGGCCGCTCGTAGCGGAACATGGGGCCGCCGTACCAGAGGCGGCAGGGGGTGGCGAGCAGGTTCTGCTGAATCGCGGCGCGCACGCAGCCGGCGGTGCCTTCCGGGCGCAGCGAGAGGCTGTCGCCGTGGCGGTCCTCGAAGCTGTACATCTCCTTCTCGACGATGTCCGTGACCTCGCCGATGGAGCGGCTGAACAGGTCCGTCTGCTCCACCAGCGGCAGGCGCAGCTCTCCGTAGCCGTAGCTGGCAAGGAGGCGAGCGGCGGTCTCCTCGACCTCCCGCCATTGCAAAGCCTCGTCAGGCAGGATGTCGTTCATCCCGCGGATCGCGCGAATGGGGTTCATGGGGTGTCCTGGGTGGTGCCGGCGGTGCTCACCCGGTGCTCTTGAGGATGACTTGCTCTTCCTGGCGGGCACGCTCCGCCTCGAGTTTCGCCGCGCGCTCGCGGATGACCTGCTCGAGATGGTCGATGAAGTCGGCGTTGCTGACCTTGTGGTCCGGCTCGCCGTCAACGTAGATGAGATTGCTCGGCGTGGCGCCGGTGAGGCCCACGTCGGCTTCCCGGGCCTCACCAGGGCCGTTGACGATGCAGCCGATCACGGCCACGTCCATCGGCGTGCGCACGTCCTCGAGGCGCTGCTCGAGAGCGTTCATGGTGCCGATGACGTCGAAGTTCTGCCGCGAGCAGCTCGGGCAGGCGATGAAGTTGATGCCGTTGGTGCGCAGCTTGAGGCTCTTGAGGATCTCGAAACCGACCTTGACCTCCTCGACCGGGTCCGCCGCCAGGGAGATGCGGATCGTGTCGCCGATACCCTCATAGAGAAGCATGCCCAGACCCACGGCGGACTTCACGGTGCCGCCGCGCAGCCCCCCCGCCTCGGTGATGCCCAGGTGAAGGGGCTGGTCGATCTCCCTGGCCAGCAGCCGGTAGGCGTCGACGGCCATGAAGACCTCCGAGGCCTTTACGCTGACCTTGAAGTCGGGGTAGTCGTGCTTGTCGAGGATGTCGACATGGCGCAGGGCCGACTCGACGAGCGCCTCGGCCGTGGGCTCGCCGTACTTGCGCTGCAGGTCCTTGCCGAGGGAACCGGCGTTGACGCCGATGCGAATCGGGATCCCCCGGTCCCGGGCACAGGCGATCACCTCGCGCACCTTGTCGTCCCGGCCGATATTGCCGGGGTTGATGCGCAGGCAGTCGACGCCGTACTCCGCGACCTTGAGGGCGATGCGGTGATCGAAGTGGATATCCGCCACGAGGGGCACCTCGACCTGCGCGCGGATCTGCCTGAAGGCCTCGGCGGCGTCCATGCTCGGCACGGAAACCCGGACGATGTCGGCGCCGGCGTCGGCAATGGCCTGCACCTGCGCGACCGTGGCGGCGACGTCACAGGTCTCCGTGTTGGTCATGCTCTGCACGCTGATCGGCGCGTCGCCGCCGACGGCCACCGTGCCGACGTGGATCTGACGGCTCTTGCGACGCTTGATCGGGGAACTGTGGCTCATGACTTTGCCTCGACTGCTGCTGCCTTCAGGGTACGCCCGCCTCGGTCTGCTGGCGCTGCCAGGCGGCAAACTCCGGCGAGTCCGGGTACAGGTTGCGCAGCGCCAGGGCGTAGCTGCCCTCGGCGTCGCGGTCACCCGTGGCCTGCGCCAGGCGGATGCCGAGCCACAGGCCGCGCGCGCTCTGCCGGCGAACCGCCGCCCGGTACCCAGTATAGTAGCCAGCGGCCCCGGCGTAATCCCCCGCGTCGAGGCGCAGCTGCGCGAGCTCGAGAAGTGCGATACGGTTCTGCCGGTCCATGGCCAGGGCCCGGGAAAAGGCCTGCTCGGCGAGCGCCGGCTTGTCGAGCGCCAGGCGGCACAGGCCGAGGTTGACGAAGGCCTGGGGCCGGGCCTCGTACAGCGTGTCCTTTACCACCAGGTCGAGCTGTGTCTCCGCCTCGGCGTAGCGCTCCTCGGCGAACAGGAACGCGGCGTAGTTGTTGCGGGCCCGGGAGAAGTCCCGGTCCAGGCTGATGGCCTTGCGGAAGTTCTCTTCAGCCAGTTCGAACTCGCCAGTGCTCTGGTAGACCAGTGCGAAGGCCTCGTAGACTTCCGGCTCGCGGTCGTCGAGCGCCACGGCGATCTTGAGGTTGCGCTTGGCGTCCTCCCAGTTGCCCTGGCCGATGTAGGAGCGCGCCAGCTCGACCCGCTGGCGCATGGCCTCCTCAAGCGAGGGCGGATTGGTGTAGACACTCCCGCGCTCCGTGATGCAGCCGGCGAGCAGGGCACCGAGGAGCAGGGCGAGCGCCGCGCGGCGGGCCATCAGAGCGCGTTCCCGATCGCCGCGGAGCGGCGGTAGCGCTCGTTGCGACGCGTGCGGTCGGCGACCTGGCCGACCAGCTGGCCGCAGGCCGCGTCGATATCGTCCCCGCGGGTCGTGCGCACCGTGACCCGGAGCCCCGCGTCCACCAGCACCTTCCAGAAGCGCGACACGGCGTTGCCGCTCGGGCGCTCGAAGCCGCTGTTCGGGAACGGATTGAAAGGGATGAGGTTGACCTTGCACGGGTAGTCCGCGAGCAGTTCCACCAGCTCCCGGGCATGTCCGGGCTGGTCGTTGACGCCCGCCAGGAGCGTGTACTCGATGGTGACCACCCGCTTGCGGTCCGCCTGCGCGTCGATGTAGCGTTTCGCACTGGCCAGCAGGTCGGCCACCGGATAGCGCTTGTTGATCGGTACGATGCGGCTGCGCAGCGCGTCGTTGGGCGCATGCAGGGAGATGGCCAGGCTCGCATCCGTGTAGCGGTGCAGTTCGTCCAGCGCCGGCAGCACCCCGGAGGTGCTCAGGGTCACCCGCCGCTTGGAAATGCCGTAGCCGAAGTCGTCCATCATCAGGTTCATGGCCGCGACGACGTTCTCGAAATTGAGCAGCGGCTCGCCCATGCCCATGAACACCACGTTGGTGACCACGCGGTCCTTGCCCGCCTTGAAGGCGTCGTAGGAGGCGATCGCCAGCCAGAGCTGGCCGACGATCTCCGCCGCCGTGAGGTTGCGCTGGAACCCCTGCTTGCCGGTGGAGCAGAACTTGCAGTCCAGGCTGCAGCCGACCTGCGAGGAGACGCAGAGCGTCGCCCGGTCACCGTCCGGGATGAGCACGGTCTCGACGAGAGCCCCGCCGTCGACGCGCACCAGCCACTTGCGCGTGCCGTCGGTGGAGTCGCTCTGGCTCGCCACCTCGGGGGGGCGCACCTCGGCGACGGCCGCCAGCTTGTCGCGCAGCGCCCTGGACAGGTTGGTCATCGCGTCGAAGTCGGTCACGCCTTCGTGGTGCATCCACTTGAGGAGCTGCTGGGCGCGGAATTTCTTCTCGCCGATCTCGACGAACCAGGACTCCAGCCACGGGCGCGGCATGCCGAGAAGATTGACCTTCCCGGCCTGCGCGCTGCGCTCGCTGGCGCTGCTGGCGATGACGGCGGTCACGGGCTTTCTCCGGTACCTCTCGGTCAGTCCCGCGGGCAGATGTCGCTGGCCGCGAAGAAGTAGGCAATCTCGCGCTCGGCCGAGGCCGGGGAGTCGGAGCCGTGCACCGCGTTGGCGTCAATGGACTGGGCGAAATCGGCGCGGATCGTGCCGGCGTCCGCCTCCTGCGGGTTGGTCGCGCCCATCAGCTCGCGGTTCTTCGCGATGGCGTCGTCGCCCTCGAGGACCTGGACGACCACCGGGCCGGAGGTCATGAAGGCAACGAGGTCCTTGTAGAACGGCCGCTCCCTGTGCTCGGCGTAGAAGCCGCCGGCCACCGCTTCCGAGAGGCGCAGCATTTTCGCCGCGACGATCGTCAGGCCGGCGTCTTCGAAGCGGCTGTAGATCTTGCCGATCACGTTCTTGCCGACGGCATCGGGCTTGACGATGGAAAGGGTGCGTTCAACGGCCATCAGGGTTCTCCAGCTAAAGAAAGGTCAGGGGACGCGGCCTTCGAGGGGCCCCGCCCGGGCGGCCGCATTATACGCTGCCTGCTGCGCCGTTTCAGCTGTCTTTCAAGGACTTATTGCCCTTTCAGGGGCTGGTTGCCGCGGCCGGGCGCAGCGCGCGGACGCTCGCCGCGACCTGCGCGATGGCGTGCTCGACCTCCTCCGCGGTGGTGAAACGGCCGAGGCCGAAGCGCAGGGAGCTGTGGGCCAGCTCGTCCGGCAGGCCGAGGGCGCGCAGCACGTAGGACGGCTCCACGCTGGCGGAGGTGCAGGCCGATCCCGTGGACAGGGCCAGGTCCTTGAGGGACAGGAGCAGGGTCTCCCCTTCCACGCCGCCCACGGCCACGTTGAGGGCGCCCGGCAGGCGGGCCGTGGCGTGGCCGTTCACGGTGACGCCGCCGAGGGCCTCGAGGCCCTCGCGCAGGCGCTGGCGCAGGGCCGTGAGCCGCTCCGCTTCCTCCACCAGCCCGGCCCGGGCCAGGGCCGCCGCGGTGCCCATGCCCACGAGCTGGTGCGTGGCCAGGGTGCCGGCGCGCAGGCCGCGCTCGTGGCCGCCGCCGTGCATCTGCGGCACCAGCGAAAGCCGCGCCTGCCGGCGCAGGTACAGGGCACCGGCGCCCTTGGGGCCGTAGAATTTGTGCGCAGAGAGGGAGAGCAGGTCCACGGGCAGGTCGCCGACATCCAGGGGCAGCTTGCCGGCACTCTGCGCCGCATCGACATGGAAGGGCACGCCCGCGTCCCGGGCCACCGCACCGATGGCGGCGATATCGTTGACGGTACCGATCTCGTTGTTGGCGTGCATGATCGTCACCAGCCGCGTGTCCTCGCGCAGCGCCGCGGCCACTGCCGCCGGGTCGATGAGCCCGTCGGGGCCGGGGGTGAGGTAGGTGACCGCCACGCCGCGGGACTCGAGGTAGCGGCAGGTATCGAGCACGGCCTTGTGCTCGATGGCCGAGGTGACGATGTGCCCGCGCTCGCCGGCGGCACGCAGCACCCCCTTGATGGCCAGGTTGTCCGCCTCGGTGGCGCCGGAGGTCCAGACGATCTCCCGGGGATCTGCACCGATCAGCTCGGCGACATCGCGGCGGGCGTTTTCCACGCGCATCTCCGCCTCCCAGCCGTAGCGGTGTGAGCGGGACGCGGGGTTGCCGAAGGTGCCGTCGAGGGTCAGGCATTCTGCCATGGCCTCGGCCACGCGGGGATCCACGGGCGTCGTCGCGAGGTAGTCGAAATAGATCGGCTTGTTCACGGCTCGCTCCCGGAGCGCTGCTTGACGAACACGGGGCCGCCGGCGCGCTCCACCTGCTCGTCGGTGGCGGTGAGGATACCGCGGAGGATGTTCAGTTCCATCTCGTCGAGGCGCACCCGCCCGAAGAGCCGCCGCAGCCGCGGCATGAGCTGCCGCGGTGCCGCCGGGTTGAGGAAACCGATGGCGCCGAGGGTTGCCTCGAGGTGGGCGTAGAAGCGTTCCATGTTCGCCTGGGTACTGAAGGGCGTATCCCACTCCGCGGTCTCGGCGGCCGGCAGCGCATCGTCCATGGCGAGCATGCGCAGCTCGTAGCAGACGATCTGTACCGCCATGGCGAGGTTCAGGGAGGTGTACGCCTCGTCCGAGGGGATGTGCAGGTGCAGGTTGCAGCGGTTCAGCTCGTCGTTGCTGAGCCCCCGGTCCTCGCGCCCGAAGAGCACGGCCACCCGCTGGCCGGCATCCGAGGCTGCCCCCATGCGGGCGGCGCAGCGCCGCGGGTCCTGCACCGGCCAGGGAATGCGGCGTCCGCGGGCGCTGGTGCCCACCACGAAGCGGGCATCGCCGATGGCGCTGTCGAGGTCGGGAACGACGCGCGCCGCGGCCAGGAGGTCTACCGCGTGCGTGGCGCGGGAGGTGGCGACGTCGTGGGGGAACTGCCGCGGCGCCACCAGGGTGAGGCGGGACAGGCCCATGTTCTTCATCGCCCGGGCCGCCGCGCCGATGTTACCGGGGTGCGAGGTGTTGACGAGGACGATGTCGATGAGCTCGGGCCGCACGGGGCCTCCCTGGTCAGGTGCTGAATGATGACTGGGCCAGCAGGTTGCTGACCGGCCAGTTTACCAGAGCCCCGCCGCCGTCTGTTATACTCCGCGCCCGGCGGACCGTGCAGGGTGCCGCCGGCCGGGCACGTCACCGGGAAACAGCATCCACCGGGAATCACCATGGAACCGATGATCAACATCGCCCTGCGCGCCGCGCGCCGGGCCGGCGACCACATCGTGCGCGCCTCCGACGACCTCGATCGCCTGCCGGTGCGTGCCAAGGACGCCAACGACTTCGTGTCCGAGGTGGACGAGCGCGCGGAGGAGATCATCGTCGAGCAGCTCAAGCGCGCCTACCCGGGCCACGCTTTCCTCGGCGAGGAGTCCGGCCTGACCGGTGACCCGGACGCCGAATACCAGTGGGTGATCGACCCGCTGGACGGCACCACCAACTTCCTCCGCGGCATCCCCCACTACGCGGTGTCCATCGCCTGCCTGCACCGCGGCAAGGTGGAGCATGCCGTGGTCCTCGACCCCGTGCGCCGGGAAGAGTTTACCGCCTCCCGCGGCCGCGGGGCGCAGCTCAACGGCCGCCGCGTGCGGGTAAGCAGCTACGACAGCCTGGACGGCGCCCTCCTCGGCACCGGCATCCCCTTCCGCGGCCACTGCGACCAGCACCTGGCCACCTATTCGAAGACCCTCGCCGTGCTCGCCGCCAAATGCGCCGGCGTCCGCCGCGCCGGCGCCGCCTCGCTGGATCTCGCCTACGTCGCCGCCGGGCGGCTGGACGCGTTCTGGGAAATCGGCCTGGCGCGCTGGGACATGGCCGCCGGCAGCCTGCTGGTGCGCGAGGCCGGGGGCCTGGTGGCGGATCTCGACGGGTCCGAGAACTACCTGGAGAGCGGCAACATCGCCTGCGGCAATCCCAAGTGCTTCAAGGCCGTGCTGCAGGCGGCGCGGCCGCTGGCGGGCGCGCGCCGCTAGGCAGCGCGCGGCGGGGCTACCGCCTCAGGGCACCAGGTCGTCCTGCTCCGCCCCTTCCTTTACTGGGATCATCAGGTCTTCCTTGCTGACGCCCAGGAGGAGAAGGGTCGTCGCCGACACGTAGATCGACGAGTAGGTACCGATGAGCACACCCACGATGAGCGCCACGGCGAAACCGTGGATCATCTCCCCGCCGTAGACTGCCAGCGACGCGAGCACCAGCAGGGTGGTCAGCGAGGTGACCAGGGTGCGGCCCAGGGTTTCGGACAGGGAGATGTTGATCACTTCCACCGGCTCGGCGCGGCGCAGCTTGCGGAAGTTCTCGCGGATGCGGTCCGCCACGACAATGGTGTCATTGAGCGAGTAACCGATCACCGCCAGCAGTGCCGCGAGCACCGTGAGGTCGAATTCCAGCCCCAGCACGGAGAAGAAACCCAGGGTAATGAGCACGTCGTGCACCAGCGCGGCGACGGCGCCCACGGCGAACTTGAGCTGGAAGCGGAAACCGATGTAGAGCATCACCAGGCCCAGCGCCAGCAGCATGGCGAGGCCGCCCTGCTCGCGCAGTTCCTCGCCCACCTGCGGGCCGATGAATTCCGTGCGCCGCAGTTCCACGCTCGTGTCCGAGGCCTCGCTGAGCACGGCCAGCACGGCGGCGCCGTCGGCATCACTGAAGCCCGACGGCAGGCGGATGAGCACGTCCTGGTCGGTGCCGAAGCTGACCACCGTCGCACCTTCGTAGCCGCCAGTGTCCAGCGTGTTGCGGATCGCGTCGAGATCGGCGCTGTCGCCGTAGTGCACCTCGACCAGCGTGCCCCCGGTGAAATCGAGGCCCCACTCGAGCTGGCGCACCGCGAGGGAGCCGATGGCCGTCACCAGCAGCACCGCCGAGAAGACCACCGCCGCCAGGCGCCAGCCCATGAAGTTGAATACCTTCATGCCGCGTCCCCCTGCACGATGTCCTTGCCAATGGCGAGGTGACGCAGCCGCCGCCCCCCGTAGATCAGGTTGACCAGCGCCCGGGTGCCCATGATCGCGGTGAACATGGAGGTCAGGATGCCGATGGACAGGGTCACCGCGAAGCCCTTGATCGGGCCGGTGCCCACGGCGTAGAGGATCACGGCGACGATGAGCGTGGTGATATTGGCGTCAAGGATGGTCGAAACGGCGCGCTCGAAGCCCGTGTGGATCGCCATCTGCGGCGCCCTCCCCTCACGCAACTCCTCGCGGATGCGGGCGAAGATGAGCACGTTCGCATCCACCGCCATGCCCACGGTGAGCACGATGCCGGCGATGCCCGGCAGGGTGAGGGTGGCGCCGATGAGCGACATGAAGGCCACCAGCAGCATGAGGTTTGCCGACAGCGCGACCACGGCGCAGAGGCCGAAGACCCGGTAGTAGAGCACCATGAAGACCACGACCAGCGCCAGACCCACCTGCACGGACTTCACGCCCAGGCGGATGTTCTCCGCGCCGAGGGACGGGCCCACGGTACGCTCCTCCACGAAGGTGATCGGCGCGGCGAGGGCGCCGGCGCGCAGCATGAGCGCCAGCTCCGAGGCCTCCATGGGGCTGTCGAGGCCGGTAATCTGGAACTGGGCACCGAGCGCCTGCTGGATCACCGGGGCGGTGAGCAGCTTCTTCTCGTCGTAGGAGACCTTCACGGGCACCTCGCTGCCGTCGGGCTGCTCCTCGTAGCGGGTGCGGTACTTGCGCTCGATGAAGAGCACGCCCATGCGCCGCTTGACGTTGTCGCGGGTGGCCCGGTTCATGAGCGTGCCGCCCTCGCTGTCGAGGCTGATCTGCACGTTGGGCTGGCCGTTCTGGTCAAAGCTGGCCTGGGCGTTCGATACCCGCTCGCCGGTGATGATAATGTCGCGCTCCAGCCACTCGTAGGCGCCGGCGCGCTCCTCGCTGCGGTACTCGAAACGCTGCTTCTCGGCCGCCGGCGCGTCCGGGCCGGCGACGAGGCGGAACTCGAGGTTGGCCACCTTGCCGAGGATCCGCTTGGCCTCCGCCGTGTCCTGGATACCGGGCAGCTCGACGACGATGCGGGCGCGGCCCTGGCGCTGTACCAGCGGCTCGGAGACGCCGAGCTCGTTGACCCGGTTGCGCAGCGTGGTGAGGTTCTGGCTCACGGCGTAGTCGATGATCTCGTCGACGGTCTGGTCGGTCATGTCGGCGTTCAGGCGCCAGCTTTCCCCCGCCTCGTCGATGCGGTCGAGGAGCAGCTCCGGGTGCTTGTCGGCAACGATGTCGCGGGCCGCCTCCCGGTCCGCCTCGCTGCGGAACACCAGTGCCACGCGCCGGTCGCCGTCCAGGGTCACCCGACCGCGGATGCGCTCTTCGCGCAGGGCGCGGCGGATAGCGCTGTAGTAGTACTCCATGCGGCGCTCGACGACGGCCTCCACGTCCACCTCGAGCTTGAAGTGCACACCGCCGGAAAGGTCGAGGCCGAGTTTCATGGGCTGGGCGCCCACGGCGAGGAGCCAGTCCGGCGTCGTCGGCGCAAGGTTCAGGGCGATGATGAAACCGTCGCCGAGGGCCCGGGACACCCGCGCCTGCGCGCGCAGCTGCGCGTCGCGGCTGCGCAGGCGGATGAGGGCATTGCGACCGTCGGCGTCGACTTCCTCCCCGAAATGGTCGATGCCCGCGGCTTCGAGGGCGTCCGTGGCCCGGCGCAGGGTCGCCTCGTCGATGACCTGGGCGCTGCTCTCACCGGTGATCTGCAGCGCCGGGTCCGGCGTGTAGAGGTTCGGCGCGGCATAGAGCAGCCCGAGGCACACGACGCCCAGCACCAGCAGGTATTTCCACAGGGGGTATTTGTTCAGCATCGTCGGGCCCGGTTCGCGGGCGCGGGAATCGCGCCCGGCGGAAAAAAGGCGCCATTATAGAGCACGGCGCCGCAGTCACAAGGGCCGCCCCGCACGGCTGGGCGGCTAACCCAGCCAGGCACGGGCGTTGCGGAACAGGCGCAGCCAGGGGCCGTCGTCCCCCCACTCGGGCGGCGCCCAGGAGAAGTTCACCCCGCGCAGCACCCGTTCCGGGTGCGGCATCATGATCGTGGCGCGGCCGTCGGCGCTCGTAAGGCCCGTCATGCCGGCCGGCGACCCGTTCGGGTTCGCCGGGTAGCGTTCGGCAACGCTGCCGTCGTGCTCGAGGAAGCGCAGGGCGACCAGGCCGGCGGCCTCGCAGGCCTCGCGGTCCGCGTCGGAGGCAAAGGCCGCGCGTCCCTCACCGTGGGCCACGGCCACCGGCAGCCGCGAGCCGGCCATGCCGGCGAGGAACAGCGACGGGGACGCTTCGACGCGCACCAGCGACAGGCGGGCCTCGAACTGCTCGCTGCGGTTGCGCAGGAAGCGCGGCCAGTGCGCCGCTCCGGGCACCAGCTCGCGCAGCGTCGACAACATCTGGCAGCCATTGCACACGCCGAGGGTGAAGCTGTCGCCGCGGGCAAAGAAGGCGGCAAAAGCCTCGCGCAGGTCGTCGTTGTAGCGGATGGCCTTGGCCCAGCCTTCCCCGGCGCCGAGCACGTCGCCGTAGGAGAAGCCGCCGCAGGCCACGAGGCCGTCGAAGCGGGCGAGACCCTGGCGGCCCGCCGCGAGATCGCTCATGTGCACGTCCACGGCGGCGAAGCCGGCGCGGTGGAAGGCCGCGGCCATCTCCACCTGGCCGTTGACGCCCTGCTCGCGAAGCACCGCCACCCGCGGCCGCCGCCCGGTCGCGACGAAGGGTGCCGCCACGTCCTCTGCCGGGTCGAAGGCGAGTTCCGCATTGAGGCCCGTATCCTCGGCGGTAATGCGGGCGAATTCCTCGTCGGCGCACTCGGGGTTGTCGCGCAGCCGCTGCAGCGCGTGGCTGGTGGAGGCCCAGAGCGCCTGCAGGCGGGAACGGCGGTCTTCAAGCACCGGCTCGCCGTCCACCGCCACGGTCACGGCGTCGCCGGGCACCGCGTTGCCGATCGCTGCCAGGCACGGCGCGATCCCCAGCGCCTCGGCCTGCGCCCGCCAGGCGGGGAGCGCCTCCCGCGGTACCTGCAGCACCGCGCCCGCCTCCTCGCTGAACAGCGCCGCCAGCGCTGAGGGCGCCGCCGGAAGGTCGACGGCCAGGCCACAGCGGCCGGCGAAGGCCATCTCCAGCAGCGTGGTGATGACACCGCCGTCGGAGCGGTCGTGGTAGGCGAGCAGGTCCCCGCGGGCGAGACCCCACTGCACGAGGGCAAAGAGGCCGGCGAGGTCGTCGGGGCGGTCGATGTCCGCGGGGGCATCGCCGAGGACGCCGTAGACCTGGCACAGCGCGGAACCGCCGAGGCGGCCGGCACCGCGGCCGAGGTCGAGGAGCAGCAGCGCGGCGTCCGCCGCCGGGTCGAGCTGCGGCGTGGCGACCCGGTGCACGTCCGTGACCGGGGCGAAGGCGGACACGATGAGTGAGACCGGCGCCGTCACGGCGCGCGCGGCGCCACCCGCCTCCCACGCCGTGCGCATGGACATGGAGTCCTTGCCTACCGGGATGGTGAGGCCCAGGGCCGGGCAGAACTCCATGCCGACCGCCCGCACCGTGTCGAAGAGGATGGCGTCTTCGTGGCCGACCCCCGCCGCGCACATCCAGTTCGCCGAGAGTTTCACGTCGGCCAGCGCGTCGATCGGTGCCGCGCAGATATTGGTCAGCGCCTCGGCGACCGCCATGCGCCCGGAAGCCGGGCCGTCCAGGAGCGCCAGCGGCGTACGCTCACCCATGGCCATGGCCTCGCCGCGGTCGCCGTCGAAAGTCACGGCCGTCACCGCGCAATCCGCCACCGGCACCTGCCAGGGACCGACGAGCTGATCGCGGCAGACGAGACCGGTGATGCTTCGATCGCCGATGGTGATAAGGAACTGCTTGCTGGCCACCGTCGGCAGCTGCAGCACGCGTTCCAGCGCCTCGGCGGGCGAAACCGCGGGCAGGGATTCCCCCTGCCGCGCCGGCGGCCGGGTCGTCTCCCGGTGCATGCGCGGCGGCTTGCCGAAGAGCAGCGCCATGGGCAGGTCCACGGGCGTGTTGTCGAAGTGCGGGTCATCCACCGCCAGGTGCTGCGCCGCCGTCGCCTCGCCGACCACGGCGAAGGGGCAGCGCTCGCGCTCGCAGATCGCGGCGAAGCGGTCGAGGTCCCGGCTTTCCACGGCGAGCACGTAGCGCTCCTGGCTCTCGTTGCACCAGAGTTCCAGCGGCGACATGCCGGGTTCGTCCGAGGGCACGGCGCGCAGGTCGAAGGCGCCGCCGCGGCCGCCGTCCTTCACCAGTTCCGGGAACGCGTTGGACAGGCCCCCGGCCCCCACATCGTGGATGAAGGCAATCGGGTTGGCCTCCCCGAGCTGCCAGCAGCGGTCGATGACCTCCTGGCAGCGGCGCTCCATCTCGGGGTTCTGGCGCTGTACCGAGGCAAAATCCAGGTCCTCCTGGCCCGCGCCGGAGGCCATGGAAGATGCCGCGCCGCCGCCGAGGCCGATGAGCATGGCCGGCCCGCCGAGCACCACCAGCTTCGCGCCCGGCTCGAAGCTGCCCTTGTCGACGTGCTCCGGTGCGATGTTGCCGTAACCGCCGGCGATCATGATCGGCTTGTGGTAGCCGCGCACCTCGCCCGCCACCGCCAGCTCGAAGCTGCGGAAGTAACCGCAGAGATTGGGCCGCCCGAACTCGTTGTTGAAGGCGGCGCCGCCGATGGGCCCTTCCAGCATGATGTCGAGCGCCGACGCGATACGCCCCGGGCGGCCGTAGCCCTGTTCCCAGGGCTGCGGCAGGGTCGGCAGCTCGAGGTTCGAGACCGTGAAGCCGGTGAGGCCGGCCTTGGGCTTCGAGCCGCGCCCCACGGCGCCCTCGTCGCGAATCTCCCCGCCGGCGCCCGTGCCCGCGCCGGGAAACGGCGCGATCGCCGTCGGGTGATTGTGCGTTTCGACCTTCATGAGCAGGTGGATAGCCTGCTCGTGGGCGCCGTATTCGCCGGTTTCCGGGGCCGGGTAGAAGCGGCCGCCGCGGCTGCCCGTGACCACCGCGGCATTGTCCGCGTAGGCCGAGAGCACGTTCTCCCCGCCCGCGCGGTAGGTATTGCGGATCATGTCGAAGAGGGAATGCGGCTGTGCCTCGCCGTCCACGGTCCAGCTGGCGTTGAAGATCTTGTGCCGGCAGTGCTCGCTGTTGGCCTGGGCGAACATCATCAGCTCCACGTCGCTGGGATTGCGGCCGAGGTCGCGGAAGCTGTCGAGCAGGTAGTCGATTTCGTCCTCGGCCAGGGCCAGGCCGAGCTCGCGATCCGCCGCCTCGAGCGCGGCGCGGCCGCCCGCGAGCACGTCGACCCGTGCCATCGGTCGCGGGGTGGCTTCGGCAAAGAGAGCCGTGGCCGCTGCCGGGTCGTCGAGCAGCGCTTCGGTCATGCGGTCGAAGAGCAGCGCGCGGGCCGCCGTGAGCTGCGCTTCCGTCAGCCCCGCCGGCAGCAGCAGCGTGTAGGCCACACCACGTTCCACCCGGTGCAGGGCGTCGAGGCCGCAGTGGCGGGCGATGTCCGTCGCCTTGCTCGCCCAGGGCGAGATCGTCCCCGGACGCGGTACGGCGAGCAGCAGGGTCTCCCCCGGCGCCGCTGCCAGTTCCCCGGTGGCATCCGGCGCCACCCCGCCGTAGGCAAGCAGGCTGTCCAGCACCGCGCGCTGCCCGTCGGCCAGGGCGCCCTGCAGGTGCGCAAAGTGCACATAGCGCGCGCCGGTGAGCCGGATGGCGGGGTCCACGGCCTCGAGGCGCTCCGCGAGCTTGGCCAGGCGGAAGGCGGAGAGGGCCGGCGGGCCGGGCAGGATCAGCATGGGGACTCGGGCTCCCGGGGTGCGAAGACGGGCGCGTAGTGTACCGGTGCGTTTACACTAGGGCCATGCTGACACGCCTCACCCTCGCTGCTGTCCTGGCCCTGCTCGCCCTCGCCGGCGGCTGCGGGGGGCCGGTGGACAGCCTGGAGGCGATCCGAGAGCGCGGGGAGCTGCGCTTCGTGACCCGCAACGGGCCGACGACCTACTACCGCGAGCGCGGCGAGCCGGCCGGATTCGAGTACGACCTGGCCCGGCGCTTCGCCCAGGAGCTCGGCGTGGAGCTGGCCGTGGTGCCCGTGTTCAGCCTCGAGGGGCTGTTCACCGCCCTGCGCCGCGGCGAGGCCGACATCGCCGGCGCCGGGCTCACGCTGACCCCGGAGCGCGCTGCCGCCTTTACCCCCTCCGCCGCCTACCACGAGCAGCGCCCCCAGGTGATCTACCGCACCGGCACACCCCGGCCCCGGGGCATCGAGGACCTCGAGGGGCGCGACGTGCTGGTGCTCGCGGGCTCCAGCCACGACACGCTCCTGGCACGGCGCGGGGCGGACGACCTGCCGGGCCTGCGCGTGCGCAGCGTCGCCGGGGCAGACCCGCTGGACCTCCTGCGCGAGGTGGACCGGGGCAATGCCGACGCTGCGGTGGTGGACTCGGTCGAATTTGCCATCCAGCGGCACCTCCTGCCGCAGCTGGCCGTGGCCTTCGACCTGGCGACCGAGCAGGACATGGTCTGGTACCTCGCCCCGGGCGCGAGGAACGACGCGCTCCTGGAGCGCCTGGACGAGTTCTTCCAGCGCCTGGAGCGCGGGGGCACGCTGACGGCGCTGCGCGAGGCGCACCTCGGCCAGGTGGACGCGCTGACCCGCGCCGGTTCGCAGACCTTCGTTGCCAACATCGGCAGCCGGCTGCCGGCGTACCGGGAAGCGATCGAACAGGTGGCCCGGGAGCACCAGCTGGACTGGGCATTGCTCGCCGCGATGGCCTACCAGGAATCGCACTGGGACCCGGAGGCCGTTTCCCCGACCGGTGTCCGCGGGATGATGATGCTGACCCGCGCCACCGCCCGCGACCTCGGCGTGCCCGACCGCCGGGACCCGCTGCAGAGCCTGCGCGGCGGTGCGCGCTACTTCAAGAACCTGCGCCGCCGGCTGCCCGGCGATATCGCGGAACCGGACCGCACCTGGCTCGCGCTCGCCGCCTACAACATCGGCATGGGCCACCTCGAGGATGCCCGCGTGCTCACGGAGCGTGCGGGCGGCGACCCGCACCACTGGCAGGACGTGATGACCCACCTGCCCAAGCTCGAGCAGCGGGCGTTTTACACCACCGTGCGCCACGGCTATGCCCGCGGCCGGGAGGCCGTACGCTACGTGCAGAACATCCGCCACTACTACAGCGTGCTGCAGTGGCGCTTTATCGCCGAGAACCGGCCCGCGCCGCCCCTACAGGTATCCCCCCTGCTCCCCGAGCAGCTGCGCGGGCGGATGCTGCGGGCGCTCTAGCCGCGAGAGGCGCGCCGGGCGCGGAAGAAGCGGCGCAGGCGTTCGCCGCTTTCCTCGGCGAGGGGCCCCTGGCGCCAGTTCACCCGGTGGTTGTAGTGCGGGGCGTCGAGAAGCTGCGCGGTGCTGCATACCGCGCCGGCGCGGGGCTCGAGGGCCGCGAAAACGAGTTCCGCCACCCGGGCGTGGACCAGCGCGCCGACGCACATAGTGCAGGGCTCGAGGGTCACGTAGAGCACGCTGCCGGGCAGACGATAGTTCTCGAGGCGCAACCCCGCGGCGCGCAGCGCGTTCACCTCGGCGTGGGCCGTGGGGTCGCAGCTGCCGATCACGCTGTTGGCGCCCTCACCGACGATCTCACCCCCGCTGACCAGCACGGCGCCGATGGGGACTTCGCCGGCAGCGGCCGCCGCTTCGGCGAGGGCCAGTGCCCGGCCCATGAATTCCCTGTCTGTCGTGGCGGACACCGCCCCTGCTCCCGCTCGCCTGCTCGGGCGCTAGTGTCGCACGTCGCCGCGGGGCGTGGCAGCGGTACGCCCCCTTCCGGTACGATCACCCCTTCATGCGACTTTTCCCGACAGCGATCGTCGGCCTGCTGCTGTGCACCGTGTTGCCCACCTTCGCCGAGCCGACCGCCAACGAGTACAACGGCTACCTGGAAAAAGGGCCGTGGGCGGCCATGTACCGCCGCGCCGAGGGCACCTGGCACGCGCGGCTGTCGCGGCAGGCCGGGGCTTTCACACTGGCCTACCGCCGCGCCGACCTGCGCCTGACCCGGGAGCACCGGGTTAGTGCCCAGCAGTCCCTGTTCACAGCCGACGGCTTTTCCCTGGCCCACCGCCTCGAGTATCGCGCTTTCAGTGGCGATGCCATCGACGATCACTGGCGCTACCGCTTCATTGCCGGCTACCGACACCGGCTGGCCGACAACGTGGTCGCCTGGGTGCGCCTGCAGCCGCGCCTCGCCTTCCCCGGCGGCCGGCGCCTCTTCGACGCGCGCGACCAGGTCGGCGTCGAGTTCCGGCTCGGCACGCTGCGCCTGTCACCCTTCTACGAGCGCTACGCCCTCAAGCGCTGGGACCGGCACGGCGGCAATGTGTTCGGGGTGCACGCGGCCCTGGCACTATGACCGCAGCGGGCAGTTGCCCCGGCGAAGGACCGACGCTTCAACGAGCGAACCTCAAAGCGCTGGCGTCAGCCGGCTGACTCATTACAGCAGGATGCAGGCGATGTAGGTCATGCCGCAGCCGCAGCAGCACTTCTTGCCCTTCTCCGCCTCGCAGTCCGCCTTGCACTGGCGCCGGTCCTTGTTGCACTCGAAGGCCTCGGTGGACTGCACCTCCCCCGGGCTGCCCGCCACCTGCATCGACCTGAACAGGGCGTCTCCCGCGGCGTCCACCTCGGCGAGCAGCCTGTTCATTTCCTCGCCGTCACTGCCCGCGTAGCTGGCGACATTCTGCAGGGCGACACGAGCGTCGCGCATCGCGGCCTCCACGGAGGAACTCGATGCGAGCATCGAGGACGCCTGCCGCCGGACGGCGTCGATCTCCGCCTTTGCCGGGTTGGAAAGCTGCCGCACCTGCGCCGGCCTGGCCTGCGGCGCAGCCACCGCCTTCCTGGGAGTAATGGTGAGGTCGGTCGCCTGGGCCAGCAGCAACCGGGCCTCATCGCGTGCATCGGCAAACGCCAGCTCCGACCAGGATGCAGCCGTTGCGCATTGCCCGGCGTCGGGATGCACAACAGGCGCCGCAGCAAGGAAAGAGGCGCCTGCAAGGAGAAACGCGGCGACGCCGCGTGCAACAAGCAGCGCGCCGAAATAAATCGCTGGAAAAGGTCTCATGGTCTGTCCCCCGTATATCCCGGTGGTACCGCTGCCATAGGTCTCGCCCTTAGGCCGGTTACTTTGCGCCACCACCTTTCGATGGTTATGCCCTTTTCGCTACAGGTCCGTCGGCGACCCCGAACGCCCCGGTCATTCCGACGGTCTTATGAAGATAGACAGCGACCGCACCCTGTCAATCATCAGCGCATGGCCTTCGACTGCTACGTGCGAGCTTACCTCGGCGTCGAGTTCCGGCGGAGCCAGGAGAACTCCTTCCTTCTGCAGCCGCCAAAACTTAAAGTGATTTCGAGAAAATTTTCCGCGGAAACGCGGAATGCCCGCTTTCGATATCCGCTAACGGCCAGAGCCGGCCTGTTCAAGTACCGCGATACTCGCCGTAAGATATGGTGGCCAGCGTAAAGAGAGGCCATATGCAAAGTGGCGGTAGTGTCATCTACACAGTGCTGAAGAGCGCCTTGTTTTCGAGAGCTGAATCGCGACGTGGATTACTACGATAACCTCCGCGAAATGGGTAAAGACATCGTTGGCGAGAAAGGGTGGGCGCGTGCACTTCTTTACTTTCACCTGAAAACTAACCCTGATGTGATGTTCGCGACGGTTGAGGATATCCAACAACACTACGAAAAGCTCGGTCGTCACAATCCGTACACATCAGGGCGTCACTATCCATTCCATGCTCCACGGAGGACCCGGAC
>CAYTJQ010000014.1:0-64474 GCA_964438205.1 uncultured Alteromonadaceae bacterium
CAGTGCCCATGCCAGTGCCATTAGGATCCTCCTGTCAGTTGTAGGTGCGCCTCGATCGCCGCCACTGCTTCGCCCACTGTGGTGAAGTCGGCGCGGTTTAGCGGCGGTAACGTGGGGTGGCCATAATGCCGGAGCAAATCGGACTCAGAGGGCCAGAATCCGACCCGTTCGTAAGCGTGCAGGGTGCCTTGAAGGGCCTTCACCTCGACTCGCTGGTCTTTAAGCAGCGGCGCTTCTGGCGGCAGAATCCTGAACGTGCCTCTTATGGCGGCTGTCAGATAGACGTTCATGTCAATCCTCCGCAATGTGTACCGTCTCGCCATACGGCGCCCGGATGCCCTTGTCGGAGATCGCCCAGAACACCGGGATGCCCGGGTCAGTGCCGAACGGCGTCATGCCGTCGGTCAGCACGATGATGGCGTCTGCATCGGGGAACCGCTGTGCCATCTCATGCACACCGACGCTCATGTCGGTGCCGCCAGTGGCCTTGCGCTCCATCTTGAGCGGCAGCGACTCGGGCGTGTACTCGTCGACGTCGTGCACGTGGGTGTCGACGTGAGCCAGCAGCACACGCTCGGGGTTGGCCATCTCCAGCACCCGGCTGACGTGCCCGCCGAATGACTGGAACAGCTGGTCGCTGACCGACCCCGACTCGTCGGCGATCACGACGACGTCACCGCAGCCCTCGCCGCTCAGCGACGGGATGTACATGCCGAGATGCCGGAAGTTCTGGTCCGGCTCGTGGAAGCAGTAGTCGTCCTCGGTCTGCCGGGACATGAACTGCTCGAGGTACTTGTGCCATGGCGTCGGCGGGTGCAGTAGCTCCTCGACCAGCTGCTTGAACGCCGCGGGCAGGTTGCCCATCTGCTTGGCCGCCATGGCGGCCTGCGCCAGCTCGATCTCCGTCTCAGCAAGCGCCTCAGCAATCTCGTCGGCGTTCATGTCCGCTAGGCCGTCCGAGGAGAGATCGTCGCCCAGCGAGCCGCCTGCGCCGCCCTGCGGGGGCTGCTCGGGGGCGAGCCTGTACAGCTCCTCGACGGTCATCTCAGTGGCGCCCGGGTACCGCACACCCCCCTCGATGAACGTGCCGACGCCCTCGGCGATGAGCGTCTCGTTGATCCACGCGTCGCCGGCCCAGTTCCACTTCCAGAATACCCGGTTACCGCAGCGCAGCGCGTGCCCCATCATGTGGTGTAAGCACTCGTGACACAGTAGGAAGATCAGATTCCTGACCGTGAACTCGGCCGCCCAGTCCGGGTTGATCTTGATCTCGCCGGCGGCGTTGATGCAAGCCGTGGGCACAGCGGTGGACAGCGAGATCTGGCGCCTCAGCAGCGTCGGCGCAAAGAAGAACTGCCGGGTAATGATGTAGCTCTTAGCCTGCGTCAGGCGTTTTTCCAGTGGGGGTAGTGCCATGGTCAGTCTCCCGTGTAGATCAGGTAATCGGTCTTGCGCCACTCGACAGCAGCGTTCAAGAACACGTCGTTCATGTACCGGCTCTCCTCGTCGTGGCAGCGGCAGTAGAACAGGTTTTTCAGTCCCGCTGTGGTGATGACGGCGTCTTCGTCCAGCACCAGCTCCGCCGCGTCCTTGGCGCTGGTGGGGTGCGTCTGGGCGAACTCCTCCGGCAGCTCGCGGGAAAGAAACATCGCCGCCCGGCCCCGCTCCTCCAGCATGCGCAGCCGCCGCTTGAGGTGCAGCCTCAGCGGTTTGTTGACCACGCCCACAACGAAGTACGTGCACCGGTTGATCGGAAGGCCGGACCACAATGGGTAGTACAGCCCCGCGGTTAGCGGCACCGCCCTGCGGTTACGCTTGTCGACCCAGATCACGTTGCTGATCAGCGGCCCACACCTGCGGCGTATCCTCCACGCCTTGTGCCGCGCCTCTACCTGCAGGCGGTCCACTACCACCGGCGTGCCATCCGGCATCGTGAGCTGCCCTCGCAGCTCGTCCTTGTAGCGCGCCAGTGCCCGCCCCTGCGTGAGGCGTTCGACGCTGTCCCGGCGCTGGCGGTGCTCCATGTGGCCGAACACCTCGACCTGCCCGCCGGGCAATGTCTGGCACCAGCTGTACTTCGTGCCGAGCTGGGTCGCGCACAGCCCGTACTGCTGGCGTTCGACGTGGACGTGCTCAGGGTTGAACACCGGGGGGCACTGAGGCCCCTCGGCAGCTTGCTGGAAGTAATACATGGCTCCTCCTTACGACAGGCCCTTGAACCGGTCGGCTATGGTCTTGAGTTGAGTGGCGGTGCGCTCACGGGCATCCTGCAGCTCGCGCAGTGCCTTGGGCGATCGGGCATCGCCGCGCAGCAGGGAACTCAGATCCTCAATCAGCGCGTTGACGTCGGGGTCGTTGCCGATGTTCAGGTCACGCGCCTGCGTCACGGCCGCCTCGAGGTTCTTCACCAGCGAGTCACGAAACACCCCGCCCTTCTCGCCGATGGGCACAGCGAGCTTCTCAGCGGCCGCCTGCACCGGCTCCAGCATGCGGCGGATGAGATCCGCACGGATGCCATCGACAGCGTGCTGCAGCATCTCCCGCTGCTTACGCTTGACGTAGTCCGGCACCTCCACCCGGAAGTCGTCAGTCTTCGGCACCGGCATGGCCCGCCACTCCAGCTGGAACGCCCGGGACACCCGGTAGCGGTCCGGGTAGTCAGCGGTGCTGACCCCACGGTGCCCGCCGGCGGTGCGCCGCTGGATGTCCTCGGCCACGAGCTGGGGCCAGTTGCCTATGATGCCCGGCAGCTTCTCGGCCAGCTGATCCTTGAAGTCCTCCATACGCGCCGCGTACTCGTCGAACCGCCGCCCGGGAAGAATCCGCGGGCCTTTGTCGACCCACGGTGCTGTCATGGTCTTGTGGCAGTCGTACGCCTGACGCATGATTACAAACAGATCCCGGACTTCGCCGCCCTTGAACAGGTGGCGGTTGATGGTCAGGGTGTCGTCGCCCTCCTGCGCTCGGATGCGGGCCTCAGTGGCCTTGTCCGCCCGCTTGCGGGTCGAGATGCGCTTCTGCTCCAGCACGACGAGCAGGCAGGTGTCAGCGATGCTGTGGTCCTCCAGCTCGATAGTCGGCCGAGCGCTGATGATAGGTGTAGCTTCCATGGTGAGTCCTCCTTGGGTTGATCAGGCGCCGCCAAAGGCGCCGGCGTTCTCGGCCAGCCACTTCGTGTAGGCCGGCGAGTCGTTCACTTCGGGCACACGCTTGATTACGTGCGAGATGTACAGCGTCTGCATCTCGAGGGGCATCCGCAGCATATAGGGCATAGTGCGCTCGAACGTGTCGCCGTCATCGGTGGTGACAATGAAGTTCGACACCAGCGCGTACTGCACCTGCGCCTCCGCCGGCACGTCAACGCCGATGGGGTTGACCCGGCACTCCTGCGGGTCGGGCATGCGGTCAGCCACTTTGCGGAAGCCGATGTACTCCATGGCGATGCCCTCCGGCAGGATGCCCGACAGGGCAGCGATGTAGTTCGCCGCCGGCTGGTTCGGGTTGACTTGCAGGGCGTACTCCCACGAGCGCGCCGTGGCGTTGATCGGCCGAGCCGAGTCGAAGTCAAACATGTGCTGCGGCCGGTACTCGAGGTACGCCAGCCCGATCGGGTCGAGCCCACGCTCGATGCCGTAGGGGATGAAGTCGTCCTTGGTGTACTCGACGTCGAGCAGCATGCCCCGGTTGCCGAGGTGGGTCAGCAGCTCCTTGGAGCCGGCACGGTCCTCGGCGTTGTTGGTCGTGGCGATAACGCACACGTCGTCGTGCAGCTTGATCTTGTTGATGCCCCGGTCGTGCAGGAACGAGCCGACGGTGTTCGACATGATCGGCGAGCACTGGCCCACCTCGTCGATGACGAACACAGCCGGGCCCTCGGACAGGGTGTGCAGCTCCTCCGGCTCGATCCACACCATCTTGTCGCCGCGCACGTCGGGCAGACCCATGTAGTTGATGGGGTTGCGCCGTGCCGGGTGGGTGATGATCACACGCTCCGGCGGGATGCCGATGGCGTCGGCGATGGCGTAGCCCATGTGCGTCTTGCCGCAGCCGGGCTTGCCCCGCAGCACGACGGCCTTCTGGCGCGTCATGGGGTTCAGGTAGTTGTCGACAATAATGTCGCGCGTGTTGGTGAAGTTGGGCATGGTGAGTCCTCCTAGGGTTAGTGCTCAGTCTTGGCCGGGTTGGCCATGTTCTCCATGATCGTGGCGATCGAGAAGATCACCGATTCGTCGGCGTACAGGATGCGCCCATCGGGGATGGGCATACCCTCGAACCACTCTGTGAACGTGCGCTCGTCGAGCGCGACGTGGCTGCCTGAGCGCACGATGTCGTCGGGCTCCAGCACGTGCTGCCCTGCTTGCACGTGTGAGCCATCGACACCCACGAGAAACACCATGCCGGCTTCGTACTGCTGCTCGTGATGCTCGCAGAATTTCCAGCCGACGATGCGCTCCGTGTCCGGCAGCTGGTGTGCGCTGACTTTGCTGGCCAGCACGATGCCACCTCTCCACTGGTGCCGGGTGTTGCACACCGGGCACAGGAACTCGTCGTTCGCTACGTTAATCGCCATCGCATACCTCCATGTCGTTGGCCAAGTCGTCGCACAGGTAGTGCGGTGTGCCGAAGATCATCTCCGAGTCATAGCACCACACAGTTTTCGACAGGATCAGGCTGTAAGCTGTGTCCACGTCCCAGCCCTTGTGTGCCGCCAGCCTGTCGGCGGCGTCGTCCAGCCAGCGCTGCGGCAGGCTGCAATCAAACTCGATGAGCCCTGCCGATACGGCAGCCTCAGCCTTGTTGGTCAGCATCATCCCCTCCGACGGGTTCGAGTACACCCTTTCTCCAGATACATTTGACTTGCGCATCTCTCAGCACCTTCCGCAGCTCTCCGATCGTGTACGCCTCTCGTGCCTCGTCGCTGGGGTACAGCCTATGGCCGCCATCGACCGGGTCGACTTCCCAGTCCGACCACACGCCGGGGTCAACGACGGTGATCGCCACCTCGACGGCACGATCGCCATCGTCGCACCAATCCTCCTCGGCCTCCTGCCAGTCGGCATACCCCTGCTGCATGACCTCCGCAGCGGGGATGCCGGGCTGCTCCGGCCCGCCGTACGGCATGTAGCGCATCAGCTCCAGCTCGAAGAAATACTCCGGCGTCGGCGTGCGCAGGCCGGCGTTGGCCAGCGCCTCGGTGAGTGTTTTGCCGGCGCCCCACGTGTATCGGCTTGTCGATACGAGATATGTCGTTCGCTCCATGTTGTCCTCCTCACCCAAACATCGGGCACCAGACCATCTCGGGCCCGGTCGCCACAGGTTCGTCGATCGCGTGCTCGTCGTAGAGCACAGGATCGACATCGTCGTACCGCTCCATACCCAGCTCGTCCTGCAGCTGGCGGTGCCGGGCCAGCGCCTCCGGGAGGGGGCAGTCACCCCGGTTGGCGCAGTCAAGGCAGATGCCCAACGGCAGCGGTAGCTGCTCGATGGGTATCCTATCCGTGATCATTTGGTTCCTCCTCGTGTGCCGTGTGCCATGCGTGACGCTGCACGGCTTGCGCGAACAGCACGACGAGTCGCTCTCGGTGCTCCAAGTTTTCAAGGTTCTGCATGGGTGTTCCTCCTTGTGATTAGAGGGCCTGCGCGGCCCGTTGGTAGATTGCACGTTTGTCGGCATACCTGTCCTCGTAGTCCTCCTCTGTTGGTCCTGTCGGGTGGTGGTCGCACCACACGGTGCTCGCTCGGCGGTGCGGGTACGGCTCGCCGCTGCACCAGCACGTGAGCGCGCGTCGCGCCAGCCGCCGGTGATAGCTATGCGTGTCGAAGTGCATCTCGAACGACCCGCAGTGCGGGCAGCGCCGGCGCAGCGTGTACTCCGTGTGCTTTCGCTTGAGTACGAACCTGCGCCGGCAGCGGTTACACCTATGCGGCAGGCGCATCGTTGCCCTCCTCAAACAGCTCGCTGACCAGAATGTGCGCCAGCTCACCGTGCGGCTCGCATTCGTTCTGCTGCAGCAGGTCGGCGATCTGAGCCTGCAGCTCCTCGCTGGTCGGCGCCACCCGCACCGTCCACTTCTGGAGCGTGCCTTTCTCTCGGCACTCCCCGCACAGCACCGTGTTGGTTCCGCTGAACTCAAGGTCCGGCGTGACGGATGATTTACCGCAGGTGTACGTCGTGTCGAGGTATCCCTCGTCGTTGTACACCAGTGCGTCTGACGCTACGCAAGTGACGTAGATCGGCGCAGCAGTGCCGTGCCCCCGGAACCGTGTGCTGTTGCCGCAGTTGGGGCAGCGCACGTCCTCGACGGTTCTGATTTTCATGGTGTGTCCTCCTCACTCAATTCGGACCCGCTTGATGGTGATGTCAGTGCGGTTGTAGGCCGCCTCGACTTCTTGGACTGCGGCATCGAAAGCCTCTGCCGGCCCGGCGGCTTTGACAACAATCAGCGCGGTCGAGGTGTGCCGCACAACTCCCGACGCGAGGCCGGTCGTGGGGATACTAATATCCATAGCTACCGTGTACTGTCGCTGCATACGTCCTCCTACTTGTCTGCACACTTGATCCGTGCGTTGGCGATACGATCGGCGATGCCATCAGCACCGTCCTCCCGCGCGAACCGCTCCTGCATCCGGCAGTACTCCCGGAACGTCGCCCAGCTGTTGCCGAACGCCGTCCCCGGGCGCACCTTGTCCGCTGTCGCGGCAATGAAATCCCCTTCGCTGCGCCACTGCTGCAGCGACCACGGTTTACGCTTGCCCATTTTTGCTGTCCTCCCTTGCCTTGAGCAGCTTCTCCTGTATGCCGGGCAGGATCTCGTTCCACTTGTAGATCCGGTAACCCCCGGCGGCGTAACAGTCCACCCGCCCGTCGTCACGCAGGCGCATGGTCATCCCTTGGTGCTCGATCCACCCGGTGCGGTGCTCAGACACGATGATCCTCCCCCGGGCGTATGCCCTGCGCCTCGCGCTCCAAAAACCCCGCCACCTGCTCGATGACGGTGTTGAACGTGATACCCAGCGTCGTCGCGGCGACGGCACCTTCGGGCCCGTTGAGCCGACTCACATAGCCCTCGAGCTCGCGCATGCTGCCGTACGTGGCGAACAGCCCGAGCTTGGTCGAGCGCAGCTCATCGGCCAGCTGCTGCAGCCTGTCGTTGGTGATAGTTGCGTCCATAGTTCTCTCCTACGTCGGTGTGCAGTAGTGAATCGTGGCGATGCCGCAGGCGGCGAACACCATGCCGGCGAGGAACGCCAGCACGCGCTGCGCGCGCACCTCTGTCTCGGGAATCAGCCCGAGCGTAAGGCAGGCGATGAGCACCATCACCACGCCGATGCTTGTCTCCATGGTCTCCTCCTACTTGCCGAGCTGCTGCTCGAGTTGAAAGATGTCCGGGTTCACGATGGTGCGCGTGAACTCCCGCGTCTTCTTGTGCATGAACACCCGGGCGACGGTGATACGCAGGGTACTCTCGGGGTCCTCCGGGTTCGGCACCTCGACCCAGTGCTCGAACGCCGTGTGGTGGGCGTCGTAGTCGTACTGCCTCGTGCCGTGCGTCACGAACTCGTGGCTGCAGCGGGGGCTCAAGCCCACGTACACCGTCGTCCGGTCCTTACCCTGCGAGCCCCAGCTGCGGTTGCTGCTGTACTCGCGCCCCGTGACCTTGTTCCAAATCGGATAGCTTCGCATGTCAGTCCTCCTCAGTGCAGGTCAGAATTCCGCGCCACGTGGGCGCACTCGTAGCTCAGCACTACGCCTGCGCGAATCGCCCACATGTGCAGTGGCTCAGAGCCCCCGTTGGCGTAGTGCTCTCGCTCGATGAGGTCGTGGGCGTCCAGCCACTCGCCCGCACGCTGCAGGTAATAGTCGCCATAGCCGCACTCCATCGGCAGGGTGGTCCGCAGCGCGCCGTCGATGTAGATCGTGCAGCTGCAGTACGCGCAGCCGTTGCGACGGTCGAACCAGCTCCGACCGCAGATCATGATGTTGTGCATAGTGTCCTCCTACTTGTGATACTGGTGCCGAGCGGGGCTCGGCAGTGACCGGGCGTGCTCCCGCACCACCCGCTTGATCGTGGCCGGCTCAGCGAACCGGCGCACGGCGGAATAGTCCCCCGTCTCGATGGCACGGGGCAGCATACGCAGCACCATCTGGTCGATCGTCTCCCGGCGCACGTGCGCCTGCTGCTTGAACGCTTGCCGGGCACGGCGATGGCGGTTACTCACCGGTGCGCTCCCGTATGTCACCGCGCACCAGTCCCAGCTTGTATATAGCGTCGGTGAGGCTATCCACGGCTTCCTCCAGCACGCCTCCCGCCGCACCGTCGGATTCGCGCATGAGCGTTCCCTGCTCAATCCACAGGCGGATATCACGCAGGTCAGCAATAACGCCGTCCAGTCGATCAGGGCTATTGACGTAATCAGTCATTGTTGCGGTCCTCCAGTTCAAGCCGGGCTATACGCAGCTCCATCTCGGCAGCCTCGATGAACGACGCAGCCTTGGTGAGCGCCAGCGCCGGGCGTGTGTAGTTGCCGTCGCCATCGGCGGCGTTCGCAAGCACGTCCCCGAAACTGAACAGTATCGCACTGCGCATGTCGTCCAGATAGACGATAGCTGACTTGAGGTCGAGCATGGTGTCTAGGCAGTCGGCCATAATAGTCTCCTTTTACAGGCGTCGTGGGTGTGAGACGCAGTTCACACGCCGGTAGGCGTGTTAAAGTGTAGTTGGGTGTTAAACCCAAGTCAACACACGGCGTGACATTACGTCACGTGCCGCTGTTTTGGCACCGATTAGGGTGTAAAGCAGCGGTGTGTTAGCGTGCAGTGAGCCGCCGCGCGTGATAGTTAAACACGCAAAAGGGTGTTAAAGGTGGTTTGTGCCGCGGTGCTTTGAGACGGCGTGACGGCGTGGCGGGGTGTTAAAGCGTGCTCGTTTCAGAGTAAATATACGTGAAAGTGGAGCAGGCAAATGGGTATTGAGTCGGATTTTTGGCCTATTGAGTCGGCTCAAACTCAATAGCTGACTCAATACAACAGGCTGTAAGTAGTAGTTTCGTAAGGGTTTTTTCGATTAAGACGCCTATTGAGTCTATTGAGACAGGTTTCAGGGTGATACATAGACCCTTTATGAATACCCCCATCACGTGGCGTATACACACGCCAGTAGATGGGTCGCGCGCAGGGGGGTATATATAATTTCTTGTCTTATCTAACTTATTATACTTAATGGTAGTATAGTAGTATACGAAACAACGACTTACGTAAGAAACCTATTGAGTGGTCGAGTGTTCCACGGAACTCAATAGACTCAATAAGCCAAAAAGCCCTTACGAAACTACTACTTACGAAATTAGCCCGTGGAACACTTTTACAGCCCCCTGCCGAACCCCCGCTCAACTGCCGAAAACGCGCCTTGTGGCGTGATGTCACGCCAGTTAGCCAGCAGGGGTGTTAAACGGCGGCTGGCGCCGCCGCTGCCGCTCAGACCAGCCTCGCCACGTCGCTGGCGGGCACGGTGAGCTGCCTGTTAAACATCGCCACCCAGACACGATACAGCGTCGCGCCTCGTGACGTGGTGAAGCGTGCCGTGACGACGCCGGGTGACTGCGTGGCGCGGTGCACGACGTGCGTGCCGCACCTGTGCGGTGGTTGTGCGTGACTCATAGGTCCTCCATGCACGTGAGGCTGCGTGTACGCGCGTCTCAGCGCGATTAGCGATAAACGAGGGGCAGGGTAGCGGGTACGTCTAGCGTCCCGCACAGCGCCGCTGAGGCGCTCGTAGGGGGTGAGCGCAGCCCGTGAGCGTGCGCCGCGTGATAGGTCCACCGTGATAGGTCCACCGTGATAGGTCGACCTAGGTTCGAAAAAATGGGCGGAAGCCGAAGCTCCCGCCCTTGGTGTCACGCGATGGCGGCGAGCCCGCCTTCACGTTGCTTCTTCGCGTGGTCGCGCGTCGCCTTCCGGCTAGCGGCCGCGCCGGCCTTGCGCTCTTCGCGCATCTGCTGGAGTGTCAGCGCCAGCGCTGTATACTCATCCGGCGTCAGCGGCGTGACGTGCCCATCCTCGCCTAGCAGGACAAACTCGGGCAGGTCGGTATATCCTTCCCGGGCCTCGGCCGCCTCGGCCTCGGCCTTGTCGGCCCGCTTTTGCGCGGATTCGAGCGCGGCGTCGGCCTTGGCCTTGCGCTCTTCGGCCTTGGCCTTGCGCTCTTCGGCCTTGGCCTTGCGCCGTGCCGTCTCATGCCCCAACATGGCCGCGGTGATTTCCTGCGCCTCACGCAGCGCCTGACCTGGCTTCAGTGGCTTATCGGCCTTACTGGCGAATCGCTCCGCTTCCGCAAGGCATCGCGTCGCCGCGCGGGCCGGGCCAGATGCAAGGCCCGATTCCTGCAACGCAAGGCCGATGCTCCCAAAGATCGCGTCGCGGTCGGCCTCCGGTTGCGTCGCGTCAATTAACGCTCGGGCCACCGCGAGGGATAGCGTCTCGTCGATTGTGCGAAACAGTCCGCCGATGTTGCCGAGTGACGCGCTAGCGTCGGCCAGTGTCGCGGGGATATCCGACGCGCGGAGATTGCCCGCAAACCGCTTCGAGTTTTTGATTTCCATAATTCAGTCTCCTAGATGCCGCGCTACGCGCTCAATTTGCGCTGCGGCATCGTTGATTGCTTTAATCGCTTTGCGCTCATTGCGCGCTGCGGATTTGTCCAGCGCTTCCGCTGGTAGTACACCGCGCATCCTTTGCGCAGCGTGAACCCTTTTTTCCTGCTTGAGCATGGCCACCGCGTCCTTGCGTGATACGGCGAACTCGGCCATGATCCAGCGTATTAGCGGCCGATTACTCCGCGCCCGCTTGGCGCTGGTATGCTCGGCCCGTTGTTGGTCGGCGGCACCGTTGCCGGCCCGCGTCGATACTTCGCGCCATCCTTGCGAGCGATCGTTACTCGCGTAGTAGCGCAAGGGCAGCATCGGCCCGTTATCCTTTAGTGCTCCCATTGCTGGGCCCTCCGTTCCGGTGAACTCCGCGGAACGCGTACGTCGCGCCCTCGCCGGTCCGTGGCCATTCGCGCAGCTACGCGCTACCTCTCGGTTGGCCGGCCATAACTTAGCGGGTATGGCTCCCTCAACTACCCAATCGGCCGTGGGGTGGGGGTGGACCAACGGGGGCAGGCCAGTGGGGTAGGGTGTAATAAGGTTCCGCTCACACACCACGCCACAAATTCACCCTGTTAATCTGCATCACCCATAAAACCCACCCCGCCCAGAAACCACAAAGCCACTCAGCCCCTTGTTAATCTGCAGCACCCACCCCCAGCCCGCTTGAGCATTGACACCTGCCGGCAAAGCCGCTAAAACCCAGAGCATGGAACACGCAAGCGCACAAGCAGAGGACTGGATCTCCGGCGTCGACGACTACGAGCCTGACGACGTGGGCTTTGCGTCCGCGGGCTCTGCCGATACCGACGACCTCGACGACGACCTCGACGACGTGGGCTTCGACGACGAAGACCCGCCGACCGCTGCCGAACGCGAGGCAGCCGAGGAGATGCTGCGTGCCAAGACGGCGCAGCAGCAGGTAATCCCGGGCATCTCCACCGGCGCGCTGCTGGAGGCCATGGAGAAACCGGAGGTCTTTGCGGAGCTGGCCCGCGGTGATCTGTACGTGCAGATGCACCACATGCGACGGGCGTCGCTGGATCCGCGCTTCACCCCGAACCAGCGCATGGAATACTCGAAATTCCTTGCGGAGCTGGGCCGGGTGCGGGACACCGACCGGGAGGGCTCGAGCTTCGGCAACTTGCCGATGATCCAGATGGTGTTCCCGGGCAGCGGCCAGACGGTGCAGCTCGGCGGCAGGCCGGTGGAGCGGGACGTGACCCCCGCCGTGTCGGAGAGCGAGTAGTGCCCTGCCTAGGCTGCCAGCGCCGACGTGAGGCTCTCAAGGCTGCGGCGCAGCGTGTCGGCCGTCAGCTGCGGGAGCGGCGTCAGCAGGCGCTCAGGGAGCGTAGGGCGGCGCAGGATGCCGTGCGGGCGAAGCGGAGGCTCCGGCGGTGAGTGTCTCCCCGCGCGTCCGTGACGCGATCCTACGCGGCCCCAAGCCGGAGCCGGAGGCGATACCCTACGACCCGAGGCCGTGGTGGGAGACCGCCCCGGTGGACGTCCGGGTCACCGATGACGACTACCGGACGATAGCGCTGTACTACACCATGACGCGGGAGGAGCTGCATGTCATCGAAGCGTGAATGGGGCGTGAACCCCGCGGTGCGGCGCCAGCTCCGGCGCGCGACGCTGACTGTGCTCGGCGCTGTGGTGGGCGTGGTGGTGTTCTGCTGGCTGCTGTACCGGGCGGTGCTGTGAGCGCGGACATCCACGGTCTCGACGAGGCGCGGCCGCATACGCGCGGCCCGGCGAAATGTCTGGGCTGCGAGCACACGTGGCAGGCGGTGATTCCCGTTGGCGTGGACACGGTCGAGTGCCCCGAGTGCCACCTCGAGAAGGGGGTCCGGTACGGCGTGGTGTACCCGACGCCGTTCTGGGAGTGCGGCTGCGGCAGTAGCTATTTCTGCATAAACGACCGGCTGGAGCCGGTGTGCGTCCTGTGTGGCTTGGCGCAGGTCTTCCATGACTAAATTCGTTGCCAGTCCCACCATGGAGAGCTTCATGCTCTCTGACGCGTACGTCCGGGTGCTGGCCGGGCCCATCGGGGGCGGTAAGTCGGTGTGCTGTGCGCACGAGCTGATGCGCTGGGCCGCGGAGCAGGAGCCGAACGCCGAGGGCGTGAGGAAAACGCGGTTCCTCATCGTGCGGAACACGGCCGACCAGCTGCGGTCGACGACCTACAAGACGATCATCGACTGGTTCCCGCCGGGGGTCTACGGCCATTACAAGGCCTCGGAGAAGACCCTGTTCTACAAGCTCCGCCTGCCCGACAACACCATCATCGACACTGAGTGGATGCTGATCGCCCTCGACACGCCGGACGACGTGCGGAAGGCGCTGTCGCTCGAGGCCACGGGGATGTGGGGCAACGAGAGCCGGGAGCTCCACCCGGACGTTGTCGACGGCCTGCTGATGCGGGTCAACCGGTACCCGTCGATGAAGGACGGGGGGCCGACGCGGCCGGGGGCCATTTTCGATACCAACATGCCCGAGGAGGACAGCTGGTGGGAGCAGCAGATGGAGAACCCGCCGAAGAACTGGTCGATTCACAAGCAGCCGCCCGGGGTGCTGCCGATCGACGCGTGGCGGGAGAAGTTCAGGGAGGAGCCCAGCGAGGAAATCGTGATCTCCGATGCGAAGGGCCAGCAGTACGCGGTCAACATCGGGCACGACAATTATGACAACCTTGCCAAGACGTATTACCCGAACACGGGTGAGGGCAAGAAGGAAGACTTCATTCGTGTCTACCTGCGCACCATGTACGGCCGATCCCCGCACGGGAAAGCCGTCTACGAGCAGACCTTCGACCCGGAGCGGCACCACTCCCCGGAGCCGTTGAAGCCGATCATCTCCGACAACTACCCGATCTGCATCGGGCAGGATTTCGGCCGGGAGCCGGCGGCGGTGTTCCTGCAGCTCACGCCGGCGGGCTTTGCCGTGGTGCTCGGTGAGCTGGTGGCGAGCAATATGGGGATCCAGAAGTTCATCGACACGATGCTCCGGCCCTACATCCAGCAGCACTTCCCCCGTAACACGTTCTACGTGGCGCCGGACCCCGCGGGCATACAGGGCTCGCAGGTGGGCGAGCTGTCGCCGATCAAGGTGATGCAGCAGGCTGGGTTCAACGTCGTACCCCACCTGCGGATATCCAACGACCCCGAAGTGCGGGCGCAGGCAGTCGAGCAGCTATTGACCCGCTCGGTGGACAGCCGACCCATGTTCCTGATACACAAGGATCAGGCGCCGCTCACCTATGCCGGGCTGAACGGCAAATACCGGTGGAAGACCGACAAGCACGGACAACTCATGGGGCAGAAGCCGCAGCCGATGAAGAACAAGTGGTCACACCCGAGCGAGGCGTTACAATACGGCGCGCAGGTGATCCTTGGAGGGCATAGTGGTGGACGCTTCGGTCGACGGACGACGAAACACGACGTCGCGATCCCCTCAGCGGCGGGGTGGACATGACGGGTTTGGCAGACGGGACGAACGTGAAGGAGCGGCGTGTGGGCGACGAGCGAATCGAGGCGATAGCACGTGAGCTGGGGCAAAATAGTCAGCGCCTTAGCAACATTGAGTCAGCCGTTACGGCTACTCAGCTTGTGCTGCAGGACATGGCCAAGGCCATGATCAGCGTGGCTCGCGTCGAGGAGCGGTTGGCGGCGTCGCACTCGGAGCAGGAGCGGATGGCGGGGCAGATCGATGAGCTGCGCCGTGAGCTGCGTGAGCTGGCCAAGGAGAACTCGGACCAGAGCGCGGACAACGCGGCCACGGACGTCCGGGGCCAGTGGCTGGAGCGGGCGTTCTGGATCGCCATGACCGCCGGCGTGGCCTACTACGTGAGCGGTGCGCCTGCCCCCGCGTGAACATCACCGTCGACCGGGTCTTTCAGGATAACCGCTGCACGCTGGGGATCCTGCGCTGCGAGGGACTGATACTCTGCACCCTCGAGGACCCCTCCCAGCACCAGAAGATCCCCGGCAAGACCCGCATACCTGCGGGCACGTATGAGCTGAGCCTGCGCCGTAAGTCGCCCATGGCCGACCGCTACCGCGAGCGGTTCGGGCCGATGCACAAGGGTATGATCTGGCTGCGCGACGTGCCGGATTTCCAGTGGGTCTACTTCCACATCGGCAACGACCCGGAGGACACCGAGGGGTGCCTGCTCGTGGGGGAGGCCATGAGCCCCTACTACGGGCATGTAACGAGTTCGGCGCGCGCCTACGCCCTTCTGATGCAGAAGACCATGGAGGCATTGGACGCCGGGGAGCCCAGCCGGGTCGTCATCAACGACGCATTTCCGGCTTGATATCGCGCGAGAAGTACCCTATGTTGGTGTCAAGTAGCAACCCGGAGCAGCGTCATGGGAGACCTGTCTAGAGGCGAAGGCGGCCTGCCGAAAGGGTGGGGGTTCCCGGCTCCTGTCTATACGCGCAACTGGTTCGGCTGGCGCGTGGCGAAGACCGGTGGCATGGTGTGGAACGGCGCTGAGCCGCCTGCGGCCGAGGACTTCCGAGCGCTGCGCGCCTTTGCGGGCGAGGGCGTACGCATCGACGCCGGCACGCTCGTCGGCCGCGCCGACCCGAGTTACAACACCTACTACGACCGTCACTTCAAGCCGCAGAAGGTCAGACTCGGATGAGTGCTGAGAGACTTGCGCATACGCGCATCACGAATGCGGTGCAGGGCCGCCGGATGCGGTTCCCTGTTTCCGCTGAAGGCGGCTCTGTGCCGCATCCTTAACCCAAACAGGGAGAAGTATCATGGCAATTCGCGACTCAGATCTCGGCGAGATGGTCTTTGACCACGTCGAGGAAATTAACAACGCGGACATCATCAATCTGGTGACGCTGCTCGACAGCATGTTCCAGCAGCTAAGCACCTGCCCGTCTGCGACCAGCAGTGAGACCCATCAGGCCGACGTGGACATCATCGACGCCTTTATCGGCCGGTTCGATCGGCGCTTCCAGCACTTCGCGGGCACGCCGATTTTGTACATGCCGAAGGCGAGCCCGAAGCCGAAGAAGCTGCCGACGCCACCGGTCGTCAAGATCGTGCAGAACGCCGAGCTGCAGAACCTCATGTACAACATGAGCCACCTGCGCACGGAGCTGCTGCACTGCGAGGACGCGGAGAAGCTCAACGGCTTCCACCCGGAGACGAAGCGTGTGGTAGTCGATCCGTGGCTGGCGAAGTTCAAGGCGTTCACCACCATGATGCGGGAGACGCTGGAAAACCCCTCGGAGACGTGGATGCCGGACACCGACGTTCAAGAGCCGGGGCACAACCCCAACAGCCCGCGCTAGGGGGTAATGCGCCATGCTCGCGACGGAAATTCTACGTGTTGTCCGTCACGGCGTGGCGCCGTTTGTTATTCTCGCAGTTGAGCAGGGCTGGTTACCGGCGGCGGCGAAGAAAGACGCGGTGGAGTTCATAGCCATCGTGCTCAGTTTCGGGCTGGCCTACGGATGGAGCTGGTGGAATGAGCGTCGTAAGCAAATTACTGTCGTTGATCCTGAACAACTCAATCGTGCAGTGGCTGATTGGCGGGCTGATGGCGGTACTTGCCCTGTTTGTGGGGTCGAAGATCCAGCAACGGAAAGGCCGGAAGCAGGCTGAGCAGGAGCACGCCGATGCCGACGCTGAAGAAGCTGCTGCCATTCTTGATCGTGTGCGCGAGTCTGACGGCTTGCGGGACGACGAGGAGCAAGGGTATCGCGATTGACGTGCTTTGCGACCAGTGGCGGCGCAGCCTGCCGTCGAGGTCAAGGCAGGACACGGAGCAGACGCGGCGCGAGATATGGGAGGCATACAAGGTCTACGAGGCTGCGTGCGACGGTGAGCTGTGAGATCAAAGACCACGAAGGCGAGTGGGTTAACCCGGAGACGCTGGAGCAATGATTTCCGTGACGACAGAGCTGGTACCAGACCAGACCCGCGTCGTGCGCGTCTATGACGGCAAGCCCGGCAAGAGCAAGCCATACCGTGCGCTGCTGCACTTCACGGACAAGGGCGAGGGCGAAGTCCATGCGTGGGGGATCGTTGGAAGCATTGATAACGAGTGCAACCTTGCCATCGCCAAAGCGGCTATTGACCTTGGTTTCACTAGGCTGACTGGCGAGGTGCCTAAAGGAAAGCCCATGTCAAGATATGTAACGCACACACATAGTGACGAGCATTTTGACTACTACGCGGTAGACCTGTCGGCGCTTGGGGGGTTGTTCTAATGGCATTTCCGACAGTAGAAAGTGTTGCCGAAACATCCATTTCAACCGGCACTAAAGACTGGACAGTAAACCTGCCGGCAAGCATCCAGTCCGGCGATTTGCTGATCGCAATTCTGGGTCGATACAGCCCTGACTTTAATGACCGTTTTTCAAGTGTCCCGTCTGGCTGGACTGAGCTAGACACCATAAACGACGATGGTTTCATTGCCGCAAGGGCGATGTATCGCTTTGCTGATGGAACTGAAGGCAGCACCCTTTCCGTGACATTGGATGGCACGGCTGCCGATTGTACCGGCTCGGCGCAGGTGTTAAGAATTTCCGGCGTTGAGACATCGGGCGTTGATTCTTCGGCACTTTCTGCTCCCCAGACTGAAAACTTTGTAGACCCCCCAGATTTTACGCACCCGTGGAGTGCGAGCGATGACGTGCTTTGGATTGTGGGCACGGGGCAGGCGGACGATGATGGGATAATTTCGTCTACGGATGGCGACTTTACTAATCTAATTAACACCACCTCTGGGGGCGGAACTAACTCGTCTGCGTCCGTTTCCTCATCGCGGCGAGAGCTGGCTACGCAGACCATCACGCCCGGGCGCTGGACTATCAGCGAGGTTGAACGAGTGGTGGCCATAACCATCGCCGTGCAAGGTACGGCAGGGGCCGACACCACTGCACCCGTTCTTACCAGTCCCACGGGCACGGCGACAGGCCAAACCACAGCAAGCGGTACGGTCTCGACCGACGAGGGCAACGGCACGCTGGATGCCGTGGTTACAGCCTCAGCCACGACGCCGAGCGCAGCGCAGATTCAAGCCGGACAAGATCATACCGGCAGCGCAGCGGTAGCGACGGACCTTAACAACACGGTCACTGCGACCGGGTCGCAGAGCGTGAGCTTTACAGGCCTGACGGCGAGCACGACCTACTATGTGCATTACGTCCATGAGGACGCTGCGGCCAACGTCTCGACGGCGGTCACGTCGAGCAGCTTCACAACCGATACGGTGGACACGACTGCCCCGACGCTCTCTAGCGCCTCTGGCACGGCCACGGGACAGACGACTGCTGATCTGTCTGTTAGCACCAACGAAGGCAATGGGACGCTCTACTGGGTGGTCTCCACTTCCGCCACGCCTCCGAGCGTTGCCCAGATACAGGCTGGGAACGACTCGACCGGCTCGGCGGCAGCAGACAGCGGCAATCAAAGCGTATCCGGCACGGGCACGCAGAACGCCAATGCCACTGGGCTGGCGGCGGGTACGACCTACTATGCCTATTTTCAGCACACGGACGCAGCGAGCAATGACTCCACGGTTGCGTCGAGCGCGAGCTTTGCCACTAGCGCTGCTGCCGTCAAGGGTATCCAGCTCTCGCTGAAAGAAGCGGACGGCACTACGGCAGCGGCGAGTCTTACCGGCCTGTATTACCACGCATGGGACGCGCTCAACCCTGCCGGGGCATCGGACGCTAACGGCAGTGCAGAGTCCACGGACGCGAGTGGCGTGCTGGAGATTGACATCGACACGTTCAGTGCTTCTATCGGCGGCGAGGTGTTCCTGTTTGTCTACTCGCTTGACGGCACAGAGGACAAAGACTCCGTGTGCTTTGCAGGGCGGGTGCCGGTGGTGGACATTAGCTAATGGCCTACGTTGCCACACTACAGAAGCCGTGGATTAGCGGCGCTGCGTCACTCGTGCAGCCTTGGGTGGATACGTCCACTCCGATGGTTGCTAGCGCGGATGATTTCGACTCCGCCATCGGCACGGCGACCGTAACCAACGCAAGCACCGCAACGCCTGATGTTTCGCTGCCCCCTAAGGACACCTACGACATTAGCGGATGGCTCCGTCATTACACGCGATACACTGGCTGCAATGGGAAGACCCCTGAGTTCACGCTAAATATCAGTGATCTGAATGGGTCTATGCCTACAACCGCCAAGCCGGTTTGGCGCGTTGTGGACGACACGGACCCCAACGACATCAGGCCCCCGGACTGGACGGAGTTCGACAACCTCTCTGGCACGACAACGCTGGTATTCAGCAACAACACGGCGTTTACCGATGATGAAATAGAAGTCGCGCTGTTTCCGCGCTGGCGCTATCTCGACACGCAACATGCTATCGCCTATGCGGCAGCGAGTTCCTATGGGTCTGAGTTGCAATCAGCGGTCGATTTTGGCGGTCCTGCCAATGTCTACGCACAAACCACGGTAACCAGCCAGGACGATAACTCCGCGCCGCCGACGACGCTCAACCAGTATTGCGTGTTGCTGGACGACACGAGCGTTTCCCCTGCTGGCGGGGAAGACAAGCTAAACATCCTCGTGACGCTCTCGCAGCACAGTTCCGAGGATCAAGGGAACTACGCTGGCTGGGAATTGCTGAAGCAGTACATAGACGGCGGCACGGACTATGACTGGCTACGGCAGCATTGCCGGTTCTACGTCTACGACATCAATCCCGCAGGCCGCTACTACGGGGCCGAGCGCCGGACACAGGAAGATTCCCCCGGAGGCGATGTAGACGCCAATAGGGCATGGGGCGAGAACACCTCGACGCAGGTTGATGCGGCGATTGCTGCGATTGACACCGATATGGCCCGCGTCGATGTCGTCATGGACTACCACGGTCGATCGAGCTACGACGGGGCGCTTTCAGAAGAATTTGGCATCTACCGTAGCGGTAGCACTACCAATGCTTTCGTGCAGCGACTGCGCGCTGCCATGCCGGCTCGCTCTATTGACGATGTGGTGTCCACAATCGGCGGCTCCATGCTCGACTACGGGCAAAACACGCTGCTGGCTCAGGTAACGCTGACACCGGAATTTCCCTATGCGCTAAACATACACCCCGGAATGGAGGCCGGTTATGGACCGATAGCGCACGGCTTCGCTGACGCCTTTGAGGCGATGGTGGACAACAGCGAGCTTACGCTGGCCTCGACGAGCACCACCATCACCGGCAGCGGGGCGGTGCAGAGCCAGACGATCGATCAGGCGACGCTGACGCAGGGCTTTTCTCTCTCGCCAGCGTCGCTGGCGCATTCACATGTTATCGATCAGGCGGCGCTCACGCAGGCTCACAACCTTACTCCGGCGGAGGCGACGCACGCCCAGACCGCCGACACGGCCGCCCTGACGCAGGCGGGGACAGCGAACCCGGATGACACGACGCACGCCCAGACCGCCGACACGGCCGCCCTGACGCAGGCCAGCGTCGCTACGCCGGAGCCTGCTACGCAGGCCCAGCCGGTCGACGAGCCGGGACTGACGCAGGCCCACAGCCTCGCCCCGGCGGAGGCGGCGCACGCGCAGACCCTCGACCAAGTCGACCTGACGCAAGCGTACGCGCTTGTCGCCGCGGCGCTCGAGCACACGATGGCGTTAGGCAACCCAGTGCTGCTGCAAGCGCACAGTCTCGCCCCGGCAGGGGCTACACACGATCAAACCGTTGACGCCTCTGCGCTGATTCAGGCCCATACGCTGACGCTGCAGGCCGTGGCGCAGGCGCACCGGCTGGACGCCGCCACGCTGATAGCTGCAGGCACGATCTCTACTCAGCGTGTAGAACAAGGCCAGACCGTCGACCTTGGCGCCCTCACCCAGCAGCATCAGCTGGCCGTCGACAGCCTGTCCGCGGCGCATACAGTGCTCTCCGCGGCGCTGGTGCAGGACACCGCTGTCGCCCCGGGCGCAGTTACTCAGGCGGCGGCGCTGACGGCGGCGGCGCTGACCCAGTACGGACTTTTGTCCCCGAACGATGCGCTGCAGGCCCACCAGCTGGCGGCGGCGGCTCTCGCGCAGACAGGCGTGCTGGCTGCGGCGGATATCGAGCAGCTAAACCAGATCGCGCAGGCCGCATTGACGCAGGCCCACCAGCTGGCCGCGGCGGATATGACCCAGCTGCACGAGGTAGCTGGCACAGCGATCGTGTCTGTTTACGATGTCGCCCCTGCGGGCCTCGCGCACAGCCACGCGCTGCAGGTCACCACACTGACGCAGCAGGCGGTGATCAGCCCGGGCGACGTGCTACACCCGCAGCTGGCCGCGGGGACGGATTTGACGCAGTTCGGCGTTATTGCGCCGTTCGGGCTGGAGCAGGCCCAGCTGTTGGATTTAGTTGGCGTAGCGCAGACTTACGTGGTGTCGGTTAACGGGCTGCTGCACGGGCAGCAGGTGGCCCAGCCCACGGTCACTGAGTTTGCCGCACAGGTAGCTCCGCAGGATGCCAGCCAGCCGCACTCGGTGGCACAGTCGAATACCGCCGGGCTGTATTTCGTGACGCCGGCAGATCTCGCGCAGGCACACGAAATCATGAATGCCGCGGTGCTGAATATGATCCTCGATGCGCTCGAGGGCAGAGTGCGTACGCGCTTACTTCTGGACGGCGCGACAAAGGTGTACGCTGCTCTGGACGGGCGCGTCAAGAAAGAGTAATTTTACAGGAGCAACTGACCCGTCAGGGCGGAGGATGAACCATGGGTAAGGTAGTACCAGATTCGATTATCGACTTGATGCTGGATCAGGCAGAAGGGACGCACGTGTCTGTGTGTTCCGCGGAGCCGGCAAACTACGCCGGGATTTCAGCTGTGACGCTGGCTGGCCCTGCGGCACTGGGCGGTTCGTATACCGCTGCCAACGGCGACAGCTCGGGGCGCAAAAACACGATCCCGGCCACGTCCGGTATCAGCATCGGCACCAGCGGCAACGCGACGCACGTCGTAATTCACAACAACACTGACACGATGTACCTCGTCACGACCTGCACGTCACAGGCGCTGACTAACGGCGGCACCGTCGATGTGGCCGCTTTTGATCACGAGATTGGAGATGCAACATGAGCGATCTGGTTAAGCTGGAAATTCTCGAGGAGCGCATGCTCGACGGCGCCAATGAGTACGTCGAGGGCGACATCAAATCGTTCCCCGCAGAGAAGGCTGAGCACTGGTGCGAGATGGGTTGGGCCCGTGCGGTTAACGGCGAGTTCGAGACCGGCGCGCGCAAGCCCGGAGCGGCGCCGATCCGGCCAAACAAGGTGGAGACGCCGGTCGTCTGACCCATGGAGCTGTACATCAACAACAGCAGCGTCCTCACGTTGTCGGGGCTGCGTAATGTCCGCACCGACGAGGTAATCGCTGATGCGACGGTACAGCTCACGCTCTACGATCCTGACGGCGACGAGGTCACCGGTCAAAGCTGGCCGGTGACGCTCACGGCCGAGGGCAACGGCCAGTACTACGCGATCCTCGCGCCGTCGATCGACATCGATCAGGGTACGACTTACAACGCCCGGGTGACGGCCAATACCGGCACAGCCCAAGGTGAGTGGAACTGCTCGCTCTACGCGACACGCCGCGACTGCACCTGATGACGACCCCCAATGACAACGAAGTTGCGCGCATGGACGGCTGGCCCGGCGGCATGAACAACCGGGCGCGTGAGGCAGAGTCTGTGGTTCGCAGGGAAGGCGAGGCGGTGCCGTCGAGCCAGTTCCTTCGTCGGGCGCTCAACGTCGATCTGACGGCCGAGGGCCACCCCCTGCGCCGGCGTGGCTACGCTAGGGCGGTGAGTGGCTACGCGCACAGCGCGTGGTGGTGCAGCGAGCTGGCGCTCCTGTGCGCGGTCGTGGATGGCCAGCTGCTGGTGGGCCGGGATAGCGCCAGTCTGGCGGCCCGGGCCGCGGTGAACCGATATCTACGGGTATCCTACGCCTTCCACGTCGACGCGATCTACTGGTCGAACGGGAAGGAGAGCGGAAAGATCGAGTACGACGGCTCGGCCGCGGTCTGGCCGGATCCTCAGCGTGCGGTGGACCTGAACAATCGCGAGGCGACGACGCCGCCGGACTTCGAGCCGCTGCCGGAGGAGCAGGGGCAGCAGCTGGTGAATACCGTCACCTACGCGGCGATGCCTATCGGACAGCTGGTCGAGTCGTTCGCCGGCCGGCTCTGGGTCGCGCAGGACGACGGCCTGTATTTCTGCGAGCCGATGACACCTGATGTCACTCGGCCGGCCACTGATTTTTTCATGCGGCCCAAGTACCTCTGGATGCTCAAGCATGCCCACGACGGGCTCTACATCGGCGACGAGAGTGGCGTCTGGTGGATGGGGGGTACGAACCCCTACGAGATGACCGCGCGCCATGTGAGCCCTTACGGGGTAGTGCGGCAGTCGCCGGCGCGCGTCCCGGGTGAGAAGCTCGGCGTCGCCGTCGATGACGTGCCGGTGTGGTGGGGCCTCGATGGTGTGCTCATGGCCGGCCTCCCGGGCGGCGAGGCCCGGCAGCTGACCCGGGACCGGCTGGCGACGCCGGAATACGGGCTGGGCGCGCTCAGCATTCGTGAGCGCGAGGGTATTTCGCAGATTGTGGCGTCCTTGCAAAAGGGTGGGGGCGTAAATAATATGGGTGCGACGGACACGGTGGTTGCCGAGGTCCGCAAGCACGGCATCACGGTGAACCCGTAGAGGGCAGAGACATGGACAAGCAGATCGAAGACGCGCTGCGGGCAGGACGGTTCCAGCGCAACGAGGACGGCAGTATCTTTGTCCCCCGGGAACGCATGCTCGTACAGGGTGTGTTCTCGGTGGCCAAGCGTGGTGAGCCGGAGGAGCTGTCGCCGAATCTCGTCGTCAACCAAGGCCTCGATTATATCCTGAAGGCCGCGGTAGGTGAGACCGCCGGGATCTCGAACTGGTACCTCGCGCCGTTCTCCGGCGACGTAACTGTTCTGGCGACGTGGACAGCCGCCAATTTCACCAGCAACGCGACTGAGTGGACGGATTACGACGAGACGGCTCGGCAGGCGTGGGATCAAGCGGCAGTGGCGTCGCAGGGCACCGACAGCTTTGCCAGCAAGGCATCCTTCACGTCGAGCTCGGACGGCCAGACGGTTCGCGGCGTGGCCCTTATCTCAGCATCTGCCAAGAGCGCTACCTCCGGCACCCTGCTGGCGGCAGCGCGGCTGAGCAGCGACAAGGGCCTCGACACTGGTGAAATCCTCGACATCGGGTACGGTCTGCAGCTGACCGCGGTGTAAGTGCGCTACACCAACGAGATCTCCCTACGGTTCAAGGGGGACAAGGAGCGGTGCCAGCAGCACATCCTGCGGGCCCGCACCCTCCTCGGGGAGGTCTGGAACCGGGACATCGTTCTCGGTGAGTTGGAACAAGCGTGGCGCCGCGTACTCCTCCCGGATGGCGTGGCCATTACCGTCTGGGCCTCCCGCTGGCAGCCCCCGATCGTGGAGATCGACGTGGAGCCCCGGGAGCCTCCGCCGCAGCCTCAGCCCGGGGCGCTGGCCCTTCGCCTGCGCTGGGAGCCGGAAGGCATACTCCTCACCCCGACCACCCTCGAGAACCGCGACGGTTGGGGCCTGCCCCGGCGAGACCTCGACACGGGCGACCGCCTGCCGGGCATCGGTACAGAAGGCGGTGTGATCCCCCAGTGCCTGCTCAACCGCTACGAGAACAACCTCTACCACGACAACCCGCGCTTCCTGCAGGGCGAGATCTCCGAGGATCTGCAGATCGCCGACCTCGTGCCGGACGATTATGAGCCGCCGCTGACCCGCGAAGCCTATGATACAGAAGCGATCACTCCGAGTTTCATCCAGTCCTACGCCCGCAGGGGGGCGAACCTCGTGAGCTATGCCGAGCCGGATGACGAGGCGGAGTTTTACCGATTCGCGGAGGTGGAGGCGGCGCCGGGTGTGTACCTCGGTGCCGAGCTGATATTGACGCAGGATGAGGTCGTAGAGCCGCAGACGGATGAATGGCACTGCCACCGGCCAGAGGAGCTGCTGTTCCTCAACGCCACGTATGAGTCCGCCTACCAAGCTACCAACGCTCTGCGTGTTGCGGTAGGCGAAGACCGGGTGATGCGCCCGCTGCGGGGCGAGAAGGATCCGGCGGAGCTGGGCACGACGGCGCTGGCCAGCGACAGCGTGTTCGCGCACTCCTATTTCGACTGGGCGCCGGGCATCAGGACCGCCGCCGGCCGCATGCATTTGAGCGCGGGCTACGAGCCTTACGGCTGGTTCAGCAACAACCCCGGCGAGAACATTCAGGTCTATACCTCGCTGCCGGACGACGTGAACACCCCGGAGGAGGTCGGCGAGTGGGTCATCGAGCAATGGGAGGGGTCCCCACGGCATTACAACAACATCATCGATGCCCGCTGGACGGGGAATACCGGGTACCCATGGCACGGATGGGTCCCCCGCGGTACCCGTGGTGGGTTCATGCACATCCACTCGGTGTCGCCGCTCAGTTTCGATCAGCTCTGGGTGGTCAACCTCAGTGCCTACGGGTACGCGCTCGACGAGGAAGACCCGCCCATTACCGGGGCGACATGGGTGCAAACATTCTCCGCGCGCGAGGCGTGGCTGCCGGTTTACACCATGGCAAGGAAATTCGAGCTTGGCGTTGCCGGACTGTCCGGGGCCAGCTGCCCCTACGGACGGGATTATTACCGTACGGAGCGTCGCTTCGGCTACAACGCGCAGTTCTACGAGATCCCCGAGGGTAACGAGCAGCCAGCGTTTTTCACGCTGGCCGAGGAAGATGAGGACGATTTCCTGACCTGCCTCGGCGTGGCGCCGTTCGAGCGCGCGGACCCTGACGACGAGGAAGTGGTACGGACGTGGCTACGCGGTGTGTACTGGCGCTCCAGCGACGCGCGGAACCCATACCCCAGCACACAGGTAGAGCTGGATGCGCGCTTCGGCGAACTGATTGTCGTCGTGTGGCCAGACGGGCTGGGAGACAGCGCCCGCTTGCCATGGCGAGAGGACGAGCAGCCGGAGAGCTGGGAGGTGGAATTTCAGCAGCGCTTCGAGGTGATCGACGGCTGGGTGCCTGAGTGCGAGGCACTCGTGCAGTTCAGCTCAGACGGCGACAAGTTCCTCATCGAGCTGGAGCGCGTCGGCACGGAGTTTCATTTCGAGGGGCTGAAGCGTAGTGATCGCGTGTCCGGCGTGTTTATCGACCCCGAGACTATCGACGACATCAAGACGACGTTTGATACGGGCCAGTTCAACATCCAGCGCGTCGCGCTCGAATACACCACTGACTTCGCCGGCGAGCGCGAGCTGCGGGAACTGGACGGCTCAGACCCTATCCGCGCCATTGTCGAGACAGGATACGAGGACAACGACGAGTTCGCGTTTTACTACGAAGTCACTGTCGCCGGCGAATACAAGATATGGCCGCACTACAACGCTGCCGGCAGCATCCAGTGGGTCGCATTGGTGATCGATGAAAACTGGCGTCAGTATGAGCGCCCCAATACAGGCAGCAACCTACCGCTGGTTAACGCTGACGACTTGTATGACCCGGGAGACCCCTACGTGCACGCCGAGAACCGCCACCGCGGGTACCGTCGGCGCACGCTTGTGTTCCCGAGCGGCAAGGAGATTGTTTACTGCCAGCAATACGTACTCCACAACTTCGCCGTGGATTTCGATCTAGCGATACCGTACCCCGGCTTCAGTGTTTTTCCCGGCGACGGCAGGAATTTCTACGCCGTGCTTCATTACATCGACCTCGCGACGGAGACCATCATCTTCAGCGAGCACACGATGAAGACGTACTACAACTACGACAACCTTGATCCTATGGGGGCGGTTATCCCGCGGCTAGAGAACCGATGGCCGCCTGATGCAGAAGGACCGAGTGACCCGAACAACAACCCGTTCTCGTGGACCCGCGGTGACAGTATCTACCGTCTGGATGCTTTTACCGGGGCGGATCGGGTAGAGGAGGTACTGGCCGAATATCCCGGCGCCGACGACGATCCGCCGCGGTATCAGCCCATGACGGCTGAGTATTCCGCGGGGCGGCAGGTGAAAGTAGAGTTTGTCGGGGACCTGTATCCCGCGGGCCACACTCCCTATGCGTTTTACGCAATCGCCTTTGCCACGGGCAGCCCCGGGCAGGTTCCGCAGGGGCCGGGCTACTACGCTTACAACACCCAGATGATGTTCCCGGGACTCGGCTTCTCTGACGTGTCGACAGCCAGTTCCCCGGGAACGGGCGATGCACTGGACGATTTCTTTTCGATGATGCCAATCACGGATTTCGATGTAACCGTGTCCACGCGATCTGATGGCTCAGGGGAGAACCACCCGACAATCCTGCGGTTTCGCAACGGAGAACGGTACCGCGGGCAGGATGGATCAGGCGCTTACTACAACGTCGCGCCGATGTTCTCGCACGAGGGCGAGGTTCGGGCCAAGTTTGTTCACTACGATGGCCGTTGGGTCGCGCGGCTCGAGGTGCGGCATATCAACCGGCATGGGATCCGGGAACCGGATTACCCGACGCAGCCGCGAGCAGCACCCAACCTGTATCTGGCTAGCGACTTCAGTACGACGCTGCCCGCGGACGCGGTTGAGAAGGAGGGTTATTTTGATTCCCTCGCCGGACAGTTCGCGCGAGAGGTAGCGACGTTTGGAGACGAGAGTACGGCCGTACACCTCAAGGCGAACTTCGACCTTGACTCGGCTGTAGGAATCAGCGATGTTTACGACATTGAGCCGTTTGGGCGGGTGTGATGGCGATCAAACTTAGCGCAGGATTACAGGCCAGCGTGCTCAGCGAGTTCGGCCTTGGCGCGATGATGAACTACGGCGTTATCGAGGTGTATACCGGCGACCAGCCGCTATCCGCCAGCGATGCGCCGACGGGTCTTCTGCTTGCCCGGGTCACGACCGACGGTCTGGATTTTACAGCCGGCTCGCTCACGGGCGGGCTGCAGGTCGTCTACGACGCAGTGGCCGGCGGGCTGGTCAAGGTAGGAACGTGGCGCCTTCGGGGCGTCGCTACTGGCGCACCCGGGTGGTGGCGCTGGAAGTGGAATGCGGAGGACGACGACAGCTTCTCGGTATTTCTTCCGCGTCTGGATGGTGTAGTCGGCGAATCCCTCGTGCTGGGGGCTCTGAACCAGATCACACCAAGTACTAACGAGGAAATCGAAGACTTTTTAGTCGCGTTCTCAGGAGAGTAAATCATGGCCCTCAAGTTCTCAACAGCGTTCCGTAACGACCTGCTCGATACGAACGACCTCGCTACGCTGTTCGACGGCACCATCAAGGTCTACGCCGGTACTGTTCCGGCTGATGCTGACGCCAGCCTCGGCGGCGCTACGCTGCTCTGCGAATACTCGCTTAATGACACCGGCGACCCGCTTAGCATGGATACGACGGCTGCGGGTGGCGCGCTGGGCAAGGCTCCGGCCGAGGTATGGAGCGGCACTGCTGGCGCGACCGGTACGGCGACGTTTTTCCGCTATGAGGAATCGGGCGACACCGGCGGCGCCAGTACGTCCGAGCGGCGCATCCAAGGGACCGTCGGCGGTGCGGGCTCTGACCTGTTCGTCACCAGCACGTCGTACGTGGACACCACGCTGTACACGATCGACTATTTCAGCATTTCGATCCCGGTGTGATGGATGCTAGTCAAAACGACGGACGACCGGATTGTCCTGACACAGGTGGGCACGCGGTGCGTTGAGTACGCGCCGGCGCCTCCTGTGCCTTCTACGCTGGACGAGGAAGATCCTCGGCGGCCGCCGTCACCCCCGTCGGTACAACCGCCTCCTCCGCTTGAGCGACGGGTCTACATAACGCGTAACTACCGCGATTCGTTCGGTCGCTGCTGGCGGGAAGTGTTCTTCATGGAAGACGACACGAGCATCACGGTGCAGCGGGAATTAGCCCCGTTCGCCTGCGGGTAGGAGGCTACCATGGCGCTTGCAGCGACCGGCACTTTCTTCGAGCGAGCACAGCTTTTTCAACCCGCCGATAGCGCGTCATTTGGTATCACGTGCGCTATTAGTAGCGATACTGCGATGGTCGGATACTCCAACACGTCCACCGGCGCAGTAGACACCGCAGTGTATGCGCTCGACGCCGGGGTTTGGCTCCCGTCGCAGACGCTCACCAATACAGACGGGGTAATCCCGCAGGATATCCAAGGCGATGTCGCGATAGCCGCGGCACAAAACATGGTGACTGGCTTCGCCGGGGTGCATGTGTATACGCGTGAAGCAGGTACTTGGTCGCGGCTTCAGACGCTAGAAATCCCCAATCTCGACGACGATACTATTTCCGTGATGGGCGCTGTGATTAGCCCCGACGGGGAGTGGCTCGCAGTCGGCGTATTCAACTCAACGCTGTTCACAACAAATCGCGGTTACGTCCGCATGTACCAATGGGGCGGCTCGTCGTTCGCTTTCTCCAGCGAGATAGACTCCCCAGAGGGGTCGGGGTTTTTCTCCGCTTTCGGGCAGGCACTAGCACTTTCTGAGACAGGCACGCTGCTTGTAGGCGCGTACTTAAGCGACGCGTTTGGTAGCGGCGACGGGCAAGCGTACGTCTACAAAGTATCGGGCACAACATGGTCGCTAGATCAGACCATAAACACACCACTGAACCTGTCGAATACCGGGTTCGGGCGCACGGTCGACATTACGCCGGACGGCGCTTCTGTGCTTATCGGGGACGCTAAAAACGCGGCGAGTATCTACACAAATGGCGGCTCAAGTTATAGCTATGTAGATCGCGTTGACGGGCTCAATGCAAACGGCGATACGTTATCACGCATTTCTGCCGATGGCCTTACTGTCATCCACACGGATGGCGGCTTTGATGAGACGTCAACAATCCGCGTGTACGAAAACACCGGTGGATGGGCGCTCACGCAAACTATAACACCCGAGCACACCGATGAGGTGTATACGTGGAAGTCAGTAGAGTGGCTGGATTACGCAGGCGGTAATATCATCGCGAGCGTATTTCCGCGAGAGTCAGGTGATGGCCTTCTTATGGAGCCCGGTGAAGTCTTTATCTATTCGCGAGATGAAGTGACTGACTCCCCCTTCTCCGACTTCTGGACCGGGTTTACCCTGTCTGAAGAACGCGAGGCTTCCTGCGGATGACGGTGTGCCTGCGAGAGGAGCCCGTCTACGGCCGCCGGATAGCCAGTGATCCCGGCTGGACCGGGGGCGCGCGTAGCGTCAGCTCCTACACCACTGACAGCTGGTTCGGCTGGGAGGTGCCTCACTCGACGGTAGGTGCTGTTGTCGGCCTCAGCCGCGGTGTTGATAGCACTACGCTGCCCTCCGAGCCGCTGCTGGGCGTGCATTTCCAGCGCGGCACGTACGCTATTGTCACCAGCGGGACCTACCAAACGGAGTTCCTGCCCTACGCCGCGGACTCGCGCTTCTACCTCGTTCGCGCCGAGGGCCTGCTCCTCGTGTGCATTCGCGCAGACGCCGAGGCGCCACAGTTCGTCGATGGGCGAGTCAGCTACCCGCTACCGGGCGCTCCGGTCTGGGTCCAGCCGGATCCGTTCTCCGCTCCGGCCGACGAGGTCTTTCTCGATGCCGCGCTCTGGGCCGCCAACGACAGCGTCCTGTGCGCCGCCTCTGGCCTCTGGCCCTACCTGTATGCAGACGATCTGGCGCTGGCCCTTAGTGAGTTCGATGAGCTGACAGAAACCCAGTCGGCGCTCGCGGGACAGCTTCGGTTCGACAGCGTAGGCCTGTCCCGCGAGGGGTCTGGCTCAGCTCAATCCGGCACGATCGGCGGGCTAGAATTCACGCTCAGCGCCGGTGCCTCGGCGCAGGAAGGCGTGCTCGGCGAGGTCAGGTTCGACGGTTTCGCTGCTGACATCGAGCTGGACGGGTACGTACGCGGCGAGCTGGCTTTCCGGCTGGTCGCTGGACAGGGCTTCGACGCCAACCTGCAGGGTGTCTCCGGCGCGCTGCTGCTTGACGGCGCTGCTAGCTCCTCCGCGGCCACAGACAGCGGCCTGACGGGCGAGCTGGTACTAGCTGGTGCGGCGATAGGCCGGAACACAGCTGATCTACCAGTGGACTTCGGTGGTGTCGATGGTTCGCTGCTATTCGCTCTGGCTGCCGGCGGTAGCGAAGGCACCGGGCTCGGCACCAATGAAGGCGGCATGGCCGGCACGCTCGTATTCGACGGCGCTGCGCGGAGTTGGAGCGAGACGGAGGGGGTCCCTGACGCGACGGATGCCCGGGGTTACGGTGAACTGGTCTTTGACGGCTTTGCCTCAGAGGGCGGCACTGGGGGTGCCCCCGGCGCACTCGGAGGCGGCTACCTGCGCTTTTACGGCTCAGCACAGAGCAGTATCGTGCCCGGGGCCTACTTCAGCATCCTGCTGTCGCTCACCGATACGCCGATCGATGGCGATGGCGATGGCGATGGCGATGGCGATGGCGATGGCGACCAAACGGCGAGCGTGCAGAGCGCTTTCGCCATCGGAGATCTCGTCATCGCCACGTACCGCAACGAGATCCTCGATCGAGTTGGCGCGGCCGCCTCCGCGCAGACGTTCTATAACCCCGTAGTTGAAGTGACAGACGCTGCTCGCGCGGGAGAAGCCCTGCAGATTGCACTGGTGCTTCGATTCGAGGACGCGGTTGGCGCAGCCGATTCGCAGTCGCTGGTGCAGGCAGCGCTCATTCTCGACCGGGCTATCGTTAGCGGCGACATCAGGGTTGTCTACCACGCCCTGAGCGCGGTCATCGACGCGGTGGGCGCGGCGGATACCGGGCTGGCCGCGTATGCGGCGACCGTGCTGGAGAGTATCGGCGCCACTGGGTCGGTCGAGGTAGCGCTGAAGTTCGCGGCACTGATCGCGGACTCGATCGGGGTCGCTGACGAAGTCAGGCCCACGCTGACCATCTTCGTCGAGGAGAGTGCCGCAGTCGCCGCGTCCGACTCGGTGGAATTTACGGCGCAGTATCTGGCCAACGTGCTGGACGGCGCGGCGGTCCACGTGCTGATCAACACGCCGGCGGAGCTGGCGCAGGGCTGGGTGATGAACACCGAGGGCAACCGGCCCGTGTCCGAGTACGACAACTACGCCTTCAACTCCCTTGCCTACACGGGCGATGAGATGGTGGGCGCCGCGGACGACGGGCTGTACCTGCTGGACGCCGACGACGATGCCGGTGATCCCATCAACGCGGTGCTGACCACGATGATGATGGACTTTGCGACTGCCAAGCAGAAGCGAGTAAGATCAGCATATCTGGGCTACACTTCTGCCGGGGAGTTGGTACTCAAGGTCAGGACGGTGGATGACGGCGATCTAGTCGAGAACTGGTACCGCTGCCGCAGCACAACCGCCAAGCCAGCCCCACAGGAGAATTACATCGAGGTTGGACAAGGCTTGAAATCGCGGTACTGGCAGTTCGAGATCGTTAACGTGGGCGGCGCGGATTTCGAGCTGGACGTGCTTGAGCTGCACCCGATCATCTTGTCGAGGCGCGTGTAATCATGGCCGTATCACCCTGCACACTGTTCATCCCCGGCGCTGGTGCGTACGAGTTCGTCAGCAAGGAGTACGCCGCCTACGTAGACCGCGTACGCAACCTCTCGAACGACGCCGCGGTCGACATTGACGCCCTGCAGGGTTTTACGCCGGACTTCGCGTCGTTGGATTGGGTCGTCGACACCAGCGTCATTGACGCGGTGGCTGTGCCAGATCTAACCGTTGATGCTCAGAACCGGCCGGTTTTCGACCTGCCAGATGCCCTGTTCAATACCGCGCCGCCGACTGAGCCGGCGCTCTCCGGGCTCGATGACGGGTCAGGAATCCGTGGCGTGGGTGACGTCCCCCGGCCAGACTTCGGTGACTTCGACAGCCGCATGCCCGCGCCGCCGGTGCTCAATTACCCGGACGCGCCCGGGCCGGCTCCAGTGCTGGAGCTCGAGGGGGCCCCAGAGGAGCCTACTCTCACGTTTCCGTCTGCGCCGGAGCTGCAGGCACTGTCGGACATTGGCGAGATCCCCGAGTTCAACCTGCCGACAATTCCGGAGATACCGGACTTTGCGCCACCGCAGGACGAGCTGCAGGACATCTACTTCGCTGACCACAATGCAAAGACTGGTGAGTTGGACACCAAAATCCACGAGTTCGCGCACACGGATACGGGGCTGGTTGAGCTGCGCCCGGCGTTCGCTCGGGTCATCGAGGCCATCAACACTCAGAACACCGGACTACCCACCGACGTACAGCAGGAGATTTTCGACGCCGGCCGGGAGCGCCTGCGGGAGGATCAGCTGCAGTCCGAGCGGGAGGCCGAGGAGCGCTGGGTAGAGCGGGGACATGAGCTGCCCGGCGCCGCGGTGCAGGCCAGCATCCTCGAAGCCCGGCGCACGCGTCAGATCGAGGCTGGCCGGCTGAACCGCGAGCTGACCGTACAAGTCCACCAGCAGGCCATCGAGAACATGCGCTACGTGATCGACCGCGCGGTGCAGTACGAAGGCCAGCTGATGAACATCTTTCTGCAGCTGGATGAGAACGCCCGGAGGCTGGCGTTCGAGCACTTCGAGGTCATGCGGGGCATCTACAACGCCTACGTAGCGATCTACGAGCTGAACATCCGAGCCTATCAGGCTCAGATCAACGTGTACGAGGCCCAGATCCGCGTGGAGCTGGCCAAGCTCGATGCGTACCGCACGCAGCTGGAGACGATACGGCTGGAAGCCGACATCAACCAGCAGAAGGTCGAGATCTACACGCGCCAGATTCAGGCGCAAGAGGCGCTGGTCAACATCTACACCGCTCGAGTGCAGGGCTACCGCGGGAAGATCGACGCGGAGCTGTCCAAGGTCGAGGCCTTCCGGGCCAAGGTAGAAGCCTACGGCGCAGAGATCCGAGGCGTCGCTGAGCGGGTCAATGTGTTCGAGGCGGAGGTGCGCGGCGAGGAGGCCCGCGCTCGTGCGTACGGGACACAGGTCGATGCCTACCGCGCCCGGGTGCAGGGCTACGCCTCCCGCATCGAGGCGGAGGCCACGCGCACGCGAAGCCTCAATGATGTGGTGCGGGCGCAGGCCGACATCTACAGCAGCCAAGTCGACGCGTGGTCAGCAGGTGTTAATGCGGACACGCGCCGCGTAGAATCAGCGGTATCGGCGCACCGCGCCCAGATCGAGGGGTACCTCGCGGAGCTGCAGAATGAGGAGACAGCGGCGCGCCTGCGGGCACTGGGCTTCGACAAGGAGCTGGAGAAGGCGAAGACGATCGTTGCGAACGAGATCGCGAACATCACGCGGGCACTGGAGAATGTGCGGACGGCTTCCCAGCTCGAACTGCAGCGGCTGGAGAGCGCCGCCCAGATCAACTCGCAGCTGGCCGCGGCCTCCATGGCCTCCCTCAGCCTCTCCGCGAGCCTCAGCGGCAGCGACTCATGGTCAGCGTCCAGCTCGTCGTCTTGCTCGACCAACTTCTCCGGCGTGATCTAGGATACCGGCCATGGCAAGTGCAATCGGACTAATCAGGGTCGCCAGCAACGCAGATCTCGCTGCGGAGGAGAAGTCAGCCCAGAAAACGACGCTGGAGGCCGAGGAGCGCAACCGGGCACCTGTTCTCGAGGGTCTTGCCCGGCACGTCACTGACTGCTGGGAGGCCGCGCGGACAGCCAAGGAGCACGTGCGGTGGCGACTGGAGCGGGCCCACCGCGCCCTGACCGGCGAGTACGACCCGGAGAAACTGCGTGCCATCCGCAGTTTCGGCGGCTCCGAGGAATACGCCCGGGTCACGGCGAACAAGATCCGCATCGTCGAGGCGTGGCTGCGTGATGTGTACATGGGCCAGAACGACCAGCCGTGGTCGCTGCGGCCGACGCCGAAGCCGAACTTTCCCCCGGACGCCGAAGATCAGGTTCGCCAGCAGGTGTCGATGATGGCGGCGCAGGCCTACGCGGAGACGGGCGAGTTCCCCGACCCGGTGGCGATCCGCGGGCAGTTGTCGGCGCTCATGGACCAGTTCGAGGAGGCTCTGCAGGAGGAGGCCCGTAAGACGACCGCGCGCATGGAGCGCAAGATGCAGGATCAGCTGGTCGAGGCGGGGTTCTACGACGAGCTGGCGAAGTTCATTGTTGATCTGGCTACCTACCCGACCGCGATTATGAAGGGCCCGATCATGCGCCGGCGCAAGCGCTTGACGTGGAAGCAGGCTGACGAAAGTGGTCGGCTCGAACCCGAGGTAGAACGCGAAATCACGCCTGATTTCGAGCGCGTGGACCCTTTTCGGGTATACCCGGCGCCCGGCGCCACGACGCCGCAGGAGGGCTACCTATTCGAGCACCACACACTGACGCGAAAGCAGCTGTACGACATGATCGGCGTGCCCGGGTACGACGAGGAGGCCATACGTGCCGTGTTGCGCGAGGGCGAGAACGGCGGCCTGCACGGGTGGCTGCATGGTACGCAGCGTGCGTCCGATCTCGACGACGTGCCGGAGAGCGAGAAGCGTCAGGTGTTCGAGTTCGACGCGCTCGAATACCACGGGCCAGTCAAGGGCAGTGACCTGCGGCAGTGGGGCATGAGCGCGGAAGATGTGGACGATCCGGAGGCATCCTACGAGGCCTGTGTCTGGATGATCGGCCGGTGGGTGATCAAGGCGCAGCTGAACTACGACCCGCTGGGCCAGCGCCCGTACTTCGCGACGAGCTACGAATCCATCCCCGGGGATTTCTGGGGGCAGTCGCTGCCAGACGTGCTCGATGACGTGCAGGGCGTCGTGAACGCCGCTGTGCGGGCACTGAACAACAACATGGGCATGGCGTCGGGCCCCATGGTCGGCATCAACATCGACCGGCTGGCACCCGGGGAGAGCATCACGGCCATGACGCCGTGGAAGATCTTTCAGATGCAGGACGATCAGTTTGGCACGAACACCCGGCCGCTCGAGTTCTTCCAGCCGCAGAGCAACGCCTCGGAGCTTATGGCGGTCATCGAGAAGTTCTACCAGTTCGCCGACGACTTCTCGCTGGTGCCGCGCTACATGGCCGGCTCCGACAAGGTCGCCGGCGCCGGGCGTACGGCTTCAGGACTCTCCATGCTGATGGACGCGGCCAACAAGGGCCTGAAGGGCGTGGTATCCAACATCGACACCCACATCTTCACCCCGCTGCTGACGAAGCTGTACAACCACAACATGCTGTATGCCACGGATCCAACCATCAAGGGCGATGCGCAGGTGATGGCGCAAGGTGCGGTCAGCCTGATGCGGCTGGAGAGCCTGCAGCTGCGCCGCAACGAGTTCCTGCAGGTCACGAACAACCCGGTTGATACGCAGATCACCGGGCTCGAAGGCAGGGCGGAGGTGCTGCGCGCCGCGGCGGACGGGCTGGAGCTCAACACCGACAAGATCGTGCCCCCGGAGGACCGGCTGCAGCAGCGTGCGCAGCAGCAGGCGGCCATCGCTGGGATGGCGCAGGGGCAGCAGCGCGGTGTCGGTAGCGGCGAGCAGCTCATGGACGGCTCGGCTGTGACAGACAACTTCTCGCCGAACAGCATGACGCCGGCGTAAGAACTTGACACCGTTGGCATTTTGGTGAACATTGAAGGCGATGGGAACTGAGGTGAGGTTAAAAGAGCAACAGCTGAGAGCCTTTCTGGCGCTGAGGGGCGGAGACGTTCATCAGGCTTTGGAGGAGCAGCTGGCCGCAGTGCAGGACACGTTGGTCAACGCACAGGACGGGACGATAGTTCGGCAACTGCAAGGCGACGCTCGCCGCATCAAGGATATCTTGTCGCTGATAGACGGTACCAGCCGTCAACACGCTACACCCGGAAAGCGCCGATGAAGGCGGCACTGGGGCCCGAAGGAAAGTACCCGACAGGGTGGCACTGGATGGGAACCGGAAAGCGCCGATGAAGGCGGCACCGTAATAGGAGCGAGAAATGGCAAAACCAAGGGCAGTACGACAGGCAGCAGAGGCCGCGGACGCGCTGATCGCCAGTCAGAGCGAGACCGCTGAACCGACGACTGTGGGCGACGACGGCGTAGCCGACACGGCGCACCTCAGTGTAGTCGAGAACCAGCCCCCTGCCGAGCAGACCCCGCCGGAGACTACCAATGAGCCTCCCGCTGACACCGTCGAGGGCCTTCGGGGACAACTCGAAAAGGTTTCCTACGAGCGGGATCAGATGGAGGAGCGCTGGCGTGCTCTGGACGGCATGCTTCGTACGACCAACCAAAAGCTCGAGGGCCTGCGCGCAATCATCGCGAACTCGCAGGCACAGGGAGAGCAGCCCGGCGACGCCGGCACACCCGAGGCCACAAGCCAAGGTGCTGCCCCGCCGCCCAAGGCAGATGTCTCCCTGCCGGAGGGCACCTACGGCGCGGCCGATGAGGACCGCTTCGGCGCCGATCTCTGTGAGTTCGTCGTCAAGCAGATCCACGCAGTCGTCGGCCCAGCCGTGAAGGATCTCGCCCGGCAGATGGAAGGCATGGGAGCTTCAGTGGAGAACACCTCGAAGGTGGTCGCCCTGAGTCAGCAGGATCGATTCGAGGCCCAGCTGGATAAGCTGGTGCCGAAGTGGCGCCGCATCGACGCCGATCCGAAGTTCATCGAGTGGCTGCAGGGCGACCCGCTCTACGGCCCCGCGTTCCAGAAGGCTGTGCACGAGCTTGACGGCGCTGCTGCAGCACGGGTGTTCGACGCTTACGTAAGAGAGGCGGGCGACCCCGAGGCAGAGGCAGAGGCTGCAGAGGCTCGGCGCAAGCGCGAGCTGGAGCAACAGGTGGCTCCCGATACCTCCCGCGGCGATACGACCGCCGCTCGACCCGCTGGTGAAGGTCAGCCCAAGGTGTGGAAAATGTCGGAGATTCGCGCGGTGTACGCAGACATCCAGCGGCCCAAGGGCCAACGGAAGTACACCCCCGAGCAATTCGACGCTCTTGAACGCGACATCGCCGCGGCGCAGGCCGAAGGGCGAGTCGAATACGACTGATCTGGGAGTAACGGAAAATGGCTTACCCACGCGTACCGGGCCAGCCGAACTACTCGGGGACTTTCATCCCCGAGGTATGGTCGGCCAAGCTCATCGACAAGTACTACGACGGCACTGTGCTGACGGACATCTCCAACACCGATTACGAGGGCGAGATCTCCTCGATGGGCGACAAGGTGATTATCCGCACCGTGCCCACGCTGGATATTCACGACTACGAAATCGGCCAGACCCTGCAGCACCAGCGCCCCGAGGCGCCGACGATCGAGCTGCTCATCGACAAGGGCTTCTACTGGAGCACCATCATCGATGACATCGTCGAGAAGCAGCAGGACATCGACCAGATGAACCTGTGGGCCGAGGACGCGTCCGAGCAGATGAAGATCAAGCTCGACACGCGTGTGCTCGCCGGCATGATTCCCGACGTTCACGTGCAGAACCAAGGCGCGAACGCAGGGCGTATCTCCGGCAACATTGATCTCGGGTCGACCGGTTCGCCGCTGGGCATCGACAAGACCAACGTGCTGGATACGATCCTGTACCTCGGTCAGGTGCTGGACGAGCAGAACGTCCCTGAGACGGGCCGCTTCCTGCTCATGCCGTTCTGGATGACTACGCTTCTGAAGATGTCCGACATCAAGGATGCGTCGCTCACAGGGGATGGCTCCAGCCCGCTGCGGAATGGCCGGGTCGGTGTAATTGACCGGTTCATGATCTACAACAGCAACCTGCTGCCGCGGTACACCGACGGCTCCGACACTACGTACCACGTGATCGCAGGTACGAAGGCGGGGCTGACGTTCGCCACGCAGCTGACGAAGACCGAGGATCTGCGCGCTGAGTCGACCTTCGGGCAGATCATGCGCGGCCTGATGGTCTACGGCTACAAGGTGGTCAAGCCGGAAGCTCTGGCACTCGGCTACGTGACGAAAGGCTAAGGCCGGGAGATAGACAATGGCTAACATCGACAAGTACAGCAACGGCGACCCGATCATTCGGGCCGCCGGCGGCAACAACGCTGGTGTGCCGGATCACGTCATCCTGCGCAACACCATCAACATGGCTCACACCGACGGTGCGGCCATCGCTGACACTGTGGACCTGCTGGAGATCCCGGCTAACACAGTGGTCACCGATGTGTTCCTCGAGGTGATCTCCGGCGAGGCTACGGTCACGCTGGCCATCGGCGTCACCGGGGACGACCCGGACGGCTTTATCGAAGCCACGACGCTGGTCACCGACGCGGTTACTCGCGCCGACGGGGCCTACATGGTGGATGGCGACGGCGACGTGGCGAAGGCTCCGTTCTTCGCTGACGACACCATGCTCACGGGTCTGGTGGCTGCCGCCGCTCTGACCGCTGCTGAGTTCAAGGTGACGGTCGTCGGATACAACATCGGCTAACCTGATGGGGGCTTCGGCCCCCTGCTTCTCACAAGGAGAGCGTCATGGCAGTGAAGAAACCCGCTCAACGCATGCTGAAGAACCGCAAGACCGGCGTGGTGTTCCCGTACAACCCCGATCTGGCGCGGCACCCGGATATGGATGACCTGCAGACGGTCGACGAGCAGTTTGCCGAGGCGAAGCGTACGCGCAAGCGCAAAGGCCCGGTGCGCAGCCGTAAGAAAGCCGCTGCTCAGACCGAGCAGACCGCTGAAGCCGCTGGCGAGGCCGCTGGCGCTGATGCCACCGAGACTGGTGGCGAGGGCGATCCGCTGGCCGGTTTGACTGATCAGGACCTTGAAGGCCTCGAGGATGTATGAACCTCGGCGATCTGCGAGGCCACCTGCGGGCGGAGGTCCTTAGAGACACCGCCCTACCTCAGCTCTGGAGTGATTCGGAGCTAACGACCTACCTCAATGAGGCGTACGTCGCGTTCTGCCGCCGTACGCACCTGCTGGTCGACGCGGAGTCCGACTTCACGACCTTCGACACCGTTGCCGGGACCGCGCGCTACGCGCTCGATCCGCGCGTCCTGCGCATCAACCGGGCGGGCATCCTCGGCACGGACAACTACCAAGAGCTGGACGCCGGCACCCGGCACCAGATCCCGGTGACTCACCGCGAGGGCCGGCCAGTGGCGTTCACGACGCAGACGGGCATCGACGTCGGTACGCCCGGCGCCGCCCAGATCCTGTTCTACCCAATCCCGGATGACGCGTACACGATCGTCATGGAGGTCGCACGGAAGCCGCTGGAGCCGTTGGCCGCGGCCACGGACGAGCCTGAGATCGACGAGGACTACCATCTGGCGCTGTGCGATTACGCGGCGTGGCGCGCGCTCTCGAATAACCGGCCCGAAGGCGCTAACATGCAGGCAGCGCGGCCGTTCCGGGAGGCTTTCGACCTGATCGTGCGAGACGCGAAGCGAAACATCGCGCTGCTGCGCGCCGGCCACCACCCGCGAGCAGTGGCGAATTGGACCGGTAAGGTTCGGAGGTAAGCATGCCAACCGCCAGCGAGATCTATCGTGACTCTTTCGTCACCAAAGCCGCTGACAAGGTAAAGTCCGCCTCCGCGGAGAACCGGCGTCGGCACTTCGCTGAGGCCCAGTACCGCACAGGGCCCCGCCCGGAGCAGGCGCGCACGCCACTGGAGGCTCTGCCGCCACCCCCGGCCACCGGGGGCAACGGGAATGTCGCCAACGTGAAAGCTGCTGCCCGCGGGGTGGCCGGCCAAACGCGCTTTGACCCGTCACAGGTCCCGGGCGCCCGCGTACTTGTCGACGGCCTGAGTCAAGCACGCAGCGCGCCGGATAGCTTGACAGCCGTCGGACAGTTTACACGCGCGCTGCCTGCTGCCGGCGCGGATTTGCTTGTGTCTGGCTACAACGCTTTCGCACGCCCCGCGATGGAGCAGCTCGGCCGGTTCGGCTCTACGGTGGCCACGGGCGACCCCGACGCGTGGCGCCGCGGCATCGAGGACTTCTCGACCGGATTCGATGGTGGCGGTGGGCGCTCCCCTCAGAGCGCCCTGCAGGAAGTGCAGGCCCGAGGGCGCCGCATCCCCGCACCGGTGGCCGCCAACGGATCAACCGCAGGGCGGATCAGTAGTGGTGAGGCTTTCGGCCCGGGCGTCGTGACCGATCCGAGCCGAGGCAACATCACGGCCATGAACTCCGCCCGCGGGGTGGCGCTGGGCGACCGGGCAAACATGCCCGTCAACTACGTGGACTTCGCCGGTGCGAACGAGGAGTTCGCCGAGGCCAACCGTATCCGGCAGCGGGCCATCGACGCGCAGCCCCGCGGTGCCGGTGTGGTCGTGCCCGGCGACCCGGTCAGCGACATCTATGACCGGGCCGAGGCGCTCATGGCACAGGCGCGGGGGACCAACGACGCGTTCGATCGCAGCGGGCTGATCCGCAGCGCCAACCTTGTCGCTGACCGCGCAGGCACCATGGCCGATATGGGCACGGCCAACGATCGTAACCGAGCCATTATCGATCAGGCGCTGATCAGCTCAGAGGGTGCTGCCGCCCGGACGCAGGAGACGGCCGCAGCTGCCGCGCAGCGTAAGCGGATGGAGCTCGAGGCTATGGGGCCGTATCGCGAAGCCATGGCCGCAGATGCCATGGCGCGGGCGGAGCGGTCCTTGAACGGGGAGCCATTGGACCCAGCAGATCTGGAAACCTTCGGTGCGCTGGGTTTGCTGGCCTACGATGAGGAAGGTAACCTAGACCCGAGTGATCCCCTGACAGGCGCCCTGCTTCAAAGCGCCTTCGGCGGCATCAGCTTCGCTACCGGCGGCATGGTGCCGCCCGTGTCCGCGGTGCAGAGCTACGCCGACGGCGGCATGGTAGGTGGCGCACCGGCTATGCCCGCCCAGCCGCTGTTGCTGGACTACCAAGCCTACGCCCGCGGCGCCACGGAGAAAGGCCTGCAGCCCGTCGGGTTCGAGCAGTTCCTGCAACTCAAGCAAGGGGCGCAGCAGCGCACCATCGGAATGGCCGACGGCGGCCCTGTGCCGGACGCCTCTGGCAAGATGGTTGTCGACCCGGATCCCAACGCGCCGACCGACTCTATCCCTGCTATGATCGACGGAGAGCAGCCGGCCGCACTGGACAGCGGCGAGTTCGTGATACCGAAAGACGCGGTACTGTTCTACGGCACGGACAAGCTGCAGAAGATGATCGACAAGGCGAGGAAGCCCGCTGATGGTGGACAACCGCAACAGCCCGGGGCGGCCGGGGTATCTGCAATCGCCGCAGCCGGCGCGTAGGGAGTCGTTCGACCAGCTACTACAGCGGTCGCAGGAGTACCGGCGCCAGAAGGCCGCTGAGGCCCAGCGCAACGATACCTTCGTAGGAGATCTCGGAACGGCCACGGCCACCGGGCTGATGCGCCTGCCCGGAGCCCTCGCGGGCTTCGGCGACATCGTGACTTCCCCGCTGCCGGGCAACCGGTTGGTCTCCAAGGCGGCTTCGGCCGTCGGCGAGGCCACGGGCTTCACTCCGGGCCAGTGGGCCGACGAGCGTGGTGCGCGCCTGTACTCCCGCCCGACCCTCGAGGCCCAGCAGAACATCCAGCAGGCTGACCCCCAAGGCTTCGGGGAGTCGGCCGCGGCGTATTTCCGCAACCCCCGGGCCATCGGGCCGCTCGTGGCGGAGTCTCTCGCTCCGACCGTGGCCGGCGCGCTGCTGACGCGCGGTCTGGCCCGACCCCTGCCGAACACCAGCGCCTTCACCCGGGCCGGTATCGGCGAGGGCTCGATCGCCGCCGGCATGACGATGGACGCAATGCCCGAGGACGTGCCCGAGGGCCGGGCCGCCGCTGCGGCGCTGGGTGTCGGCGCCACGACGGGCGCGTTCGGCGCCGCCGGCGCGCGGCTGGCTCGTCGCTATGGCCTGTCCGACCCGGAACTGATCTTCGCCGGCGGCCGCCCCGTGCTGGCCCCGGGCCAGAAGCGCCTCAGCCTGCTGCCGCGCGTCGTCGGCGGTGCCGTGTCAGAAGGTGTGCTGCAGGAGCTGCCGCAGGGCGTCAGCGAGACGGCCATCCAGAACTGGGCGGAGGGCGTCGACATCTACGACGGCATCGGCCGTGCTGCGGTGGAGAGCATCCTCGCCGGCGGCGTCATGGGCGGCGTATTCAACGTACTGCCGCAGCCGCAGGAGGGCGAGGCAGCGGCGCCGCCAGAGCAGGACCTCATTCCCGAGGAGGGCGCGACCGGGGCGCCGAAGGCGCAGACGATTCAGGATGTCGACGAGGCGCAGCTGCTGAGCGCCTACGACACGCTGAACCGCGTCGCGAAGAACGCACCGCAGCATCGGGATCTGTCCGCGGAGGCGCTGGAGCGTATGGAGCGCATCCGGGCTGAGCTGGTGCGCCGCGGCAAGAACCCGGCGATCGTGAACCGGCAGCTGGCGCAGACAGAGTTCGATCAGGCCTACGACCAGCTGCGGAAGGCCGAGGGCGCCTACGAGGAGCTGGTAGACGCGGACCCGGAGAAGGCACGGAAGAACCTCAAGAAGCAGGACGCGCTGCGGGCGACCATGGATGAGCTGTCGGCTCAGTACCCGGACATCGCCCGGGCGCCGGCGCAGGCCGAGTACAACCGGCTGGTGGAGCGCACCGAGGAGATCGCCAAGGGCCTCAAGCGGGCGAAGAAGAAGCGCGACGGCCGCACTGCCATGCTGCTGCGGGAAGCGCGCGACGCTAACCTGCGCCGTGTGCGGGAGCTGAAGGACCAGTTCGAGCTGGAGTACACCGGTGACGACCCGGCCGGCGAGATCCCCGTGGAGGCCGCTGAGGCCGCCCCAGAGGCGCCCGCAGCTACACGGCGTCAGTCCCCAGCCCCAGAGACCGCACGCGCCGAGGCGGAGCTGGAGGCGACGCAGGAGGCCCTGAGTGACGCCCCGGAGGACCCGCCGGCGCTGGCTGACCTCAAAGCCCGGTGGATGGAGGGCGAGCTGTCGGACCAGATATTTACCCGTTCTGGCGAGTTGGCCGGCGGGCAGGGTAAGGCACGCCCGCGTAGGTACTTCGAGCGCCTGCAGGGTATGGCGCCGGATGAGTTGATGGCTGAGAACGAAGCGCTGCAGGATGATACACGCCAGTCCGCCTTGTGGCGCTCGCAGATCATGGAGTCCGTGCTTCGTGCTCGCCAGGCTGAGCTTGATCAATTCGAGGCCGAGCAGGAGATTCGGCGCGAGCAGCCGCTGGGGGGTGAGGAGCTGGGGCAGATATTCTCCGGCATGACGCTGTCGGATCTTGACCGCCGGCGCATCGATGATCTGGGCTCGATGCAGGAGTTGCGAGGTCAGGCCATCACTGACCTCGCGGCCAAAGAGGGGCGCGACCGGAAGACGATCGTAGAATGGGCTGACCGGTTCTACCAGAAGATCGTGCGGCAGGTAGCCAAGTCTCGCGGCGTGGCTAACGACGAAGCGCAGGCGCTGGTAGTGGCGGCTATTGGTGAGCGCCCCAGTGTACGCGAGGCGCAGCGGCGCGAGGCGCAACAGGAGGGGGAGGCTCCGGCGTCTCGGCAGCAGACCCAGACTAGCGGGCAGGCGGCTCAGCTGGGCGCCGCCGGCGAGGCCGAGCGCTTGCAGGGCGAGCTCGTTGCGGCTCGCGAGACCGGTGCCGACCCGGCGGCTATCGAGCTGCTGGAAGACGAGCTGGCGGAAGCCGAGGGCCGGGCCTTCGCCGAGGAGATCGGTGGCGGTAGCGACATCGAGGAGCAGCAGCAGGCAGGCGTGACCGAGCTGGTGGCTCGCGGCGACGACGGTGAGGGCGGAGGCGGCTCCGGCGGCATCGTGGCCAGTGCCAGCGCCCAGCAGGATACTAACGACAGCGTGGCCGGCGACAGCGTCGGCGGCCTGTTCAACGCCTTCATACGCTCTGCCACGCAGCCGTACCGCGACCGTGCCAAGGGCACAGCCGCCGCTGTGAGAGACGCCAAGGCATCAGGAGACAAGGCGGCCATCGCCGACGCCCAGCGGGAGGACGCGGTCGCGCAGGCGCAGTTCGAGGAGATCGATGCCGCGGCCAAGGATCTCACCGCGCTGATCAAGGAGGGCGCGAAAGAGGCGCAGCTGCTCAGCGACGACAAGCAGCTACTGCAGGCGGACATACGCGAGGGGCGTCGGTTCGTCAGCAACCTGACGACGCTGGGCGAGGGCCTCAAGCAGCGCGTCGGAAAGCCTGATCATCAGGCTGCCGGCACGTTCTGGGGTGTGGCGAACAGTGCGGCCAAGCCCGATCAGGCGAACCTGCGGCTCGACGGGCCGTCGATGTCGTGGGCCGAAGTGGGTACGGATCCGCGTGTCTACCAGAAGTGGATGATCGAGCTGGGCCGGATCACTGAGGATTACGGCCTGACCAGCATCAATGAGCTGGTGCCGCTCATCGCCAAGGGGGACGCCAAGGTCAGGGGCGCGATATCTCGCAAACTCGTGACGGCAGTGAACAACACCATGAAGGAGGTGCGAGATGAAGACGGACAATACGTCCCGTTCGAGACCACGGTATCGCTCGCAGAGGGTCAGCTGGGAGAGCTTGAAGAAACTCTCGCAGCAGTTGAAGAAGAACTTGCCCGAGTTCGAGAGCCGATTCGGGACGCTACCGACGCCTTCTTCCGGGACTTCGGCATCAGCGGCGCCGCGCAGTCGCAAGCCTTCGGGGAGCTGACCAGAGCGGAGCGCGCCGCCGCGCGGGATGAGGCGCAGGCGTCGAACGTCGAGGAGGAGATTGAGGACGAGGCAGAGGAGCTGAACCTAGACGCGACCGGCGAGGCACGGAACGCACTGGACGAAGGCCGGCCGATTGATGAGGGCGAGTTCCCCGGCATTCAGCCCGCGGAGGAATACTTCGCGGAGACCGATGAGACTGTCGGCTACACGGACGAGGAGCGCTACAGCTGGAACCTGAAGGTGGGCCCCGAGGGCGGCACTACGGTTGAAGAAGTCGAAGACGTTATCGCCGCGAAGTTCTCCTCCGCTGAGTCGCTGCGCCGCCGGGTGACCGTCGTGCAGTCGTGGGCCGACATGGACCTAATCGCCGCGGCGATGGAGATGCCCCGTCGGGTGCCGGTGGACGCGCAGGGGCTGGCTTACAAGGGCCGGTATTACCTCATCGCGGACAACATACCGAAGGGTAAGGAGTTCTCCGTATTCATGCACGAGGTGGGTGTGCATGGCGGCATGGAGACGCTGCTAGGTAAGGAAAAGTTCGCGCAGCTGGCCGGGCAGATCACGAAGTGGGCCGAGGAGGCGCAGAGCGGCAAGCGGCGGCTCGAGAACGTGCTGGCGGACAAGGCGTGGGGCCGGGTCGGTGCCGCCCGCGTGGCGTTGTTCAACAGCGTGGAGTTCACCGAGGAGCTGACCAACAGTGAGCTGGTGGCCTACTTCGTCGAGGAGGCGGTGGCCCGTGGCGTCGATCCCACAGCGCTGCAGGGTGCCAGCCCGGGGCTCGCTGCGTGGTGGCGCACGCTCTGGGCGGCGTTCAAGTCAGCCGTGCGGAAGCTGGGCGTCAACGTCGGCAGCGTCAGCGCACAGAACGTCGTAGACATGGCCTACGGCGGCGCGCGGTTCGCGCTCAACGGGGCTTACCATGGCGTGGGCGAGAAGGACCGGTTCTTCCGAAAGTTCCGCTGGGATAACCTCGAACACGGCATCTCGGCGTGGGGGCACTACGCCGCTCAGCGCCGCGGCCACGCTGACCAGTTCCGTGTAGGCGGAGAAGATATGGCCGCGGTCGAGCGCGAGATGGGTGGCGACACCGGCACGTACACGCAGCTTGTCGACTTCAACGCCACGCCTGAGAGCACGATGCACTGGGAGAACCGGGTGGGTGATCAGCATCCCCGGGTGCGCGCAGCCATTTACTCTGTGGCCGAGGAGCTACTGGGTGAGCCTAGGACTGGCCGCACGATGGGGCGGATCGACGAGCTGTTCGAGCGCGTGCAGAGGCGCGAAAACGTAGCTGAGGAGCAGGTGTCCGAGTGGCTGTATAACGCAGTGATGGCTGTGGACGATAACGCTAGCCAGCCTGCCAAGCGCAAAGCCATAGAAAACGCTATCGCGGGCATCGGCCCGGCAACAGCCGGTGACCTGCTGGACATTCTCGATGCCAACGACGACGCCACCGTGGCGCTGGGTAACGCACGCAGCGCCCTGCAGTCGATCAACGACGAGATGACAGCTGGCGATGCTTATGACTTCATCGCGGAAAACGCGTTTGCCACCCCCGGTGCCGGAAAGCCCACGCTGTCCAGAGCGCTTAACCGTGCCGGCGTGCAGGCTGTCGTGGTCAGCGAGAAGGGTGACTACTTCGGCCTCAACAACGACCAGCCCAGCGACGACGAGCTGGCTGACCGGCTGCAGGACGCCCTGACGTACGGCGAACCCGAGCTGGTGGCCGATGCCATCGAGCGCCTCTCCGAGCCCCGGAACGTCATTTCACTGTCGGACCCGGGGATCCTGCGGATAGGGTCGTGGCGCGGCGGCAACGACAGCGACATGAAGTTCTCGATACTGGCCGGTAACCGGGTAGACCAGCGCGTCGTGGATAGCATGGGCACCACGGCTCAGTACAGCTACAACACGCTGCGCAAGCAGATCCGCAAGCTGAGCTACATGTTCAGCTTCACGCATGATCTGGCCGACCGCGGCGAGCAGATTCTGCGCGGCATCCGAGAATGGCACACGGCCGTCAATCGCCGCAGCGTCGAGCGCAACGAGCTGGACTCCGAAGTGCAGCGGGTGCTGGACCCGGCCCAGCGCCTGAAGCCAGACCGTCGCCGCGCGCTGAACCGCGAGCTGGCTCACTACACCGTCACCGAGCGGTGGCCGTTCGACCCCGTGCAGGAGGGGGTGATCGACCCGCCGGCGCCGGACGCCGAGCCGCCGAAGGTCAGCAAGGCGCTGTCCGACCGGTTCCAGAAGAACCTCACGGCTGAGGAGCAGGTCATCGCCATTAATATGTTCAGGATGGCCTACCGCCTGCGCAAGGAGCAGTCCGAACTGACCGCGGAGAATATCAACCGTCTTTATGCCGAGATGCTCGAGCGCGCCGAGAGTCCGGCAGAGCGGCAGAAGCTCGCTGACGACCGCGATGAGCTGGTTGAGGATGTCCGGTCCCGGGTCACGTCGAAGCCGGCGTACCTGCCGCTGCGTCGCTTCGGGAAGTATGCTGTCGTGTTCAAGTCACCTGAGATGGAGGAGGCTTTCTCCGCCGGGGATCAGAAGCGGATCAACGAGATGAAGGCCGACTCCGAGCACTACCGGGTATCGTTCCGCGAAGACTACAACGCGGCGCAGCGCCTCGAGGCGGAGATGCGTGAGCAGTACGGTGACGGCGGGGAGGTGGAGCTGTTCGAGCGTGCCGACATGAGTGCCCGGCCGGAGTTCATGCCGGCCAGCGTCATGGAGGGCATCAAGCAGAACCTCGAGGCCTTCGAGTTCACTGTCGACGGCGATGGCAACGAGGTTCGCCGCGCCACCGTGAGTGGCCTACAGCAAGCGCTGAACAAGCTCTATATCGAGACACTGAACGAGGACAGCGCCCGCAAGTCCGAGCTGACGCGCATCGCAGTGGCCGGTTTCGAGGAGGATATGATCCGGTCGTTCGCTGCGCACTCTGCCAGTATGTCCGCCAACATCTCGGCGTTGAAGCTGAACCGCGATACGCAAGCGTCGCTGCAGCACATGGCCGAGCAGGCCCGGGAGACCGGCTTGCCGCCGGGGCTACGCGACCGGCGTAACGAGCTGCTGAACGAGGTGATGACCCGGCAGCGCACGGCGATGAACCCCTACTCCAGCGAAGGTGTGCAGAAAGTCATGGGCGCCACGTCGGTGTGGATGCTGCTGACCAGCCCGGCCTACTACATCCAGAACAGCACGCAGCCGTTCGTGCTGTCGATGCCGTGGATGGGCGCCCGGCACGGCATGGGTAAGACGTTCTCCCGGATGAGCGGGATGTACAAGACCATCGGCAGGGCGTGGATCCCGGCCCTGACCGGCGAGCTGAGTAACATCGACGCGAACACGGTGCCGGACCCCAACCACCGTGAGGTGCTGCGGGAGCTGCAGAACCGGGGACTGCTGGACATCGGTATCGCAGCTGACCTCGGGTCCTTCAAGGACCCGTCCGGTACAGTCATGCCGCTGCTGGCCGGCGCGCACCAGCGCATGGTGCACGCGATGCGGACGGTGGAGCTGTTCAACCGCGGTACTACGGCGCTCACCGCGTTCGAGCTGGAGCTCGAGAAGAACGGCGGCGACATCGGCGCGGCGAAGCGCTACGCGATCGAGGCGGTCGAGCAGACGCAGGGTGACTACTCAGTGCAGAACGCGCCGAGCATCATCGAGCGCATGCCGCTAGGCCGGGTGATCACGCAGTTCCGCAAGTTCCAGCTGATCCAACTGTCGATCCTTGCCCGGGCGATCCACGGCTCGTTCTACAAAGCAGACCCTGTTGAGCGTGGCATCGCCCGCCGGCAGCTGCTATACATTCTCGGCACGCACGGGGCTGTCGGCGGCGCGCTGGGGCTGCCGTTCGTCAATCTCGCCGCGCCCATCGTGGGCATGGCACTGGGTGGTGATGACGAGCCCAACGACATGGAGCTGCAGATCCGCCGCGCTATCGGCAACAAGGAAGTCGCTGACCTCGTGCTGCGGGGTCTGCCGACCGCCGCCAACATCGACGTGTCGGCCCGGCTAGGCATGGGTATGGCGACCTCAATCCTGCCGTTCACGGACATCGAGTTCACTCGGGACGGCGCGGCCGCGGTGATCGCCGGGCTGCTCGGCCCCTCCGCCGCGCTGGCGCAGCAGATGACGGACGGAGCCGGGCAGGTCATGCAGGGCAGCGCGTGGCTGGGTACCGCTCAGATGGTTCCCCGGGGCCTTCGGGACGTCATGCGCGCCGTCGCCTACAAGACTGAGGGTGTCCGGCGCCGCGGCGCCTATCGTGACGTCGCCATCGACAAGGACGACATCTCGTGGTTCGACTTCTTCGGGCAGGGGCTGGGCTGGCCGACGCAGACGCTCACCGACCGGTACAACGCCAGTGGGTGGTTGTTCGAGATGCGCGAAACTTTCGCTGAGCGCTCCGCTGAGATCAAGGCCGAATACATGCGGGGTGACCGGGCCGCGGCGCGCAAGCAGTGGCGAGAGCTGCAGCAGACCCGTCGCGAGTACGGCCTGCGTCGGCAGGCCATGTCGCTGCTGACCGACGCCGTGAAGGATCAGGCTGAGCGTGAGCGCAACGCGGTGGGCGGTGTGCCGACACGCGAGAACGAGCGGGCGTTTGTCGAGTCGCTGCTGGAGTGATACCCTAGCGGCGTGAGGTGGCACCTCACACCCCTAGGTAGATTGCATAGCGCATTGCCCCGGTCCTACCCGGGGCTTTTTTCTTAGAAGGGTGTGGTCTCGGCGGCCATGTCGAAATTTACTTCGCCGGCGAAGCCGCCCAGCTGCAGTGTGTCATGCGGTATAGCGCCCCACTTGCAAGTCACCACGGTACGGCCCCTAAGCTGGAATTTCAGGGCGACCTGAATGCAGCCGATCAACTCGGCGTCGTCCACCTCCACCTCTATGCCGTCCCACAGCAGCTTCCCCTGACCGCGGATCACGCGCTTACCATCCGCTCCCGCCTCGGCGACATAGTCCAGCAGGTCCTCAGCGAGTCGTATCTCTACCTCGGGCATCACGAATCTCCTACGTCTGTCGCATTGAGGTGAAACCCTAGGCTGCCGCCGAGATCCTGCAGGTCCAGAATATCGACAGAATCGCCTTCCCCTAGTGGCACTTCCATGTGCGCAATAGTGCGCCCGTTGAACCGCAGGTCGATACGTACGCCACGACGTAAGTAAACAACCGCCATCGAGTTCCAGCGCAGCTCAGTGCCCTCGTCAGTGCGTATCAGCATCGGTGAGGGCTCGCCGGACGCTATGTGGTCCGCGAGTGATTCGAGCAGGTCGGGGGCTAATTGAAAGTTGTAGCCGGCCATCAGAAGTCCCCCTCAGCCATCTGGAACACTGTCAGGCCCATCTCCCGAGCCACGTCGCAGATCCGCTTACGATCATCGAAGAACCCGCAGATGTTGTGCCCGGTGTCAATCCAGTCCTGCAGGTGCTGGCGCTTCAGGATGTGATCGTCCGTCCGGTCGTCGGCGCCGCGCATCACCAATTTGTCGTAGGGGATGTTGTGGTACCGCAGCCACCCTTCCGTCTGCGAGCGATAGGTTTCCGGGCGGCCGGTGAGGATGAAAATATCGATCCCGGTGCCCGTCGAGAACAGGCGCAGCACCCGCGCCACGTCCTGCCGGGGTTTGTCGTCCGCCTGTGCGGCGAAAAACGCATCCCAGTTCTTCGGGGTCTCGTGGAGGTAGTGCACGCGGTGCTGGTTGTCCGCCAGCGTGCCGTCGAGGTCAAACACGACGATGTTCTCAGCCACTCTTCTGCTCCTTGCCTATAACGGTGATGTGGTCCGGCAGCTGTAGCGCTTCGCCGTCGAGCTTGTCGTAATCCAGCTCGATGCAGCGGGCCTGAATACCGGAGATCTTGGTGCCCTTTGTTATTCTCTGGCGGGTGGGCTCCCCGAGGACGTACCCCTGCTTCTGAAGGTGCCCCAGAAGCCACGCCGGGTCGATGCGCTTCAGCACGCACCAGTCCTGAATCGCTTTGATCGTGACGAAGAACCGGCGGTCCTCCGTGGCGTTGCGTGCCAGCGGCTCCCTGAGCGGCTCCACGACGCGCTCGCCGTCGATCTTCTGCCGGCCGTCCCGGAAGTAGTTGGTGACGATCGTGTGCTGCACCAGCGTCCCGAGGAACGCCTGCAGGTAATCCTCCGGGGTATCGAGGGAGGCGCTGCGCACCTTCCGCATGGACCGCACGTGCTCCAGCGCCCACTGCTTGAGGCGATCGACCTCGAAGTGGATGTAGCCCAGTTTCTTCGCGATGGTGGCGGCGACAGTCACCGTGGCGATGAGGTCATAGTAGAACCGCTCCCGGCTCTCCTCCTGCGTGTTGGCGGCGTACTTCGAGCGCTCCTTCTGCAGGAGCCTAGTCACCTTGTCCCGGCTCTTGGCGATGGCCTTTAAGTACTCCTGCCCGATGACGCCATAGTTGCGGCTGAGCAGCTGGTGCTCAATCAGGTCCTTGGCGTTGATGCCCTTGAACACACGCGAGGTATAGCCGTCCTCGAGCGGGATCTCGAACACTCGCACCTGCGTGGCGTCGGCGCGCACCACGTCGCTCTGCGCCAGCGTCCGCGTGATAGATAGGTTCCCCGTTACGAACGTGATCGTGTCCCAGTGCTGGCCGCCGGATATCTCCTCGCCGCTGGGCTTCAGGCGCATTTTCGGCTTGCCGTTGGACAGCGCGAACAGCAGCGCCTGCAGCTCGGCGGTGTCCCGCCCGGTAATCTCGTCCAGCAGCAGTGGCAGGTGCCGCATGGTGGACACCCGCTGGATCAGAGCCTTCAGCGTCGTGCCCTCCTCGTTGGCCTGCACGGTGAACTTCCGGGGGTCACCGAAGATCGAGCACGCCACCTTGGCCGTGGTCGACTTGCCCTCCCCACTGCCGCCGACCAATGCCACCGGGATCCCGTGCCACATGTCGGACTCACACAGTGCCACGAGCGGGGCTGCGAACGCCGCGCAGATGGCAAACTGAAACGGCTCCGCACCAAGGCGGTTATAGATCTCGTCTACGAGGCGCACCCACTCGGTCGCGTCGCCTTTCGCCCCCATGCCGGCGTGCATGTCTTCCGGCACCCGGCTGCCGAGGTAGATCGGCAGCTGCTCCTTCTTCGTGATCAGCTTGTCGCCGAGCACACAGCCGGCGTCGTACCAGCCGAAGGCGTTGTAGGTCGTGGTCTCGAGGCCGCAGTCGCGCAGGCCGTACAGCATGTCCTGCATATACTGGCGGTTGTGGCTTTTCGCGGATGGCATGAACAGTACCTCGTGAGCGCCGAGCGCGTAGGCCAGCGCCTGCGGCTCAGCAATCTTGGTGGTTTCGATGTCGAATATGCGCCAGCGCTTCTTCCCGGCATCGTAGGAGCAGACCTTCACGGCCCGGGTGCCGTCCTCTTTCTCGAAGCGCAGGAACGGGTAGTAGAGCGTCGCCGATATGGGCTTCCACTCGCTCATCTTGGTGCCGGTGTCGTAGACCAGCCGGTGCAGCTGCTCACCATCCCAGCTATAGCCGCTGGGCCAGAACGGCAGCTTGTCGGGCTCGTCGGATTTGGCGTACTGGGCGAGGTCGGCGTGGGTGGCCGGGGCTTTCTTCTTCGGCTTGTTTTTCTTCGGTGGCGGGGCGTCCTCGTGATACCCCAGTGAGATCGGGCTGGTGATCTTTCCGCGGTAGGGGCACCCCTCGCAGGCAGCACCGACGCGCTCGAAGTGCTGGCATGTCGTAGGGGGCTTCTCGTAGAGGTCGATCTTTTCCTGCGTCTCTGCTTTCGAGTATCCGTCGTAGCCCTTGCTCCACCGGTGGATCAGCGGCTCGCCTTCCTCGGTGAACTTCAGCAGGCCGATCATGGCGCGCCAGTAGGGTTCCCGAACGGCTCCCTTGGCCTTGGCCGCGTCGTACAGGGCCCGGCATCGAGACGCGATCTGCTTCGCTGAGCTGGGCGGGTAGTCGGAGGTGCCGCTGGCCCAGCCCTCATCCTGCATACCGGCGATTTCCGGTGCTGACCCGTGGGCTGGTAGCGGTTCCGGTAGCGCTCCGTACAGGCGCTCTGGTGAGATCTCAGGGGCATCCCGAATGATCTCGACAGGCGGATGCTTGCCCTCCCGCTTCCGATTACGCGTCCCCACGGGCCGCAGGATCGATGCTAGGTCGCTGGTGCGGCTGGCGTCGTGCCGGAACCCAAGGTCGCTCAGGGCCGCGGAGAATGCCTCCATGCGTGGCCGAGCCTCCTCGGCCGGCACATCCCGGTCGAACACCCAGTAGCAGTGCAGGCCCCAACCGGAGCTCACGATCATCGGCGCCGGGATGCGCAGTGCCTTGCAGGCGGCGCCGAGAGCGTTGATGCCCTCCTGCCGGGTCGCATACCCCTCGCCGCTGGCCGCCTTGCCCTTGCCGATGTCGATGTCGAGCCACTGGGCCCGCACCAGCATCGCGTTATCGGCGGTGCGGAGGCGCCACCGCTGCCGCCGCTCGTCCCAGACCTTGCGCTCCCTGTAGGAAGCGCAGGCGTGGTAGACCTCGAGGCCGGCGTGGTCGGCACGGGTGGCAGCAGAGGCTATGCGGTCGACGTTCTCCCTGACGATGTGCTTCGGCTTGCCACCTCCCGGCGGGAATGTGGCGAGGATGAGGTACCCTTGGCGCGGAAGTATCCGAGCCAAAAACTCTCGCGTAGCCATAGTCCCCCCAGACCTGACGACTATTTACGCGGCTGCTTCTTCTTCGCGGCGCGCACCTGTTTCTCAACTTTTCGGAGCGTAGCACGGATCTTCCGGGCTCGCTCCTCAGCGACGTTTTTGCCCGGTTTGGGTAGGTCGCCGGGTAGCAGCTTCAGCTTCACTGCGGCGCGTAGCAGCCCCAGCTGCTTCCTGCACCGGTCGTGCCAGATCTTGTGGGGACTCGTCCGGCCCCGCACCCAGTTGTTCACTGTGATGCGATTGACCTCGACGAGGTTGGCAAATTCCGTCTGGGTCAGCCCAGCCTTCTCCACGATGGAGAAATCAAACTTCTTGTCCATGGTCGTCTCCTAAAAAGTGCCGGTTACGGTTCCGGCGACACCCATGGTGCCCGGTTGGGGGGACTCAGTCTTCGTCTTCGTCTTCGTCTTCGTCATCATCCGAGAAGTCGAGGTCGTCGAGGTCGAGGCTGCCGAGCGGATCATCCTCGTCATCATCGCCCGCCTCACTGTCCTCGGGCTCAGGCGCCGGTGCAGCCTTCTTCTTCCGCGCAGGCGCCTTCTTCGGCGGCGGAGCCTCCTCGTCATCCTCGTCGCTATCCTCGGGCTCAGGCGCGGGCTTCCGGCGCCGCGCCGGTGCCTTCTTCTTCGGCTTCGGCGGGGCCTCCTCCTCGTCATCCTCCTCGTCATCCTCCTCGTCGCTGGCCTTGGCGGGGGCCCTGCGCTTCGGCGGCGCCTTCTTCTTAGGCTTCGGCGGGGCCTCATCCTCATCTTCGTCATCGGCAGGGGGCGTGATGTCGCCCGGGTCATTGCCAGCGCCGATGATCTGCTCGACGGTGGGCTCGGCCATCGCAGACTGGACGTCCTCAAGCATGTCCTCGGTGACGAAACCGATCGGCTTGAACACCAGCACTTGGTGCGATACCGATGGGTCGAACCGGATCTCGGTGATGACCTGCGGGGGCTTCACACCACGCTTGAACAGCATGTTCACGTACGTATCCCAGCCCTTGAGCGACGTGGGAGGCACCCGCAGCAGCATGGGCTCGCTGGGGTCTGACCACAGCGCCACAGCCAGCCGCTTCACCTCAGAGCAGGCCTTGCCCTTCTTGCCGCTCTCGGTGATGCGCGAGCCCCACTGGGCCTTCGGGCAGACGGCGCACTTCTTCGCCTGCCGGTCCTCGACGTCAGCGGCGGGGATGATGCCGTCGTTGCTGTAGCACGTCGGCGGGTCGTCGGAGCCTTCCTCGTAGGTGTCCTCGTAGTAGGTGCGCGACACGCCCTTGTTGGTCTTCAGCACGACGACCTTCAGCTTGGTCTCGGGCTCGTCCGGGTCATCGGCTTTAGCAATCAGCTCCACGTCGTCGCCGCGTTTCACGTGAAACACCTTGCCGCGGGTGGAGACTACCGGGAAGCCGGAGGCGGTGCCGGAGGCCCACTCATCGGCGTCGTCGTCACCACCGAGCGACTGCAGGTGTGCCGGCAGCTTGCTGTTGAGTAGCGCAGGGGTTTTGTCAGACATGTTCTAGCTCCTTACGTAGACTTTCGGTTCGCTGGTGAACTTGACGCCGGGGGGCGGCTCATCGTGCTCTGCGATGAACTCCCGGACGGCGCTGATGTTGGCCTTGCTCTCCAAGAACTGGAGGTGGCCACCCTCCAGCACAAAGCCCATGAACGCTTCCCTGTCCGCGACAGACGCGTGCTCACGGTTCTTGATATACGGCGTGCCGTGCGCCGTCTTGGCGGACTGCTGACCGGTCTTCTGGAAGTGGGCGAGGATCGCGTTCTCGATCCGCTCCATCTTCTCGTTGATCGGCTTCAGCTCCTCCTTGTGCCGCTGCTGGATTTGGGACTTCCTCTCCCGCAGCTTCAAATAGGCCTCGGTGGCCTTGTCGAGTGATGCGCTCATTGTTGTCTCCTTCGGTAGATTGTTTCCACCCCTTGCGCCCCGCACCCATGCCATGTAGGCGGACCTCCACGGGGCAACCGCTCATGCGGCAGGAGTGGCTGGGCTCCACGTGGCCTCCGAGAGGCTCGCGGCAGGAGGGGAGGCCCTCACGGATTCTGTTTGCACTTTAACACCCCTTAACAGGCTGGTCAAGCGGCTTGGCTGGCTGACTTGCGCTCCAGCAGAAGGTTCTGCATGGACTGCTTTTTCTTTAATCTCGCGTACATTCGGCGCTCAAGGCTGGTGCCCTCCACGTTGACAATGACGGTTGTGTATTTCTGGCCGGGCCGGGTGATCCGGCCGTTGGCCTGCTCGTAAATATCAGCGCTGGTCGGCGGAGCATACCAGACAATCGTGCTGGCGCGAGTCAGAGTCAGCCCGTGTGACATGGCAGCCGGCTGGGCCACGATGACCCGGGGCAGCTCGCTGTTCTGGAACGACGCGAAGATCCGGTCGCGCTCGGCTTTCTTCACGCCGCCGTAGATCGTCTCTACCGGATAGCCCATCTCGCGCAGTAGCTCGGCGACCATCTTCACGCTCGAGACGTACGGTACGAACACGATGCTCTTGCTGTCGGACGCCTCGATGGCCTCCACCACGACCTTGATGCGGCTCTCGGCTCCGATCGTGATCTCGTTGCCGTGCTTGTCGTAGGCCACACCGCAGGCGATCTGCACGAGCTTGCCGGCCTTCACCGCCTCGTTCACGGCAAGGATCTCGCCAGACTCGAACTGCGCCTTCAGCTCGCTCTCCATGGACTTGAACGCTTTTTCCTGCCCCGCCGTCAGCTTGGCCTCGCGGGTCATGTAGATCGTCGGCGGCAGGTCGATGCAGTCGCTGCGGCGGAACCGCACAGCGGGCTGCATGATCTTGTCGACCACGTCCAGCGCGTTTTTCTTCGGTACCCATGTGTAGGGCCCCTTTTGGTCCATCACCCGGTTGCGGAACGCGGTGAAGTACGGCGTGACGTTGCCCGGGTTGATCAGCCTGACCTGCGCCCACGCGTCGACTGGCGAGTTTGGGATTGGCGTTGCGGTTAGGCCCCACGCCGCGCGCTTGATGCGATCCTTCGGCTTCCCGGCACCATTGATGATCGCGTCGAACGCCGACCACATATCGGTACGCCGGTTGCGCGCTACCTGCGAGATCTCGTCGAGGATCACATGAGTGATGTCGGGACGCTCACGCAGTGCCTCCTCGATGATCTGAGCCCCGTGGTGGTTGATGATGTAGATGTCGACGTCGTCCTCGAGCATCTGCAGACGCTTCTTCCGACTGCCGTACAGCACACGCCAGCTGCGGTGCCCGAGGTGGAAGAACAGCTCGTCCGCCCACGTGCGGTCCATCGTCGACATGGGGCAGATGATCAGCATCTTCTCGGCCTTGCGGTGCTTGCGGAGGAAATCATAGGCCCACAGCGCTGCCAGCGATTTCCCCGTGCCGAGATCATTCAATACGAACGCGCGTGAGTTAAGCGTCAGCATCGCCGCGGTTTTGATCTGCGCGTCAAACGGCTTCTCGATCTCCGCTGACCGCGGCCACGGGTACCGCGCCGTGATCGGCGAGGGCACTTCGCAGCCGAGGTTGTTCAGCACCCGGGTCTCATCCAGCCGGTGCGGCACAGCGACCACGCTGCGGCCTTTGTACTGCACCTGCTTGGCGGTCGGGATGAGGTCGAGAAGCCGCTGTGGCTTGCGGGTGTTGATTAGTACAGCGTTCTTCTCAGGCACCAACAGCACGGGCGCGCTCCGCGTCGAAGTCACGTACGGTCAGCGTCTTTGCTACCGGCACTCCGGGATGCCCGGGCCGTGGCCGAACGATACCTGTCTGGATCGTGCGGTAGACGCGGCCGCGGCTATCCATGTGCTGTCTGCCTGACTCCAGCACGACAGCCTTCATGTCGTTCACCCGGCCGGTGTGTCGGTTGCGCTCACTTCGTTTTGCCATCACTTCTTCCCTCTATCGTAGCCCTTTTTGCCCTTACGCCACGCCCGGTTGGTGCTGGCCTTCTTCGCCACGGTTTTGCCGCTCGGCGAGCCGCCCTTCCTGACGTCCTTCACGTGCGCTCGGTCCATACCATCCCCGTTACCGTAGGTGCCGGCACGGCGGTTGGCCTTGTTCAGCTCCGAGCGATACTTGGTGCGCTTTTTCTGGTCGCGCGCATACTCCTTCTTGTAGTCCCTATCCTTTCTGGCCATTTGCCCACTCCTTCCACGTAGTGAATACCCGATGTGCCCACCCGCGCTGGGCGTGCAGGCTGAGTATATCGCGCAGCTGCTCCGGATCATCCACGACGTGGTATTCACCACAGGCCTCGAGGATTTCGTCTCGCCGGGCCTTCTGGTTAGGGCTGAGGTTCGCGCGCTTGCCGGGCGCCTTCGTCTCGATGCCGAGAAAAAGACCCCGGTGGCAGCACACGAAGTCAGGTACCCCGACCACCCCCATGCCGTTCTGCATGGGCATGTAGTACCAGACGCCATGCTCTTTGAAGATCATTTTGCACTTGCGCTTGACCTTACCTTCCGGGGTCTCCGCCATCAGGAGGCCTGCGAGCGTACTGCCCTGACGCGCACGATGTTGCCGGCGTCGTCAGTCTCTGACGCGATGTCGTAGTTCGGCACCGGCTCGCTCTCGGCTAGTATGTCGAAGTGCGGGCTCCACCCGGTGTACTCGATGGTCAGCGTGTGCGCCATCATCTCCGCGCGTAGCGGTACGAACTGCAGCGCGGCAAAAAACTGGGCGCAGCCGGCAGGATTGTCGCGCACCTGCTGACCTGCGACATGGAAGCGCCCGAACCGCCGGTGCTCGGGGTTTTGCGGCGCAGCTTTGCTTTGCTCTCCGTTCACTCTCATCTCCTTTCTTCCCAGTGCTCGCAGGTCTTCACCGGGCAGTACCCCCGGCACAGGCCTGACGGTTTCGGGGGGAACTCCCCCGCCTCGACGGCCGCACGCATACGCCCCACGCGCGGCTCGAACTCTCGCCAGATCAGGTCGGCGTCTTCACGGCGGAACGTATCCCGATCCGTCTCCTTCGTCTTCAACCACCAGAACGCCGTTCGGATGGTCTCGACCTCCGGGAACAGGGCGAAGCCCGTGGCGGCAAACAGCTTGAGCTGTGTGCTGTCCGGTTTCCGCTTCCCGGTTTTGTAGTCGATGATCCGCGCCTCCGGCGCCCGCACCGCAGCGAGGTCGAACACGCACCGCACCCACACATCCCGGGCGAAAAACGTCACCGGCTCGAGGTTCTCATTCAGCGCGACCTTCATTTCGGTGTGTATCTGAGCGGGGATACGCTCCACCCGCCGGCACAGCTTCTCTAGGCCGACCATGTCACTGGGCAGCTGCGTACCGTCTTTGATCCGCAGCTCCAGCGCCTTGTGTTGCCGATGCCCGTCGAGCATCTCGGGGCTCTCCTTCTCGGCAAAGTCCTTCGCGATCTTTTCATGGTAGTGCTTGCGCGGGCAGGTCTCGAAACTCTGCAGCGCTGAGTAACTCCACGCGAATTTTTTAGGCATTGTCACCTCCCTGCCCTGCGAGGGCTGCTTCTGCCGCCTCGCACTCATGCGGGAAGCCGACCTGTACGCTGCTGTTGTTAACAAATGCCAGCAGCGCCTCCCGCGCCTCAGCAAGCCGGGCTTCAAGCTCTGCGATGCGAAGTGCTAGGCGGTCTCTGCCGTAAAAGCACCTGTCGCACCCGCAGTTGCTTCGGGCTTCGTGAGGCGGCGATTCCTCGGTGGGCTCGCCGTCAAGCAGCGCGTCGGTGTCCGCGAGGAGGTCCCCGTCGGGATCAAGCCCGTCATGCCATGCCCAGCGCCAGTCGTGTAGCAGGCGCTCCCATTCCGGGTCGAATCGAGGCAGCGGTGATGGGTCTATGCCGTGCCGGCGCAGGTGCTCGATAGACCACACTTCCTGCTGATACCAGCGCATCTCGCTGGCGGGGTAGTAGCTGCCACTGGCGGCGCATTCGTAGTGGGGTGTCATTCCTCTCCTCCCTGCCCGCGGGCCATGGCCTCGACTGCCAGTTGCCGATCCCGCGCAAGCGTAGCCATGACCGCCTCGACATAGTTGCACTGCTGCCGCGCGTCCAGCAGGGCGTGATGCGGTGCCGTACCTCGCGCTACCGGCAGGCGCAAAAACTTACCCAGCCGTCGCACCGTGCGGAAGTCCTGCTCCTGCCAGTACTCCCACGGGCAGGCCAGCACGAAGTGCCGAAAGTGGTAGCGTAGCATCGCCAGATCGAAGCTCGGGCTATTGGCCCACACTTCGACTTCCTCGTACTGTTTATACAGCGGGTCGAAGTACTCCGTGATCAGCCTGTGCACGGCCGTGCCGGGCGGCACCGGGGCATCGGTGGTCGGGTGGAACCCACCTTGCTCCGCCCACCACTCCTCGGTCGCCCGCTCGCGCCTGAATATCCGGCTGTCGTAGGCGCCGATCTCGATCTCTACGTAGAACTCGAGGTCGCTCAACTCAGAACATGCGCCGATAGATAGTACCTGGGCATCGTGGTCGCGACCCAGTGTCTCTAGGTCAATGTGTACTCGCTCTACTAGGCTCAAAACTCTACCTCCTCCATGTCGCCCCAGCTTTTGTCGCTCATCTTCACGTCCCACGGCAGCGGTATCGGGGGCTCGTAGCCCCACGCCTTGCCGTAGGGCAGATTGTTCAGGATCTTCTGACCCTGCTCCGCGAACTTCATCGCGCAGTGCGTCGGCACGATGTAGTAAATACCGTCGTGCAGCTCGAAATAGAACCGCGCGTTGTACTTGCGGCAGTGCGCCTTCAGCGCAGCGATGGCGAGGAACTTCTGGTCCGCACCCGTGCCTTGGATCGGGAAGTTGATCGCCGCCGACTCGTACATCCACACCCGGCTCTGATCCGTCCAGTCGGTATTCATGTCCAGCGTACGGCCGGCGAACGTCTGCACCCGCCCGTCAATCTTGGCGAGCCGAATCTGCCGGCGCCAGTATTTCTTCACACCCGGGTAGGTGCGGTGGTAGGTGTCGTGGTAGTGACTAGCCTCCGCCTCGGTCAGCACCAGCCCGTACTGCACCCGCGCCGTGGTCTGGAACTTCGGCTTACCGATGCGGTACTGGCAGTTATGAACCACGAGCCCATCGGCGACGAAGCGGTTGCGGGGCCCACAATTCAGCACGTCGTAGACAGCAGCTTTTCTCGGAGCCTCTGCCAGCCCTTGCGTTTCGCCGCTACTGAAGCCCACGCTTGGGCAATGATCTCCTCGCCGGTAAGGCCCGCCTGCACATAGCGCGCCGCGGCTGTGTAAGAATAAGGGTTCTCGCGCCACTCGTAGAGCGGCATCGAACACCCACCCCAGCTCACGATGGCCGAAGCGCGCCGATTGCTCAGGTTCTGGCGACGCGTAGCCAACCGCAAGTTGCCCGGCTCGTAATGGCCGTTGTTGTCTAGTCGATCGATGTCGACACCCTTGTATGTTGGGTGCGGAAGGTGCTCCAGTACCCAACGAACGTAGTCCGCTACTGACTCGAAGCGAAATCTTATGCCCCGCCCACCATAGTTCTTGTAGCTGCGATCCGAAGGATTTTCGCAGCGCGCCCGCGCGGCCTGCCCGCGCTTCTGCAGGCGCCTCTCTCGGTCTGTACGCACGATCAGGTGCCCCTTCTGGCGGTGCCGTCTTAGGCTCGCGCAGCTGCGGCAGCGCGTTGATTTGCCACTCACTATGTTTCTGAGGAGCACGTCGAACGCGATCCCGCACGAGCACCGGGCGCGTACATAAAGGCTGCCTCGACGTGCAAACGGCTGCTCGGATAGCAACGTCCACTCGCCCGTCGTCGATACGCCAGCCGCGCGCAGCTGCTTCTTCAAAGGCAACCCACTCACCTTGAACCGATACCCGGTGGTCTGGCGTGGCCGTGAGGCCTTGGTACGTGATGACATCCTTGACCCCTTGATAAACCACGCCCGCATGCGGGACAAACTCAGTGCCGTCCCAGATCAGGTCGTCGCGCCGTATATCGACTATACGCTTAGGGCCGTGCGGTGTCCACAATACCGTGTCTGCGGATACACAGGATAGGTTCGATACCTTCCCGCACTTACGATCCTTCGCCGCGGCCTCGTCAACCTTCGCCTCACGCTGCAGCTCGCGGTACTCCCAGCGGGGGTTAATCTCCGCCCCCATGAACCCGTGCGGATCCTCGCCGGGCTCGCACAGGGCGAGCATCGTCTCGTCCTCTGACGCCAGCGCCATCCACCGAAACTCCTGCCCGGCGGCGTCGAACTCGACCACGGTAAAATTGGACGGTGGGATGATCTGGCGGCGGAACCGGGACTGGCCGGACATCTGGTGGATGGCGAACCCGGTCTGTCGCTTCTCCTTGCCCTTGCCGGTATAAGAGCTGAAAGTGGCCCTGCCAGTATATGTCCCGCCAAGGTTCATCGTCGGGTGGGTTACCGGCACCTCGTTGTAATCGCAGCTCTCGAGGATCTTGTCGATGAACTTCGTGCGCAGGTTCCCCAGCTCCCGGAAGCGCGCCATGTCTCTGCAGCGGTCGTCCATGCGTGATAGCTGATCGAGCGCGTCCTTGTTCGCGGACGGCGCGCCCTTGTCAGTGCGGACCAGCACGGGTAGGCCCCAGTCCTCGTAGAGCAGATCAGTCAGCTGCTTGGGGGAGGCCATAATGGTTTCGGTCACGCCGTGCTCCGCCAGCCGCTCGCCCAGCTCCTCACGCTCCGCTGTGACGTCGGCGCGCAGCTCGTCGCAGTAGTCCATGTCGGCAAACAGGCCCATGATGTAGTGGTCCGCCACCTCCGGGATGGCCTTCGCCTCGACCAGTGCGTTACGCAGGCGCTGTGGCTCCTTGCGCAGCTTGTTCCAGAACAGCTCGGCGATCCGCAGTGTGAAGGCGGCGTCGGCACGGTTGTACTTGAGCAGCCGCTGCCACTCCTGATCCGTCAGCTCGCCGTGGAACTGCACGTCGCCCTCGTAGCCGCCGTACTTCGGGATGAACTCCCTGACGGCGTCTTTGAGGCTGTAGGGCTTGCGCTTGTTACGGTCGATGTCCGACTCAGGGAATCGCTGCCAGTGCTTCCACAGCAACATGGCGTCGAGCCACTCAGTCTGCATTACCTCCTCACGCAGGCCGAGGGCTATGCACCACGCGGCGTCGAAGGCGACGTTCCACCCGACGATTGACTTGCCCTTGCCCAGCAGCGGCTTGAGCTGGGCCCAGAGGTCGGTGCGGGTAGCACGTGGCTCTGTAACACGAGAGACGATTCTGCCCTCCTCGGTGAACCACGCCTGTGCGAATGACCGCAGCTCACCCCGGTAGCTCCACGGCTGCAGCGCATACTCAGGTTTCTCGCCTGTGCTCTCAACATCGAACGCCCGCCAGTCCCGGTAGTTACGGAAGCGGGGTATCTTCACTCGTCGTACTCCTCGATGCCAGCGTCGGCATCGCTGACGAACACCTGCGCCGTGACCCACGCGCCGTCGTCGACCAGCTCGACCTTGGCATCCGGGGCGATCACCATCTCATCACCGCCGTCGTACGCAGCGAGCGCCACGTCACGGTAGGCAGCCTCGAGCTCCACCTGCTCCGGGTCGGGCTGCGGCGGCTCGACAGCGATGGGCTGGAAATCACCGTTGTCATCCATGACCTCGAAGGTCTTGGCAAACGGCGACTCGGCACGCTGCAAGCGGTCTGCCTCCTCGGCAGCCTCACGGTGCGACCCAGCCTTGAGCTGGATCTCCCACATCACACGAAAGTTGTGCATAGCTAGGCTCCTTTCTTTTCGCGATAGTAATCCCAGAGCTGCTGGTAGTACTCATGCAGCTCGGGTGGGATCTCGATAGTTCGGAAGCTCATCTTGAAGACCAGCCACGATCGCAGGCTGGCGGCGGCGTTGGCGATGCGAGTGTCGGTCGACATCTCACCTACCTGCACCATGGTCAGCAGCTCTCGTCCGCTGACGACTCGGGATTGGGCCGGCTGGCTAGGCACGGTCATTCTCCTTGTAGTAGTTCGTGGGCTGTGATCTGCTCTAAGGCGTCGGCTACTGTCGTTCGATCCAGCACGAAGGGTGGATAGTAGGGCAACTCTGGACGCCTGTCAATGTAGCACACCCTGTAGCTTCCGCACCCACGGGGTATGACGTGAGCGATTGTCATGTGCGTGTGGGTGTCGTACTCCACTACGCTGGCGCCCTCAGCAGGCAGCGTGCTGCCGTTGTTTAGTAGCGTGCCGTTGTTTATGGTTATGAGCATTCGGCTCACACGTCCACCCCCGCCAGCTGCAGCTGCGCCTCTATGATGGCGTCCCAGTCTTCGATCACTTGCCCGGCGGGGAAGCGTAGGATCCAGCCCGTATCGGGCTCTCCCCACTTCAGCGTGATGAACAGTAAGGTGGGCGCGTCACCCTTCGGAGTCAGGGTAAACACGTAACCTTGCGTGTCGACGATGCCGTAGCGCAGCGTGTACTCGCTTTTGTTCAGCAGCGCCAGCGTGTCTGCATCGGACAGGTTCGCGGCCATGGCGCTATCGCGCAGCGTCTCCCAGCCGATGTCTTCGTTCAGTGCCCATGCCAGTGCC